>CASDPB010000132.1 GCA_949282305.1 uncultured Lentisphaeria bacterium | reverse complement strand
TTTTCTTTCCAAGTTTATATCCGTCATAAAGTTTGTACATGGGAAGCGCCGCCGTCTTATCCGAAGCATCCAGTGTATCAATATTGGGATAATAATCCCCCTCGCTGCTGTACTGTGCCATTGCATATCCCCATTGCTTCAGATTATTGACACAGCTGATGGTACGTCCGCGCTCCCGGACCGAGTTGAGAGCAGGCAGCAGCAGCGAAGCCAGAATCGCGATGATCGCAATCACGACGAGGAGCTCTATTATTGTGCTGGACAAATTAACGTCAGCATGGTATATTACGCATTATGCAAACGAAAAAACCAAAACAACGAACCGTAAGCAACGTCCAATCCCTGCCGGAATGCGGACGTGCTGTTATCCGCAAAAAGGTCTATGCGGCGTTCAAGTCCGGACAGACAAAATACGCAGCCGCCATGAAATGTCATGTTCATGAACGCACAGTCGGCAGATGGTATGCCAAGTTTGCCGAACACGGGATAGAGGCAATTCACGGCGGCAAGCGTGGTCCGAAACCTGGTGGCGAGAAGCACAAACTTTCCGATCTCCAGCTTGCGGAATTGAAAAGAATCATCACAGACAGAACACCGGATCAGCTGAAATTCAAGTTTGCCTTGTGGTCATCCAAGGCTGTCAAGGAGTTGGTCTCCCGCAAGTATGGAGCTCAAATCTGTCGCCGTACTGCGCGCAGATACATGCAGAAGCTTGGTTTCACCTACAAAACGCCGATCAGACTTGCCAGGGAGCAGAATCCCGCCAAAGTTGAGGCCTGGCTCAAAGAGGAATATCCTGCCATACGGAAAAAAGCCGCCGCAGAAAAGGGAACAATCTTCTGGGCAGACGAATCCTCTGTTCTCACGTGCGAGACAAAGGTGCGAGGTTATTCTCCGAAAGGGACGGCGCCGGTGCTGCGAACATCTGTGAATCGCTCAATTCGCTGCAATATGATTTCCGCCGTCAGCAACCGGGGAGACATGAGATTTATGATCTTCGAGGGAGCAATGAATGTCGATGTATTCAAGGATTTCCTCACGAGACTGAACAGGGAAATCAAAGGAAAGATTTTTCTTATCGTGGACAATCTGAAAGTCCATCATGCCAGATATCTTACAGAATGGCTGGAGAGCCGGAGCAGGATGCTGGAACTCTTTTATCTGCCCAGCTATTCTCCGGAACTGAATCCCGATGAATATCTGAACCGGGATCTGAAAGCAAGATTGGCGGAACAGAATCTTCCTACCTCAAAGGATGCCTTGAGACAAAGTGTTGAAATGCATATGAGAAAAAGACAGAGTGCCCCTGATTCCATCAAAAAATTCTTTGAAAAAGACGAGGTTCGTTATGCATCTGAAAATTACTGACATTTTCTATGGCCAGCACAATAATGTGAAACATCCAGATCCTCTCCGGAAAACAATTTGCAATGAAACGCGTTTGCCCATAATTTTTTCTCCTATGAGGTAATTTCAAAAGTTTTTAATTTTGGGGGATGAAAAAAGAGGCAGAAGGTTCATTTTAACTTAGGGGTAGCAAACCTGGAGGAAAAATGAACGATCTGCCGAAGCTTTACTTTACAATGGAAAGCTATCTTTTTCCAATGCTGGAAGAAGAAATTGGCGAATTAACTGCAAAAATGAAAGAGTTTTTGCGGATTGTAGAAATGATTAAGCCGTCACGATTCATCA
>CASDPB010000131.1 GCA_949282305.1 uncultured Lentisphaeria bacterium | reverse complement strand
ATCCACTTCCCCACGGTAATGGGGTGAGCTCCGACAATCTCTCCAATTTCTGTATAACTTTTACATTTTCCGCTTTGATAAAGGCGAACGGCTTGCTCTCGCCTTTCGGCAAGTGCGACGGAATCTATTTGATGGGCTGTGTAATTACTCATAATAAGTAGATATTATACACCACAAATCAGAAAATACAAGTAATGTTAATTGCCGAATCTGTAAAGTATGCCGGAGAAAACAAAAGACACACCCGCCGGAAGCAGGAAGACGACAGGAACCAATACCCCGGACTGCACCCCGCCGGACTTATTTTTTCAGCAGATACAGCGCGTTTTCTCCAAGTTTCATCTGACGTTCAATCGTCCTGACACGACCGATGCTCCGGTTGTCCCACAGGCTGATGACTTCCGCTTCTTCCGGCAGACGAATCGTTTTCAGACCATCACCGGACGCATGAACGGCAATCAGACTTTTGTTGAAGTACATAACATCATTTTTCCTGCTGTAGACATGAATTCCGGCAAAATCGGCGATATTCCTGAGAAATTGCGGCGAGATGCCATGCGGAACCCCAATATAAACAGCGGTCCAGTCATGATGCCGTTTGACCGCCGCACCGGTCAGCCCGGTTCCGGAAAAAACTCCCAGAGAAACAGAATCGGGATCGTCGACGTAAATTCCCGGCAGACCTTTGCTGGAGTAGACATCCCCGCCTCCGCCGAAATAAAATCCATCCAGCCCCTTGGCAAGCGGATGTTTCCCGCTGAAACGGATTGTCAGCTCAAGATTATCACGCATCGCCAGCTTGAAAGAGGTGAGATCCTCCACGTTTTTCAATGACATGTCGTCGGAAACGTATCCGGCGGCAAAACCGAAAACAAGAATATTCCCGTTCTTCTTCAGCTGATTTACCGCCGCTCTTTCCGCAGGAGTCATGGCATAGCTGAAAGGAAAGTAGAAAACCTTATATCTGCCCGCCACCCGTTCCAGATCGGCAATCTGATACTGATCCACGGGAAAGCCCGCCTGCGCAATTTTGAGTATGACCCCGGCGGTCTGCTGTTTCGGAATGGAACCGCGTCTCGCGTCCGCCTGAACCTGTTTTCCATAATTCCCCAGAAAAACCGCCATACGCGCATTGCTGCTCCGGTCCACATTCAAAGTCCGGTTGAAAACGTCATAACAGTTTTTGAGAATCGCCGCAATCAGCGGTTCATTATACCATCCGAACCCCATATCGAAAAGCCACGAACCGTTTCCGCTGCACATCTGGCGCATATATTCGCGCTGAAGCACGCTGATGGTTTTCCGCGGGGAATCAAACACCATGTTCCCGGAATAGTTTCTTTTTGTAACGGTATACAGACGGTGATCCATCTCATTCAGATGAATTTTCCCGTTTGCCACGGTACTATGAAGAAGAACATTGCAACGTCCCGGCTGTCCTATTTCCCGTGCGTCGTAGCTGGGGCCGCCAACGCCGTCGATCCATGGACTCCGGTAGATGATCTCATGGGCGCGTCCGGAAGAGCCTCCGCCCGTCGCTGTCTCCACAATATCCGGATAGTAGGCGAAAGTCAGAACCGGTCGGGCGCCGGCCTCCTTGATCGTTTTCCCATAGGAATTCAAAAGTGCCGCCAATGATTCCGCCTGAAAGATGCGGTAATCAATCAGCTGTCTGTACTTTCCCGGATCCAGCAGAAAGGAACTGCCTTCCTTCATCTGATCGAAATCACGTATTTCCTTTGGAGGAATCGAGACGGTATCCAGGGTGACGGATGTATTTTTCCACGCAGTGCGCAATCCCTCATCGGAGCCATACCGTTTTTTCAGGAACTCCCGGAATTTTTTCAGAGACGGTGCACTGAAATCAAAGACATGAACCCCGTTCCGGTCATATCCCAGCTGTTCATAAGGCAGTCCCCACTGACCGTCATAACCGGAAAGGAAACGGTATCCCGCCACCACTTTCCCATACGGCTGCCGATCGACATGTTCACGCAGCGCCTTCAAATAATGATGGACCGCCTGCCGGTATTTGACAGAAGAAAGCGAGGGCAGAAAGAAACCGGACTCCTTCCCGCCGCGGGCAATGTGCATCTCCTTCGGATTTCCCGCCAGTGCATCCGCCTTTTTTTTCAAATCAGCGAAGGAACCGTAAAAGCACTGATACATGAATCCGCCATAACTCCAGACAAAATTACCATCCTGGTCACGCATCAATTCCGACTGATTCTTTTCCGCCCACCAGTTCGGCGGATAGATCGAGTCGATGGACAGGATAATCACAGCCTGCGGATTCTGGGCAAGAATATTGTAGATATTGCGGTCAATGCCGGAAAAATCAAATGTTCCGTCCGCCTTCCAGGTGTTACCGAGCGCTACGCCGCCGTAAGGGAGCCTCGCAAAAACGACATTGATTCCGGACTCCGCCAATTGGTCGCACCAGCGGTATTGATCCTGATCGAGATTGTAAGACACAGCCATCGGAGGAATCAAAGTTCCATTCAAACGGAAGCACATGCCGCCACGGGAATTGACAAGCTCCAGACGTGCCTCGGGACGGAGGGAGAGCTGATGCTTGATTGCGGCAAGACTGAAGGGATCCAGTTCTAAAAACTGACGGATCTTCAGCTTGTCCGGACGGCCGCGGTAGACATACTGGTAAAAAGCATTGTCCGCGGTAATTTCTCCATAGTTGTCCAGCTTTACCGTAACCTGCTGATAACGCCTTGCCTGGGCAGCCAGCTGATTGTGATTGAAACGGATCAGATCATCATTATGGAGATCCAGCTCCACCCGGACAGCCATATCAGGAACCACGAAACGGTAAGTGCCCCGGTTTCCGCAGATGGAAAGCGGCGTCAGCTGCAATGTCGCCATGGGCCTGCCGTCCAGTCCGTAAGGTCTCATGGCGATTCCCATTCCCTGCAGACCGGCAGGAGGACTCAGCGGACTTGCCTGAGCACCGGGAGTAAGATTGTCGACGGCAGCTTGCGGTTCAGGTCTGCTGACCTGAACATCAACAGTGTAAACCGCGCCGGGAATAACGTCGTCCAGATCAATCATTCCATAGGGCCAGTCCAGTTTCCCGGCGTAAATCACCGGCATGGAAGCGGGAAGCGCCGAGGTGCCCACATCGGAAATCCGCAGATTGTCAAAATAAACGATCTGTTCACCGCCGCGCATCACCAGACTGACCTTCAGCTGATCGGTATCCGGGCGCAGCTGAAATTGATGCACGGTCTGCTTCCAGACGCCGCTGGTCTGCGGAGTCTTGTACTGCCCACCGAAAGCGGATTGGCGAACAAGCCCGTCATCGTAAGCGAAAAACAGATTCGGACCGTTGCTTTTGCCGCCGGCTGACTGTCCGACCATCAGGAAATATTCCGAACCGATTCCCAGAGCCTCCGTCCGGAGATCAGCGGTGATTTTCAGAAAACGTCCCCGGGAAGTCTCCGGAATCTTCACATTGAACCCACAGGAAAAAAAGCCGCATTCATCCGGCTTCACCGCACGAAGCGATTTTTTACTGTCCCTGCCCGGAGACACCAGCTCAAAAGAACCTGCCGTCAGGGCGGCACTGCTGCCCGGCGGAGTGTTCCGCGATTCAAAATCTTCCAGAAACAATACCGTTTCCGAACAGAATGCAGCAGACAGGGAAAAAAGCAGAGACGTCAGCAGGATATTCTTCATTTTCATAACCGTCCCCTCAGTACTGCGTTAAATACCAGCCGAAAGGATCTTTGCTGAGATCCGCACTGCCGTATCCGCCAAAGGGACCCCCTGCCCGATATGGATTTCCCGCCTCGGCACTCGGGCCGGTTCTGCTCAGACCAGGCACACGCTCCGTGGAAACATGCGCATCAGCCCAGATGACATTCGCCGCGCCGCGATGGCGAAGATCGACAATGCCATAGCTTCCGGTAACGTAATATGAATACAGCTCCGATGCGCCATACGGAAATCCGGTGGTCAATGTTACCTGACTGACGCTGTCGCCGACCATTACGGTATGGCTGGGAAACTTCACCAGGTTGGTTTTGATCCCTCTGACACTGTCCACACCGCCGAGATTGGCATGATTGTAACCATAGTCCGCATTCGTCAAATAGCCGCTGGGACCGAGCGGGGGAACCTGGCTCTTCCAGGATTCCATCGACCAGGGACTGTTGGTCACAGGACAGCGGAGATAGGAAAGATTGGGGATGTAACCTTTGTTGAACATCGTTGCCACCCAATTGCCGCCGCTTGTATAATAATGCTTGATATAATAATCACTGTAATCCGAAATATACAGATTAATCATGATTCCAACCTGCTTGAGATTGCTGACGCATTTGATCCCCTGGGCAGTGGCTCTGGCTTTGGACAAGGCGGGAAGCAGCATACTGGCGAGAATCGCAATGATTGATATTACAACTAAAAGTTCAATAAGGGTAAACTTCTCCCTGCCTCTTCCCATTTTCTTCTCCCTCCAAACCCGAATTTCCATAAAATCATTCCGCAATCTTTTATCGCCGGCGACAGTCCGCTTTGCAGCGGCACCCGCTGCCGCCTCTCAATATCGAAACAGCAATAAAAGAATAATATATATATTATAATCAAAAGCAGGAAATTGTCAATACCTGCAGACAGAAATACATAGATAATTCAGTAAGACCGATTCTTTCAGACGGATTCCCGCAAGAGACTGCGGAATGGCAAAACCGTGAATTCCGCGGAACGGAAATGAGGAAAAATATCTTATTTCCGATCCGTGGCTTTCGGCGAGAAAATCAAAGAATATTCTATCTCCTCGCGACCGGTTCCGATGAAGTGAGTCTGTTCCGGCTGCGGCTGCGCAGGAGAAATCAGGGAATATCCGGCGTCTTTCAGGGCACGGGAAAGCAACACCGCCTGATAGCTGCTGATATTGAAAAAGGCTTTCAGCTCGGTACTGCCGGGGACAATGTCCATTCTGACGGAAGACCAGGGAATATTGAGATTTCCGATCACGCTCCGCAACGCACGCTCCACATCCGCAAGTTTCTGCTTTCTGTCATAAATCCAGACCTGGCGGACTTTCGGTTCAATCCTCGCCACCTTCTCCACCTGCGTCACCGCCGCATCGGAGAACTTGACCGGTGGCGCATCGGTCGCGGCAAGACGGGTATTGGTGATGTCGATGCCGTAATTCGAGGGAGCGGGCCGCCACTCGGCATCACTTCCGCCGGGCGCGACGACAATCTCTTCCGGCTGAACTCTCTTATGCTGGGAAACCGCTCCGCCGTCCTTGAATGCAAAATAGCCGATCAGCCCCAGCAGCACAAGCATGGCGGCGATCCGCGCAGTCCATGCAAGGAAATGCTGATGCCCGGCGTTTTTCCGCCGGTCTTCCTGTTCGAGCTTCTCCCGAACCCCTTGAACCAGACGCTCGGAGAGTCTTTCAGGGCACTTGAAGTCCAGGCTTTTCCCTACGGCGCCTGCGACAATCTGATACGACTGATGGAGGGCGGAACATTTTCTGCAGTGTTTCAAATGTTCGCGTTCCTCCGGAGTCAGTTCATATTCACCGTCGATCAAAGCGCTGAGGTTTTCCGGTGCAATACAAACATTTTCCGCTTTGACGGACAGATCTTCATCGGGTATGCTCTTAGCCATTCCCCAGCTCCAATGTTATGATTCCTGATTGGTTGTCTACACCGAAGCCGACCGCCCTTTTCCGGTCGGGGCAGTATCCGAATCCACATGAATCAGAAACTCCCGCAGAAGCTCTCTTCCCCGTGCAATTCTGGACTTCACCGTCCCGATCTTGCACTCCAGAACAGAGGCTATCTGCTCATACGGCATATCTTTCAAATGTCTCAGAATCATCGCCTCCCGCAAACTGTCCGGCAGACGTCTGATTCCCTTTACCACGTTATCCTCCAGCTCCGCCTTTTCAAGCAGAGTGTCAGGCGAATGGGTTTCATCGGGCAGTTCCAGATCGTAATCGCCGCTGTCATCCAGCGGATTGCTCTCCGGATCGGAAAGGCTGATCTTCATGCCTTCGCCGCGTCTTCTGTTCCAATGAAACTTGTTCCGCGCCAGGTTCATCGTAATGCGGTGCATCCAAGTATCGAAACTCGCATCTCCCCGAAAGCTGTCCAGCGCATGAAAAGCACGCACAAACGCATCCTGAACAACTTCCTCCGCATCATGATGATTGCCCAGCAGACCGTAAGCAAACCGATAGAGTTTCGGACCATAGGAGGAAACCAGTTCATCGAACCGTTCCCTGTTCCCTTCCTTGAACTCTTTTATCAGTTTTTCCTCATAAGCTTTCACATCATCATTCATAAATTCACATCTCCTTTGACATTCCCTCTCCCAATAAGTTCCGCCAAATCTGATTTTTTCTCAAAAACAACGAATCATTTTCAGAGAATGTGATTCCCCCCTCCTATTGAAAAATCCACGATTCCTCCCGAACAACAGTCAATTTATCATAAAAAGAAATTTTTACAACCCCGTTTCCACTCCGGCATCCCACGGATTCCCGTTTCATTTCATAAAATTGTGATGTTTCAGGCAATAAGTCCCTTCTGGAAAAAATTTCCCATGTATTTCAACTGCGCCGACGGTAAAAAACGTCAAAGAACTTTTTTCTTCAAACAGCCGGAAAACAGCGATGCACTCGATGACAGGAGAATTCCGCCCCTCGCGCAAAGCCGCCGGAAATTCTCATCAGAAACAGGGGACGGAGCCGGAAGGAAGATTCATCCATGAATCCGTCCGGCATATTCCCGGTAAAGTTTCAGATACAACCGGTAATCCGACAGGGACACCTCCGGCGGCGTCTGATGATCGCAGCCGGGAATGAACCCGCCTCCGCGGGCAACCGGCATCAGGCGCTCAAACTCCCGTCGGATTGCAGCCTCCCCCCTGTGCATGACTGTTTTATCGAATGCACCGAGAAAGAGCATGTCCGGGTACCGTTCACGCAGACTCTGCACATCCACCCCCGCCATCCGCTCCAACGGAAGAATCCCGTCGAAGCCGGCATCCCGGAACCAGCCGAGACATTCGGAAATGTCGCCGTCGGAATCGACAAAAACCTTGACTCCATGTTCATGAAGCAGCGGTATAAGCTGCCGGTAACAGGGAACGAGAAATTCATCGAACAGCTCCCGGGAAAGCATGGGGCCGTGATTGTAACTCAAATCCTCCGCGAACGTCATGAACTCCGGACGGTACCGGCGAAAGAGTTTTTCCAGAATCCGGAGCGAAAAATCGACCTGATCCTGATTCATCCGGTGAAGCAGCTCCGGCCGGTCATAAAACGCGTATAGATGCGGTTCGATCCCGAGCAGCGTCCGCGGAAACCAGAAGAAGCCCTCCAGGGTAAACCAGAATGCGGCATCCCCCTCCTCATGCTTCCGTGCATACCGGTCAAAGAAATCAAAGTCGATCTTCCCGGCGTCGTGAATGCTCCCCGCCCTGCGGCAGGCTTCGTAGTCCTCCAGATTCTGAAGGATCGGCGCCCCGTGCGAAGCCGGCGCAGGGAGCGGTCCGGTACGGGGCGAAATCCATTGCTGCACAAGCACATCAAGATCAAAATATTCCTGAAGTTCGACGTTGGAAAGCCCGCGGGGCAACCCCTCCTGCTCCCAGCGTTTCACCGTCTGATCCCACCAGACCGCCCACTCAATGACCGGAAGCCGGTCCGGGGACTCGAAATTGAAAATCCGTTGAATCCGTTCCCGGGTCTTCATGATCGCTCCTGATTTTCCTTTTGTTCCCGAGCCGTTCAGCTTCAATGCGTGATTTTGACACGTCTTCCCGTGTTCCAGGATTCATAAATGGAAAGAACAATATCCGGAGCATGTGCCGCGGATTCCACCGGAACCTTCAGCGGCGTTCCCTCGCGAATCGCCCGGATGAAATCATCCATCTGACCGGGATGCCCGTAACCGTAATAATCCTTCGACTTGATCAGGCTCTCCCCCTCCTCCTTGATTCCGTCGAAGCCGGAACGGATTTTCCCCTCCAGCGCCTTATCCTTGAAATCAATCCGCAGAAGTTCGCCGTTTCGCAGATCCAGTGAACCGGCGGTGCCGTTGAAAGACATTGTCGGCTCCCATTCAATCGGGCTTGCGGAAGTCGCGGAAATCGTTCCCAGCGCGCCGTTTCTGTAAACGAGCGCCGCAGCCGCGGTGTCTTCGCACTCAATGACGCCCCGGTGATTCAGATTCGCATAACAGGCGGCAACGGATTCGACTCCGCCCATCAGCCATGAAATCATATCAATAAAATGAATGGACTGATTGATGAGAACCGCTCCGCCCTCCTCCGCCCAGGTGCCGCGCCAGGCGTCGGCATTGTAATACTCGTTGGTCCGCAGACAGAGCACATTCAGATTCGCGGTCAGCATCGTTCCGAACACGCCGGAGGCGATGATCCCGCGGACATAATTGTATCCCGGATCAAAACGGTGCTGGAAAACGCCGCTGAAGACGAGCTCCGGATGTCTGCGCGCCGCGTCAAGCATCGCATCCAGCTTCTCTTTGGAAGATGCCAGCGATTTTTCGCAGATCACATGCTTTCCGGCATTCAAAGCGTCAACGGCAATCCGGGAATGACTCACATGATCCGTACAGATGGAAACGGCATCAACCTCCGGATCCGCCAGCAGCTCCCTGTAATCCTGCGAAACTTTTCCGATCCCGTATTCCCGGGCAAGTTTCTCCGCTTTGGCGGGGACCTTGTCGCAAAGATGAACCACCTTGACTTCCGGCAGTTTGAGATAGCTTCCAATATGACATGGCGCAATGACGCCGCATCCGATGATTCCGACCTTGATTTGCTTTACAGCAGACATGGTTCAGCAACCCTTTCAAAAAATTAACTTTCCGGTGACAATAGCTCATTAATATGTATGGGCTTTCCCGGAAATCAATAGCATTATTGATCATTCTATGACAAAAACGATCAGGCGGACGGATTTTATTTTGAAAATAACCGCTTCACGGGTTATATTTCCCACTTTTCAGTGAACATCAACTTATGGAGTTTCCAATGAGCGAGAATCAATACAGGGGCAAGGCAGTCATATTCCTTGCGGACGGAATGGCGGATGAACCTTTAGCGGAACTCGGCGGGAAAACACCGCTCGAAGCCGTCGATACTCCTTTCATGGACAGTATCGCCGCAAAAGGCGCCTCCGGAACATTCCTCAGTCTGCCGGACGGCTTCCCCACCTCCTCCGACGCGGCGAACATGTCCGTCATGGGATACAGTCTCGCGGAATTCTATCCGGGCCGCGGCCCGATCGAAGCGGAAAGCCGGGGAATCGTCCTCAAGGATGACGACATCGCATGGCGCTGCAACCTGGTCAATGTCAAAGACGGCATCCTCAAGGATTACTCTTCCGGACACATCGACAACAAAGTTTCCGCACAGCTCATGGAAGACCTTCAGAAGCATTTCGGCTCCGAAAAGATCACTTTTCATCCGGGAGTCAGTTACAGAAACCTGCTGGTGCTCCACGGGAAGGAGTTCAGCGCGAACATCAGCTATTTCAAACCCGACTCCTCGCAGGATGAACCTGTTTCCAGACTCGGGCTCTCTCCGCTGGATGATTCAAGCGAGGCGGCGCATACCGTCGCCTTTCTGAACGACCTGACCAGGAGAACCGCGGAATTCCTGGAACGGCATCCGCTGAACAGAAACGCGGAAGTTCCGGCGAATATGATCTGGCCATGGAGCCCGGGACGCCGCCCGCATTTCACCTCTTTTTCCGGAAAATACAGCGGAAAAACCGGTGCGGTCATCAGTGCCGTCGATGTGATTTTCGGAATTGCGAAATGCGCCGGAATGGACGTAATCAAAGTGCCCGGAGCGACCGGGTTCATTGATACAAACTATGAGGGCAAGGCACAAGCGGCAATCAAGGCGCTTGAAGATCATGATATGGTCTACGTGCACCTTGAAGCGATCGACGAGTGTTCCCATCTCGGCGACCTGAAACTCAAGATGCAGGCGATTAAAGAATTTGAAAATCGTGTCGTGGCGCCGGTCATGAAAGCACTGGAAGGCCGCGGCGTCACCTTCGCGGTTCTGCCGGATCACCCGGTGCCGATTCATCTGCGGAAGCATACCCGCACACCGGTGCCCGTCGCAATCTGCGGTGATCACATCACGGCGGACTCCGTCATGCACTATTCCGAAAAAGACGCTCCGAACGGCTCCCTCGGATTCATGCACGGGGAGGAATTCATGCGCAAGGTGCTGAATCTGAAATAGAAGAGCCGGACTGACGCAGAAGGTGTCCGGCTTCCATGCTCAGTTCGCCCCGGGACGAGGCTTTTTGGGTTCGTCCAGCTCAAACTTTTCATTCATTCCGGCAATAAAACCCGCCTTGTAATGATCCAGGTAACGGTTCAGCTCGGAAAGGAATCCGGCGTAACGCTCACGGATCACCGCGGGGCGGGGCGGAACTTCGTTGACAGACTTCGTATCCATAGTGGGACCTCCTTTCGGAACACTGCAAGGTTCACGAACGATATGGACACAAAGGTTTTCAAAAAGTTCACATAGGTTTCCCGAAAAAATTATTTTTCTTACAAGATTGTCTGATTTCAGGAACAATTCAGCCTGGATTTATTCCGTCAAAGCAGGGAGTGCCCGGCTGAGACTCGCGGCAGGAAAGCCGGAGTCTTTCCCGGCGTCTTACTTCTTGAGCGGCAGCTGACCGATCTGGTCATAAAGTTTCACCTTGTCCGCAACCAGAAAGAGATTGTCCTGGAAATAGCGCCGTTCAAATTCAAGACGGCTCTGCAGGAACGCCTTGCGTTTCATCAGCTGGTCGGGAGTCTCCCCGGGAAGCTCGACAACCCGTGCCGGCTCGTATGTCACCTGCACGACGGCATATTCCCTGTTGTCCTTGCGCGCCACCTTGAGAAAATAATCAAAACCGTCGGCACAGCGGAAACGCACACTTCTGGGAAAAACCATCTTCGCGGGATCTTCCATGGAAAGATCCGCCCCGAACGGCTTGGAAAGCATATCCGCCAGCAGAGCAAGAATTCCGACGTCCACTTTGGCATCCCGGGGCAATACCAAAGTGAAAGGCTGCGCCGTATTCCCGCGAACCACCGACCACAGCGTATTGCCGGAATCCGCGGCAATGATGGAAAGCGCCTTGTTCAGGCTGAACAGACGCAGCGGCTCAATCCATACAGGCGGAATCGGATGGCAGTCTTCAAACACCTTTGCAATCAGATAGACGCCATCGCCGATTTTCACATAACGACCCTCCGCATTTTCCGCCGGAGGCATTCCCGGTTCCGGCTTTACAAAATGCCCTTTGCCCAGTATGATCTTGAACTTTTCATCTCCCGCCTCCCCCTTCAGAGTCACGGTGATCCCCGGCACGATTTTCGGATCATCCGTCACGAGACGGAGCCGTTCGAGGATGCCCCGGCTGCAATCGTCCAGTTTCTTGACGGCGCCCAGCGTTGAAAGTGAATTCAAAAGTTTTGAAACCTTTACTGCGGAGGCGTCCTTCATTCCGCGCTCGGCAATTTTCCAGCTGCCGTCTTTCCGTTCCAGATTCACCACATTGGTCCGCCACTCAATCCGAATCGAGGCAATCTCCTCCGGATTGAACTTCGGAATTTCCGAACGGATTCCGGCGGTGAAGCCCGCAGAACGTCCCCGCACCATCAGCGCACAAACGGCAAGAACAGTCAGCATAAGAAAGAAAAGAAGCAGAAACAAGGATTTCCTGTTCATTTTTTACGTCTCCATTTGGAAAACCGGAAGAATGACCAGACCAGACCGGCGAGAATCACCAGGCCGGGCACCATCAGCAAATTCACAACTCTAAGAACCGTGTCAATCCGGTTCATGTCCGCGCGAAGCTGTTTGCGGACATCCTTCAGTTCACGGCGCACCTGCGAATTTTTGAAGGAATACTCCTTGAGCTCCGCCTTCTGTTCCGCAGTCAGCTCCTTCCGGGCGCCGCTGTTCATCTGGTTCCGGATCGCCTGCACCTGTTCCTGCGACTCGCGCAGATCGCGCTCCAGCGCAAGAATACGGGACTTGTAGGCAAGTTCCGCACGCGCCTTGATTTCGTTGATCTTCGTCAACGGACGGCTCATCGGGACGCGGTTCCGGATGCGGGACAGCCAGCCGCCGCTGCTGGTCATCTGCTCGACCATCCCTTCCAGCAGGGCAATATTGTCATTCTGCCGCACAATATTGTTCTGCCCGTAGGCATCCCGCACTGCCCTCACGCAGAGATCGTTGAACAGCATGTCGCTGTCGCCGAACAGAAACACCTCGGTCTCCTTTACCGATTCCTTCAAATGTGGCTCGTCGGAGACAATGGGCGACCCTTTCGGGAATGCGCTCGGGAAACGTCCGCTCAAACGGATTCCAAGCGGGATTTTCCTTCCGGACGCCTTGAAGTTTTTCAGGATCAGTTCCGGACGCTCCGCAACGTATGCGCTGACCATCTGTGAATCATTGGATGTTGAAAGCAGAGTTTCCGCCGCAACTCCCGAAGGCGGCACCGCTTCGACTCCGGCGGAAAACCAGAGTTCCAGCATGTTCAGCGGTGAGGTCAGCGGCAGCTTGCGGGAAATCCCCTCCCCTGAAATATTCATCGCCACGGGGTTGGAAACAATCCGTTCCGGCAGAACCCTGCGGTAAGAATAAATCATATCCGCCGCCACCAGATTCGGATTGTATGACACGCCCCATGCCGTCGTCAACGGCTCCAGCGATGAGGAAATTCTCTCCATGTAACTGTAATCATTTTTCAGCTTGATCATTGCATAGAAAGAACGCGGATCAAGGAAGACCGCCATTTTCCCGCCGCGCATCAGATACTGATCCAGCGCATAGACGGCACGCTCCTGAATTCCGGCGGGATGAATCACGAGAAGCGCGTCGACATTCTCTATCACAGCCGTATCCAGCGGCACCTTTATCACATTATAGTTGCGTGAAAGTTCATTGACGATATACCACGGATGCTCGAACACGGGCGGCTTGTCCTTGTCATACTGCTGAAGCCCCAGATTGACCGGCGTCCCCGTAACAGGAAGCGCACTCATAATCCCGATTACGGGGCGTTTCTCCTCCGTCACATTCAGAATCGCGCGCACGACATCATATTCCAGCAGATTCTCCTGCTGAAGCGCAAGCTGAGGCAATGCGACACAGCGATCCGCATTCGATACGGAGAGCCCGAGATAAAAACGGTCGCCGCTGTTGATCTGGAACGGTTTCAGCCCTTCCAGGAACGCGGCTTCCTCGTCTTCCGAATCCGGTTCGGGGTCAAGCACATGCAGAGTCAACTTGCCGCGGGACGCCTTGCAGAGATCGCGGAGAAGCCACTCGACGCGCTCCGCATATTTCTTCATGGACTCGGGCATACGCGGACTTGATTTCGACGCATAAAAGCGCAATGTCGCGGAATTTCCCAGCGAGGAAGCAAAATTTTCCGCCTCTTTGGAAAGGGAGTACGCCCCGTCGGAACTCATATCCCATCTCAGCTGAAATGTCGAACCGATCAGATTCAGGCAGATCAGCGCATAAAAAGAGAGCGCAACCCTTGCGGCAAGACGGCGGAAGGCTTTTTTCGTCGACGCTTCACGCAATGCCCCGGGAGCAAAAATGTTCCCCGTGCCGGATGCCGCAAATTCCAGTGAAAAGGTTGTCAGACAGAGGAAAAACAGAGTCAGGCTGATGCAGTAGACAAGATCCGCGGAATCGACAAATCCGCGCTGGAATGCCGTGTAATGAGGCAGAAATGCCAGATAGGAAAAAACGGACACCAGCCATTCCGGCAGAAAAAGAAGCCCCATATCCAGAACGACGGGAAGCCCGATCGTCATGAACACCGCGCAGATCACCAGGGAAAACAGGAAACTTGCAGTCTGGCTTTTGGAAAGCGCCGAACAGAAGCAGGAAACGGAAAGATACACCGCCCCCAGGAGCAGCGCGCCGAAATAACCGCAGACAATCGCGCCAAGATCGGGGCGCCCGAGGTAAAGCGCCGTCAGAGGGACGGAAACAGTCAGCAGAAGTGCAATCAGGAGCAGGGTCATGCCAGCAAGGAATTTCCCGAGCGCAAGTTCCCACAAAGTCACGGGAAACGAAAGGGAAAGCTCGAAGGAACCGGTCTTGCGCTCCTCGGACCACAGCGGCATTCCCAGCGCGGGGATGATGAACAGAAACAGCCAGGGGAACCACTCGAAAAACGGCGACAGATCCGCCTGTCCGTAAGAAAACAATCCGCTCATGATGAAAGTCAGAAACGCGGAAAGTTCGAGGAAGATCACAAGGAACACCCAGGCGGTTGGAGAAGCCGCCTCAGCGAAAAACTCTCTCTGCCAGACGGCACGGATCTTTCTCAGGGAAAACATCATGACGGCATCCCTCCGGAAAGCATCGCAAAAACATCGTCCAGACGCCCGGACGGAACCAGGGCGCGGAACTCGGATACCGTTCCGTCAAACACCTTGCGCCCGGCGCAGATCGTCAGCACGCGGTCGCACACGGCATCAATCTCTTCCAGGATATGAGTCGAAACAATGATGGCGCTGTGATCCCGCATGCTGCGGATCAGGGAACGGATTTCGCGCTTCTGATTCGGGTCAAGCCCATCCGTAGGTTCATCCATGACAAGCACTTTCGGTGAGTGCATGATCGCCTGCGCCAGACACACCCGCCGTTTGAATCCTTTTGAAAGCGATTCGATCTCCTCCTGTTCCGCCGACTCCAGAGCGCACCTTTCAATTGAAGCGCCAACAGCCTCCGTCAGCGCCCTGCCGCAAAGCCCCCGCATGCGCCCGCAATAAGTCAGAAAAGAATGAACCGTCATACTTCCGTGAAGCGGCGCATTTTCCGGCAGATAGCCGATCTTCTGTTTCGCCGTCACAAGATCGTTCAAAATACTTGCGCCGTCGATCAGCACATCCCCCGAAGATGGCGGCATGATCCCGCAAAGCATCCGCATGGTGGTGGTCTTGCCTGCGCCGTTGGGACCGATGAACCCCAATACATGATGTCCGTCAAGAGAAAAACTCATGTCCTCGACGGATACTTTGTTCCCATAGCGTTTACAAAGATGTTCTGCAGAAATCGTCATCGGCTCCCCGGAAAAGACTTAAAAATATCAGATGATTGCATTGACACCGGCTCTATGAAAAAGTTCCGTCTCTCAACGGGAATCCTTTGCAATTTCCCGCTCATTGAACAGAGCCATCGCCCAGAGGGTCCAGAATCCGATATAGAAGAAAACGTATACCAGCGCCCACAGCAGATAAGTGAACGGGATCACCTGCCGGCTTGCCAAAGCATCCGCCATCCAGAAATACTGCCAGTTCGGAAGCAGCGTTCTCACGAAATCGGCGACGAGCCCCGTTCCAAGCCACTGCGTCACAAAGTATTTCGACACCAGCCCGAGCATGAAAATCACGGTGCAGATCGTCAGGTTTGAAACCAGCTCAAGCCGCGTCGAAAGCGCCGCCGTAATCGAGCCCATCGTCCAGACCGCCGGGAACAGCAGAAGCAGAGCCGGAATCAGATGTTTCGCCTCAATGAACTCCTCCGGATCAATCATGTCATGGGAATGATAGGCATTGATGCGGACGAAGTAGAAAACCGCCGCAAGGACAGGAATCAGAATCAGCAGGGCGACCAGAGAATTTGCCGTAAAGGATTTCTGATTGAAGAAGTTGCGGAGCGCACCGTAGAGCGCGGAAATTGCAATCGCGGCATAATAGAGCCCCATCGCCGTATAGTCCAGGCGGAACTGGTCCTTGGCGATCAGGACGGACATCAGGGACGCGGCGTTGCAGAGGAACACGAAAATCGTAATCGCAGCCATGATGCCGAGGATTTTCCCCAGCACAAAGGAACCGCGCGTCACCGGCTTGGACATCAGCAGGAGAACCGTTCCGTTTTTCATCTCACGGCTGATCGTGTGGGCGGCGCAGACCACCGCCACCACAAGACTGAATACAAGAGTCGTCGCCATCGAACTGTCCACCACCAGCTTGATCTGCTCGCGAAAAACGAACATCGCAGCAGTCGGGAACAACCCGATCATGACCATCGCGCAGGCAAGCATCAGAAAATAAATCGGTTCACGGATACACTCGATAAAGGTGTTTCTCGCCAGTTTGTAAATGATCAGCATCTCTTGTTCTCCCTTTCCGGCGTTACTTCTTCTCTTCCGCAGTCACTGTGCCGTCTGCCCTGTCCTGAAACTCCGACTTTCCCGGCACCGGATCGTTCTTGGAAGAATCCTTGAACTTCTTCTGCATCCCGCGATCCATCAGAAGATTGCCCAGAATGATCGCATTGATGTTCCAGTTCAGATCTTCAATTTCAACATGCTCATAGGAGGGCTCAACGGCAAGACGGTACTTGGCGGGAACCACTTCCACGCCGCCGAGAAAGATCACCCGTTTCGGATTCACGAACGAGATGAACTTGGAAAGCATCTCCTCTTTGACCTCGAAGGCATCCGCTTTGTTCGGCGGATATACCATGATTTTCTGCTCTACGGAACACTCCGTAGGAAGAAGAATATACATCACGTCCGAGTCCTTGCGCGCAAGTTCGGCAAGAACTACCGGACTTTGATAATTGGCAGTCAGAATCAGATTCGGAATCCGCTTTCCCTTTTTATATCGCACATCGGAAGGCGTGGAAACCCGTTCCACGGTAACAGTTTCGGCAAGTTCCGCCTCGGACGGTGCTTTCTCCTCAGCACGGCACGTCCCTGCGGCTGTTTCCGTCTTCTCTTCAGGCGCCGTTTTTTCCTTCTCTTCCGCAAGTGCTTCTTTCTCAGCCTTGACTGTCTCCGGGGATTTCACGTCGCCAGGCGCGGGAGCCGCCTTGACTTCAGAGGCGACCTCCGTCTTGACCGTTGCAGGGGATTTTTCTTCAGCTTTGACCGCCGCCGTTTCCGCGGAAACAGCAGAAAGTCCGAAAAATACAGTCAGCAGACTAAAAAAAGTTGCTTTCATCATAAAATATCCTGTAATTAAAATTTGATTTTTTTCATTGACCATATATTCTATGACATGTTTAGTGTAAAATCAAATCGAAAGTATCTCTAATGGTCAATGTTTTTTTAAAAGATTCATCAAAAAAGCCCTCGGCGGCCATTTTTTTAAGCGGAAGCGGCACAAATGCGGAAAAACTTCTGGAACATAACAGACGCCTCGGCAGCAGAGCCGCATGGCATCCGGCACTGATTGTGACAGACCGGCCGCGCACCAGCAGAGCACGCGAAATTGCGGAAAAATACGGTCTTCCCCTCCTTGAACACAGCATCTTTGAATTCTACCGCGCCCGCGGACAGGACAAAGTCACGCTGGCGACCCCCGAAGCGCGGCATATCCGTGATCTCTGGACAGACCAGCTCCGCGTCATGATCGCGCCTTACAAAATTGACTTCGGGCTTCTCGCCGGTTTTGTCCCTCTGACCAATATCGTCGGAGACTTTCCCTGCCTGAACGTGCATCCCGGCGATCTCACGGTCATGAAAGACGGACGCCGTTATCTGGTCGGGCTCCACAGCGTTCCGATCGAACTTGCCATACTCTCCGGGAAGACCTCTCTGCGCAGCAGCGTCATTCTCGTTCAGCCCTACACGCCCGGCGCCTCCGAGATGGATTCCGGTCCCCTGCTCGGAATTTCGGAACCATGCCCGGTAAATCTCATGGGACACTCGCTCGAAGAACTCCGGGAGGTTTTCGCTGCACGCCGGAATGCGCACCGCCACGGCGCAAACAAAGACCTGCTTTCCATCATCGCCGCGGAAAATCAGGAACGGCTGAAAGAATATGGAGACTGGATTGTCTATCCGCAGGCTGCCGAAGACTTTGCGCGCGGCTGTTTCGGTCACGACGAATACGGACGGCTCTGCTGGCGTGAAGATCAGCTTCACGCATTTCAGGTTGTCAAGACCATCGAATACGGAACGGTACGGAGGCTGGTGGAATGACCAAAGCGCCGGAACAGCAAAAAAACGCGGAAGAAACACTGCGCCCTTCCCGCTGGAAAAAACTGTGGAGAATCTGCCGGTTTCTGCTTCTCCTCATCCCCCTGTTTCTGCTTTTTCTGCCGAGATTTCTTGAAAGCGTCTCCAACCGGATACTGAAACGCTGCATTGAGAAAGGCGGAATGAACGTCGAACTGCGCGAGCTGGGACTCGGCCGCAGCATGGTCGGAGTCAATGCCTCCTTTCCCAAAGACAGCTCCTTCACTCCGGGAAGGCAGATGCTGCTTGGAAACCTGGGCATGTCCTATGCCCCCCACAGGCTTCTTTCCGGAACCCTGGACTCCGTCACCCTCTACAACGTAAATCTGCCCTTGTCCCTGAAAAACGGCAAACTGGATTGTCCCCTGCTGCACCTGTTCAAGACAGCGGAGGCGACCGGAAAAAAAGCGGAAAAGCCGCCGGACGCCCCGTTCTTCACTCTGCCGCTGAAAATCAGGGAAATCAATTTCAACGGCAATCTGGTCCTTCTCAGCGACAATGATTTTCAGCTGGTTCCCTTCATGGCAGCCGTAACCCAGTCGGATCAGTCCGGCTGGGAGAACGTAACCTATTCCATGCAGATATTCCTTTCCGCCGGAAATCAGGTCAGGTTAAACGGCAGTGCCGACCTGCACAAAGGCACCGTCCTCGGAACCGCCGACATAAAACTGCAGCCGGGCACTCTGCCGCAGATGCTGAGGAATATGATCTCATCGTCTCCGGCGCTCGGCGGTCAAATTGCATTGGCGGGGAGTTTCTCGCTGGATCTCAGAAAAATGACGCTGGAAAATCTGAAAGGCACGCTGGATGTTCAGTCGCTCAGCTACCCCTGCGGAACATACCGGATAGAAGGTTCCGCAAAAACCGGAGTCTCCTACCGGAACGGCGTCGCGGACATCGAATACACCGGCGGACTCCATACGACGATCGGCGGCATCACTTATGCGCTGAAACAATTCTCCGTAAGCAGCAAACTGAACCGTGACAAAGGCGTCAACGGTACCTGCACCGTCAACATCGGCGGAACGGAGGAAGGGGATCTCTCCGGGACATTCTCACTGAAGCGCAATCCGGAAGACATTCCGGAATTCACGCTGCACCCCCATCCCCTCCCCGTCAAGACTCATGAAATCCTGTTCAACGGCGTCAAAATTGTTTTCCCTGCATTGGACAGGAGAGAAAACTATGTCCGCCTCGTCTTCGGGGACAGCATCCGGGTATCCGGTCAAATCCGGGTGCCGGAGGCGAAAATCAGCAAAGATGCGTTTTCCCTTGCGGCAAAGGGATTCCGCCTGAATCTCGGAGGCACTCCGGAGAAGCTCAGAGTCGACGTGAACCTGCCGGAACTCGCGTTCTCCAATGCCGATACAGTTCTGGCGGCTCTCCGCGGAATTTCCACGCAGGTGAATCTGGACGGGAAAAGCGCAAGCCGTTTTGCAGTGGAGCGGATTCTCTGCGGCAAACATGAAATCGGGTATATCGCCGGGGAACTTCATCCCAACCCGGCAGAAGGACATTACAAACTGCACGCGGACATTGACACCCTCGGAGTGCGTTCGCTCCTCGATGTGTCATTCCGGCAGGAAGGCACGCTTCTTGAAGGCAGGTTCTCCATCCCGGAACAAGGCCTGGCAAAACCGCTGGAGCTCGGAAAATATCTTCCGGCGCTGGATTCGTTCCAGCTGAGCTCCGCTGCTCTCAAGGCGGACTGCACCTACAAATGGACGCCGCTCGGACACGGCGGCAGCGCCTCGGTCAACTTCTCAAAGATCAACGTGGAATCGGCGGAAAAGAAACTCAAGCTCACGGATGCGGCGCTCCGTTTCTCGCTTCCGAATCTGCCGGAGCTTGAAAGTGACGCCGGACAGCTTTTCCGTTTCAAGGCGTTTCAGTTCGACACCCTGCAGTTTGACTCCGGGCGCGTCAATTTCCGCATGGAAACACCGAAGGTCTGGTATCTTGAAGGCGCAACGTTCAACTGGTGCGACGGGAAAATCCGCATCGGCTCCGTCAAGATCGCCCCGGAAACGGAACGCTTCAGCACGATCATGAACTGCGACAGAGTCCGCCTCGGACAGCTTCTCGCGCAGTTCGGCATCGGAGCGGATGCCGGAGACAATGCCGAACTGAACGGCACGGTTCCGGTCTCAATCCGCAACGGCAGGATCATTTTCCGCAACGGGTTCCTGTATTCCACGCCGGGAGAAACGGGAATCCTCAAGCTGGTTCCGAATGCAACGGTCAACGCCATGGGCCAGTCCTCGGTCGAAATGTCCTTCGCGCTTTCCGCCCTGAAAGACTTCCAGTATCAGTGGGTCAAGCTCACGATGAACACAGAAAAAGACGACCTCAAGCTCAAATTCCAGGTGGATGGAAAACCGTCCGGTCCGCTTCACTTCTCCGTGGATCCCGACACCGGACGCCCCGTCAGGACGCAGGGCACCAACCGTTTTCAGGGAATCCCGCTGGATGTCAATGTCACGATCCCGCTGACGAAATCGCTTGAACTTTACCAGATCTACAATAAATTAATCAATGGAAACAAGTAATACCAAGGAGGTTTGCAAATGAAGAAAATGTATGCTGTAACCGCATTTGCGGCAATCGTTCTCGCCGGGCTCTGCACTGGTTGCTGGACACATCACGAGATCAAAACGGAAAGCGAAATCAAACCCGTCCACATCACGATCGACGTCAACGTCAAAGTGGACAAGGCGCTTGACGACTACTTCAGCGATCTCGATAAAGCAGCGGCACAGTAATTTCAATTCAGGAAAGGAACATCATCATGAAAAAAATGCTCGTATTTCTCTCGGCGGCCCTCATGGCCGGCGCATTTCTGATCCCGTCCGCAAACGCGCAGGACATCCGGACACGCATGAAGCAGCGCATCCCGCAGATCATCGAACTTAAAAAGGCCGGCGTAATCGGGGAAGACTCCAAAGGCTATCTCGCCTTTGTCGGCGGCAAGAGCACCCCGCAGGCGGACGCTGTGGTCAAAGCGGAAAACGCAGACAGGAAAACCGTCTACGCCTACATCGCAAAAAAGGAGAATGTATCCGTCGAAGTCGTCGCCTCCCAGAGAGCCGCCAGGCTGGCACAGATCGCCAGACCCGGCGAATACATCCAGAAAGATGGCAAGTGGGTAAAGAAATAACCGGAAAATACAAGAAAGAAAGAATGGGCAGAGCCGGAAACGTGTCCCGCGCCCTCGCCGTTTCCCTGTGTTGCTGCACAGGGGCGGTTCAGGCGGAGGAGTATTCCACCACATTTGAACGGGGCAAGTGGGACACGGGGGCGTGGATTCCCGTGAAAAGTCCCCGTTTCGACTATATGGGCGAAATGCTCCAGATGGACGATCACATCACCAACAAAACGCCCGACCTGCCCGACGACGTCCTTCTCAGGAAGCACGGGGCGGAAGTTTATTCCTGTATCATGCTCAACAGAAAATTCACGGGCGACAGCCTGATCTCCTCCACAATGAGTTTCGATCACCGCATGGCGCCGCTGATCGTCATTGCCGGAGAAATCGGCAGGAATGCCAGAGGCGAAGCGGAACACCGCGAACATTATGAAGTCGTGCTGTTCAACGAAGGAATCAACATCTGGCATCACACCTACAGGAACGGCAGACCCGCCTGGCGCAGAGCGGCATTTCTTGAAGCGGAATTCCTGCCGGGAAAGCGCTATAATCTTCAGGTAAGGCTGTCCTGTACGAAACACGGAAAAGTCATGACCGTCACCTGCGACGGCAGAACGTTCGGCTATGCGGACAACAATCTGCCCGACTCCTATTATGCGGGAATCATCGGCTGTGAAGGCAGGAACCGTTTTTACGATTTCAAAATCAAACAGCAGCCATGACGCCGGAGCCGGAAATTCAGCTCCGGCTCCGGAAACCGTAATCTTCAAAGGCGTTTCAGCAATTCATCCAGAGGCATACCGTCCTCGGGGATGAACTGGCGCCAGTATGCGGCGGAATCTTTGACTTTGTTCAGAATATCGACCGGCAATTCCGCAGTTCCGGCAAAAACTTCCAGAGTCAGGCAGATTTCAGGGCATTTCTCCGGCATGTCGGCAAACTCCTTCCGGTAGGCTTCCGCGATTGCGGGAAGGAGTTTTTCGCCTTTGATGATGCCGGCGGCATTGCATTTCGCATCGAACGGCTGATGCGCCGAAGATTTGCCGTCCGTCTGCTGGAGATGCACGATCGGGGAAAAACAGCCGAGCTCGGAAAGCCAGCTGTAAGTGTCGCTGTCGCGCTCCGTGGAAAACAGATGGGGATACGCTTCGTTTGCCGCAGTGACGGCATCCAGAATTTTTTCCGCGCTTTCCCCCTTTTCCGCCATCTCACGGGCCGTCTGATACGCCTTGTCGCACCCCAGATAGACATGCCCGATACGGCCATCCGCCTGGATGGATTCCACCGCTTTCCGGACGGTCTCCAGCGTGGGACGGCGGAACTTATACTGCCCGGACTGATGTCCGGTGTCAATGGTCAGATAGAAATTGCTTCCGTTGCACTGATGAATCCGGCGAAGCATGTCCCGCGCGGATTCAATGGTCCACGGAACCTGATGCGGCGTATACATCTGCTCCACGCCGACGGAATCAACGCCATGCGTTTTCGCAAATGCGGCAAGCTCGGCAAGACGTCTTCTCAAATCGTTCATCGCCGCCTCGTAAAGTTCCGGATTCTGAAGTGTGCGCTGGTCGAACGCATGACAGAAGAAGCCGAGCCCCGCCTTGAGCTCCGCCGCGCTCCGGATCATGGCTTCAAGCCACTGATGCTGCATGCGGTCCCGGACACGAGAATCGAAACAGGCAAGTCCGAGAGTCGCGTAGGTTCCATGCCCGGAATAGAGATTCATGACCTTGACGCCGGTCTTTGCGGAATGCGCCTTGACGTCACGGCACCAGTCCTTGAGAAAATCGTCCCCCGAATAAAGCGGATCGCACTCGTTGTCGGCACTGGCTTCCACATAATAAATGCCGGCGTTGGAAATGACTTTCATCCAATCCGCCGGCGCGGACCAGCGTTTTGAAGCGAAACAGTTGTCAATGGCCAGATAAATGCGCGGATACATTATGACGATACCTCCTGATCTTGCATTCAAGCTCGTCGTGAAATCCGCGGAAGAACTCTTCTCCAGACTCGCGGCGGGTCGTTTCTGAAAATTTTGCGAGCCATTAATAGACACCCGGTATGCGGATTTTTCAAGCCGGACTGCATAAATTGCGGCAAAACAGTTCCGGGAACCATGTCCTGATTCTTCAATTGCCGGAGGACAGATTTTTTCAATTTTCTTCGGAGCTCCCCTTGACAAAGCAGGGGTTTTCGCTTATAATTAAAAACAGATACGAAAATTTCATAAGAAAAATTCGTCAACAGATTTGTAAGAAGAAGAAGAACATCAGGGCGGAAATATGGCTGGCATGTTGAAAATCATTGCGGAACGGGCGGGACTCTCGCAGTCCACGGTTTCGCAGATACTGAACCGGAAGGCGAACGATTTCAGTTCCGAGGAGACACGCCGGCGTGTATTCGCCCTCGCCTCCGAACTCGGCTACAAGCAGAATTTCGGGCACAAGCTCCTCCGCGGTGACAAAACGCGGACCGTCGGCGTCCTGCTCGGCATGCACCGGATCACGCTGGAGGAACACATTCAGGCGATGATTATCCGGCTGCTGGACAAGCTGGAACTGAAAGGATACGGCGCCTACCTGGTAACTCTCAGCGACAGCGAGGAGAAAAATCTTCAAACCGTCCGGGACCTGGTCAACCGGGGTGTGGACTGTTTCATCGCAATCGGCGATCCCGTCGGCGGAAGGAAAGTGGAGCAGGAAATCCTGAAACACAAAAAGACCGTCATCGGCTATGTGACCTCCTTCCACCGGAACATCGTGCAGGATCTCTCCGACTCCTGTGAAGAGATCATCCGTTTCTTCCTGCGCGAAGGCAGGTCGAATTTCCGCTTTTTCCTGGGGCATCCCGCCAACAGCGAACGGCTCCAGGGGCTGAAGCGGATTTTCCCGGAAGCGCAGGAACAGGAGCTCCTGGAGCGTTATTACGTGAATCTCGGCGATCTCAAGGAGCATGACGACATCGACACCTTTGCGCAGATCGGCTATGAAAAGACACGGGAGGCGCTGGAACAGGATCCGTCCATTTCCGGTTTCTTCTATCTTTCCGATTACTTTGCCGTCGGCGGCGTCCGGTATCTGATGGAAACCGGGCGCAGGGTCGGAACCGACGTCCTCGTCGCCGGCTTCAACAACATCCACGCGGTCAGGACTCATTACCTCCCGATCTCCTCGGCGGAACATGCGGTCGAGGAGATAACGGAAGCCCTTGTCGGGGAAATGGACAAGACCGGCGATCTGGAACGGATCGTCTGCTCGAAAGCAATCATCAGAAAAATATAACAGGAAAGGAACAGAAAATGATGCACCGGGAAAACGCAACGCCATGGGAAAAGGAAACTTCCTCCCGTGTTTTCAGGTTATTCACACTGATTGAACTTCTGGTCGTTATAGCGATCATCGCCATTCTCGCCGCCATGCTCCTGCCCGCTTTGAACAAGGCAAAACTCAAGGCGCATTCCGTCACCTGCATCAACAATCTGAAAACCATCGGGACCTTTTCGCAGTTTTACGGCAATGACTACTATGATTATATTGTTCCGGACAACCTCAGATCAACAAAGGAGAAAATCACCCTGCCGCCGGCAAGCGATGTTTTCGGGGACGGAAACAATAAATATACTTATTACATGGTTTTCAATGCCCTGGGATATACGAAGTTCTACAAACGCGGAGGTCCGGATGCAGTAACGAACGGAGCCAAAACGTTTTTCTGCCCTTCCATGTCTCTCGGAACATCAAACATGTTTTCCCGAATGTATTGGGGATTAAACAGTTACTGCGTCAGCAGCGCTGTGCTCCATAAGAATCCCTGGTATTTCGGCGAGGCGGAATCCAACAAGAACTGGTTCCGCTTTGCCGACGTCAAATCCGCCAGCAAAAAGTGGTATATCAGCGATGGTGCAAGCACAACGAAATACATATATTCCGGTACGCTCATGATCCCGAACGGCTATTCTCCCGGAGACGGTTCAAGCGTTCCCCACGACTGGCACCGGGGCAATGTGAACATGCTCCATATCGGCGGAAATGTCTCCTCCTTCCGGGCACAGTATGTTTACGGGAACAAACTGTATTACCTTGCAACGACAGAACATATCCGCTATGATCGGTAAACATTGAAAGAGAAAATCTTATGAGAAAAACACTTTCCTGCGCCGCCCTGTTCCTCTTTACTCTCATCACAGCCGGAGCACAGCCGGAACTGCAATGGGATTTCCGAAACGGAACGCAAAAGGGCAAAACGTGGTCTTTTCAAAGTACGGATTCCAAGCGGAAAGGAACCGTCACCTGCAATGATTATCTGCCCGAAGGCGGCGTCAACGGAGGCGGCGCCCTGGTCTGCGGACCGGGAAAGGGGCATCGCGCCTATTTCGGCAAGCTGTCGAACTCCTCTGCGGCGATCGACATCACATTCAAGCTGAATGCGCCGCCGTCGCGGAAAATGACGCTGTTCTCTTATCAGGAAAGCACATGGGGACGCGCCTACTTCGGAATCTATCTCATGCCCGGTTCCCGTTTCGGAATTCTCTTCAATATCGACAACAAACAGGAAAAAAGAAAATTCTCCCTGGAAACCGCACCCGCGGCACTTCAGCCCGGCAGTTTCCATACCCTGCGCGTGACGGTGCGTTCCGGCGGAATGGCGCGAATCTATCTGGACGGCAAACTGCTGAAAGAGGACAACGGCGCCATGAGCTTTTCCGATTTCAAAGAGCCTCCGGTAGACATCCACCATCCGTTTGCGACAGTCGGGTATTCCTATTGGGGCTGCAACATCGGAGAACCGTTCGATGGGCTCATCGCAGGCTTGAAGATCATGGACTTGCCGGCGGAAACACCGATGGAGGAAGACAATACGCAGGAGAACGGCACGGCATCACGCGCAGACGCCAATCTTCTGCTGAAAAAGACAGACGCAGCCCCTGAGATCGACGGCAGCCTGGACGACTCCTGCTGGAAATCGGCGGAGTGGAGCGCCCCGTTCCTTGTGCTCGGCGCCATGAGCCAGAGCATCAACGGACAGTGGGAGACAGCCGACTCCAAATTTCAGAAGACCGCATCCACCGGTGCCATGCTCTACTCCGACGACACCCTTTACGCCGCAATCCGCTCCCCGTATCCGGCGGGAACGGAACCGCGCGCGAAGCAGAAAACCGGAGAAGACATCTGGCTGGACGACTGCGTGGAATTCTTCCTGCGCCCGGCAGACAGCGATGCTTATTACCAGCTTCTCGTCAACGCAAACGGTGCATGGCAGGGGAAGAAACACGCATCCAACGGAAAAAGCGAAGCCTGGACGCCGGCAGGATTGCAAATCGCGGCGTCACGCTCCGCCAATACATTCGACATTGAGCTGGCGCTTCCGCTTGCCGTTTTCGGAAAAACGGCTCCGGTGCCGGGAAGCGTCTGGACCGGCAACTTCGCACGGGAAGGCGCGACCTGCGGCGGGCTCAGCAGCTGGGCGCCGGTCGGAACCAGTTTCCTCGCGCCGGACCGTTTCGGAAAATTCGTCTTCGGAAGCAGAAGCGCCTACTTCTCAAACCTGGCAAAGCCTCTGGAAGCGGAGCTGAAAGCGCTTCCGAAACCGAACCGTCCGGCGGAAAACGCTCTTGCGAAATTCAAACAGGACGTTCAGCAAAAAGGAGAATCGCTCAAAAACTGGACGGCGCTTCACAACCGGCTCGGAATGGTCGCCAACATGGTGATCCAGGCGGTCAACAAAGGGAAAACACACTTTGTCTGGCAGGATGACATCTGGGCGAATTTCGGTCCGGACCGCAAGATTCCGTTCGGCACAAGGGAGCTGAATACGCTGAATCTGGAAACAGCCAAAGGCGCACGCGCAATCACGGCATTTCTCGTCACCAACCTTTCCTCCCGCGCCCTCATGACAAATCTGTCCTTCACCGCGGACAAGAACTCGAAAAATCTGGAACCGCTGGTGCGTTTCCGCGAAACGGCATTCATCGAGCTCCACGGCGGAGCCATGATTCCCGATCCTCTTTTCGAGCTGCCGCTCGGCAGTATGCTCCGCGTCGCCCCCGGCAATACCGGAATGGTATGGCTGGACATTGACACCTCCGCGCTGAAACCGGGGAACTATGCGGGGACAGTCCGGCTCTATCCGTCATTCAGCGGTTTTGAGACCAAGGAAATCAGGCTGAATCTGCGGGTGAGCCCGGTCGATGTCTCGAAAGTGTTTGTCCGCAGCTGGACCTATGCGGTTCAACGCCCGTGGCACATACGGGCATTGAAGGAATACGGTTTCAACTGCGTGACTCCGACGCCGTATCATTATTACCCCGAATATGATGCAGACGGCAAGGCGGTCTTCCCGCGCCTTGAGGAAATGATTCAGGCATTGAAGGACAACGGAGTGCCGCAGGAGGAAATCTTCCTTCAGTTCTATCCGGAATTCGCCCTCTGGGCACCGATAAAGCTGGAGGACGGGACATGGGTCAATTTCATGCAGCCGAAATGGCAGGCGGAGCTGGCAAAGCGTCTGCGCCTTCTGCGCGACTGGCTCAAGGAAAAGGGATTCGGTTATGAACAATATGCGTTCTATCCGACCGACGAGCCGCACGGCGATCCGGAAAATCCCAAGGACAAGGCTCACTTCGCCTTCGCCGGAGGAAAGTTCATCAAGAGTATTGATCCGAACTTCCGCCTGTTCGCAAATCCCTACAAACTGGACGACGGGCGCCAGCAGCGCTACTTTGAACTCTTCGAGATTCTGGAACCCTTCTATCCGCAGATGAACCGGAAACTCATCGACGAATACCGGAACAGCGGACGCGAAATCTGGACCTATTCCATCTTCGAGAAAAGTGTCCAGGCTCAGCGTTACCGTCACCTGTTCTGGGAAAATCTGGACGCGGGATTCGAGGGACCGGCGACCTTTTACGATCTCTTCGCCATGAGCGGAGACGCATTCAATTCCTATGACTCCGCCCCCGGAAGCAAGGTCATTGCCGATTACGGCACAATCTATCAAAACAGCCGGCTGAACCTCCTGACTCCGTCCCGTCGGCAGGAGGCATGGTATCAGGGGCTTGTCGAGTTCAAACTTGCAAAATTCTGCCGGAAAAAAATCGGAGAACGGAAAAAGGCGGGCAAGGATGTCTCCGCCGTGGAAAAAGAACTCTCGCAGATCATTCAGGAAGGATTCAGTTCAGGGGGAAATATGGACGCCGCCGGCAGAAAACTGCTGAAACTTGCGGAACGGCTGAATGACTGATTCTCGCGTCGGACACGGAAAAGCGGGGAACGGAACAAGTTCCCCGCTGTCGTTTCCGGCTCTTAATTCTCGCCGTTTTTGCCATAGGCGTTCAGGTTGGAAATCATCTCCTGAACCGCATGTTTGAGTCCGGTGAAGACTGCACGGCAGATGATGCTGTAACCGATATTCAGCTCATGAAGATACGGAACGTTCAGCATCAGCTGGATATTCTCATAATCGATGCCATGTCCGGCGTTGACCGTCAAGCCGAGGCTGTGCGCGAACTCCGCGCCTTTGACCAGACGATCCAGCTCCTTTTTCTGCGCTTCGCCGACCGCATTGGCAAAGGCTCCGGTGTGCAGTTCGATACAGTCCGCGCCGGATGCTTTCGCAGCTTCGATCTGCGCCTCGACGGGATCAATGAAGATACTGACCGTAATTCCCGCGTCTTTCAACGTCTTGACCGCACCGGTGAGTTTCGGCAGGGAACCCGCGGCGTCGAGTCCGCCTTCCGTGGTAAGTTCCTGACGCTTTTCGGGAACAAGGCAGCAATTCGCGGGACGGAGCCTTGAGGCAATCGCGACCATCTCGTCCGTAACCGCCATCTCCATGTTCAGGCGTTTGACTGTGCGCACCAGGCTCTCCATATCCGCATCCTGTATGTGACGGCGGTCCTCCCGGAGATGCGCGGTGATGCCGTCCGCCCCCGCCTGTTCGCATACCTTTGCCGCGTATTCAGTACTCGGAAATTTGCCCAGGCGCGCCTGTCTCAACGTTGCAACGTGGTCGATATTGACCCCGAGTTTCAGTGTTCTTTTCATGATGTGTCACTCCTGTTTGTGTTTCAGTTCTTCCACCAGTTTGGAATAGGATTCCGCTTCCAGCGGCGAGAGCCGGTATTCCTGTGAAAACGGACATACGAAATAAGGTCCGTAAAACGCATTCAACGCAAAATATTTGAGCCACGGGACAAGGTGTGCGCGAAGCAGACGGTTTCCGCTGTCCGCATCATAGCAGAAAGTCACGGAACGGGCTTCAAAACGCAGATTCCCCGCAATCTCCCGCGGATCGAAATTCTTTTTCAGCTCATGCGGATAGATGTCCAGACGCACCTTGACGGACGGAATCATCGTCTCTCGCAGAAAAGACGCCAGCTCCTCCGCGGAACATCCCCCCAGGACAGGAAGCCGGAACGGGAGAAGCAGAGTCTGTCCGTTTTCCAGCAGAAACGGGTAAAGTTTTCTCAGGATTCGCCGGAGCGCCTCCTTCTGCACCGGATCGGCAGCCGCATTGCCGGCGGACAGATCCAGAATGACAGTCCGCAGACGGTATTGCGCGGCAATCATTTTCAAAACCCTCGCCGACTCCGCGATGAAGTCATCCTGAATTTTCACCGGCGCGGATATGATGTTGCGCGAAAGCGACTTGTCCGTCAGATTTCCTCCGTGAATCACCGGGAAACGCTCCAGAAGCGCCTCCCGCCGGAACACCGACATCGCGTCAAGCTGTTCGTGCAGGATTTCAAGCGCATCAAAGTTCCTGAAATCCGCCGCATCCGAAAGCCATGACACCGGCAAATTCGTTTTCGCGGCGGCGAATCCGAAGACCGCCTTCGCGTAGTATCTGCGCATGTCAATGATGTTCCTGAGTTCGCTCATTCCAGAAATCCGGCCTCGTAAAGTGTGTTCATGGAAACATTGCTTTCCCGCCGCCCGTTCATCCGCCGGAGCATGCTCAGGACATACTTGCCGAGCATATCGGTTTCCAGATTCAGGATGTCGCCTTTTCCGCATTGCGAAAGATTCGTTTCACGCCATGTCGTCGGGATAATGCAGACTGTAAACCAGTCTTCGCCGAGCGCCGCCACCGTCAGGGAAATACCGTCGATGGCAATGCTGCCCTTCGGCACCATCTGCTCGCGCACCTCCGGGGAAATGGCGACTTTCAGCTCCATGTCATCGCCGTTTCTGCCGAGGGACAGAACCGTCCCCGTTCCGTCGACATGACCGCTCACGATATGCCCCCCGAGGCGGTCTCCGACTGCCAGCGCACGTTCCAGATTCACAAGATTTCCGGCATTCAGATTCCCCAGATTCGTCCGGCGGAAACTCTCCTCCATGACGTGAAATTCCAGCAGATTGCCGCCGAGATCTTTTTCCAGAGTCAGGCAGACCCCGTTGACCGCAATGCTTTCCCCCATCTGAAGATCCGGGAAAGCATGCGCCGTCCGGACCCGGAGTTTTCCCGCCCTGCCGGAAAGATTTCTGGAATGAAACACTCCCGTCGATTGTATCAAACCCGTAAACATTGACTCATTTACCTCATTTCTTCAAATAGCCGCTGATGATGAAATCGTCGCCGAGCCTTCGGCTTTCGACCCGTTCCAGTTCCAGCGACTCGGAAACCGAAGCAGGATTTTCGCCGCCGACGGAAGGACGGCTTCCGCGTCCACCGAGAATTTTCGGCGCGATATGAAACTCAACCTTGTCCACAATCCCCGCCCGAAGCGCCGAGGCGGCAAGTTCTCCCCCGCCCTCGATCAGAAGCGATGTGATGTTTTCCGCCCCCAGCCTCGCCAGAAACGTCTCCCACTTTTCCCGCGTGTCCAGAGAAACGAACTCCCAGCCGTCCGGATACGGCAGAAATTTTTCCGGAGTATGCGTCACAATGATCCTGCGCGGCGTCTTCAGCACTTTGCCGTCCCTGCCGCGCACCGTAAAGCGGGGCGCATCCTTCCGGTAGGTTTCCGCGCCTGCCATCACGGCGTCCGCCCACCGGCGCAGTTTCTGGACATGCCTCCGCGCGGCTTCTCCGGTGATCCACTGCGAAGAACCGTTTTCCGTGGCAATCCTGCCGTCCAGAGTTTCCGCAAGTTTCAGCAGGACAAACGGTCTTTTTGCAGTGATCCACCGGAAAAACGCTTCATTGAGTTTCCTGCACTGCTCCTCGCAGACGGGACCCGCGACCTCAATATGGTGCCGCCGGAGAATCGGGATGCAGCGTCCCGCATGTTTCGGGTTCGGATCAAGACATCCGATCACGACTCTGCCGAGCCCCGCATTGACGATTGCATCCGTGCACGGCGGCGTACGTCCCCAGGACGAACAGGGTTCCAGAGTGACATAGATCGTTGCGCCTTTCAGGTTTTCGCCCGCGGCACTGCGGATCGCGTTGACTTCCGCATGACCTTCCCCGGCGCGCTCATGCCAGCCCTGTCCGAGAATCCTGCCGTCTTTCACGATGACGGCGCCGACCATGGGATTCGGACTCGTTGTCCCGAGCCCCTTTTCCGCCAGCCGGAGCGCTTTTCTCATCCATTTGGCATCATCATTCATTTCTGCATTTACTTCTTTCTCGGCTCCAGCGTATACATGGCCTGCGTCATGGTCCATGCCTTGTCCGTTTTCATCTTCTGGAACTCGTATTTTGCTCCCCACGTATCGGAAAACACAATTGAGGAGTCCCTGTCGTTATAGCCGATAATCATGCGCATGGGCCCGGGGACGCACCAGATGACGGGAATCCCCTTATCAATGAAATCATGAATCCGCTTATTGAATTTTTTGAATTCCCTCTTGTCGTCCAGCCTGGCTTTCTCGAAAATGTCCTGCCTGATATTCTTCAATGTCGCGCTTACGGAAATCACATCGCCGCGTGTCACAATCTTCAAAAGCGGTGCCTTGTTTCTTTTGGCAATACCGTTGTAGCGGTCTATGAAGCTCCGGAAATCCCGGATGTCGTCTATGAATGAATAATGGCACTCCAGACGGCATCCGAGGCGGTTGCTGATGCGCTTCAGCGAACTGTACATCTCTTCCGCATTGGTGCCGGTGACTCCGGTGCCGGCAATCTGCGCAATGGTATGCTGCGTGACGTCATCCGAACCATAATATTTCATAATGCGTTCCACGACTGCGGGAACGCAATATCCCTTTGCGCCCTGGTCCACCATCGGAATGCCGTCGATGTAAACATCGTTCGCAGGCGTCTTCCTGACGTTGGCGGAAAGCTGGGAGGCGCTTTTTTCCACTTTGCCGACCACCGTACTGTTTTCCTCCGTCCCCTGATTCCGTTCAATGGTGACGAGAATATATTCGGCGAGGAAAAAGTCTTTGTCGCTCGAACTCCAGCGCAGCTGATAACTGAGAACCGGCGTATTCCAGACACGCATCTTCACTTTTGCCTTGGAACCGAGACGTCTCTGGTTTTCCTGCGGGCGGACTCCGGTTTTCTCCGACAGCTTTTCCGTCAGCGCTTCAACCTTCCGTTCAAACTCCTCTTCATCGGTAATCGGCTCCGAATCGCCCTTGTTGTATACGGCGATATAAAAACGGCTGAGCCTGCCGTCTTTAAAGCGGACAATCGCCTCCGGCACCACTTCGGAAAGGAAAGTGATATTCCTGCGGCTGAGCGCCTGATAGCGCGCGGCGTCGCGTTTATAGGACAGCCATTTGAAATTGGAACCGGCTTTCAGCACGGAGTTGTTCTGCAGGTTGGCAGGAGTCAGCTTGTCAAAAAGCGTTCCCTGCTTGTCAAAACTGTCCGCCAATTCAAATTGCGCTGCCTGAAGTATGACCGTCGCCGAAAAGAACATGGCCGTCAGTAAGATTCGCACTTTCATCCTGCCTCCTATTCCCGCAGAGGAGCCGCCGCCCGCCTGCATTTCATTTTTTGAAACAAATCGGAAACAACCGTCAATCCTTTTTGTCCCCGAGAAAAATCGCCTCCGCATAATGTTCGGGCGAAAATTCCTGAAGATCGTCCGGAGCTTCACCCAGCCCGACGAACAGAATCGGCAGTTTGAATTCATCCTGAATCGCCGCCGCGGCGCCGCCTTTTCCGGTGCCGTCCAGTTTGGTCAGAACCAGTGCGCTTGCGCCGGAAAGGGCGGCAAACTCACGTGCCTGTGCAATCGCATTGGTTCCGATACTGGAATCAATGGTCAACAAAGTCTCATGCGGGGCGTCCGGTTTCAGCTTTTTGATGATCCGCAGCATTTTCGCCAGTTCCTCCATGAGCGCCTTCTGATTGTGCTGACGCCCCGCGGTATCAATAATCAGATAGTCCGATCCGCGCGCAATCGCCGAGGAAACAGCGTCATAGGCAACCGCCGCGGCGTCTGCCCCCTGCCTGGAAGCCACAACCTGCGAATTGGTGCGTTCCCCCCAGAGTTTGAGCTGCTCGACCGCCGCCGCACGGAACGTGTCACAGGCGGCGAGTGTCACTTTTCTGCCCTGATTCGTCAACAGATAAGCGAGTTTTCCGGCGGTGGTGGTCTTGCCGCTGCCGTTCACGCCGACCATCAGGATCACCGTCAAGGAACCGTCCGGAGCCGTCCGGAGCCTGCGTGTGCCCGGTTTCAGCATTGCAATCATATCTTCCTTTGCGACATTCAGAATGTCGTCGGAACCGTTCAGAATCCCGCGTTGATAGCGGTCCCTGATGTCCGCCATGATCTTTTTTGTCGCAGCGACGCCGAAGTCTGCGGAGATGAGTTCATTTTCAAGTTTTTTGAAAGTCTCGTCATCCCATTTTTCAACTTTGGTGAAAATACCGCCGACGGAACGGGAAAGAGCCGTTGCCGTCTTTTGAAGTCCCCGCTTAAATGTATCGAATATCGACATCAGTCATTTTCTCCGTTGGTTTTCTGTCCGGGAGGATTTTTCGCTCCGGCGGGGAGCGAATCTTTCACGCCGTTCAGGATCCCGTTGATGAAAACGCCGGATTTCTCGGAACTGAAGTCCTTTGAAATCTCAATCGCCTCGTCAATGCTGACCAGAGCCGGAATATCCGGGCAGAATTCCAACTCGAAAATTGCGACGCGCATGATATTGCGGTCCACGACGGGCATCCGGTCAATGTCCCACTTCTTCGAGAAAGACTCAATGGTCCTGTCTATTTCCTGTTCGTGTTCATAAACCCCGGCAATGATTTTCTCCGCATAGTTGCGGGCTTTGCGGAAGATACGGTTCGACGGAAACTCGCCGGACTCCTCCGCCTGAGTCCAGAAGTTCTCAAGTGATTCGGAAAAATTGTCGTTTCCGGCAAGATCGCACTGAAAAAGATACTGCATCGCAAGCTCGCGCCCCATCCGCTTGAAATGGAGCATCGGCGCAATATGCTCATTTTTTCTCTGGCTTCTTTCCGCCGGATTGTTTTCTGACTCATTCATGATGGCAGTCTCAAACTTTCTGAGGAATTGTCTTTACCAGATTCGCCATCTCAATCGCCGTATGCGCCGCATCCGCACCGCGGTTCCCCGCCTTTGTGCCGCTGCGCTCAATCGCCTGCTCGATATTCTCGGTGGTGACAACGCCGTAAATCGCCGGAACGCCCTTTTCAATCGCCAGCTGTCCGAGAGCCTTGGATACCTGGCTGTTGATGTAGTCCGCATGTGCCGTGGACCCCTGAATCACGCAGCCGAGACTGATGACCGCATCATATTTCCCGACGTCCATCAGTTTGGAAACCATGAACGGGATCTCGAATGCCCCCGGAACCCATACGACATCGACATTCTCCCTGTCGCCGCCATGACGCACAATTGTGTCCAGCGCACCCCCGAGAAGTTTGCTGACAAAGAACTCATTGAACCGTGAACACACGATTGCGAATTTCAGCCCTTCGGCTTTCAACATTCCTTCATAAACTGCCATTTTCACATCCATCCCATGTTAATTGGAGTTTCAAGTTCCAGATCGCAGAAAAATCATGAAACTGAACTTAACTCCGCCATATTTTTTAAATCCGTGTAATATACTTTGTTTTTCCGGGTGTTTCAACTTAAAATGAAAACAGTGCGGACAAGAAAAATGAAAAAGATGAAAAACACCGGAGAAAAAACGGCGTCTGCGGCGCTTTTCATCACTCAGGGGCATCCGGGCTGTCCTGCGCCGTCAAGCAGATGCCCCATTTTCATCTTCTTGGTCTCAAGGTAATACCTGTCGTGTTCCTGAGGCGGAATGATGATCGGGACACGCTCCACGATTTTCAAGCCGTAGCCGTCGATGCCGACGATCTTCTGCGGATTATTGGTCAGCAGACGCACCCCCTTGATGCCGAGATCAAGCAAAATCTGCGCCCCGACTCCGTATTCGCGCAGATCGGCGGGGAAACCGAGACGTTCATTCGCCTCGACCGTGTCGCAGCCCTGCTCCTGCAGTTTGTAGGCATGAAGTTTGTTCTCAAGCCCGATGCCGCGTCCTTCCTGACGCATGTAGACCAATACGCCGCAGCCTTCCTCCGCAATCATCTTCATGGCGGTGTGGAGCTGGTCGCCGCAGTCGCAGCGCGCGGAGCCGAAAACATCTCCCGTCAGACACTCGCTGTGAACCCGCACAAGAACCGACTCTTTTCCCTTGACGTCCCCGCAGACCAGGGCAAGATGCGTCGAATTGTCGATCCTGGAACGGTAGAGATACATCTGGAAATCACCATACTTTGTAGGCAGTTTGACGGATTCCTCGCACACGACCAGATGTTCCGTGCGGCGGCGGTAGGCGATCAGGTCCGCAATGGAAAGAATCTTGAGCCCGTGCTTCTTTTTGAATTCCATCAGTTCCGGCAGACGCGCCATCTCGCCGTTGTCCTTCATGATCTCGCAGATCGCTCCCGCAGGGTAAAGCCCCGCCATGCGCGCAAGGTCAACGCAGGCTTCCGTATGCCCGGTTCTCTGGAGAACCCCGCCGGGCCGCGCCGCCAGCGGGAAGACATGCCCGGGAGTCACAAAATCCTTGCGCGTGGTTCCGGGGTTCATCATAAGACGGATCGTATAAGCGCGGTCGAACGCGGAAATACCGGTCGTGATTCCCTCCGCGGCATCGACGCTCTCGGTAAACGGCGTATGATAATGATCCGTGGAGGGCGGACGCGTGATGCCGAGTTCTTTCGCACGTTCCTCGGTGATCGGAGCGCAGATCAGACCGCGGGCGTATTTTGCCATGAAGTTGATGATTTCCGGAGTCACTTTTTCCGTCGCGCAAACCAGATCGCCTTCGTTTTCCCGGTTTTCATCATCAGTGACGATGATGAGTCTGCCGTTTCTGACATCCTCCAGAACGGATTCCACACTGTCGAATTCAAAGTTCATTTTCTCAGCCTCCTTGCTGAATTTAATATTTGCAGGGGCGGAGGGGAAGAACAAGTGAGGCGGGGACATTTGAAAGTCATGTATGCCGTCAACGCCGTTTCTTCTCTCATCCAGACTTTAACTGTCGGTCATGGAATCGCACCATGTCTGCGGTTCATCGAACCCGCTCGCGGACTTTACCGCCGGTAAGGAGTCGCACCTTGCCCTGAAGAAAACTTCGGCATATAATATAGCAGGAAAAGGCGAAATTGCAAATTTCATTCTTCGGAATCCCGAAATCCCGTTGTCAATCCTGCGTATAATCAGGATTGACAACGGGAATGGCGTAATTTAATCCGTAAAAAGAAAAAGTCAAGCGTTCTGTCTTACGTCAACAGACAGACACGGAATGCCTTTGCGCGGAACAAAAGATTGCAGATTTCTCCATTTTCCTGAAAATATCGCTTGCATTTTTATGGAATGATATTCTTTTAAAAGAAATAAAAACAGAATATTATTCTAAAACAAATCAAATTCAGAGAAGAATCATGCTCGATAAAACAGACAAGGCGATTCTGCGTCTGCTCCAGCAGAACGCCAGAATGCCCAATGCGGAAATTGCAAGAAAAATCAAACTTGCACCGTCCGCCGTCCTGAAACGGATTCAGCGGATGGAACAGGAAAAAATCATCACCGGATATGAGGCGAAGATCGATCCCCGCGCGCTCGGGCTGGGAATGGGCAGCTTCATCAAAATCCATGCGGACGAGAAACTGGGAGAAGTGACTGTCGGAAAGAAGATCGCGGCGCTGCCGGAAGTCCAGGAGGTGCACTTCATGGCGGGAGACTTCTACTATCTGATCAAGGTTCGGGAAAAAGATCCGGAAGCCCATGTGTCGCTGGTGCGCAAGCTCGGCAGGCTCGGAGTCAGGGACTGCCAGACGCTCCTGATTCTCCAGACGGTCAAGGATACCTCCGCGATCCCGGTTTATGAGAAGGATGCGGAAAAGTGAACAAGGGAAAAAACGTCTCCCGGCGATGGGGTGTGTTCTGGTCTTTTCTTTCGGCGTTTCTGTGGGCGACGGTTTACGTTGCAACCCGCTGGCTGATGCGCGGAGAACAGGCGAAAGTCGATCCCGTGACCCTCTCCCTGCTGCGGTTCAGCGGCGGAGGACTGCTGCTGTTCCTCATCTGCCTGGTGACAACCCCGAAATCATTGTTTGCGCTTTCCAAACGCGATTATCTGAAAGTCGCGCTGCTGAGCCAGTTCTCCTTCGTGGGAATGAGCGTTTTTCTGTTCTGGGGACAGCGTTACACTACGGCGATCAACTCCTCCATGATTATGTCAAGCGCTCCGGTGCTGACGATTCTGCTGGGACTGTTCATCGGGGAAAAAATCTCGCTCCGGCAGGGAATCGGGATGGCGTTGGGAACGCTCGGCTGCATGATGGTGATCGGCGTGATTACGGAACACGGCTTCGCGTATTCTCCGACAAGTTTCCGCGGGGATCTGCTGGTGCTTGTTTCGGCATTGAGCTGGTCGATCGCGGCAGTTTACGCGAAAAAAGTCGTGACTCCCGGCAACGATCTTGCCGTAACGACCTGGTCGATGCTGTTTGCCTCCGCCTCTCTTCTGGTCATCAACTGCTTTCGGCTCGGGGAAATCACCCTGCCTCAATCGGGAGCGGTCTGGAGTCTGATGATCTACCTTGCGGTTTTCCCGACGGCGCTCGGCTTTTACGCATGGAACGCCGCCATGGGACGCATCAGCCTGAATCTCGTTACGATCATGCAGTATCTGACTCCGATCATGACAATTCTTATGGCATGGGGACTGCTCGGCGAATCCCTGGGACTGTTTGAAATCGCCGGCGCCGTCCTGGTCATTTCCGGCATTGCCTGCTCCTCTTTCCCGAAGCGGAATAAGCCGGACGTTTCATGAATCCGGCTTGCAGCTGCACTCCTTATTTCATCTGGCGGGAGAGTTTGTCGATCGCCTCCCCCACCTCAAGACGCCAGAGATCCAGTTTCTTCTGCGACTCGTCCCGCATGATTTCCTTCGGCATGACCGTCAGGAGTTTTTCATATCCGGAACAGTCTATTCCCTTATTTTTTGCCGCAGCAATCCTCTTTTTCAGTATGTGCATGTAAGCGACGTCCTCCAGCCCTTCTCTTACGGCTTCAAGCCGTTTCGTTGGAACCGGCTTCTTGTCAATTCCACGCCACGTGATGCCGTCGTCGTAACCGTCGCGATGATCGAATCCGTCATCGCCCTTCGCGCTGTATGAGCACCAGAAGGCAACACCGTCAAGTCCCTCCAGATATCCCGTCCACGGGAAGAAACGGTAATAGGAAAGGATAGACTGAAGCTGCATTTGAGTCTGGCAGCGGTATGCCCACAGGATATTTCCGCGTCTCCGGAAAAATTCTTTGGTTTCCGGTCCCTGCTTTCCCTCAAGTCTGCCGGAGATCACAGCCCAGACTTTGAAGAAATCACTAAGCCCGGTCTGTTCAATATCTTCCAGTGTCGCACCGCTGGGAGGCGGAGTAGATAGATAAGTCGCCATGAATTGAGCCTCGGGCAGCACTTTTTTCGTCTCCCGGCGCGCAGCCTCCTCCGCTGGAATATTTTTCCTGGTAAATTCATCCCGCAGCAGTCCGTGGAAAATAAAATCCCGATAGGTGAAACCCATTTTCAGCAGACGGTCCGCCATGAGTTTATGCCAGTTCGCATCGGGACCTGTTCCCCAGGCAAATACAATCTTCATTTTCAGGCGTTTCGCTTCTTCAAAAAACTCCTGATTCGCATGTTTCACTAAATTCTCATCGTATTTCTTTCCCGCGGGCGCTCTTCCGAACCAGCGGCGGTCACGGATAAAACCATTCAGATAGCTGTGGGATTCGGTCATAGTCCACTTTACGTGGTAATTATGCATCAGGCGCAGCATGGCAGTTTCATCAATACCGCTCAACTGAGGACCCCAGAAAAACATATCAATCGGCCATTCATGCGTTTCGGGAAGTGTGAAGTTCCAAACTTTCAATGCAACGGGAATGCTTCTGTTCGGAATGCTGTAATCATACTGCGGCTTGATTTCAATTTCCATCGCATAATTTCCGGGAGCCACACCGCGGGAATTGAAGATCACCCAGACGCGCACATTGGTGCCGGGAGTCAGAGTCACGATATTTCCGGGTGCCCGGACCAGCGGTGCAGTAATAAGATCGCCGTTATGATTGACAAACGGCTCCTGATACACTTCAAACTGATCCGTTGAAATAAACTTTCCACTCGTATCATAGGAACGCGGCATAATCCGAAGATCAAGGCGTTTTCCGCACAGGAGCCCGGAAAGGATAAAAACCTTGGCTTCACGCTCATTTCCCGCCACCCGGTAATCCAGTTTCAGGTTGTGTTTATAATTCACCGGCGGCAGAGCTTCCGGAGAGCCGAATTCCCACGGAGAGGTCTCCCAGGCAAGATAACGGTATTTGTCCTGAAATCTGCGGAATCCGTTTGCCAGCGCCGCGATTTCCGCTGTCTCCGCCTCAGAAACCGTTGTCCCGGATTCAAGCGCGGAATCCAGTTTTTCCCGATATTCCGCCAGAGCATTTTTCATGCGTTCGATGGAAGACACAACTCCGCAATGCACCGGATGCCGGATTTTTCCCAGCTCGCCGAGGTAAGCATTCATATCGTCCAATTCGGCAGCAAGAGCCTGAAGCCCTTTTCCAGTGGAATCGAATCCGCGCCGAAGAACGGTTCCGCAAACGGTTTTTCCATCAATCAGGACAGTAACCGCCATGCGTTCGGCACGGTCATCCGCAACTTTGACCGCCAGAGAAATCTTATCTGCAACTCCGGTTTCATTCTCTTCCACAGCCAAACATTTCCCATTCTTGTCGTACAACAGCGTTTTCAGACGGACTTTGCCTTTGATTCCTTTGGGATTCTCCAAGCGGAACTTCAAAGGATTGACCCCCATCTGAAATGTCTGCTGTTCAGGCTGGAGCGCAAGTTCATATTCCGAACTGCCGGGTGCAAAATGCAGTTTCGCAAAATAGTTTCTCTGGCTGAACGGTCCGTTTTTTACAACAGGATTGGATGTGTATTCCGTCTTTGACGCAAAACGTTCCCGGCAGAAACGGATTCCCCAGAACTCGCCGACCTGCGGCGTCGTCACGCCGAATGCGGCAAAGGGAATCTTCATTTCCACGATCCAGCAGTCTTTCCGACGGCTCGTCTTGATCCGCATCCCTTTTGCATTCCACGTCTTGTTGCCGTCACGCGCATCATAACAGGAGCCTAAAGCATTGATTACGAAATGGTAAAAGGTATCGCTCCTTCCTGCGATGTCAAAAACCATTTCAAAACAGTCGTCGCTCCAGATGTTCAAATCATTCTGATCAAACCGGGCGGACAGATACTGCATCGCCGGTTCCTTCATGACCGCGCCCAGATACAGCGCCTCCGCATTGTGAAATATTTTGACTTCCGTTTCTGCCTCCGGCTTCTTCCCGTCGGCGAAAAGAAAATTTCCAACGGTACAGGCTCGTTTCCAGACAGGAGAACTCAGCGTTCCGTCCAGAGCCGCATCCGCATCAAGATAGGGACACTGAAAAACCTCACCAGTAAAATTTGCGTTTTCCGGCTGTTGTTCCGGCTTTACCGGAAAAAAGGAAACATCTTCGGTTCCCGGTTTCGGCGGAGCGGGAAACTCTCTGCCTTCCCTCAATGCGTCATAATCCTGCCTGACCTCCTCCGGTGTAAGAACCCGGTCCAGAATCCTGACTTCATCGATCAAAGACTGACCGTTCCATGTTTTAAGTCCGCCGAAGCAGAGTTCCACCGGTTGTGCGCTGAACGGACGAAATTTCTTTGTCCCGATCAGCACCCCGTCGATATAAAAAGAGCGCTGCCCTGCCGCGGCATCCCATGTGACAGTCAGCTGATACCACCTGTCAAGGCTGTGCGGGATCTGTTTTTTTATCACATTTGCGGCATGATTGCCGTCCTGGGTAAAGCCAAGATGTTCCTGCTGAGGCGGTTTCTGGATATAGAATGAATTCACTCCATTCCACGCATAGCTGCCGCGCTTCTCCTTGTCAAAAACCAGATGGAAGATGACACAGTGATTATACCCTTTTGTCCCCCACTGCGGCTTGACCATGAACTGCAGAGTCCCCCGTGCCGGATTGAAGTTTCCATCGGCGCCGATGGAAAAATATCTTCCTTTGCCGACAATGTTCAGTGCTTCATTTGCCGGAGAACTGTCTTTGAACGGAAAACCGCCGCTGCCGGAAGTGATCTCCGCATTGTTGATCAGCTCCCCTTCATTTCCCCTCTCAAACCCTGTTTTTGCATTGAAGTGCGCAAGAAACAACACCTCTTCCGGCGATACCTTGACATGCTCCGCGGCAAACATAGTAAAACAGAGAGCGAAGATCCCTATTCCGCAAGTTAATTTCATGGAATATCCTTTCTGAATTGTTATTGATTTTTCTGAATCATTTGCTTTGCCAGAGATTGTTTTTCAGCACCCAATGCTGAAAAACATTCCGGGACATCACTGTTCCTTTGTTCTGGCTCTCCACATGCCCGTCCAGAAAGGCAATGTTCGCACTGTCGCCCGGATGCCGCAGATGGAGGGAGGAAGAATTCTCATATTTGTAACGGTAATGAATCGTAGCCACTTGAATTTTCAGACCGACATTGCTGCTTCTGCGGGTGGAATCCGCAAGCATCGGCAACTCCGACATGGGGCGTTTCAGGTCATTGTCGGAATAACGATAGGCAGAGGATGCACCAGCAGCCACTTTTTTGTTATGTATATTGAACTGATCTCCGGCACATGCGGTGATCAACCCGAAAATCTGACTGTCGTAGGAACGCATGAAGCTGTCGTAGGCAGGATTAAACGGCAGGGAGGGACAATGGAAATACGGCCATTTCTTTTTTATCTTTTCAGACCACCATGGCGCATCGACAAGAATATGAAACCAGGAACATTCGCTTTGATCAGTTTTACCCCATTTTGCTGTCCCGTTGTAATACCAGGGCGGCAGAGCCCCCTTGTTGTCGTCCGCATACTGCATCAGCTCCATGGAACATTGTTTCTGATTGGAGGCGCAGGCAATCGTCCGCGCCTTCTCTCTTGCCACATTCAATGCAGGAAGAAGCATCGCCGCGAGAATCGCGATGATCGCAATCACGACCAGGAGTTCTACCAATGTGAAATACATTCTTCCGCCTTTCTTACTTTTCATTCTTCACCCTTTCCATAATTTATGCTTTACACGTGACAATGTCTTCTTCACCACAAGCGATGTGGCTATTTCCACATGACTGTTCCGCTCCGTTTTCCCATTCTCATAATAATCCAGAAGCAGATTCAGCGCCTTGCACCCGATGCCGTAAAATGGAAGGCTGATCGTCGTCAAATTTTCTTCCGAAGTAATGGAAACGCCGTCGTAACCGATGACGGAGATATCCCCGGGAACTTTCAACCCGAGTTCCGTCAGGGCGTCGATGGTCCAGTGTGCAGTTTCGTCGTTGACGCACCAGTACACTGTTGGAAGATTTCCTTCTTTCATCTTTCTCTTCAGTGTCTTCAGAATAGAGGAAAAGTTCCTGCACCCGAAACAGTGAAACCGATCCTCGCAATCCAGTCCATACTTCTCAAAAATCTGAAGCAGTTTCCCGGGGCGGGAATACACCTCGTAAACAAAATAACTGTCACTGCCTTCCGCGTCAATGGACGACATATAATGGATGATGCCGACCTTTTTATGCCCGAGCGACTGAATCTGTTCCGCCAGGGCGTAACCGCCGGAAGACGGATCAGCGGTCACAGTACCCACATTCGGAAAATGCGGATAAGCGGAAATCATGACCTGCGGGAGTTTTTCAAACTTCATCAGGCGCTCCAGCGGGCGATCCGGATAAACGCTTCGTCCGCCGATATGGATCACTCCGATCAGCCGCTTGGCAAGTTCCTCTATGAAACGGTCGATCTCCGCATAGGAGGCATTGAAATCAGGAAGCTGAATCATGATCGTGGAGATGTGCCTTGCCGCAGCGCTGTCAATGATGCCCTTGATGTAATGCAGAGACAGGCTGTTCGTCTCAATCAGGCTGGAAAACTGCTGCGGTATGATAATGCCGATATTCGGGAACGGAGCCACCAGTTTTCTGCGGCACTCCGGGGAAATGCGGAGTGTCTTCGGAGTATGCCGGGCAAGCAGCCCCTCCTTCAGAAGTTCGGCGTAAGCCTTGTTCACCGTGGTACGGTCCACGCCGAGCTGCTCCGAAAGTTTCCGCTCGGAAATCATGCGCTCATTGCTGTTCAGACAGGTCATTCCGATCTGCCGGCGGAGCGCCCCTGCCAGCTGCAGATAAAGCGGTTCGGAATTCTCCTTGTCCAAACTGATTTCCGTATATTTCAATTGTTGTCTCATCGGAATTCCACAGCTCCTTTACTTTTTTAATTATAAGCACAATTTTCTGTTTGACAAGACACCAAAAACAAAAAACGGGAAAATCATAAAATTTTTGGCTGGTGTTCATCAGCCAAAAAAATGCAATGCTTTCCGGTTGACATTTGCACGGGAAATGATATGATAACAGAAATGAAGATTTCCGGACGGAACCCGGCGGTTCCGAACCGTTTCCGGATGAACTGCCGCAATGCGAACATGCGGGTTATCCGGGATTTCGTCTGCGACGACCGGTTTTTGCAGCTGGAACGAAGCAGGACCGGAAGTCCCGCGCGGTTCTCTTCCGGCGCAGCGGAACAGCACGGCGTCTGATCATTCTTTATAAAATCTTCAACCGGAAAGGACTCTCATGAAAATATTCTCCATTCTGCTCTCCCTTCTGTTTTCCATTTCCTTCTGTGCCCAGGATGCGGAACTCCTGAAAAAAATCGGCGCACGGAAAGACAAAGACGGCAATATTCTGCTGGGAAAGGCATTCATCAGAAAAAGCGACCGTTCCATCTCCTTCCCCGGCAGGATCAACATCCGGGAAGGCGTGATCGAAGTGCTGGTCTCAACGCAGCGCGGAAGAATGCACGAAAGCCTGATCGTGACGGAGCTCGATCCGTTCCAGCTCCAGATGGCTCTGATTCTTGCCGGCTACGACAACGGCGACATAAAGCGGGGCGCTCCTTTTCATATTGAGATCATTTACGGAAAATCCAGGCGAATCAACGTCGATGAGTGGCTCTACGACAACACCGCGGGAAAACCAAAGGAAAAAGGGACTTATGTTTTCGTCGGTTCCAGCTTCAGGGACAAACAGTGCCTCGCTTCTCTGGAAGGAAATCTGATCAATATCAACAGTCTGGACAGAAACACCATTCTGAATGCCGCTCTGAGCTCAAAATCAGCATTGCATGAATACATTGTGCGGAAAGAGAAGATGCCGGAAGCCAGATTGAAAAACAGGGAATCGCCTCTGGAAGGATATGAGGAGATTCCGGTCCGTGTAATTCTGATTCCCGCGCAAGGAAAACAATCCCCCCGGAAAATGCAGTGAAAAACAGGGCGCATCACCGTCCCCCGTCCGACATCAGGGAAAGAACAAAAGCCCCACAAGTCATGACAGAAAAGAGAGCTGCTTCCGGTAATCGCGCGGGGAAACCCCGAACCGGTTGCGGAAACACGTGGAAAAATTCAGCGCGTTGCCGTAACCGGTTTCCGCCGCGATCTCCTTGACGGAACGTTTCTCATCCGCCAGCAGACGCCGTGCATGGCGCATCCGCACATCTAGAAGATACTGCCGGGGAGTCGTGTGCAGATGACGGTGAAACAGACGGACCAGATGTGTTGGAGAACAGCCGCACCGCTGTGCCATTTCCGACTGTTTCCAGTCATGTTCCGGATGCAGTTCCAACGCTTCGCGCAGAGCCGCAAGCGCCGGTGGCATTTCCGGAATATCCGGCGGAACCCGGAGCGCCTGAAGCAATTCAAAAGCCAGGCAGCTGTTGCGCCCCGGCTCCCCGACGGACGGTTCCTCCGCCAGCTCGCCGATCTCACGGAACAGGCGCTCCAGACGGCTGCGTTCCGGGCAGATAAGCACATCCGTGTTTCCCAGACCGCTTTCCTCCAGCAGAGCGGAAAGCAGCTTTCCCCTGATCATGACCGATATTTTCCGGCATCCGGATTCCCCCGACAGAAATTCATTTTCAAGCACCGGCTGCATCAGAAAAAGTTCCCCTTCTTCCAGTTCAAACATGTTCCCACGCTGACGCACGAGAAGCGTTCCCCGCTGCACGTATTCGATGGAAAGAAAGGGGGCATTCCGCCTCAGATAACGGGCTTTTTTCAGCAAATCGACTTCGCAGATGCACTCTATCCGGAGCAAATCATCCGCGGGATACGACAACGGCTGGCGCATCCGGTAGGAACGGCGGGAAGGACAATGATAAAACTCCATCCCCTCCCAGCAGGACGGCGGCGGCAGAGTCTCCCAGCGGAATACGGCGGAATCGCGGAGTATTTTCATAATGTTCCTATTTCAAATGTTTTTGCCTTTATTTCAAATATAATTCTCTGTTTTCATGGTTGTTTTTTCCATGTTTTTTACTATAATATTCCTTATGATAAAAACAAGAGGCAGATGATGGAAAACGGAAAATCTTTCGCTCGGGAAAGCCTGGAATGCGCTTGGAAACAGATTCGCGATATTCTGTTCCACCCCGGAACGGGAATGGTTTACGACTATGTGACGAGCCGCGATCCGGAACATCGTTTCGATTATCTTCCGTCTCCCGAAGAAATTGCCGCAGGTTTTCCGAATCCGTGCGGCTGGGGCACCGGCATGGAGGACTGCGCCCTGAACGGCGGAATCCTGCTTGACCTGATGCGGTTCCGCGGATGGGAGGATTCCGTTTTCGCCGCGGAAATCGCGAAAGGAGTGATCCGCTGCGGAACAGTTCACGGGAAGTATGGCTTTATCGCAAGAGGCATCTCCCCTTACGACGGCAGAAGTTGTTACAGCAACTCTTCGCGGGATCAATTCACCCTGGCAACCTATGGAATGTGGCGCTTTCTGAAAGGACGCGGCATTTCCGGCACTCTGCTCGAAAACGGAAGCGGATTCCTCCGTTCCGCCGCAGATTACTGCGAACAGACCATGACACGGGAAAATCATTACAATCTGCTGCGGCTGGACGGACGGCAGGCTGTCGTTTCCACGCTCTGGGACTGCGACCCGCACGAGGCAATGCGTCTGCCGATGATCTACGGAATCGCATGGGATCTCACCGGCGAACCGCACTATCTCGAACTCATGAACCGTTATGCCGAAGCCGGACTGCGGCATACTCTGACACTGGATCCCGAGGCGGATTCCTGGTGGGACATGCCCCTGCTCCAGATGCAGGTTTCGCTGAATTTCTTCCGCGAAAGCGGCGTTTTCCCGGCATTGACAGAAGGAATCCGCAGCGCAATGCACACCGCGGCGCTCATCGCCCTGCGTCATCTGGCGCTCCTGCTTCATGAAGCCGAAACATTCAACGGCGACTGGGGAGCGCTTTATGACAACTGGCGGACACTCCCGATGCGCATGCGGAGCGAAACGCTTTCCAGCGACGGACGTTCCGGTCTTTTCGGCGGGAAAAGTTATCTGAATCCGGTGTACCGGCAGGAATATGCCCACCCCAATAGAACTCTGCGGGGGATCGGAAATTATCTTGCCGTCATCGCTCATTGCGAAGAGATCCCGATTCAGGAAAAGCTCCTCGGCAGGATCGAACGGATTCTGCGGAAAATTGACTTCATGCGGGTCGCAGGAGTCGGAACCGTCCCGCTGGTCTACGGGTGCAGCGCGCTTGCGGCACGCGGCAGGCTGCAAACGGCGGAACCCGCGGCACCGGAAGAGGAAACGGCAGAAGCCATGAGCGTATAAACGGACGAGCTCGGCAAACAATATTTTCAGTTCTCAATGGGAGGTTTTGATGAAAAGAGTGAAAAAGTCGGCTGACAACCGTGAATTTCCTGTCTTGACGGAACCGGAAGGAAAAAGCAGAAAGCATGGCAGAGGTAATATAATGTTCCCATTCTGCCGAAGAGAGGGGATGGTATCACCGCAATGCGAGTCTCAATCATACTGCGCGACACGGAACAATCTCCCAAAGAGGACACAGTCGACAATCCCGGAGTTGCCTCGTATCTTCTTTCTTCATTCAAATGTTCCATTGTTCAAATGTTTTTCTACTTCGTCCTTCAGAGTCCCCTGTTCGATATTTTTACCTTGCAAAGAAAAAATAAAAATTTTCACTATAATAGAGCTCCTCGTCGTGATTGCAATCATCGCGATTTTAGCGGCAATACTCCTGCCCGCACTGTCCAAGGCACGGGACAAGGCAAAAGACATAGGCTGCATGAACAACCAGAAACAACTTTTCAGCGGAATGACGCAGTACATTGACAGTAACAACGGTATCATACCAGCAGCTGACTTCAACTTAAGGAATGACTTGCATACAACATGGCTTGACGTTATTTATTTCATGCTGAAACCGGGGAACCATACCTGGCCAACAATCGAAACCATCTATGTCCAACAGGTCGGAAAAAGCAACTGGGACTGTATCGGTATCACCCGCTGTCCTGCCCAACAGCCGCGCGGAGCCCGGTATTCCGCCTATGCGTCGCATTACGGAATCAACAATTACACAGACTCCTGGGGCGTTACCAAACCGAAACAATTCAAGGCTGCACTTGATCGGGTCAGACATCCATCGCAACGCATGTTCTTCGGTGACTGTGACCGCGGGATCAAAGACGGAGAAATCATTCAGTGGTGGGGACCGGACTGCGGCAGAAAGCTTGACATCAACGCTAATGCGTCGATCCCGCGTTGGCGGCATCTCAACCGTTCCGGTGGCAATTATACCTTTGTGGATGGTCATGTGAAAGCATTATCCGCACTCCAAATACCGGAAAATTACTGGTGCAGTCAGGAAGGCGCTACTTTCTGGTACAGCGGGGAATGGGGCGATCTGTAAACCGTCAGCGGAACAGACCTCAGAACAAAAGCATATTCGCTGGAAAAAGAACGACTTCACAAATAAAAAGCTTTAAATTCAACATGGGAGGAAAACATGAAAAAAATGATTCTCAAGCTTCTGGCAGCTCTTGCTCTCTTACCGATGCCGGGAAGTGCGGAACCGGAATTCTCCACGCTTGAAAAGGATTTAGCGGGAACATCGGAAAAATTGTCGAAATGGAGTTGCGCTCAGAATGCGGAATTTCTGCCGGACGCCAGAGGCAATGGACAAAATGTTATCAGGGTTGTCAATCCCGAGGCTTCCAAAAGTCGCCAGCTATGGTTTCCATTGGCAATCGAACAGGTACGTGGGCGCACCATTGAGTTGGCCGCGGAAATCAAAGCGGAAAAAGTTCAACGACCAGATAAACCATATAAAGGAATCAAATTAATGCTGGTTATCAAAGATAATGACGGAACAGTTCGTTACAACGATATGGAAAAGGACAAATACGGCAGTTATGATTGGCGGAAATGCAAAATCCGGGCAATGATTCCAGACAATGCGCAAAAGGTTGAAATCTGCGTAGGATTGCAGGAAGCGGCGGGATGCGTCTATTTTTCCAGGATCAATGTAGCAGTTCTCCAAAACTATGAGAAATATCATTTTCGCAATGCTGGCAGTGATTACACTGCAACTATGCTGTCTATCAAAGGCGACTCGCTGCCTTTTCTCTTTCATAAAACGCCTATGGACCGGCGGCTGGTGCTTCACCCACAGCACGGAGAATGCGATTTTTCCCGATACGGCTATCTGGAGCTCGGCTTTCAGGTAAAATCCGCAAATGCAATACCGGTCCGAATCACAGTCCGTGATAATACCCGCCGCATCAATGAACCGGAAATTTGCGTCAAGAAAATACTGAATCCGCAAGGCGGTTCGCCCATTCCATTTCGTATTCACTTCGCAGGAAATGCCGATTTCGGCTATGTTATCAATCCGTCCAGAATTGCCCGCATCCTGATTGAAACCGATACCCCGGAACAATTCCGGCATTTAGAGTTAACCTATGCAAAACTTGGAGGCAACTCAGGTGATCTACCGCCGGGCGTCCGCTTCAATATTGTACCAGAAGACGGCATGCTTTATCCCTCCAGAAGACCACTGGATTTTCCGGGAAAGGTAAAGTCGGCAACACGAAACGGCGCACTTGAACTGGATTTTCATAAAGACAGCGGGCTGTTTCTGTTGAAACCGAAAGGCTGTCGCTGGGATCTTTCTGCCTATGACCGCGTCCACTTCCTGCTCCATAACCCCGGAGTAAACCCAGTCAATGTCACTTGTTTTGTATCGGGTGCGCAAACATGTACAAAACAAAACAGCGTGTATGAGGAGATTGTAGTTCCCCCATATTCCAGGGCAACGGTTGAGGTAAATTTCAGAGGACGGTCTCCCTGGATCTGCCGCCTTGCCAGTACTGACACCCGCGCCAAAGGAAGCGATGCGGAAAATGAACGTGCCAAGGTGGCAGAATCCTTTGGCGGCTCACCTCTTTGGAATGAGGATGTCCTTACGCTGGCAATCGCAGCAGACAAACCGCTGGTGTTGGAAAAGGCACAAGCTGTTTCCGGCATTGTCACTATGCCGGAATGGAGCGGCAAGAGACCGCCGGTACCCGGAAATTGGAAACAGACTTTGAATGAGGAATTCCACGAAAACCGGATCAATCCGGAATTGTGGACATCCGGCTGGAGCTGGACAGTCACCAATCCGAAACTGCTCTGCAACTACAGTCCCCGTAACTTACTCGTAAAAGACGGCATGCTCCATATTCGCGCAGAAAAAAAAATCAGTTATTTTGATGACAATATCCCGGATGAACGCTATTTCCGGGAATATACGTCCGGCAGCATGACCAGTTTTGATAAATTCTCTCAACGTTACGGCTACTTTGAAGCACGACTGCGACCGGTAACCCTGCACGGATTGTGGCCGGCATTCTGGGCAATGCCTGACCATGGGCGCGGCAGTGCAAACCGCCGCCGCACGATTCTCGGAGGTACGGAAATTGACATTTTTGAACAACCCGGACGATTCGGACCGCATCGAAACAATATCGCCTGTCACTGGTGGGCCACCTCTGCAATGAAGGAACACAAAATGATGGGCTTCAACCGCCTTTATGCGGCACGCGACAAAAACGGTTTCATTACCTGCGGAATCCTTTGGGAACCGGGGAAACTGACTTGGTACTTAAATGGGGAACCCGTTGCAATTTGGGATAGCCCTTCAGTTCCAAGTGTGCCTGTCTATCTGAAGCTCTGTGTACAAATCGGCGGCTGGGGGGGTTATCTGGTGGAACACGGTAAACTCCCCTACGACTTTCTCGTGGACTATGTAAAAGTCTGGCAGCGGGACGATTGGGAAGCGCTGAACCGTCGTGAAAAGATTCTGGAATTGCACCCGGAACTATGAATGCGGTGTCCTTTATCGGGAATAACATCTCCATCTCTTTACAGTACAAAAACCGTTTTGTGATTTCTTGAATCATGAAAAAATCACTTTTTACGCTATTATAAAAAAACCTGACAAGGCAAGGGACCTTGCAGAAAAACAGAAAAATCTCAGTTCAGGCTTGATCTTCCCTGTGCTATTTTCTGCAATAGCACAGGCAAACGCATTTTTATTCTCCTTAATTCCATACCTCGGCCCATGGGTCAGCTTAAGATGGAAAAATACGCAAGCATTCTTCTTGAGTCAAGGACTTTGTCCTTGTCGCGGTCCAGCGGGAAACCGCCGGCAGAATGATATCATTATTGATTCGTTTTTCCGATACACCCCTACTTGCGGCGGGGCAGTCTATTGAATCTGCCGCAAGTTTTTACGGGAGAAGATGAAAAATCATTTTTTCTCCCGCAAAGATCGTTGATCATTTCCCGCATGTATATTCCACTCAAAAGAAGCTTGTGGAGGCTGGTTCATGTCGGAAGAAAATGCTCAGAAAAAGAATAAATTCCATCCGGTTGTCTTCGGATGCCTGATTCCGTCCGCTGGATTTCTGGTGCTTGCAATCATTGCGGCACTGCTTCTGAACCGAACGGGATCGCCGGGAAAAAAGCCCGAATACATCAAATCCGCAGAACCCAGAATCGAACAGCAGATCAGCAATGTTGAGAAAAAGATACTGGAACATGCCTCGGGCAGTTATGATCCCGACACTACCGTCATGGCACTTTTTTCCATGGAAACCGCGATCCGGAATACGGGGAATTTTGAACAGTTGACCGAATATATCGTTCAGGAGTCACCGGAAAAAGTCGCTCCCGAAATCCAGCTTCTGAAATACCGGTTCTTCAATGTCTATAAGAAACTGCTGTCGAACAAGGATTCCGAGGCGGATGCAAAGTCCATTTACAGGACAGCGCAGGGAGCGCTCCTTGATTTCGCTTCGACGGTGGACCCCCTCGCTTTCACTTACAGCCGGGTGCTCAGGCATACCGCACCCTGACCAGACTGCGTCCGGAAGGTTCGTCTCCCATCGCCCTGACCGAAAAAAATCCTGTTTACCGCGCATCCTGGAATACGCCGGACGGCAACAGAGTCTGCGCACTCTGGCTGGTGCACGGACAGAAGGATCTTCGGCTGAATGTGAAGGGAACAGTGAAAGAGATTTGGAATCACCTCGGCGAACCGGTAACAAGAAACGGCGACACCTTCTCACTCTCCGACGGAATCATCTATATCGTCGGCGACGGGGAGCTTGCAGTGGAACTTCCATAAAAGAAGCCGCTTTGTCCGCCATGAGAAAGGAAGAGTGGCGGCAGGGGGACTGCAAAAAACAGGCTGATTTCAGTTCAGTCTCAGTCCCCCTGCTCCAGCTCCGCAGGAGCCCCCGGAAAACGTATGCTGTTTTGCAGGAGACCTGATTTTCCTGTTTTTTTTGAAAAAGTCCCTTGAAAGGAAGATTCCTTCATAGTATATTATCCTCATTATGAAAACACAGACTTACATTTACATTTCAAATCGATGGCAGTGGCGGTGGTAAACCGCCGGGGCTGTTGCGTGTTTTTTTTTACTGTGTTGATTTCGGCGGGTTGAACTGAAAAAGTTGAATCCGCCTTTTTTGTTTTCCGAAATACGGGCCGCATCCCCGGGAGTAAAAACCCAGGAGATGCGGCTTTTTTTATTGCTCAATTTGAAGATTAAGATATATCAGGAGAAGAATAATGTTGAAACCGGATTTCAGGAGTTTTGAAAAACTCTGCCGTGAAGGCAATCTGATTCCCGTATGCGCGGAACAGCTTGCCGATCTCGAAACACCCGTTTCGGTGCTGAGCCGATTCGCGGACGATCAGGAAGTCTTTCTGCTGGAAAGCGTCGAGGGAAGCGAACGTTTCGGGCGTTACTCCTTCATCGGAGTCAATCCGCATGGCGTGTTCTCCGTGGAAAACGGACGCCCCTTTTACATGGAAAAGGGCGTGAAGCGGGAACTCCCGTTCGAAAAAAGCCCGTTCTCGGCGCTCCGTTCAATCATCGGAAGCATCAAGCCTGTCATCATTCCCGGACTTCCCCCGCTGTTCGGCGGCGCGATCGGTTACATCGGCTATGAGACCGTCAACGAATTTGAAGAGCTGCCGCCGCCGAAAAAGCCGCTTGACACCCCATCCTCCGTATTTCTGGTGACGGATGAAATGATCGTATTCGACAATGTCCGCCACACGATCAAGTTCATTGTCTGCGCCCGCCCGGAACAGTTCGACACCCCGCGCAAGGCGTATGACGATGCCGTCGCACGGATCGACGCCCTTGCCGCAAAGCTCCGCAAACCGGCGGTTCTCCCGAAAGAACCGGAAAAACCGTCCGTCATGCCGCGTCTGAAAGGCAATATGAGCCGCGAGGAATACTGCGCAATGGTCGAAAAGGCGCAGAAATACATTCATGACGGAGAAGCCATCCAGATCGTTCTTTCGCAGAAGTTCTCCGCGCCGGCATGTTCTTCCGCACTGCAGCTTTACCGCGCGCTGCGGCTCATCAACCCCTCGCCCTACACGTTTTTCCTGAAGACGGACAAGCTGACTCTCGTGGGTTCCTCGCCGGAAACGATGGTCAAACTGGAAAACGGGCGTTCCTCTCTGCGCCCGATTGCGGGCACCCGGAAACGCGGCAAAAACCCGGCGGAAGACATGGCGCTTGCGGATGAACTGCTCAGCGACGAAAAGGAGAAAGCCGAACATCTGATGCTGGTCGATCTCGGACGGAACGACCTCGGACGCACCGCCGCGCCGGGCAGTGTCCAGGTCAAGGCATTCATGACGGTTGAGCGTTATTCCCACGTCATGCACATCGTCAGCGACGTCGATGCGATGCTTTCCGACCAATGCGACGCATTCGATCTGGTCCGCACCGTATTCCCGGCGGGCACCCTTTCCGGCGCACCGAAAATCCGCGCAATGGAGCTGATCAACGAACTCGAACCGGAACCCCGGGGCGTATACGGCGGCGCGGTCGGATACTTCAGCTATACGGGCAATCTTGATCTGGCGATCACGATCCGCACACTGGAAATCCGCGACGGAAAACTGTTCATTCAGGCGGGCGCCGGAATCGTCTTCGACTCCGTTCCCGAAAAGGAATACGAAGAGACTCTCAACAAGGCGGGTGCACTTTTCAAAGCAGTGCGTCTCGCGGCAGACAACCTGGAAATCGGCTGAGGTGAAATCATGATACTCGTTCTTGACAACTACGATTCGTTTACTTACAATCTCGTACATCTGTTATACACACTGAACGCCCGGGTCGAAGTGCGCCGCAACCGGGAAATCACGGTGGACGAGGCAATCGCAATGAATCCCGATGCGATTCTTCTCTCGCCGGGTCCCGGCAGACCGGAAAACGCGGGCGTGATGCCGCAGCTCATCAAGGCGGTCCGCGACCGGATTCCCCTGCTCGGCGTCTGCCTCGGACATCAGGCGATCGGACAGTCCTTCGGCGCGGAGGTCGTAAGCGCCGCAAGCATCATGCACGGCAAAATTTCCGAGATCACGCACGACGGCAAAGGGCTTTTCGCTGGTCTCAAGGGGCCTTTCAAGGCGGTGCGCTACCATTCGCTCGCCCTGCGGGAGCAAACACTTCCGAAGGAACTCGTCATCACCGCCCGCGCGGACGACGGAGAGATCATGGGAGTGCGCCACCGCGAACTCCTGATCGAAGGAATCCAGTATCACCCTGAATCCATCATGACGGCAACCGGAAAACGCCAGCTCGCGAACTTTCTGAAAGAAGTGGAAGAACACCGGAGAAAAGGAACCTGAGCCATGCTGACTCCCTATCTGAACAAAGTGCTTGCGGGGCATGACCTCACAAGCGGTCAAATGGAAAAAGCGCTCGGGCTGATCGCCGGGGACAATGTTTCCTGCGCTCAGTCCGGCGCACTGCTGGCGGCTCTGCGCATGAAAGGGGAAAGCCTTTCCGAGCTGACGGGCGGCGCGCGGATGCTCCGCCGTCACGCGGCATTCATCGACTGCGGCGGCACGGACGTGGTCGACGTGGTCGGAACGGGCGGCGACGGCGGAATCTCCTTCAACATCTCCACGACTTCGGCAATGGTCGCCGCTGGCGCAGGTGTCCCGATTGCAAAACACGGCAACCGCGCGGTCTCCGGCAAATGCGGCGCGGCGGATGTGCTTGCGGAACTCGGATTCAACCTCAACGTCGAACCCGCCGTCATGGAAAACTGCATTCAGAATCACGGGATCGGCTTTCTGTTCGCCCAGAAGATGCACCCGGTTCTCGGTTCCGTCGGAGTTCTCCGGCGGGAACTCAAAATACGCACGATCTTCAACATGCTCGGACCGCTCTGCAATCCGGCGGGAGCACAGTCCATTGTGCTTGGAGTCTACGATGCAAAGCTGACCGAACTGTTCGCGGGAACACTCAGGGAACTCGGGGCGAAACATGCCATGGTCGTGCATGGGCATGACGGTCTTGACGAGATAAGCTGCTGCGAACCGACCCGCGTTTCCGAACTCAGGAACGGTGCGATCACCAGTTACGAACTCTATCCGGAGATGCTTCTCGGCAATACCTTCGACCGTTCGGAAATTGCCGGAGGCGATGCGAAACGCAACGCAAAAATCCTGCTGGACATTCTGACCGGCAGAGATCACGGCGCACCGCGCGCGGCAGTCCTTCTGAACGCAGGCGCCACAATCTATGTCGGCGGAAAAGCCGCCACGCTTCAGGAAGGCATGAAGCTGGCGGAAGAATCCATAGACAGCGGCAGAGCGTTTGAAAAGCTCAACATTCTGATCCGGGAGAGCCGCGATGAGTAGGATTCTGGAACAGATCACGGCGGACATGAAACCGGCTCTGGAGGCGGCAAAGCGGAATATCCCGCTCCCGGAGATGAAAAATCGCGCGGAAAATGCCCGGGCTCCGAAAAATTTTGTACAGGCGTTTCAAGACAGAAGCAGGACCAATGTCATCACGGAACTGAAAAAAGCCTCGCCGTCAAAGGGAGTGATCCGCGGGGACTTCCGCTATATGGAACTTGCGCACGAGCTTGAAAACGCCGGAGCCGCCGCGTTTTCCGTATTGACGGAGCGCAACTATTTTCTCGGCAGCCTGGATTATCTGCGTGAAGTCAGCGCGGCGGTTTCGATTCCGGTTCTGCGCAAAGATTTCATCTTTGATGCCTACCAGATTTACGAAGCGCGCGCGAACGGCGCCGATGCGGTTCTTCTGATTGCCGCCATGCTGAAGAAAGAGGAGATTCGGGAATTTGTAGAGATTGCGTCCGGGCTCGGCATGGCGGTGCTGGGCGAGGCACACACGGAAGCGGAACTGGAAATTCTTCTGGATTGCCCGGAAATTCCCCTCATCGGAATCAATGCGCGCGATCTGCGCACGTTTGAAACGGATCTGGAACGAACGTATCAATTAATCCAAATGATCCCGCGTGATCGCTTTCCGATTGCGGAAAGCGCCATCCGTTCCCATGAGGACATTGCACGCCTTCAAAGTGTCGGCGCAGCCGGATTCCTGATCGGCGAGACCTTGATGCGCGCGGAACATCCGGGCGAAAAACTCCGGGAGCTGATCGGATGAAATACGAAGTCAAGATATGCGGACTCACACGGCGTGAAGACGTCGAAACGGCAGTGGAGGCGGGAGCGGATTACGTGGGATTCGTCCTTGCGGACTTTTCTCCGCGCCATGTTACGCCGGAACAGCTTGCGGTTTTGACACGGGATCTGCCGAAGCGCGTAAAAAAGGTCGGCGTGTTTGTGAATGCTGCAAAGGAATTCATCTTTTCAACGGTGAAAACGGGCGGCTTGGATGTCGTCCAGCTCCACGGAGGAGAGAGTGCGGAGTTCGCGCGAAGTCTGCGCGGGCTCACTGTATGGAAAGCCGCGCATCTGAAAAGCCATGCGGATGTGGATTTCTATGTATCCTATCCTGCGGAACGGATCGTTGCGGATGCCGAGGCGGGCGGTTCCGGCGTGCTCAGTTCCTGGGAGCTGGCGGCGGAACTGGCAGGGCGGAAACAGGTCATGCTGGCAGGGGGAATTTCTCCCGGAAACGCGGCGGAAGCTCTCCGGAAAGTGAATCCCGCGGGGCTCGACCTCGCAAGCGGCGTCGAGGAAAGCGCCGGAATCAAGTCAAAGGAAAAAATAATACAGTTGTTTAAAAATATGAAAGGAGCGACACTATGAACAGCCATTACGGCATTTACGGCGGACAGTATGTATCGGAGACCCTGATGGAAACTCTGCATCAGCTGGAACGGGAATACGAAAAGGCGAAACACGATCCCGCATTTCAGGCGGAACTCAAGGAACTGCTGGAGGATTACGTCGGACGCGAATCTCCGCTTTATTTTGCAAAACGTCTTACGGAGTTCTGCGGCGGGGCGCGAATCTATCTCAAGCGCGAGGATCTGAACCATACCGGAGCGCACAAGGTCAACAATACCATCGGACAGGCGCTGCTCGCGCGGCGCATGGGCAAAAAGCGCGTCATCGCGGAAACCGGAGCGGGGATGCACGGCGTGGCGACCGCGACAGTCGCGGCGCTGTTCGGGCTTGAATGCGAAGTCTTCATGGGCGCACTTGACGTGAAACGGCAGGCGGCGAATGTCGAACGCATGGAAGTGCTCGGTGCAAAAGTGCGGTCAATCACGGACGGCTCCGCCACGCTCAAGGACGCCATGAATGAAGCGATCCGGGAATGGACTGCGCGATGCGACGACACGTTCTATATCATCGGCACGGTCGCAGGACCGCATCCGTATCCGGCAATTGTCCGCGACTTCCAGGCCGTGATCGGAAAAGAGGCGCGCAAACAATGCCTTGAAAAAACCGGAAAGCTCCCGAATGAGGTTATCGCCTGTGTCGGCGGCGGCAGCAACGCCATGGGAATTTTCGCCGGATTCATTGAGGACCCGACAGTAAAGCTGACCGGAGTCGAAGCCGGAGGATGCGGGATCGAAACCGGAAAACACGCGGCAAGCATCTGCGGCGGACGCCTCGGCGTCCTTCACGGATGCAAAACCTATCTGCTCCAGGATGAAGACGGGCAGGTCCTCGAAACACATTCCGTTTCCGCGGGACTCGACTATCCCGGCGTAGGACCGGAACACAGTTTCATGGCGGACAACGGGCGGGCGCAGTATGTCGCGATCAACGACGACGAGGCGATTGACGCCTTCGACACTCTTTCACGTCTTGAGGGGATCATTCCCGCTCTGGAATCTTCGCACGCCGTGGCACAGGGCATCAAAAATGCAAGGAACTATACAAAGGACGATGTCATCATCATCAACATCTCCGGACGCGGCGACAAGGACATGGACAGCGTCAGACAATACAAACAGCTCAACGGGAAAGGCAGATAACATGGACAGGATTCAGAAAATATTCAGAAAATGCAGGGATGAAAAACGCAAGGCGCTGATCATTTTCAACAGCTGCGGTTTCCCCGATGAAAAAAACAGCGAGGAACTGATCGGGAAAAGCATCGAGGCGGGCGCCGACATCATCGAACTCGGTGTGCCGTTTTCCGATCCGATTGCGGACGGCGTCATGATCCAGAAAGCGTCGCAGATTGCCTTGAAAAACGGCATCACGCTGAAAAAAATCCTCGCAATGGCACAGCGCATCCGCGCAAAATACCCCGACACCGGACTGATCCTGTTCAGCTACTTCAACGTCATGATGAACTACGGACTGGAGGCGCTCACGGCGAAGCTGGAACAGATCGGCGTGGACGGCATTCTGGCAGTCGACGTGCCTTGCGAGGAAAGTGCGGAGCTCAAGCCGCTCTGCGCGAAACACCATCTGCATCTGATTCCGCTGGTCTCTCCGACAACCGGGCTTGCCCGCGCTGAAACAATCATGCGCGACGCAACAGGGTTCGTCTACTATGTCATGGTGCGCGGCGTAACCGGCGAACGCTCGAAACTTCCTCCGGAGCTTGCGGAACGCCTGGCAGAGCTCCGTTCGCTTTCTCCCGTACCCGTCGTCGCCGGTTTCGGCATCTCGACGGAGGAGGCGGCACGCGCGGCGGCAGAACATGCCGACGGCGTGGTGGTCGGCTCCGCGGCGATTCATCCGATGTTCGGAGAAGAAACAGTCCCCGAACGTATGGAAAAAGTCGCCACTCTTGTAACCACCCTGGCACACAGCGTTTCCGATGTTGAATGACAATGCCAATATCGCGGAGCGCGCCATGCTGACGTCGCCGGGAACAGTCTTCACGGAACTGCCCCTTCCGCCGGAGTCTGCAAAGATGATCGACGCGGCGCGGCGTTCCGTGTTCGACATCCTCCGCGGGCGATCAGACCGTCTGCTGATGATCGCGGGGCCGTGTTCGATCCATGACCCCGATGCGGCTCTGCGCTATGCCGGACGGCTCAAAGCGCTTGGCGATGAAGTCAGGGACCGTTTCATGGTCATCATGCGCGTCTACTTTGAAAAACCGCGCACGACGCTGGGCTGGAAAGGGCTCATCTACGATCCCGATCTAAACGGCGAATACAATATCGAAAAAGGCATTGTCATGGCACGCCGTCTTTTGCTGAAAATCGCAGAACTGGGACTGCCCGCCGCAACGGAAATGCTTGACCCGGTCATTTCGGCGTATCTGGAGGACACGATCACCTGGGCGGCAATCGGCGCACGTACAACCGAGGCGCCGACACACCGTCAGCTTGCCAGCGGCCTGCCGATGGCGGTCGGGTTCAAGAACTCGACGGACGGCGATTTCCAGACGGCGATCGACGCGGTCGCAACGGCACGTTCCCCGCACAGCTTCATCGGCACTATGGAAAACGGGCACACGGGCATTTTCCGCACAAAGGGAAATCCTTACTGCCACGTTGTCCTGCGAGGAGGAAACAGCGGTCCGAACTATGACGCAGTCCGTGTTTCCGACCTGAAAGAGCGCCTGAGGAAAGCAAATCTGCCGGAACGCATCGTGATCGATTGCAGTCATGCGAATTCAGGCAAAGATCCGCGAAAGCAGCATATTGTGCTCCGGGACGTGATCCGGCAATGCCGCGACGGAGAAAAGGCGATTGCCGGCGTCATGATGGAAAGCTGGTTCCGGGAAGGCTGCCAGAAACTTCAGGCGGGCGTCACGCCCTCCCCGGAGCTGTCCATTACCGATCCGTGCATCGGCTGGGAGGAAACGGAACAGCTGATCCGCGAAACCGCAGAAAAGCTGAGAAGCGCAGACAGAGAATGCCCGCATCCTTCATGAATCCCTCTCATGCCGAGAAGGTTTATGGAATGCGGAAAATCCGGAACGCTTCCATGCGTGAAACAGAGTTTCTTCACGAAGAATAAGGACTCATCCGAAATCGCCGCCGAGGACGCCATAGTAGTTGCCGGCGGGGAGAGGACCGGGTTCACCGTAATCCATCGCGACAAGTTCCGTCGCAGGGGAAATGCCTTTCTCCGCCATCAGCTCAATCAGGCGTGTCTGACTGTCAAACGCAACCAGAAGAACACGCGGGGAAGGTTCACCGCAGCGCGCCACAGCGTCAAACAGCAGCAGTGCGTCCTCCTCGTTCGCCGCCGTGACGGCGCCCGCCTGACGCGACACAGGCCCGATCCGCCCGATTGTGAATCCCGTCATCTTCTTTCCGTCCATGATCTTGAAGGAGAGCTCCGGATGACGTTCGTAAAAATAGGACAGCATCGCGCCGCGTTCCAGTCCGAAGCTCCGCTTGTCCAGCGCGACAGCCTCCGCAAGGTCTTCCCGCAGCAGCGGAGCCACCCGGCTGTCACATACCGGCGGACAGCGATAGTCATCCGCGCCGAATTTGTGGAGCGTCGCGTATGTCTTGAAGCCAAGTCTTTCATAGACATAGCTTCCGGTTTTTGTCGCGTAGAGACGGAGCGTATGACAGTTCTTCAGAATCTCCATGAGTCTTCTCAGCATCATCGTGGCGATTCCCCGCCGGCGGTAGGCCTCCCGGACAATCACCATATTGATGTATCCCACCTGATCGCCTTCATAGACCATTGCCGCGGCAGAACCGATCACACGTCCCTCATGCACGGCAAACACCCCCGTGGCAGCGGGCGCAAGAAGCATCTCCCGGCAGTCCCTGAGCGTCTGATTCCAGCCGACCGTACCGGCAAGTTCAAACAGCGCCTCCGGGTCGGCGGCACGAACAACTGCAATCTCGGACATCCTCACTTTTCTCCTTTTTGCGTTTCGACATGTTCAAATTCGCCATAAACAATGAAATGCCGCGTCTGTTCCGCCGTCCGCCGTGAAAACAGCAGCGTCGTATGAGCGTGAGGCAGCATCAGGTGATCCCGTTCATGCGTCAGATGAGTGCTGGACTCCCTGACGTCCAGATCGTATTTCCCGCCGATGATGCCGATCTCGAACCGGCGGTCCGGCTCGGGAAAAACGTTTGCAAAGGAATGCGGAACGGAAGAGAGATCCGGCAGACATTTCACGATTCTTCCGGCAAAGGAAAGATTTCTCAGAACATATTCCGCCACATCGGAACCTTTGTTCGGCGGTGCGATCATCACGATCCTGCCGATGTCCGCACATGCCGCGGGGGAAAGCCTGGAAAGTGCCGAACGGAGCAGAAGCCCGCCCATGCTGTGCGTCACGAAATGAAGTTTTCCGGAGGAGCGGGGCAGACGTGAAATCTCCGTTTCGATGAATGCGGCAAACCGTGCCCCATGCTCGTCAACCGTCGCCCGCCGCGTGGGATAGTCGTAAAGAATCGAAGTAAACCCCTGCTTCGCAAGGAATTTTGCAATCGGGCGCATGATATGCCCGGACATCAGAAGTCCGTGCACGAGAATCACATGTCCGGCGGCGGCATGATGCCCCGACGGCGGTGCAAAGCGTTTGATTTCTCCTGCTGCAGAAGGCATGGCGTCTCCCCGAAAATATTTCTCCGCATAATATAAACGGCAAAATCTCTCCCCGCAACCCCGGAAACAGCAGATTATTTGCAAAAAAACTTCTCCGCGGGGCTGAACTTTCAGATTCTTATGTTATATTATGGGACGAGTCGAAACAAAAGATCAATTATATATGGAGTAAAGTATGACACACAGCAGCGGAAACGGGCACTCAACCTATAAGAGCGCCGGAGTAGATATCGATTTGGCAACAGATCTTCTGAAGCGCCTTAAACCGAAATTCGCCGCTGCAAAGCGCCCGGAAATGCTCGCTCCCATCGGAGGATTCGGCGGACTCTTCCAGATTGATCTCGCAAAATGGAAAAATCCGGTCATGGTCGCCAGCATCGATGGTGTCGGAACCAAACTGATGGTCGCCGCCATGATGCACAAATACAATACCGTCGGACACGATATTGTCAATCACTGCGTCAACGACATCTCCGTGCAGGGTGCGGAACCCGTTTATTTCCTTGACTATATCGGCATCGGAAAGCTCCGGAGCCCGCTTTACGAGGAAGTGGTCGGGGGAATTGCGGACGCCTGCAAAGAGGTCGGCTGCGCGATTCTCGGCGGTGAAACCGCGGAAATGCCCGGCATGTACGGCGAGGATTTCGATCTGGTCGGAGTCATCACGGGCATGGTTGAAAAAGACCGCATCATCACGGGGGAGAAGATCCGTCCGGGACACGTCGCAATCGCCCTGCCCTCCAACGGTCTTCACACCAACGGTTTCAGCCTTGCAAGACGTGTTCTCTTCACCATGCGCCGCTATGAGGTCTCCTCACGGCTCCGGGAACTGAACGGCGAAACCATCGGCGAAGCGCTTCTCAAGCCGCACACCTGCTACTGGAAAGCAGTCAGGAGCCTCATGGATTCCGACGTCTCCCTTGACGGCGTCGCGCACATCACGGGCGGCGGGCTTTATGACAACGTTCCCCGCATCCTGCCGAAAGATGTGGATGCGGTCTTCCATAAGGATACCATCAAGAATCCGCCTCCGATTTTCAAACTGATCGTCGAAGAGGGCAACATCGAAGACTCCGAAGCGTTCCGCGTCTTCAATATGGGCGTCGGCATGGTGTTCTTCGTCCCGGAAGCGGATCAGGCGGAGGCACTCAGGCTCTGCCGGGAAGCCGGATTCGACGCATTCGTCTGCGGAGAAGTCGTTGCCGGAAGCGGCAAATCCCATGTAAAATAAGGCGAAACCTGTTCCTGCCGCGGCACAGGAACGGCGTTTTCACAAAGTTCATTTCATGCAGATGTTCTCCGGAGCATCTGCATTTTTTATCAGAAGATGAACATCCCCGATGCAGGGCGGCGAGCGATCGAATCCGGTCTGTCTGAATGAAAAAACGCAGGAAGCGGAACAGAAAAAGATATGTCCGCGCCGAAACAGTCCGGGGATTGTTTTTTGCATTTTCTCTGTTATGTTACCTGAAAATGAACCATTGAAGACAAAAGGAGGCAGCTTATGGATTTTTTTGAACAGGTAAGACAATATGTCAATGAAAACGATACCTTCTGCAAAGCGAACAATATGACTCTGGAAGTCGTGAAGCTCGGCTATGCGGAAGCAGTCATGAAGGTGACGGAACACTCCTACAACGCAGTCCGCACGGTTCAGGGCGGAGCGTTGTTCACCCTCGCGGACATGGCTTTCGCGGGAGCCGCCAACTCCTACGGGGACAAGTGCATCGCCATGAGCGCGGCGGTCTCGTTCATCCGTCCGGGAACGGGAAACACTCTGCGCGCCACAGCGCGTGAAGTCAGCAAGGGCAGACGTTCCTGCGTGGTGGATGTCGAAATCCGGAATGAAGAAAACAAACTGGTCGCCAAGCTCCAGATTACCGGTTTCTTCTTCGAGAAATGAATTTTTCTCACGGCGGCCGTCATCGGCAATAGGCAGAACGGACTGAAAGTCCGCGGGAACCGAAGTTCAGGGACTTTTTCAGGAAAGAATCCCGAACGCCCCTTGATTATCCCGGGAAACAAGGATATACTATCCGGATAAAACCGGCGGTTCCGGATGTCCATCCGGGGCAGACGGACACGCCGGACACAAACGGAAACGGTATTTTACTATGGCAAGAACATTTGCAACCGACATGGAAAAAATGAGCTATGCGATGGGAATCAATGTCGGAGAATATGTGCTCAAATCTCCGCTCCCGGTCAAGCCTGAGCTCGTGCTCGAAGGACTCCGGGACTGCCTTGCGGGAACTCCCGGGCTCCCTCCCGAAGAATATGCGAAAGCCATGCATGAACTGCAGGCGCAGATGCAGCAGGCGGGTCAGAACCAGATGAAGAAGATGGCGGAGGGCAACTCCAAGGCGGAGAAGGAATTTCTGGAAGCCAATGCAAAAAAGGACGGCGTCAAGGTTACGGCGAGCGGTCTTCAGTATCAGGTCATCACCGAAGGCACGGGCGCCAGACCGGCAAAGGACCAGAAGGTGCGTGTGCATTACACGGGAAAACTCCTCGACGGCACAGTATTCGACAGTTCCGTCGAACGCGGACAGCCGGCTGAATTTATGCTGACGCAGGTGATTCCCGGCTGGACGGAGGCACTTCAGCTTATGCGTGAAGGTTCCAGATACCGCCTGTTCATTCCGGCAAGTCTTGCCTATGGCGAACGCGGTGCAGGCAATGTCATTCCGCCATGCGCCGCTCTCATTTTTGACGTTGAACTGATCAAAATCCTCTGATTGCAGTTCCGGCGGACAGCTCCATGCCCTTTCCCGGCATGGAGTTTTTTTTATCCCCGTTTTTCTGCCTCATTCCGGTTGCGTGGTCATGGATTCCTGACATATTGACGACCGGGGAAGTATGATTTACAATGGAGTGTTTTCATGAAGATTTCCACAAAAGGAAGATACGGGTTGCGCATCATGCTGGATCTCGCCTTGAATGACGGGACAAAACCGCGCATGATCCATCAGATCGCGAAGTCTCAGCAAATATCCGAAAAATACATCAGCCGTCTCATCATCAAACTGCGCAAAGCGGGAATGGTCAGCTCCATCCGGGGCGCCAAAGGGGGATACCGGATCGCGCAGACACCGGAAACCCTTACTCTTCTTGAAATCCTGGAAGCCATGGAGGGTCCGGTCTCCATTGTCGGCTGCGTCCGCCATCCCGGTTCATGCAAAGTCACAGAAGAGTGCGCGGCACGGGAAATCTGGTGCACCCTGAATGAGGAAATCCGCAGCAGCATGGCAAAAGTCACACTCCGGGAAATTGTCGAAAAATACAGGGCAAAACATGGAGAAACCGACCATTTTGACTACTGCATCTGAATCCCGTTCACTTTCCGTGTCTGCGGAAATAGTGCTTTGAATCCCCCCGGGCATCCCACAGAATCGTTTCTCCCACGGCATGAATGCTCCGGGTCAGCGCGGCAATGCTCTGATCCGAACTCTCGTTGACGCCGGGTTTGTCGGCATAAAGCTGATACCCTTTCCGGTAGGAAGTGTCCGTGACATTCGGCATGATGACGTTTCCCCCGGCGAGAAGTCCAAGCTCCCTCCCTTTCGGGTCCAGCGCCTGAAGCGCGGTCGTCGAAGCGATGTTCACATCCTCCAGCAGCAGTCTCGCACAGGCGATCATCTTCAGACCGAGTTCCAGCTGACGCTTCCGGTATTCCTCCGTCAGAACCATTCCGGCGCCGAGCGGGGTATCTTCATGCGGAATGTACGGTCCCATGCCGATCATATCAATGTCATGCTCCTGAAAGAAACGCAAATCCTTCACCAGATGCTTCACAGTCTGCCCCGGCAGACCGATCATGACACCCGTTCCGACCTGATAATCCAGTTCGCGCAGAGAACGCAGACATGCAACGCGCGCCTCATAACTGTGATCCGCGGGATGCAGCTGCGCATAAAGCTCCGGGTCGGACGCTTCAATGCGGAGCAGATAACGTGTCGCCCCCGCCTCCCGCCAGCGCCGGTAGACATCGGGCGCCTGTTCTCCGAGAGAGAGCGTAATTCCGACCTGATGATCCGTTTTCGCGCAGATTTCCCTTACAATTCCCTCGATGAACTCCGTAAATTCTTCGGATATGACCTCGCCGGACTGCAGGACAAGAGACGCAAACCGGTGACGATACGCCCACAATGCGGTATCAATGATCTCCTCTCTTGAAATCCTGAAGCGCCTCACGTTCCCGTTCCCTCCGCGGATGCCGCAGTAGTAGCAGTTCTTCCGGCAGATATTGCTGATCTCAATCAGGGCGCGGATGCTGACGTTTTTCCCGATATATTTCAGTTTCATCCGATAGGCGTCGCCGTAAAGACGGCGGAGCTCATCGGGCTCAGACAGGCTGAGCAGTTGTTCGAGTTCATGATCGGTCATGGAATCCTTCTTTCCAATATCTTGCTGAAACAGTTGCGAAATATAAAATACAGCTTTCAATTTTCTTTTCAAGGAGTATATTACCGGAAAACCGTAAACAATGCAGGGGAATGAACCAATGTTGACACTTGCAGAAGAAATTGCAACACTGCGCAGGGAGCGCAATGCCGTCATACTCGCCCACAATTATGTCACCAGCGATATTCAGGATATTGCCGATTTCACGGGCGATTCTCTTGAACTGAGCATCAAGGCAAAAGAACTCAAGGCGGGCGTCATCGTGTTCTGCGGAGTCCGTTTCATGGCGGAAACGGCAAAACTGCTCTCGCCGCATTCCACGGTTCTCCTGCCCAATCTTTATTCCGGGTGTCCGATGGCGGACATGGCGGACCCGTCGGAAGTCGCCGCATACAAAAAGGCAAATCCGGACACGGTTCTCGTGGCGTATGTGAACAGCACCGCCGAAGTCAAGGCGCAGGTCGACATCTGCTGCACCTCCGGCAATGCCGAAAAGATCATCCGCTCCATTCCCGCAGACAAAAAGATCATGTTCCTGCCGGACCGCAATCTCGGCGCAAACATGATGAACAAGCTGAACCGTCCCATGGAACTATGGCCGGGATTCTGCCCGACGCACAATAAAGTGACCGTGGAAATGATCCGCGAGGCGCGCGCGGAACACCCGGAGGCAAAAGTCCTGGTTCATCCGGAATGCCGTCCTGAAATTGTGGCGGAGGCGGATGAAGCGCTCAGCACCGGAGGAATCCTCCGTTTTGTGCGCGAATCGGCGGACAGGCAGTTCATCATCGGCACGGAAAACGGCATCCTGCACCGGCTGACGAAGGAAAATCCGGAAAAGGAATTTTTCCCGCTGAAACCGGAGATGCTCTGCCCGAACATGAAGAAAATCACGCTTCAGGAGGTCGCCGACGCCCTTGCGGAAATGCGCAATGTGATCGAACTGCAGCCGGAACTGATGCAGCGCGCCGTCCTGCCGATTGAACGGATGCTTGCCGTCAAGTAAAATGTAGAAAAACAGCCGCTATTGTTTTTCCTGTCGCGTCCCGGCAAGAAACACCGCAATCAACCCCAGCAATGCCAGAATGGATGCCCAGCGGATACCCGAAGAACTCATCCGCGTTGTTTCGTCGTGCGCCTGTTTCATTTTATACCCCCTGACCGGATGCAGTTCCGGACTCCGCCGGGGTGCGCTCTCCTGCTGCGGCGCAGACTGTTTCAAGCCCGCCTGCTGACTGCGGCGCTCCCGTATCTGTTCCGAAAGCGTCCGCGCCGCCGCCCGTTCCACTGCGACCTGGAATTTCGCGACGCTCTCCGGCGTCATCACTCCGGGAACGGAGATCAGGTTGACTACCATCTGATGCAGAAGCGGATTGTTGCAGGTGTGGTCGCAGCAGGCGACTCCGTTGTCGATCACGCTCTGCGCATAGTTCCGCGCCAGTTCCGTCCTGATCTGCCGCGGAGCATCCCAGAACTCCTTCCGGACCGCTTCCAGCATCCGTGCGGAAACCGACTGTTCCGCCCAGGCGTTCTCCCGCTGAAAAAACTTGCGGAGCCCCAGCCGGTAACGGTCCTTCAGATAAACTTCATACAGCTCATTCCATTGAGACGGGTCAATATTCTCCGGCGTCACCGACTGCCAGCCCCAGAGGTTGTCAATCGTCCGTGCAATCATCCGCGCCCCCGCATAGTTCTCATTCTGCTGGGCGGCAATCCATTCGGGATTCAGGGAGCGTGTCCGGAGTTCCGCCGCGATAAAGCGCTTCAGCGAAGTCAGACGCACGGACGACGCATTCCGGTTGTCGAGGATCAGCTGTTCCGGCGTCTTGCCGCTCTGCGTGCGGACGGCAAGGGAAAGGCCGCCGAGATACTGGAACATGTCGTCAATATCCGTCACGCCGTAAAGCGTGGAACTGCGGGAATGCAGAACAATCGAGGCGGTTTTCAGCTGCTCTCTCAATCCGGCTCCGCCTTCCCCGAATGTCCCGTCGGCATCGACGCCGTGGCTCATCCGGTTCAGATAGACCTGCGCAATTTCCGTGTTCGATTCCCACACGCCGGAAGCTCCCGCCAGCCGGCTGACGCCCGCGCCGTAGGTTCCCGGCGCAGGAGAATAAATACGGCGCGAAGCCTGCCGGACCGCCTCCGCTTCGCTCATGCCCCGGCGCATCAGCTCCCTGACGGAATCCCGGGTATGAGCGGCAAGAAAGTTCTCCACATCCGTCAGCTTCGCGGCCGCTCTCTGCGCCGCATCCAGTTTCGCCAGCAGTCCGGCAAACTGATCCCGGTAAGCTCCCGACGTCGTCACGGTCACATCCAGGCGCGGACGGTTCAATCGCGCGGCGGGAACCGGGCGGAAACCGCGGATTCTGCCGTTTTCATCCCACTCCGGTTCCATGCCGATCAGATGCAGAAGAATGCTCTCGTTGAGCCCGCCTGTCCGCACGCTCTCCCCTGCCCACAGCACAATCGCCGTATTTTCGGGATAAGCCCCGTCATGCGCCGCACGGTAATCCGCAATCAGTTTTTCCGCCGCTTTCCCAGCCTTTTCAAAAGCGGAGCGCGTCGGAAATTTATCTGGGTCAAATCCATAGAAGTTGCGCCCGACCGGCAGGGATTCAGGGGAACGGACAGGATCGCCGGAAAGTCCCGGCGGAATGAAGCGCCCCGCGAGACCGGCAAGCAGGGCATCCAGTTCATCGGAACCGGAACGCAGCAGCAGAGAGCGCAGACGCTCCCGCTCTTTTCCCTTCTTTCCGGAAAGCTCCAGCATACGTTCCAGCTCTTTCCCGCCCGGGGAAGCGCCGTAGCTGTGCAGCCCGAACGGAAGCGCGGACTGAAGCAGGTCTTCCAGATAATGCTGCAGCCGGTGAAGATTTTCCGTGTTCAGCTCCGCAATTCCCGCATCACGGAGAAATCCGCCGGATTCCGCGGCTTCCTTCAATTCCGCGAAAATTGCCTCTTTCCTGCCGGGATCAGCACTCTGATAATCCTGAATCAGAGCGGCAAGTTTCCGTTGCCCGGACTGTTTTCCGGGACTGCCGAGCACAGGCGTCAAATGGGAAAGAATCACTCCCGCCCCGCGCCGTTTCACCTGAATGCCCTCCCCTATGCCGTCGGAAATATAGGGATAAAGACTTACCATGTCGCCGCCGAGAACCGCCGGAGCGCAGGCGTCGGAAAGCCCGAGCTGTTTTCCGGGAAGCCATTCCTGCGAACCATGCCGTCCGAGATGGATCACGGCGTCGGCGCGGAACACATGCCGCAGGTAGAGGTAAACCGCCACATACTGATGAGGCGGGGCAAGTGTTCTGGAATGATAGAGCTTGTTGACGTCGCCCAGGTATCCGCGCATCGGCTCCGGCAGGACAGCCAGATTTCCGCGGAGAAGGACAGGAATTATGAATCCGCCGTTCTTCGTCATGATCGTTGAATCTTCCGGCTTCCCCCACTCCTGAACCACGGAATCCTGAAACGCCTGCGGAAGTTCCGAAAACCAGCGCCGATACTGCTCAAACGGGACTTCCGCATACTCTCCCGCCTTCAGCAGTTCGTCCAGCTCTCCCGGCGCCCAGCTTCCGACATTGCGCACACCGGCAATCAGACGTTCCGTCAACGCTTTTTCATCCAATGTTTCGAGTCCGCCCGAATGATAGCCGTTCCGGTGAAGCGCGCGGACAATATTGACGATGGAGCGCGGAACATTCAGGTAACTTGCCCCGATCGACTGTCTACCCCCCTCGGGATGATAGAAAAACAGCGCCACACGCTTTTCCCGGTTCGCCTTCTTCCGCAGGGAAACCCATTTCGCCGCGCGGTCCGCCAGACGCTCCATGTTGCCGGACATCGGAAATTCCTTCACCACTCCGTTTTCCATTCTCCGCCCGGTAAGAAGCGTAGGCTCAATGAGTCCCGACACCTCCGGCGCCATCATGGCGAAAGCCACGGAAAAATTGTTCATTCCCTGCACGGACTTCTCCCATTCGCCCGAGGTCTGCCGATAGAGTTTCAGCGCATTGATGACGGGAATATCCAGATCGGCAAGCGCCTTCCTCAGCGCCTCGCCAAGTCCGGCTTTGAACTTGAAGGAAAATGCAATTGCAATATCGAAACGGGACCTGCCATTCCCGTCCAGCAGAAAATTACGGATCAGCGTCACTTCATCGCCGAACGCATAAGTCGTCTCGATGCCGCGCTTTTCCAGCGCTTCCGCCAGCGGGCGCAGAAGCTCTGTCTCTCCGCGTGTATTCGAGGCGGAATAAATCATCACGACCGCACGCCCCGTTCCGCCCGTTTCGGGACGCTCTTTCCGGTAGGCGCGGTAAGAGTCATAGGATTTTCCCGTAAACGGGTCGATCAGCCCCGCTTTCGCCCTGACCTGCGGCGGCTCGAAAGTCACAGAGGGATCAAGCTCCTTGTGAATCAGATAAAGAATCAGGTTCCGCATATTCCGCGGAGAAAGATTATTACGGTATTCCGCCACGGTTTTCTCCATCGGAAAGTTGATGTGCCCCAACAGTTTCTGCGGAATCCTCGGCAGGAGATGCTCCGTTCCCAGCAGATAGATTTTCGTCTTTCCAAGACGCGCCGAGGCGGCGATGGCATCGCGGAATTCGACGACAAGCCCGTTTGCAACGATCAGATCGGCAGCGGCGATTTCCGCTTCAAGGCGCCGGCGGTCCGAAGCATCCGGAATCATGAGAAAACGGATCGTCTCCGGCAGTTTCATGTCGCGGAACGCACGCACCGCGGCCGCGGCATTCGATTCCCCCGGCAGATAAAGAACACGCTTCTCCGCGGCGAAAAGCGAAAAACAGGAAACGGCCAGCAGAAACAGCAGATTTTTCATCACTCCTCCGGAACATAAATCGTGGTGCCGTCCTCCAGACGGTATGCCGTTCCAAGACGCACGCCTCTGCCTTCGGCTTTTTCATCCGACTGTTTCAGGGACTTCACCTCCCTGCCCTGCCGCGTGATGATCTCGATTTTTCCGGAGGAATCCACCTTTGCCGCAGTCTTTCCTTCAAAAAACTCTTTGCCGAACGTCGCCATCAGCGCAAACAGCAGGGCAACGATAAACACCAGGGCAATATCGAAGAGATTCCCGACCGAAGACATCGGGTCGTCATCGAATCCCTCCTCCCCATGTTCCGCATTCCGCATGAATCTCATCGCGTCATAACCTCCGTAATATACTCAATCTGCCGGATGTCCGAAGCCACCCAGCGGCGTTTCACGGAGTAAATCAGAAAGGCGATGCTCCCGACAGCCAGCCCGACCACCGTTGTGGTGAAAGCCACGACAAGCTCCGCGCTGACCAGATTGATCTCCCCTTTTCCGACGCTTGCCAGCGCCGTTCCCATGGGTATCAGGGTTCCCAGAAGCCCGAGCGCCGGGTCCAGGCGGATCAGCATCCTGTATTTCTCCAGAGACCCCTGCCGCTCGGCAATGGCCTGCCGCATCAGATACGCAACCGCCGCCTCGTCATGCACATCCAGCCGCACCAGCGCATCCCGGTAGCGGCAGACCGGAAGCGGGAAGCGGAATCCGCGCGGAGAATCCTTCACCGGATCAAAACTGCCGCACCGCGCACGTTCCATCCACTCCCCGAGAAAACGTCCGGCAGTCCAGATGATATAGACCGCCGAAGCGCTCAGCAGAATCAGCACAGGGTAAAGCAATACGCTTGACACCAGAAAAATAAACGTTTTCAGCAGATCGAAAAACACCATTATTCCACTCCTCCGCGACCTGAGCCGCATCTCTGTTGTTTTGCATTCCCATAAACCTGAAACAGCCAGCCGGCAATCAGGAACCCTCCAAGAAAAACAAGAAGACGGAAATCCGCAGTGCGTCCGCTCTCGTTTCCAGACACAACGCGATACATCTGTTCCACGCGGTCGAAATTCGGAACCAGCAGGAGAAGCCCTGCAAAGTAAAGCCCGACAAACAGCATCAGCCTTCCCGTCAGACCGCGCGCCTCAAGACCGCCCTTGTGAACCGCGGCGGAAAGAATCCCGAGAACGGAGAAATCGACCAGAAAAAACACGCCGGGGACAAACAGGCGGACCAGCCATCCGGACTCCGGCAGAAGCAGCTCCGCAAATGCCGATGCAAGAAAAATCGCAGAAGCGCAGACCGGACACGGAATCACCAGAAGCCACCAGCAGCGCGTCCTGTGATGCTCTTTTTCCGCCGTCAGAAGAAGCACTCCCCACAGGAAGAACCCCGCGGCGACAATCAGATGAAGCACAACACCCGCCTGAAAGAAACCGCCGTCCTGAATCAGAAACAGCGATTTTTCCCGCAGCAGGGAATTGACCGCAAATGCCGCGGCGAAAAGAATTCCGTAAACGATCGTGGACACGGCAAGAAAAAGATATTTTTCCTTCCGCCGGAAATCCCCGGTCAGGAAATAAAACTCCCCGACCGCAGTTTTGAATGCAAACACCGCAATGGAAAAACTCAATCCGATCAGCAGACCGATGATTTCAGGTTTCAGTTCAGGCATGAAGACAAATTCTCCGCAGATTACATATCGGCGCATTCATCGTCGGTGCGCATCGGATTGTACAGATCCGTCGTCGCGGAACCGACAAAACCGACTTTGGCGGCAATGGCGCAGGGATGGCTCATATTCAGAGTTCCGATCGGCTCGCTGCTGGCATGTCCGTCCCCCCAGATGACATTGCTGCGTCTGGCATGGCGGAAATGCGCCGTTCCACTGGTTTTATTCGACCATTGCGTAACGCCGTCCGGCATGACCTTGCCGTACATGTATGCCGTATACCGGGCGGTATCGTAGGCGGAACTGGATTTCCCGGAACTTGCGCAGTCGCCGAACACAATGGTATTGCCGAGGTTCCGCATGGAAGAACGTTTGTAGTAGGGAATGTCCTCGCCGCGGTACCAGTCATATCCGCCGAACCATTTGGCATTGTAGCCGTATCCGCCCCCGTTTTCCGCCTTTGTAATGTCGGTGATCGTCTCATAGGAGGACGGGCAGACCATCACTCCGGTCGTATTTCCATAGTAAGTCCCCAGCAGCGGACTGTCGGTCAGGTCATATCCGTCGGAGGTCAGCACTCCGCACCAGTAGTCGCCGAGTTTCTGCCGCCCGGTGCCGGGAACCGTCGTATAGGGGACGCTGCGGTCGCCGTTATCGTCGGCATACATGTTGTTGGCAACTCCGATCTGCTTCAGATTGTTCAGACAGAGAATGCTCCTTGCCTTTTCCCGCGCCGCGCCGAGTGCCGGCAGAAGCATCCCTGCAAGAATCGCAATGACCGCAATCACAACAAGGAGCTCCACCAGGGTGAATCCCCGTCTTTCCGGCTCATGCGAAACGGTGAATCTTTCCGTCGCCTTTCCTGTATTCATTCGTTTTTCACTCCTTCCACTTGTATTTCCGCCCCCTAAGATATACCTTAGAGCAACTGTAAGTCAAATCACTTTCCGAAAATTTATTACGTTTTTTATTTTCGTAATACTATAAAGTCAAAAAAAAAACAATTCAGGACATGGATTCGTCCGCAGCTCCCGCCGCAAGCTCGGCTTTGAGCACTCCTTTCAGACGCTTCATCGCATTGGCAAGCTCTTCAATCTCATTCCCGCGCCCCTTCATCATAATCATCTCCGCGCAGAGCTCATGGCTCAGGTGAACGTGCGTCGAAGCCAGGACATGGCAATGGCAATGATGCTGCAGATCCACCAGCTTCTCCGTCAGGCCGCGCCGGTGATGATTGTAGATCAGCGTCAGTGTGCCGATCACTTCCCCGCCGGAACTCCATTGTCTGCGGGCAATCCGGTCGCGGATCAGATCACGGACATATTCCGAACGGTTTTCATAACCGTTTTTTATTGTTGTAAAATCATAATTTGAACTCAAATATTTTAACTTACACAAGCGGTGCATTACAAAAACAGGAGTAAAACAGGGGGTTGTTTTACAACGCAGGATAGCCGCTTAAATCCGCTTTCCTGATACCGTGGTAATATGTGCCCTCCGTCAGCGCTATGCTGGTATGGCCGACCGCCGCCTGGATGTTTTTTATGTCGATGTCGGCGTCCATTGCCAATGTCACAAAAGTATGGCGGATGGAATGGAAGCCTATGCCCGGACGGTAAACGCCGGTCTTTTTCAGGATGTCCTGGAATTCGCCGGAGACAAGCGCGCGGTCTTTTTCGTAACGCCTTACCATGTCAGGGAAAAACACCGGGCTTCCGTCAGCAGGTTTCACTTTGTCAATTTCGGTCTGCAGAACGTCCGGAACCGGGATTGAGACTTTCCGGACAGTCCGAACCGTCTTTTGAGGAACCAGCGAAATATAACCGTCCTTGATATTGAACGTTGAGAAATAGACCACGTCTTTCAACCGCAAGCCGGTATAATAGTCGAGAATCACGGCAAAATGCCAGAACTGAAGATCCCGGACGGTGCAGTAATCAAGAATTTTCCGGATTTCATCACGCAGAAGCGGCAGTTTATGCACGACGTTCGATTTCCGCCGGAGGTGTTCGCCCCAGGGGTTGTTCAACTGCGGCGACTGTTTCCATACGCTGGACAGCTCGGAGATGTAATTGTTGACCGTCTGGCTTTTTTCTGTATTGAGTGACTCAAGGAATTTCCGGCAATCCGTTTCTTTCAGGTTTTTCATATCGGAATCCCCCGCCCATTTCGCAAAAACATGGAAACGCTGACGTTTCGTTTTCAGGGTAGACGCTTTCAGCTTCGGCCCGGCGGACATATATTTGTCCCAGAGGTCAGAGGCAAGCAAAGGCGGCGCCGGAAGAAGAGCATCGACAATCTGAAGCGCCTCCAACTGCGCAAGGCGCTCCACGTCGGCAAGACGTGTTTTTGTTTCCGTTTCGGAAAGCTCCTGCCGCGCCATTTGCTTCACGACGTCCAGCAGGGCGGAGGTGATGGTCTTTTCCGCGCGTTCCCTTTTGACTGCAGTCAGAATGACGGCGGCGGCTTTCCGTGCCTCCCGTTCCGACGTCCGATGTGTGGAAATCCAGCGTTCCTTTCCGTCCATCTGGAGTCGGACATACCAGGTTTTACCGCTTTTCTTCAACATGGCAACACTCCTTTAAATTCAATTCACGTATACAGTATTTCATACTTGTTATTGTCAGTCAAGCTCTTCCAGTTTGTTTTCCGCCTTGTCTGCTTTTTTTTGCTTCACGTATTTTTTCCGTCCGGAGGCGTCAATATAATACTTGCCGCCGCGGGGTCCGTAATAATAGACGCGGGGTTTGCCAGGATCGTGATAACACGCCATGTGCCGGGAAATGAATATCCCGGCAGCAATCAGTGCCGCCGTTTCCAGCAGAATGACAAGCCATAAGATTTTATGCTTCATTAAGACCTCTTTTATAATCTCTGACCCAGTCTTCATAGCAAGGACGGATTTGATGTTTTTTCATCGCGGCATCCACATCAGATTCATTCCTGATTGATTCCTTAATCGGATAAACCCAATAATAGGCATCACGGTCCATCTTATCTATGACGACAGGCTCAATACCGTCTTTTTGATTGATGGAAAACAAGGCAAACTTTGCCCCAAAATCCAAGTAGACTTTAAAAAGAAGTTCTTTTTGATATGGGACATTCACAACAACTCTGTCTCCGTGTTTTGGTATTTCTTTGAATCCGACTAGAACACGTGTTCCTACCGGATACCATGGTTCCATGGAATGTCCGTTTACAGTAACCGCGAAATCTCCTTCTTTCGGTCTTGCAAAAAAAACCATTTCCCCATCTTCGATTTCAATTCCGCCGAAAGGTCGGGATACATCAAGTTCTTTTGCCTGCGCTGTTGTCAACAGCGGAACCGCGCGCAGGTCATTTGCCGAAGCAAGAACCGCATCTCCATTCAATGCTATGGACTCATCAATCTCGGATATCCTTACGTTGAATACATTTGAGAGTTTGCGCAGCTGTTCAAACTTTGGCTTATATTCGTCATTTTCCCATTGTGAAAATGATGACTGACTGACCTTGAGCTTTTTCGCCATAAACGCTTGAGACCACGAGTTTTCTTCCCGCAGCCGTCTTATATTCTGACCGATTGTTCTCATTATCTGACTCCTTTTTTCTCTTATTTATTATATATCTTCTTGTTGAATAAGTCAATAGTTTTTTTATAAAAAATAAAGTTTTTCTGATTTTTGTCTCTTGACAATATCAGAAAAGCGATTATAATATTACAGAACAAAAGGAAAGGATAACCAATGAATCAACAGTATGACACATCAATCATTGTTCCATTAGATACGCAATTTAAGCTCAATATCATCAGGGAGGCGAAAGATATGCGAATGTCGGTAGCCGCATTGATTCGCATGAAGATGTCTTATTGCAATAAAAAATATCAGAAAAGCGATAATGAGACAGTGGCGGTGAAATGAAAAAGCGGAAACGGGGAAAAATACCGATGATTCGCGGAATGCAGGAGGGATTGAATGTGTTTCCGCGTTCGGGATGTTATTACAGTCCTCCCATGGATGTTCCCTGGTGGGATTTGCGGGACAAGAACATCTTTGAAATCGTGGACTTGTTCAAGACTTTTCCGCGGCCTCCAGCGCCGCCAGAATCAGAAAGACAACGGAGAAAAGAAAGGAAACATACTGCATCTTCCGGGCAACGACAGCATTTCTGGGTTCGCTTACTTCGGTTTTTATCTGGTACAGATACTCCTTCCGTAATGCGTCCCTGGTATCCCGCAGGAATTTTAGTCTGCCATGCAGAGCAACTGCTCCTGTTAAAACTGTTATGCCCAAAAGAAGCAGCAATGGTAGTCTTATGTATGGACTTACGATAGGGGAAGATTCAATGTTCTTCAAAACGTTTTTTGATTTCCGTCATCAGATCGCGGGAATCCGGGAGATGACAGTATCGGTGTCCGCTTCCGGGGTTCGCCGCCTCGCAGGCATAACATCCGGAATGCCATTTATTGGTTCCGTCAACTTTGGAAAAAGGGTGCATTGCTGTTTTGCAGACAGGACAGTAGGGGGTTCCCTCCCCGTCCCAATAAATGCCGTATGCAATGCGTTTCTCCGTTTTCCGAAGGCGGCAGGCCTCCAGTCTGCGCTGAGCCTCGGCTTTGCGCTCCTGCTCCTTGCGCAGCCGGTCTTCGCGTCCGGCGGTGAACTTGCACTGGCGGAACGCGGTGTAGCTGGGCGACAGGAACAAGCCGACGGCAACGCCGGAAGTCAGCCCGGAAAAGAAAACAGAACAAACGGCGATAATAAAGTTTACCGTATCCATGAGCTCATTTTTCCCTGCATTCTTCTTTTTACCTTTGCATTTGTGATTGGTTTATGGACGTCAGAACTGATCCAGTATTTAAGATACCACAAAAGACTGGAAAACGCAAATTACGAATACAGGCAGCTTTACTGGGTTCACCGGGAAAACATAAAACGGAAAACAGATAGTGAGATTGCGAAAAATGAGAAAGGATCGATGATATGAAAAACGGATTCGGAGACAGAACAGTAGCACGTCTGCTCGGGGAGAAGTGGGGAAGAATCCTTCCGATTTCGCTGGCATCTGCATACGTCAAGCTGACGCCGGCGCAGTTTATGGCGGTGCCGGAATATGCGGCGCTGGTCCGGGATTATCCCGGCGTTGAAAAAGGAGTGGACAGAATGGACCTCGACAACGTCATCAATAATTTCAAGTCTGGAAAGCAAAACGTCAAAACACGCCCAGACCAGCCCGCGTGACAGTGTCGGGTCCGGACTTCCCGGATAGGAACTCCCCTCCGGCTGGCATACCCGGAGGCGCAAACGCTGTCAGTATGCCGACTTTACAAGATAGCAAGATAGCGAAGTTGCGAGATTGCGAGATAAAAGGAGAAACGAACATGAATGAATTTATGAAACTTTGCTGGCCGTTCCTTGCGCCGGCGCTGGCGATTTTGGCAGTCGCGCTTGTCGGACGGGCGTTCGATATTCAAGCAATCAAAAAATCACACAAATTTTGAAAGGAGACACAATTCAGATTGCGAGATAGTAAGATTGCGAGATTGCGAGACTTGAATCAGATTGCGAGATTGCAAGATTGCGAGATTGCGAAGTAGCGAGAGTGCGAAGTAGCGAGATTGCGAGGTATGGAAAGGGCTGCGCCCTTTAACCTGCATTCTCATTGCTCATTACTCATTGCTAATTACTAATTTTTTCTTAACTCTTAACTGAAGGTAAAAAAAATGCCATACGTTCCGACAACGGTGCCGATTACGCAGGAAATGCGAAATGCACTCCGGGAAGCGCGGACTGAATACACGATTACGGCACTGTCCGTGATCTGCGGCGTCAATATCAAAATTTTATACCAGGTAATGGACGGCACACAGCGGCGGATCAACTCGCGGCTCGGTGCCAGAATCCTGGACCTGCCGCGGCTCATCAGAAGCAGAGAAATCACGCAGATGGTCAAAAGCCGGATAAGGAAAAAGCCGGACATGCCGGCAATGAGCTATGAACAGTTTCACCGGCAATGCAATGCGCCGGAATTCGTGACGGCGCTGCGGAAGTGCACAAACTACAACGTAATACATCAGCAAAAAGGAAATGCAAATGGACAAGGAACAGGAAATCGTGATTGAATCAGGAACCGTGACGAACCCGGTTTTTGATGAAACGGAGTTTTTTCATAAGGAGATCGAGCCCCGTTTGATGGAGGTTTTAAAACTTTGCCAAAAAAGGAGTATTCCGTTTTTCTGCACGACGGAATTTTCCGGAGATAAAAGGGGCAAGCAGGCGGTTATGACTGGAAATTATCCGGGCGCAAGATGCTCCGGCAGATTGATGCTGATAAAGTTGCTTGCCGAAGATGTCGAAGTCATGGAAAAATGCGCCGCGCTGGTGATGTTTGACCGCATGATGAAAACTGAAGATGGAGGAAAAGAGAAATGAAACCATACAGGTCAAGAAAAATCCGTCCGTTTTTCCCGGGCGAAATGCCCCGATACCGGGGCGGCGCCAGATTCGGACGGGCGCGGAACACAAAGTATGACCGCGAACCGGGCATCGAATACGCCGGTTGCATCGCCCTCCGGATGGACAACGGAAGTTACCTCGGAATCAAGGTTCACCGTTTCGGATGGACGCGAACCTGCGGACGCATTCTGCAGCAGCATTACCGGGATGAAAAGCGGGTTCTGGAACTGCTCAATGAAGGCGATCTCATCGAGATTGAAAAGGAGATCACGCCGAAGACGCCGGATCACTCTTTCGCGTCGCCGGAGCCGGGGGTATGCGTCTACGTGCATCGGGACTGCCGCATCGCGGAACCGAAGCCGGTCATGTTTCTCGCGCGGGAGTTCGACGAACTCAAAAAGCATTTCGACGTGGACTATTACTACCTCTTCGAGGACGGCGGCTGGAAGTGTCACCACTGGGGAAAGACCGT
>CASDPB010000130.1 GCA_949282305.1 uncultured Lentisphaeria bacterium | reverse complement strand
CGCCTCATTGTTCGGAACTGCCTCCTTTGCGCCGTCTTGCCGAGGAAATGCTGGAACTGTTGCTTCCGGTTGCGGAGAAGAATCAGATCATACTGGCTGTGGAGAATTCATTTGAAGCTCCAAACGCCCCGGATGAGGTCGTCGGACTTGTCGAACGCTTCAAGTCGCCGTGGCTCCGCTGCTGTTTCGATGCCGGGCACGCATGCCGCATGACGGATTTTGAAGGCAGAGACCTTTCGCTTTACCGTCCGGGATACATCGAAGAATCATGGCACGGGCATATCATTCTCGAAAAGGATGCTTACGCAAAAATGAAACCCTTCACCGTGACGGCGCATCTCCATGACAACAACGGATACAGCGATCAGCACAAACTGGCATTCGACGGCTGTATCGACTGGCATAAGCTCCTTTCGGAACTGAGGGACACCCCGTCCCTGTTCAGCATTCAGAATGAGATGGCGCATTCGAAGCATCATATCCCGGTCGGGAGAGCCTGTGAAGCATTTGCCGCAATCGAAGATTTTTTCGCAACTGGAGTTCTGAATACGAAAACAGATCATGAACACCGCTTTCAGACCGTAAAGTCAACCTTGCTGAAAAATGGTGAAAATTAATGAGTTGTGCGAAATGAGCGGATAAAGCTTGCCAGGGAAAAAAGCTATCATCGGTTGATGTTGGCAATAAGTCGGGGTCTTAACAATCGACTCAAAGAGCGCGGAAAAAGCCAATAGAAGTGCAAGCCCTTCTTAAAAAAGGCGGTGATCCTTGAAATTTTATGATAGAGAGCAAATCATGCGGCATCAGCAAAAGCTCTGAAGCATCGGATTTTATCAGGACGTTTCAGAATGGCAGCCGCCAAAGCAGTAAGAGAAAGAGTCAAATGAGCGATGGAGATTTGATTTCTGATGGAAAGGTAGTTGAAATGAGAAGTTTGTTCCGCCTCGCGCTCTCCCATGCGTGAGAAATAGCGCTCGACCTCGGTTCTCAACTTGAAAGTGTGTTTATATGCATAGCTTTCACGGGGGACCTGAGAACGGGCGTCATTGGTGACATCAATATACTTGGTGCATCCATAGCCTTTCCCGGAACAGAAAAGTTCATGCTTGACGGGACATCTGCGAGGCAAACGCTTTTTTTCCTTTTTGGAACCGTGAGCAATGGGACAGACAAATTTTTTTCTGGTTCTTGACGGTTCGGAACATGTTCCTGCGAATTTCATTTCCAGATTTCCTTCACACATGGGTCTGTTATGCGGTCCCATGGTCTTGGGTTTCTGCTGGTTGCGCGGATTGATGGCGATATAGGGTTCACTCTTGAGGTTTTTCTTGATGAAATTATAGAGTTCCCGTTCATCATACCCTGCATCACCCAGGAAAATACGGTCTTTCTTCTGACCGTAAATCTTGCAAAGTTTCCGCAGGAGAGTCTTTGCAACTCTGTGATCCTTGAAATTGTTCGGACGAGTGACTTCAACTAATGGAATTCCTTCTTTGGAAACCAGCACATGAGTGCGATAGCCCCAAAAGAAAGAAAATTTCTTTTTCCTGCCGCCAAGTGGCTGTTTGATATAGGAATAATAACCTAATGTCGCTTTGGGATTCCATTTGATCTTGTCATTTTTGTTCAGAGAACGATTGGGATTTTTCGGATTGTTTTCCTTCGTGCAGGCTTTGATCGGCTTGGAATCGGCGATGATGATGTCTGTGGTGATCAGGCCTTTTTCCAGCAGCACTTTGTTGCTTTTATAGAGCAGTTCCTGAATTTCGGAGTTCTTGTGACCATTCAGGAACCGGTAAAAATTGGAGGAGTCCGGCAGTTTTCCGAATGGGAATCCGATCATGTCACAGATCAGCGGTCGACTTTCAAGGTCTCGAAGCAATTCCGGAATGCTTGCGATCTGCTGGGCATTTTTGTAGATCAGCGCCTTAAGGAAACAGATCGGTCCATAGCCCAATCTGCCGGTGCTTTTGTGTAGTGTCTTTTCATCGGATATGGCCTCCACAGCAAGAAAAAGTGTCTCGAATTTTTGGAAAAACGAGCTCGATCTGCAGATGCGCTCATAATCATAAAATAAAGAAAGTTGCATCAAAATTTTATCCTTCCGCCTTTTGTCTGTTGTTCATTTTTAGTCGGATAAATAATAGACAACGGGCGGAGGATTTTGATTGCAAAAAATCAGTAAAAAAAACTGATTTTTGAATATAATTTGAACGTTTTACAGAAAACATTAACGTTAAGAATAAAAAGGGAGAACATCATGCCGTCCAATGAATGGCTGTTGATTACAGTCGGCGCCGTTCTGGTGAACAACATTGTTTTATCCAGAATCCTCGGAATCTGCCCGTTTCTGGGCGTATCCAAAAAAATCAAGACCGCTCTGGGCATGGCGGGCGCCGTGATTTTCGTCATGGGAATCGCCTCGTTTGCCACTTCGGTGCTTTACCATCTCATGCTTTCCGCGAAGATCAGTGTCAGAATCGGATCGTTTCAGATACAGAATCTCGACATTGCTTTTACGAAAATCCTGATTTTCATTGTCGTGATCGCGGGCCTGGTGCAGATTGTGGAGATTCTGCTTCAGAAATTCAGCCCGGCGCTTTACAGCGCGCTTGGCATCTATCTGCCGCTGATCACGACGAACTGCGCGGTTCTCGGCGCCGCCGAACTCAATGCCGCGAGCGGGCGCGGGATTCTGGCTTCGACCGTTTACGGCATCTGTTCCGGTATCGGTTTCGG
>CASDPB010000129.1 GCA_949282305.1 uncultured Lentisphaeria bacterium | reverse complement strand
CGCGACAGCTCCTCTACGGAATTCACCCGGAACCTTGCCGCGATCTGCTGAGGCGTGACACGGGCGTCCCTTGCGAGGTCGAGCAGATACTTGATCTGTTTCGGAGACGCGGGACCATCAACATTCTGACTGCCTTTCCCCTTGCCGTAACTGCCCTTTCCGCCGGAATAACTCTGCAACGATTTTGGTATTTGCTGTACAGCCGTACAATTACCGCTATGCAACTCCGTTTCGACGCTGTTCCGCACAAGGTCAAAGGTCTCATGAATGCGGCTCTGAAGCTGTTCCGCCGTCAGACCATCCGGGATTTCCACCTCAATGGATGCGTGGTAGCTCTGGCTGGAATACTCCGTCTCCGCCGGAACTTTCTTGCTGTATGATGCGTTCAGTTTCAACATGATAAATCTCCTTTTCTGTAAGCAATGAAGCCCCGACAGCTGAAAAGTCTGCCGGAGCCTCAAAATGGTGATGAAGTGGGGACTATGGGGACATCGCACTATTCCCCTATAAGAAACCTATTTATATGCACCCTGTCTATATAAAAATTAGGTTTCCTATACTCCAATAAAGGGAACTCCCCATAGTCCCCACTTGGTGGTGTTATTGTCGTTGCGGGGGTCAGAATCCGCTGACCATGCGGATGCGCTCGATGGCGCGTTTCGCCTGAATGAAGTCCCTTTCCTTCTGCTTCTGGGCGATCTGAACCTCCTTGATTTTGCGGGCGAGGACGCTTGATTCATCCCATGCAATCCGCAGTTTCAGGCGGAACGATTCAATCGCAGAGTTGAGTTCCTCCATCGGGTTGGCTTCGGGTTCCTGTTTCGGGGCGGCGGTCTGCACAGGGGCGGACACGACTTTCATTTCCTTGTGTTCCATTTTGTTTTCCTCCATCTGGGGTTGAATTTGAGTTTGATTTTGAGTTATTACTTGCGTTTTCGGCTGATACAGCGGCATCGTGACATAGCGTCCCGTGCCTCCACTTGCGAGGATCGGGATACGGTTGTCCGCCATCTCAATCTTCGTATGCCTCTCCGACAACAGCCGCAGAAGCATGTGCTTGTTGAGCATGAGCGAGACATCGTTCCAGTCGCCGGTAAATTCGGCGGCAATGCCGGTGCGCATCTCGCCCGCGCGCACGTTCAGGTATCCCGGATCGCTCTGATACAGCTCCACGGCATTGTGCGGAGGCTGGTCGGGGATGTTCTTGAGGAAGGTTCCAAGCTGCTGACCATGCTCCGGCAGGAACGATACCGAACGAACCAATGCCTTTTGCGAGGGGATGATCTGTTTCCAGTTCGGATAGCTCCCCTCCAACCCTTTCGCATACCACGTCCAGTGTTCCGTTTCGATGCGGCAGACTTTATTAAGGTTGTCACTCCACGTATAGAGTCTGCCGGACTCCGCTGTCCTGGTCTGCATCAGAGCCAACGGAAGCGGAATCGTGAAGTCCTCCACATTCAGCGGAACGCAGATGTTCAGCAGTTCCCTGCCGTTGGTTGCGGTGATTCCCTCCCGGCTGAGGTTGATTCCCCGCATGATCCTTCTCGGCTCGTTTCTGTCCACGAGCTGTGTCGCCTCCGACAGCAGAGAGACAAACCCCTCGGGCAGCTCGCTGACGGTGCTGTGCTCACTATCACGGGGAACCTGCCATTCCACGCCGGACATCGGAAACAGAGTCCTGTCACCGACACGCAAAATGCTGTCGCCGTTTTCGATTTCCAGCACTTTGTTCCGGCAGCTGCGCACCGCATCTCGGAACTCGTCGAATCCCACGAGGCAGTGAAATGCGCCCTCCGACCGGCACTCCGTTTTGAACGTGATCTGCTCCGACAACGAGCAGGTCGAGAAGCGGACTTGATTCTCTCCCGCCTCAATCCGCAGTGCTTTGAACTCCGCTTCCGCCGCTGTCCGGCAGACCAGTTTTCCCAGAGCGATCAAAGCGCCTGCCAATTTATTTTTGTTTACTTCGAGTTTCATCTTTTCGTTTCTCCTTTTCTGTTACGAGTGTTATATTTTTCATAAAATTTGCGTGCAGTCCATACAAGTCCTGCAAGACAGATGCACCAGAGCGTGAACCGGAACGGAAGAGTCAGACCGCTTAACAGGGAGATGAATTGTTCGGGTCTCTTTTCTGCGGCTTCCTGCAAGCCGTCCTGCACCCCGTCGGCAACCTTGTATGCCCCGACGACTGTGCCGAGTGCAACGCCTCCTGCCGTGATTTGTTTCCAAGACGGGGCGCGAATGAGCTCGATTTTGCGCGGGATATGCCGAAACGGTCGATGCACCGGGCGCGCTTCACAGACGAAGCCCAGCAGAAGCAGAGTTGCCAGGAGACACTGTTTCATGGTAATGCGCTCCTTCTGCACGCTTCATGAAAGACCTGCAAGCTCTGCTCCAGTGCCGCCGTAAGAACGGGTGGGAGCTGCGAGCGTGTGCGCTTCAGGTCAATCAGACTCCATGCAGTCCCGCCGACAGCCAGCACAACACCGACGGCATCCCCGAAGGGAAAAGGTCCGTCCGCCAATGCCGCAGTCGTTCCGGCGCCCCATGAGAGAGCCAATTTCCCGGCGGCTGCACCTGCGACACGGGCAGCGGCATGCAGCGTCGTCTTCAGAAAAATGAGTTCAATTCCCAGTCCGCTGACGGCGGAAAGCGATGCCAGCCCCGCATCCCCGGCAATTTCTCCGACTTCCTGCAGAAACGCCGCTTCCGCCGGTTCGACACCATAAATGGAAGCGATGGCGCGGCAAGGCTCTGCAAGTCGCGTCAGTTTCTGCGAGAGAAATTCCTGCGCGGTCTGTGTGCCGCAGAGTCTGTCCCGTGCAAGACGCTTCCAGAGCCGGAACAGATTGGGAAATCTCGTAAGCTCGGACACGATTTCCGGAATGGCTTTGTGCGCCTGTTCCAGAAACGGCCGCGCTTCCGCATCCAGCCGGGCAAGGCGCTCCATCTGTGCCGCTGAATTCGTTTCCTGCAAATGCTCCCGAATCCAGTTTGTCCCCTGCCATCCCAGCGCAAGCGCCGCAGTCATTCCGAACAGCCAGGCAGCGCGAAGCCATGGTTGCGGAATGGTTCTCTTTTCCCGACGAAAATCGCCGGAACCTCTTTCTTTTGAGTTCATGTTTCCTCCTTTTCGTGTTTACGGCGGAAGTAAAAAGCTCCGCCAGTTTATTATGCCGGAAAAAGGTCTGTTTTTTAGCTGAACGAGCCATAATCCGATGCTTGAGCGGTGGAAAATGAGTGTTCTTCATGGAGCGGATGCTGTGGTATCACGGATGCAACGTGGTAAAATGAGCCGCCGATACAGCATTACGCTGTATCCCCCTGATTCGTTGAGATGCCGGTGGGACTTATGGAGTGTTCACGCCTGTGCCTTGTTGAAGGAACCTCCTGCCGCACAAGAGGAAACCGGACATCTGCCCCGCAGTATTTTTCTGAGATAATTTTTCCTTCCGGATTTGCATTATCAGGATTACTGAATTATATTCATTAATAAACTGTAATATT
>CASDPB010000128.1 GCA_949282305.1 uncultured Lentisphaeria bacterium | reverse complement strand
TGTCGAAAATGCATTCATGATATTAAAACGTTGGCGCGGAGTCGCAACCAGATATGCTAAAAACACCGCTTCGTTTCTTGCTGCAGTACAAATCAGGTGTATTGCAGCTTGGGTCTTTTAACTATTGACGACACGATCTAATAGCTTAATGCCCATAGCCTGAAAGTCTTGCGTTATCTCGCCATCTTGCAATCTCGCAATCTTGCTATCTGAATCAAGTCTCGCTATCTCGCTATCTGAATCAAGTCTCGCTATCTCGCAACCTCGCTATCTCGCACTCTTGCAATCTGAATCAAGTCTCGCAATCTGAATCAAGTTGCGCTATCCATTGAGGAAATCATGGATTTTTCATAAAAAAAGCGGGGAAAAGTTTTTCTTTCCGGGAAAACATGCTATATTTTCTCATTATTTATCAATATAAACTATTAGTTATGAAAGAAAAAATCCGAAGGAATTGAAAACATGAAGGTATTGGTTATCAACTCTGGAAGTTCATCGCTGAAATTCACACTTTTTTCCATGGCGGACGGCGAGGAAAAGATGATTGCATCCGGTCAGGTCGAGCGCGTCGGAAGCGACAAGCCCAATCTGATCTACAAACGCCCCGATGGATTCAAGATTGAGGTCTCTCCGAAAGTCGCCAATCATGCGGATGCGCTCAAGGCGGTCTGCGGGGAGCTCGTCAATCCCGATCACGGCGTGCTCAAGAGCCTTTCTGAAGTCTCCGCGATCGGGCACCGTGTTCTTCACGGCGGCGAGAAAGTCACAATGCCGGTTCTTGTCACCCAGGAAGTCAAGGACATCATTCTCGAATGCTTCCCGCTCGGACCGCTTCACAATCCGGCAAATCTCACCGGCATCGAAGCCTGCGAAGAGATCTTCCCCGGCGTTCCGAACGTCGCAGTATTCGACACCCAGTTCCACCAGACCATGCCGCCGGAAGCCTATCTTTATGCCATTCCCTACGACTATTACAAGAAATACGGCATCCGCAAATACGGATTTCATGGGACCAGTCATCACTTCGTCACCAATGCCACAGCGGAATTTCTCGGCAAAAAGCTGGAAGACACCACAATCATCACCTGTCATCTCGGCAACGGATGCAGCATGGCGGCGGTCAAAAACGGCAAAGTCATTGACACGACAATGGGACTTACCCCGCTGGAAGGTCTCATGATGGGAACCAGAAGCGGCGACCTGGATCCCGCCGCGGTCATCCGCCTGATCCAGACAGGCAACACGCCGGACGAGGTCGATACCATTCTCAATAAAAAATCCGGACTTCTCGGCATCGGCGGCATCGGCAGCGGAGACATGCGCGACATGCTCAACGCCGCGTCCGAAGGCAACCAGCAGGCGGAACTCGCCATCAAGATGTTCGTCCGCAGAGTCGTCAAATACGTCGGCGCCTACTTCGTTCTTCTCGGCGGCGTGGATGCGCTTGTCTTCACCGGCGGCATCGGCGAATACTCCCTCCCGATCCGTGAAAAGGTCGTCAGCGGACTCGCCGCGCTCAATGTCAAGCTGGATCCGGAAAGAAACAAGGCATGTTTCGGTAAAAAAGGCGTCATCTCCACGGACGACAGCGCATGGAAGCTGATCGTCATGCCGACCAATGAGGAACTCATGATCGCACGCCACGTGCTGAGCGTGCTGGCAGCGAAATAATCTTCCCCTGCCGAACTGGAAGACCTGAGGCGAAAACAGTGCTTCAGGTCTTTTTTTCTGCCGTGAAAACATTCCGCGCCCCTGAAGATATACCTCTGGAGAGACGGACAGGAAAGCGGCGGTTCCGCCGGGCGAACAGCCCCCGGCGGATGAATGTAAAGTATTTCAACTCATTTTTGCCTCCGGCGTCGAGACCGGAGGAATTGCTCCGAAGAAATTCAGCCAGAAAATCCGCGCCACAGCGGAGAAGACCGAGAATGCGCATGAATGAAAATGTTCCCCGGTTTTCAAAGAAAAACAAAAAAAATATATGAGTTTTTCCTGCACTGCGACTTGCATTTTTCCGTCTCTGCCGTATAGTTATAGTCAGGAAGCAGGCAAACGAGCTCCGAATAAAAAATACATCAGGGCTGCAAAGCCTTAAAGTACATAGTAAGTTGGAGCAAATAATGTTCCCCTGCTTCCGTTTTTTCCCTCATTCCGCATGAAATCCTGCCGGTCTTGAATTCCGCGTCAGTCCCGCTGGTGCCGCCCCTGACATCCCGGAGGCAGAATATTTTTCCGAATGCCATATATTTCACATTCATAGAATTTTTCGTCATATTCTCTTCGCAGTAAACTGCGGAAAGAGGTTCTGCAATGTACACGGAAAGAGGCGGAACGCAATGACAGCGGCGAAACATATGAAACCCGGCATGGGAGGGAAGCCGCTGATAAAAAAGAAGAACATCGGAAACAGCCCCCGTCCGGTGCAGACGCCGGGAAAGAAAAGACGCCTTTTTACCGGCACATCGCCGGAAATCTTGAAAAAAATGAAAAATTATAAGAAAATGATTTGATTTTGGAAGAAAATGGAATATAATGGTCTATAATGGAACAAGGAGAAGCAAATGCTGGCATTTTGCGGTCTTGACAGGTGTTCAGTTGACGCCAATGGAAGAATTAAACTCAGCCCCCGGGTCATCGAAGATTTTGCCCGCCGTGGGAGCGACGTCGTTCTTCATTGTCTGCCGGAAGGTGCCGTGGCAGTTTACCCGGAGGATATTTACCTCGAAATGAGGCGTTCCGTTCCGGACCCGGCTCAGCGGGCGGCAGGGAGCATGGTATTCCGCCGGACCCTGCGCAGATTCGGCGCGTGGAGCCAGTCGGAAAAGATTTCCGCCCAGGGACGGATTACGCTTCCGCAGGAATATCGCGAACACGCGGGGCTTGTTCCGGGCGGGGACGCAATGGTCGTCGGCAATGAGATCGGCGTTGAAATCTGGAGCCGGGAGCGCTGGCTCGAAGAACAGAAGATGATTATGGAACACGAACGCGAAAAGGGCGAACGTGAAATGGAGTCCGACCTGGATGCGGGTCGGGGAATATGACAGACAAAAATATCGTTGCTCAGGAAAGGAGTGGCAGGAAACATGGAGCCGTTCAAAAAAACGGATGTCAGAATGCGTTACATTTTGTGCGCCGCGCTTCTGGCTCTTTCGCTGCTTCTTCTCGGCGCAGGAAGATTCAGAGAAGATTTGACCAGCCGCCGTGCCCGGACACTGGAAGTGAAAGAGGCATGTCGGGAAGCTGTTATGGGGTTGAAGGATGGAATTGCGGACAAGGACCGGAAAGCGTGGGAAAAACTTGTCAAGGCAAATCCGGAACTTTTCGTCAGGGTATGTTCTACCGGCATGAAGGCAAAATGAGGTGAAACCAGACGGGATGGGCAGGAAGTATGGCTGCCGGCAGCTTCAAATTCAAAACATTGATGATCCTTTCTTTCCTACTGATATGGGCGGTCTTGGCGGCCGCCCATGTCTTTTATTACGCAGTCATAAAGCAGGAGGAATCCCTGGCGGAAACCCGCAAAATCGCGTGGCGCGAGGCGGCAATCCCCTCTCTGCGCGGACGCATTCTCGACAGAAACGGCATCCCCGCGGCATGGTCTGAACTGCATCACAACCTGATCCTGGAAAAGGTGCCGGAATCACGGAAAAGACGGGAAAATCTGTTTCGCCGCATCCGCCGTTTTTTCCCGGAACATGAACTGCCGTATCCGATGAAGCTGCCGCTTCTTCTCAAAAGCGATCTCTCCCCGGAAGAGATTGTGCTTTATTCAGGCTGGCTCAGGAGTTATCCGGAACTCAGAATCGTCCCCGTTATCCGCCGCGTGGTCATCGGCACGCCGGAAATACGCTCACAGATCGGCAAGACCGCGTTGAACAACGCGGGAGAAGCAGTGGGAGTTTCAGGGCTGGAACGGGAATACGACCTGGAACTTTCCGGCACGTCCGGCAGAATGACGGTCATGCTGGACCGGAACGGCAACTGGTGCAACGATACGCTGCGCATCACACGCCAGGCGAAGAACGGCGAGGACATCAGGGCGGACTTTGAACTGCCGCCGGAAACCGACGTATCACAGGAGCTGCCCGAAAATGAAGAAGACTGATATGCTGATTCACCTCAGCGGCACCTCCCGGAGACTGCTGCCGTTCGCCTCGCTCCTGATCCTGATTATCGCAGGGCTTCTCGGCTGTCTCTCCATCTACAGCGCACGGGCGTTCTCGGAGGCACCGCTCTATTTTGCGCTGAAACAGCTGGTCTGGCTGTGCATCGGTCTGATCGTCTTCCTCTCTGTCAGTCTCATTCCGTTTTCCTTTTACAAAAAGACAGCTTCCCTGTTTTATTTTCTTTCTCTGGTTCTGCTGGTTCTGGTCTTGTGTTTCGGTGTCGAAATCAATGACATGCGCGGCTGGTTCCGGCTGTGGGGAACGGTCAATGTCCAGCCGTCGGAATTTGCCAAAGTGATTTTTCTGCTTTACCTGAGTGTTTTTGCTTCCAAAGGACAGGAACTCAGGATGGACCGGATTCTGATGATGTTCGGAGTCACGTTCCTCTCCATGCTGCTCCTGATGCTGGAACCGGATTTCGGGGGAGCGCTGATCTTTTTTGTCGCGTTCATTATGGTGCTGACTGTCTGCGGCGCACGGCTGACCTGTCTGCTGGCGGCATTTCTGTTTCTGCTGACCTGCGCCGTGATTTTCGTTGCCGTCAATGACTACGCCATGATCCGCATCCTCGGCTATCTCGCGCCGGACGGCGGTTACGGAGTAGACGCATGGCACATCAAACAGTTTCAATATACGATGGCACACGGAGGCTGGACCGGTTCCGCCTGGGGAAACGCCCTCTGGTCGAGCGCATTTCTTCCCCTGCCCCACACGGACTCCCTGTTTGCCTCAATCGTGGAATCCGCGGGGTTCGTCGGCGGCGTGATCGTGATCGGCGGTTTCTTCGCAATGGGCGCGGGATTCACGGCGATGTCATGGAAAGTCAAAGACAATGCCGGACGCATCTTCGTCTTCTCCGTGGGAATGATGTATCTGGTTCAGGCACTGATCCATATCAGTGTCAACAGCGTGCTTCTTCCTCCGACCGGCGTTACATTGCCGGTTCTGAGTTACGGCGGCAGCTCCCTGCTGTCGATCATGTTCGCTTTCGGCATCGCTTTCAGCGCCGCCCGGGAGGAATAAGATCATCTGAGCAGATAAAAATAAGCGATCACGATCATGCCGAGAATAATGCGGTACCAGCCGAATCCCCGGAAATCACGGGTGCGGATGTAATTCATCAGCCACGCGATGACAGCCCATGCGACGAAAAATGAAACCAGAAAACCGATTGCCAGAGCTCCCCATTGCGCGGCGGTCATGCTTCCCCCATGTTTCAGGAGACTGTAACCCGATGCGGCGGTCATGGTCGGGATCGCCAGGAAAAAGGAGTATTCCGCCGCCAGTGTGCGCGAAGTTCCGAGAGCCAGTCCGCCGATGATCGTCGAAGCGGAACGCGAAGTTCCGGGAATCATCGCAAGACATTGAATCAGACCGATCATTACGACGCGCGTATAGGAAAGCTCCCGGAAAGTTTCAATCGGGTGCTCTTTTCCGCACCACGCCTCCACTTTGATCAGGATCACGCCTCCGACCAGAAGAGCGCCGGCGACGACAAGTGGACTTTCCTGAAGCATTTCTATCTTCGACGCCAGCAGAAACCCGATAATCAGAATCGGGAAGACTCCGGCAAGGGTCTTGAACCAGATTTCCAAAGTGTCACGGAAGACTTTCCGATCCGAAAACATCGCCATCGGAATCAGTTTCCGGTGAAAATAAATCACCACCGCAAGGATGGAACCGAACTGAATCACGACATTGAACATCTTTGAAAAAGGTCCCTCCGCCATGTGCAGAAACTGGTCAACCAGAATCAGGTGCCCGGTGCTGCTGATCGGCAGAAACTCCGTAATCCCCTGTACAATGCCGAGAACGGCGGCTTTCCAGAACATATCAATCATCGTGCAGCCGCATCTTTCCGGTTTTTCGCCATCGTTTCAATATCGGCAAGAATCAGCCTTGACGCCCTGGCAACGGCGCGGCTCATGGCGTCCGCAAACTCGCCGGGAGCATCGTCCGCCATCTTTTCCGTCACAAGGATCGTACGGATTACCGTATTCTTTTCCCCCGCCTTTCCGCGCGAGATCACATAGCGGAGCCCGAGCTTCGCCATCCCCCTGTCCGCCTCGAACACGAGAACCGTCCCCGTAAGATGATAAATGTTCTCCGGTCTGGCGGCGGCCTGTTCATCGGGAATCGTTCCGGAAGCGTTGTCACGGTATGCCAGGCGCAGATACTTTGTCACCAGCGGACCGGGCGTCTGCACCCACTTATGGAATTCGCGTCCGTGAATCACATTGTCCTCCCCGCGCGTCGCCATGCGGTAGCGTTCGCTCGTCATCGTGGTGAACGGCGAAACTTCAATCTGAAGATCCGTATTGCAGCGGTCGGGAATGTCCAGATCATAGTACAGCGTCTCGGTATTGTCCGGAGTCGGGAAAATGCTGCATCCTCCGGCGGCGATCAGCAGTGCCGGAAATACTGCGCGGAAAAGAGGGACGGCAGAAAGTTTCATGGACGCTCCGTGCGTTTTATCTTGACTTCGGCGGAAGCTGCGGAATCTTGATTACCTGTCCGATGCGCACCTGCATATTGGCGGGAATCACGCCTTTGTTGGCTTCGGCGATCAGCCTGTAATACTTGGGCGAACCGTAGATTTTCCTGGAAATTCCAATGAGAGTGTCGCCGGCTTTGACAGTGTAAGTTCCGATGTTTGCCGATGAGGAGGCAGACCCTGCGGCTGCGGCGCCCGGAGCCGTCGTTCCCTGAGCTCCCGCGGCTGCGGACGGAGGAGTCGTCTGGTTGGCGGAAGCAATTTGCGAAACGGAAGATTCCGTCCCCGCAGTTCCGGCGGCAGCTGGAGTTTCGGACGGAACGGCTGCAATGATCGGCGGTCTGCGCCCAGATTTGGATTTGGCTTTGTGCTCCTCCAGCATCCGCTTCATGGTCTTATTCTGATTATCCAGCGCTTTGGCATAATCCACGTAGCTCTTCAAACGTACCTTGGTTTTCTCCAGTTCCTCATTCAGCGCGGCAATGGCGGAATCGTCCCTGTATTTCTCTTTCAGTTTTTCGTAAAGCCGTTTTTCGGCGAGATCCGTAAAACCGTTGATTTCATCCGCATTCGTGGTGTCGTTCGGCGCGAGCTCCAGATATTTGCGGTAATGATAGACCGCCTTCAACGGTTCGTCCAGATTGTCGCCGTAAAGTTCTGCCAGCCGGAAATGCGTTTCCGCGGATTTCGGGCAAATGGTCAGGAACTCCTCCAGATACTGTGCTGCCTCCTGATAGTTCCCCGCGGTCTTGGCGGTTCCCGCCTTGATGAACAAAGGATGCGTTTTTTCTTTCCCGACATAATCTCCGCAGGACGTCAGCATCACCACGGCAGATGCCGCAATTGCGGCCGATAATAAAAATCCAGGTTTCTTCATGTTTGATCAGCCCCTCATTTTTGAATTCATGAACTTAACGGTAATATAATCGGAAAAGCGCCGGAAACAAACCCGGAAACAGTTCTTCCGCAAGTTTTTCCGGGTAAATTGTCTGCCATCCGCCGCATCCGCCCGAAAAAACCGGCGGGAAGCCTCTTCACTGCCACGGCATCCAATCCGCACCGGACGACACTTTCAATGCAATAGCCCTGTTCCGGGAGGAACTGTCTTTGCGGAAGCCGCCGGAAAATCCACGGAAAGGAGTGCTCTTCCAGGTCAGGTTTCATAACGAAACGGACAAGAGCGCCTGAAAGCACTCTGCCGGCAAAAGCCTCCGACAGTTTCTCTCCGGCAAATCCGAACCTGCACGAGTCAGGCGGAAATCACACTTGCCCCCGCCTTCAGATGGAAAGGGAGCCGCGGCCGCGGTATTCCCGCGGCGTCATGCCGATGAGCTTGCGGAAAGTGCGGGAAAAATAATTGCTGTCCTCGAAGCCTGACTGATAGGCGATCTTCGTAACGCTGTCCTCCGTCTCCTGCAATTCCCGGCAGGCGTAGTTGATGCGGAGATGAAGCACATACTGCAAAGGCGTAGTCCCCGTGACCTTTTTGAATGTCCGGAGAAAGTTGCTGCGGGACATCCGGCTCATTTTCGGCAGGGAATCCATATGAACCGTCTCCCGGAAATGGAGATTCAGGTATTCCAGCACCCTGTTCACTCCGTCCGGAATATGTTCCCGGACTTTTTTGCGGACACAGTAAAGACGGGTCAGTTTGCAGAGCAGAACCATCAGCAGGCCAAGGCGGCACGTCCGGCAGGCGGGGGCGAAGTTCCTGCTTTCCGCGAGCAGTTCTTTCAGCAGCGGCATGATCTCCGAAAGCTCTTCCCCGCTGATATGAAAAAACGGATAGGTGTTCCGTGCATTGAGAGGCATGAAAAGTTCCTGAAATCCAGCCATCCGGCAGAGATCGAGCTGCGGCATCGGCAGACGCTCCGGCATGAAAAGCACATTGAAAAGAGAGAGTTTCTTCTCGACCAGATACCCGTGCGAGAATCCGCGCGGAATCACGAAGACATCTCCCTGCCGCAACGGAGTCCGACCGGCTTCCGTGAGGTGCATTCCCTCCCCGTCATAGACGCAGACCAGTTCCACACATTCGTGAGAGTGAAGTTTTGTCGGGTCCTGCTTTTCCTGAATCGAAACCCGCAACGGAAAATCAGCGGTATTCTGAAAAAGATATGTAGAGCTCTTGATGTTCATAAAGGAAATAATATAAATACAGTTTTTCTTTTTGCAATCTGCCGAAAAAAATCATTTTGGAATTTTTATGCTGTTTTTTAGACTTTTTATTAAGGTTTTTCTATATAAATCAATTATACTAAAATAATAAAGAATTAAGAGAGTTGTCCAGTCCGATACGATATACAAACAAAATATTCAGAAAGGGGTTGCCATGCTCAGAAAAAGAAAATTTATCATGTTATTCTGCGTATATGCTGCAATGTTTTACGGATTCAGTGCAGAAATACCAAATCTGCTGAAAAATGCAGACTGTTCAATGCTCACACCATTCAAACTACCGTCCGGCTGGGAAATCCGGACAGGGAAGCCGGACGGTTTTACGGTAAAAGCCGGAGTCATTACTTTGGATTCTGCGGCAGGGGGGAAAGATGTCTTCCTGATTCAGCGGAATCTGCCTCTTGCATCCAACGGCAGATATGAACTTGCCTATTCCGTCAAAGGAAGCGGGAACTATCGTGCTTATATTGAATACGCATCCGCTGGAAAAATGACTTCAACGGGTGCGGTCTGGCAGAATATATCTTCGAACTGGTCTGAGCGCAATCTGGAGTTCACGCTCAAGCCGGAGGCAAGCCAGATCAAACTGGTATTTCATGTCCGGAACGGCTCCAGAATCGATCTGCGGTCACTCTCTCTGACAAAGCAGAAAACGTCTGCGGGAAAAAATCTGGACTTTTCACGCAGAAACAGTGACGGAACTCCTCTCGCATGGACTATTCGCGGCGGCAAAGGCGCAGTAACTTTTAAAGACAGGGAAGCGACTCTGCGTAAAACAACGGATGAAACACCGTTTCTGATCCAGCGTCCGCTGAATACGGCATCTGCGCAGAAATACCGCTTTACCGTGGATGTCATGAGTAAAAATAACGCACAATATCGTTTCTACCTTGAAGAAATTACCGGAAAACAGCGCAAAGCATTCGGAATAACCACTGGACAGCCAGCCCCTGCACAGTGGAAAACACTTATGTTTGAAGTGCCACCAGCCCAGGCAAACAGCATCAGACAGCTCGTTCTGAGCAATCCAGCCTCCGGCGGCGAGGTCAGTTTCCGTAACCTGCACATTACCCCTGTATCCGCAATCTCCGCAGAAACGGCAAGAATGCTTGGGGCACCAGTCAAACTGAACGGCACCAGCCAAAGCGGAAAAACCTTGGAAGGCATTCCAAGCGTTACCGCTGCTTATGTCAGCAACTATATTCCCGGCGCGGTTGTCCAGGGAGTCAAGGTAACACCCGGCAGACACTATGAACTGAGTTATTCGGTCAAAGGTGAAGGAAAAGCTTCCAACACAACAGGAATTATGCACTTTTTTGATGTGCGCATAGATCTGAAGGATGGTTCGGAACTGATCCGTTCCACCTGGGATGATGTCATGAGCGGTCGTTTTGTGCCGAAGAAATTTGTCTTCAGCGTACCGGAAAAACATGCCGGAATAATTGATATCGGACTTGGCGTCACCGCCGGAAGTTCCGTCACATTTCTGTTGACCGGTCTGAAAGAGAAAACGATCACCCCTGCTGAAACGGCACGTCTGGTTATAACCTCGCCGATTTACCAGAACGGCATTTATGCTTCCAAGCCTGTGGCAGAAGTCGCCGGATTTGCAGAAGTGAAAGGTGGCTCCGGCAAAGCGGAGTTCAAGGTACTGCGCGATGGAAAAACACTGGCGAGTCTCTCCAAACAACTTATTGACGGCAAAGCGGAATTCTCTTTTGATTCTGCAATTTTCCCTCTCGGAGCAACACAGGTCGACTGCCGGATCTATGATGCCGCAGGCAAGGAGCTGAAGCACTGCAAACAGACAATCACCCGTTATCCGCGCAGTAAAGGCAATGAAGTTGTCATAGGGCAGGACAAGCAGTTCTACCTCAACGGCAAGCTCTACTTTCCCATCGTCCAATACGGAATGCGCCCGGATGACCTGCCTTTCTCTCCGCAGTTTGACGTTGATACCGTGCGCTATGTTTCCCGTGGCGGCTCCAATGTTTTCCTGTTCACACCCAAAGATGAAGCGGATGCTCTGCGGATACTGAACCTTCTTGCCGAGAATAATTCCATGGCAATGTTCAGCGTCGGCTTCTGGCGCGGGGAGGCAACCTGGGAAAATGTAAACAGCTGGGGACATGCCGTCTGTTCCTCGGTCCTTACCCCGAAAGTTCTGGAACATCCCGCATTTTTCGGATTCTACTTCGCCGACGAACCGCGCTGGAACGGCGTTCCCGCCATAAACCTGCAAATGTGTGCGGAAACCCTCCGGAAAATAACGCCGTATCATCCCAAACATATCGTGGCGGCACCGCGCGGATCAGTGGAAGACCATCTGCCCTACGCCGCAGCTGCGGATTTCTATGGCATTGATATTTATCCCGTTCCCGCCGGTTCCCATTCCAATCTGGAGGACCGGACCCTTACATCCGTCGGCAAATATGCCAGACGCGCAGATGCCATGCAGGAGTACCGGAAACCGGTTCTCATGACCCTTCAGGCATTCGCCTGGGGTGAACTATCAAAACGCAAACGGATTTATCCCACTCTCGCGGAATCACGTTTTATGGCTTATGACGCCCTGCTCAATGGAGCCACTCATATCGCATACTATTCTCTGCGTCACGTGATTGAGCCTTCTTTCATTGATGTCATCAACACCGTCACTCTGGAACTGCATCGAATGTCCCGGCTCCTGACATCAGGCAAAATCGTCGCAGACCGCACCGAAAATGATATTCATTACCGTGTGATTGAGTTTGACGGCAAACGCTATGCAATAGCCCTGAACACAAAACAAGCCCCCCGGGAAGCAGTCATCAACGCCGGCTTCAAGAATGCCTCGGTCAACGTTCTGGAAGAAAACCGCCGGATTGCAGTGAAGAACGGCATGATTGCGGAAAAATTTCCCCCGTTCGGTGTCCGGGTATATGCGGAAGCGCCCCTGCCCCCGCCGTTGAGCACCCTGCCTTCCGGTACATTTGAAAACCCGTGGAAGGGGTATACGGAGCAGAAACAGAATATAACTTTCTATCAGGGCAAAGCTTGTTGGATTTGGGATAAGACAGTTGCCGGAAAGGCATTAAGTTCCGTCTACCTGTCCAAAGAGTTCGAATTGAAGAAACAGGTCAAGTCAGCCCGTATGCTTGCCTCCGCAGACAACATGGCGCAAATCTGGCTGAACGGCAGAGAAATCGCCAAAGTGGACGAGTGGGAATACATGAGCAAAATCGACTTGACCGCATCCATCCGTCAGGGACGTAATGTGATCAGCGTATTCGCTTCCGACGGGCTCGCTCCTCCCTGTGCATTTCTGACGGATATCCGCATCACCTATCAGGACGGAACAACTGAAGACATTCTGACGGATGATTCCTGGTATTGCTCTCCTGTCAAGGTGGAAGACTGGAAAAACCCGGAGACGGTAAAAAAATATTTCAAAAAAGTCGACTTTGTCGTTCCCTACGGTGAAGGCCGCTGGGCGCATAGAATGAAACTTTAAGGAAAGGATGAAAAGATGAATCGTTCAGGAAACCACAAAAGAAGCGGCAGACAGACTAATTTTACCCTGATAGAGCTCCTCATGAGAAAAAGTTGTAAAAAGGATATTTCATTCCGACGGTCTCAATTCGCGCCCTGCCTTATTTTTCCTTTCTTCTTTCAATTGTTCAAATATTCCCTTGTTCAATTGTTCCATTGTTTTTCCACTTCTTCCTTCCGTGTTCCTTGTTCCTCTGTTCTTACTTCGAGGGTAAAAATGAAAATTTTTACCCTCATAGAGCTCCTCATAGTAATTGCTATAATAGCAATTTTGGCAGCAATGCTGCTGCCGGCTCTGGGAAAGGCACGCGACAGGGCAAGGGGCATCAGTTGTCTCTCAAACATGAAACAACTCGGACTCGCAGTTCAAATGTATTTGAACGATTTCGACGACCGTTATCCCAGTCGCGGTCCCCGCAGCAGCACGCAGTATCATACCGATTGCTTTACAATCAGCCTTGCACCATATCTGGGCATTAAAGTGAATCCTGATGAAGGCTATAAAAATAATGAGTATATCAAAGTTTATATGTGCCCGTCCGCCAAAAGCAATATGTTCGCCAAAGTCTCGACAAAAGCGGAATATGCCGGAGCCGGCGGACTCAGCTACACAAGCAATAACTATCTGACAGGACGTACATCCATCGACCCGAGCAACTTAGATATAGGAACATTGAAAAGTTCACTTTTGAAATATCCCTCAAAGACATTTCTGTTCCTGGAAGGCGGCGATGGAGGAACTGATTCAACCGCCGTAGACCATACTTGCCATAGCCGCATTGCATATCGCCATCCGAACAACGGCAGCAGTGTCTTCATGCCGATCACAGTCAGTTCCACAGCCCCGCCGGCATTGGCGGCATTCGCCAAAGGAAAGGGTATCAACATCGCTTACGCTGACGGCAGTGCAGGCAACCGTCTTGGAGCAGCAACCGGTCCTGAATTACGTGACCGGCACTGGCTTCCCAAATGACAATACCCGTAAATTCATGAACTTGAAAGTTTGGCTGAAAAACAGCAAAAGATAAAACAGGAGTCCGATTTTGATCCATTTGGCATGTCAATATTTTCTGAATCATCACCTGAAAGAAGATGAACTGCGAAAGCAGGTCCGTGAACTCGCCGCAGGCGGATATGAATGCATCTATGCCCATGCGCGGCAGGGGCTTATGACGCCGTATCTCTCCAAAGGGTGGTGGGATGCAGTCAGCGTCATCCTTGAGGAGTGCCGGAATGCCGGAATCAAATTCGCAATCTGGGATGAGGACTGCTACCCCTCACCCGTGGCGGGAAACCGGATCCTCTGGGAACATCCCGAACTCGGAGCACAGCACCTTGAATTCACGCAGTTTGACGCGCGGAAAGGAGAACATGTCCGCAAGGTCTTTGAAACGCCGGCAAGCATATACAGGTGTTTCGCGGTATGCGGAAAAAACATTCTCGATATCACAGAATATTGCGGCACCCTCAAAACGGAGTGCATTCAACGCGCTCTCCGGCACTGCGCCTATTCCCTTGAAAACAAAATCAACATGCCGCACTGGCGCGCCGTCTGGGACGCACGGCGTTTTGCCCTCGACTGGCAAGCGGAAGACGACTGTAAAATCGTTGCCGTCCAGGTCTGCCGTTTCCCGTCCGGGGGGCATAATACCGATCTGATGAAACCGGAAATGACACGGCTTTTCCTTGAGACCACGCACGGGGAATATCTGCGGAGGTATGGTCAGGAGACATTCGACGAGCTGTTCGACGCTTCGTTCATGGATGAACCCTCCGTGGACGGCGTCTTCCCGTGGACCGACGCTTTCGAGCAGGAATTCGCCGCACAGCACGGGTTCGAGCTTACCCCGTATCTGCCTCATCTCGCGGTCGATATCAATGAACAGTCACCGTTCATCCGTCACTGTTACCGCATGACTCAGCACCGTCTCGTCTGCACGCACTATCTGGAACAGACGCAGGAATGGTGCAGAAGCCATCACCTCAGGAGCATCGGGCATCTCAGCCGGGCGGAATATCTTTCGGTCTGCAACAGCTTCATGTGGCCCGATGAACTGCGCTCCTGCAAATATCTCGACATTCCCTGCACCGATCCGCTCGGCGCAGGCGCCGCGTGGCCGGACGCATGCGCCTATCATACGGGACTCAAAACGGTATCGTCCGCCGCGCATCTCTTCGGCAAGGAACAGGCGGGAAGCGATGCTCTGGCGGTAATCGGCAATGAAGTGTCGCTGCGCGATCTGCGCTTTCATCTTGACTACCAGATGGCGCTCGGCATCACCTATTTCAACGTTCACGGACTCAGCTACTCGTTCGACGGTCCGCGCAAGGACGAAGCTCCACCGTCGCTGTTCTACCAGCACACGGAATGGCGCTGGATGCCGGAACTCCTGAACCGGACGCGGGAATTGTGCAGAATCCTTTCTTCCGGCACTCATCTCTGCAATACGGCGGTGCTCTACACCTCGGCAAGTTTCTACTGCCACGCGAATCCCGGCGACAACGGCGGACTTGAATCCTCCATTCACCGCTTTGTGGAAAATCTGCTTTCGCATCAGAAGGATTTCGATTTCATCGACGAGATCACACTCCGGGAACTCTTCGACGGCAATCCGCGGGACTTCGTGCGGAAATACCCCTGCTTCCTGCTGCCCGACACAGAGTTCATGGAAAAAAACACGGCGGAATGTCTGGAACGCTATGCTGCCGCAGGCGGAAAACTGATGCTTGCGGGAACCGTTCCAAAACTCCTCGGCTCCACTCCGGAACATCCCCTTTTCCCGTGGTCCGGCGCGGAAGCATACCGCTGCGACAATTATCTGGATGAACTCTCCGGACCTGTTCTCACAGGCGACGGCAAACAGGACATTCTGATTCAGCAGCGCGAAATCGAAGGGAAAAAGGTCTCTTTCCTGTTCAACCGGGCGGAACGTCCTTTTTCCGGAACTCTCGACGGAATTCCGGTCTGGCTTCCGCCTTCAGGGGGAACCCTCTTTACCGGCGAACCGTCGGCAGATCCGCTCGGCAATACGGAACCGGTTGCGGAAATCCGCGACTGGAACATTGAATTCCGCGAAAACCATGTCCCGCTGAATCTCTGGTCTTACCGGACCGGAAGCGGAGAATACAGAGAATTCCGGCTTCTGGAACGGGAAACTCCCGATTTTTCGCAACTTCAGGAGACGACAGTGGAATCGGCATTCCTCTATACCGGAGAAAAGCGTCCGGTGCGTCTTGTGCTTGAAGAAAGCACATTCCGCGGCAACCGGCGCTGTTTTGTCAACGGCACGGAAATCCATGGCTTCCAACCGTCGCAGGAATACGACTGCCGCAACCGGAGCGCGGATATCACGCACGCCCTGCTTACGGGTTCGACACCAACGCTCAACCACATTCAATTCATTCTGAGCGGCGACGGCTGCGCCATGTCGGAGATGCCCTATCTCTACGGACAGTTCAAAGCGGAATTCCGCCATGCCGGAAAAACATTGCCGTATCTGGAAAGTCACGACGGAAAAATCCAATGTTCCCACCTGCGCCCGTGGTCCGCCTGCGGATACGGAACCTATTCCGGCGGTGCGGAATACCATGCGATTCTGAACATTCCGGAAGACGGCTCCTATCTGCTGGATCTCGGCAGAGTCGAAGACCTCGCGGAAGTATTTCTGGACGAACTTTCCGTTGCAGTGCTGATCGCCCCGCCGTATGCCGCGGATACCGGTTTCCTGAAACGGGGAGCCCATAAGCTCAAAGTCACGGTCTGCAACGGGCCCGGAAACAGAGACCGCCTTGCGGATCTGACATCCGGAATGCTCGGACCGGTGACACTCCGCAGAAGACGGTAATGCGCGGAGCCACCTTCAAACGTCCCAGAAACAGTTTCCAAACCTTTGCGCAATGCGCAATTCAGAAATCCCGCAGGAGTTCAGTTCCGCGGGATTTTCTGCATCCGCGCTCTTGAAAACTTCCTTTCCATCCCCTACATTATCCGGAGTCTGCAATTTTTAATTTGAAATGCAAAGGAAACACCATGTATCAGGCAAATGAAACACGCTATGACGCAATGACCTACCGCAGATGCGGCAGCAGCGGCATTGAACTGCCCCTGATCTCGCTCGGACTGTGGCACAACTTCGGGAGCATCGACGACTTCGACAACGCGCAGAAAATGGCACATACGGCATTTGATCTGGGAATCACTCATTTCGACCTTGCCAACAACTACGGTCCCGAGCCCGGCTCCGCGGAAACGAACTTCGGGCGCATCCTCAAAAACGGACTGCGCCTCTATCGCGACGAACTCATCATTTCCACCAAGGCGGGATACCTCATGTGGCCCGGCCCCTACGGGGAATGGGGGTCGCGCAAAAGCCTGATCGCGAGCTGCAACCAGAGTCTGAAGCGGCTCGGAGTAGACTACGTGGACATCTTCTATCACCACCGCCCCGATGAAAAAACACCTCTTGAGGAATCCATGACGGCGCTCGCGGACATTGTCCGTTCCGGCAAGGCGCTTTACGCGGGAATCTCGAACTACCCGCTGGAACGCGCACAGCAGGCGGCGGCACTGCTCAGGGAAATGAAAGTGCCGTGCCTGATCCATCAGATCAACTACAATATACTGAACCGCCGTTATGAGGAAATGGGCATGTTCCCCTGGCTGGAACAAGCGGGCATCGGTTCCATCATCTTCTCTCCGCTTGCACAGGGACTTCTGACCGACAAGTATCTCCACGGCATCCCCGCCGGCTCGCGCGCGACGCGCAATCATTTTCTCAAAGAAGCCTGCATCAAACCGGAACTTGTCGCAAAGCTCACGGCGCTGAATGAAATCGCACACAGCCGGGGACAGTCTCTCGCGCAAATGGCAATCGCCTGGATTCTGCGGTTGAAAGGCGTCACGTCCGCGCTGATCGGCGCAAGCCGCCCGGAGCAGATCGTCGAACTCGCGGGAACCGGAAACCATCTGGAATTCAGCGGGGAGGAACTGGAACGGATCGAACAGGTTCTGAAAAAATGACGGACACACCTTCTTGAAAACCGCATGGTTCATCAAGTTAAACTGGAGTATTGAAAAATGGTAAAAGTAGCTCAATGCTGGGACGACGGCGTATTGAACGATCTGCGCCTCGTCGAACTTCTCCGCAAATACAATGCGAAGGCAACTTTCAATCTGAACCCGGCTCTGCATGAAAAGTCCCGCCGGAAAGTCGAAGGCACCTACAAGTTCAAGGGCATTTACGACGCGGGCAAACTCTCGCTGGACGAACTGACCGATGTCTATGAAGGCTTCCAGGTCGCCTCCCACACCATGCACCATAAAAACGCGGGGGAGGTTCCCGATGATGAATTCATGGCGGACGCGATTGACGCCCGCAAGTATCTGGAAGACAGATTCCAGCGGGAATGCCGCGGTTTCGCATGGCCCTGCGGACGCTACACCCCCGAAACCATGAAGCGGATGCACGAAGCGGGATTCGCCTACGGCCGCACGACGCAGAACACCGATACCGTGATCCCCTGCGAAGACACCATGGCGCTTCACTCCTCCTGCCACTTCCTGAATCCCGATTTCTGGACGATTTTCGAGAAGGCGAAGGAGACGGGCGTCTTCTATTTCTGGGGACACAGCTATGAAATGATGGACGACAAGAAACTCTGGCAGGAAACGGAGGAAAAACTGAAACGTCTTGACGCCGACCCGGATGTCGTATGGGTGGACGTCATTGATCTTGTGAAATAAACTGCTCCGCCGCAGACGGGGGCTCGGAAAAAACACCGCAAAGCTCCCGGAGCGGCGGGAAAGCGCGATGCCCGGTTCATCCGCAGATTGTGCATACGGCGAGACCGCCCAGAGAAGTCTCCTTGAATGCGGGAGACATGCAGCGCCCGGTTTGAAGCATCGCTTCGAGAACCTCGTCGAAGCCAACCTTCTGTTTAGCGGGATTGCTTACGGCGGCGATCATGTATGCGTTCCATGCCGTCACCGCGCCGATCGCATTGCGCTCGATGCAGGGAATCTGCACATATCCGTCCACCGGATCACAGCTTAAGCCGAGATGATGCTCCAATGCAATTTCCGCGGCGCATCCGATCACCTCAGGCGAATATCCGTAAACAGCCGCAAGGAGTCCGGCTGCCATTGCGGCGGCGACTCCGATTTCCCCCTGGCACCCGACCTCCGCGCCGGAAATGCTTGCGTTGTGCTTCGCAATCATCGCGATCAAGGCGGCAATCAGCATCCCGTCGACCAGTTTCCCGGTCTCGACTTTGCGGATTTCACGCAGAAAATACACGATTCCCGGCATGAGCCCGGCGGAACCGGAAGTCGGAGCGGTCACGACGAGATGCCCGGCGGCATTCTCCTCCGCCGCAGCAAGGGCAAAGGAATCAAGAAGCACCAGAAAACGCGCATCGTCCATTTCCATGGACATCGCCTTGCGGCAGACCTCTCCCGCACGCCGTTCCAGGCGGATCGGTCCCGGCAGAACACCGGAGGCATGAAGTCCGCGCCGCACGGAATCACACATCACATCAAGAATATGGACAAGCCGTGAACGTATCTCCGCCTCGGGCGCGCCGGTCAGCGCCGTCTCATTTTCGAGAATGATCTGAAGCGGCGTCAAGCCGTATTTTCCGCTCAGGCGACGGAACGACTCCCAGTCTTTGTAACGATACGGAACCGCATTCAGTTCTTTCGGAGGCTCCCCCTCCCGTTGAATAAAACCGCCGCCGACGGAATAATAGGTCTCTTCGGCAAGCAGTTCTCCCGTCTCCGCAAAAAGACGGAATACCAGGGTATTGCTGCAGGGATGATTATGTTTTCCCGTATTGAAACGGATCGACTTCTTCGTGAAAGACGCCGTTTTCCCGGCAAAAGAAGCCGCATGGACTTCAGCGGGATCGGAAAACAATGACGCGAGACGCTCCACATTGCATGTCTCCGGCAGCTCGCCGAGAAGTCCGGCAGCGGCGGCACGATCCGTCCCATGCCCCTTCCCCGTCAACGCCAGAGAACCGAACAGTTCCACTTCAATGTGATGCGCCTGTTCCAGTTTTCCGGCGGGAAGTTCCGCCAGGCGCGCCAGAAAATCCGCACCGGCGCGCATCGGACCGATCGTATGAGAGCTGGAAGGTCCGGGGCCGATCTTGAAAATGTCAAAAATGCCGGTCGAAATGCAGTTCATAAGGAAAAGATCCGGTTCAGGTCATCGCAAAGCCGCCTGCCCCATTCTCTGCTGGTCAACTGCACATCCAGCGTATGGGCAAGCGTCAGACGGTTTGAGTAATAGAAATAAGAAACGGCAAGCAGAGTGAAAAGATACGTTTCAAAACGGATTTCCTTCATGGCACCCTCTTTGATCGCCTGCTCGAAAATCACGCGCAGAGCCTCGTTTTCCCTCTTGCGCGCCTGTTCCAGAGCCTTCACACACTCCTCGCCTTCCAGATTCGCCCAGGACAGCAGCCGCCAGAAATACGGGTGCGCGGCATGGACGTCGAGAAATCCCTTCAGCAGAATCTCCGTCAGCCTCTCCGGATGCGCGGCAGCCTTCCCGACCGTGGAGCGGGAAAACAGCTCCACCTGCTGGAACACATGCCGGAGAACCGCCTCGAACAGTCCCTTCTTGGAGCCGTAATAGGCATAGAGACGCTGTTTATTGACGCCGCCGGCTTCCGCAATATCGTCCACCGTAGCGCCGGTCAGCCCCTTCCGCGCGAAAACGGCGACGGCGGCTTCCAGGATCTTCCTTTTTGTCTCAATGGCTCTCTGCTGCATAGATTCCTTTTCCGGTCAACCGGATACCATATCAGTCATTGAGCCATTTTTCAAGGTTTGCTTTCACAAAAGCATCGTCATTCAGATGCGGATACGCCTCATGCACCCGTGTAATCTCCTCCGCCTGCCCCGGGGAAAGCGTCTCGGCGGGATTCAGACACCAGATTCCCGGCAGAAGCCCCTGTCTGCGGAGCACTTCATGAATTCCGGGGATACATCCGGCGAATCCGTGCTGCGGATCAAAAAACGCCGCATTGCAGTCCGTCACCTGAATATTGCGCGTCAGCAGCTCCGCCGGAACGGCAGAGCCGCTTTCAATGACCTTGTGAATCTCGTCCAGCAGCTCCACGGCTTTCCTTGTCCAGCAGCACCAGTGCCCGAGCAGACCGCCTCTGATGCGCATTTTCCTTCCGGAAACGTCATATTCGCTCAGGAGGTCGATCACGATATTGTCGTCATTGCCCGTGTAAAGCGTAATATCGCGCCCGGATTCCGCGACTGCGCGCACAACGTCCAAAGTGCAGTAGCGGTTGAACGGCGCCACCTTGACCGCCAGGACATTGTCGATCCGCGCAAATTCTTTCCAGAACTCGAAAGGCAGAATGCGGCCGCCGACGCCCGGCTGGAGATAAAATCCGATCACGGGAATTTCCCGTGCGACCGCGCGGCAATGTTCCAGCATCGCCTCAACGGAGTCTCCGGCAAAAGCCCCCAGACTCAGAAGCCCGGCGTCATATCCGCTCCGCACGGCAAAGTCCGCCTCGTAAAGCGCCTGCTCCGTCCGCCCGCAGACGCCGGCGACTTTCAGAATCCGGCGTCCGCGAACCTCGCACCATTCGTCAATGAAACGCGAAGTCTCCTTCAGCACCGGCTCGAACAGTCCGATCTCCTTTTTGCGGATTTCAAACTGTGTGGAGTGAACGCCGACGGCAATCCCTCCCGCCCCGGCGTCAATGTAATAGCGGCAGAGAGCACGCTGATGTTTTGCGGAAAAAGCGCGGTTCTCATCCAGCGCCAGAGGCTGTGCGGGAATCACGGTTCCACGCCTGACCGATTTCAAAACGGAACCGTCAATATCGGCAATCGTCTTCATCTCAGAACCTCCCGTTGTTGACTTCAAAGTGAGTGGGCTTGCCAATGGAGACGCCGCCGTTCCGAATCCAGTCCGCCTGCCAGCGGATCATCTGGTCCAGTGAAACGTTCGGGTATCCGAAACGGCGGCACATCTGCGCGGAATTGTTCAAATAACAGAAATCCCCCGGAACCCCTTTGAAGACAACCTCTTTCCCCATCAATGCACCAAGCTGAAGCGCCGTTTTCTCCACGGAAGCGGTCTCGGGGCCAGTCACGTTCAACACTGCCGCGGGCGAATCGCACAGTTCAAGAGAACGCAGGGCATTGGAATTCGCGTCGCCCTGCCAGATCACGTTAAAATAACCGACCGTATTGTCCACCGGTCTGCCCTCCCAGATATTTTTCGCAATGTCATGCAGCACACCGTAGCGCAGATCAATTGCGTAGTTCAGGCGGAACAGCAGAACCTTCGTCCCGTATTTCTGCGAACAGTATTGGAAAATGCGCTCACGCCCGAGGCAGGACTGCGAATATTCCCCCACGGGTTCCGGCACTGTCTCCTCCGTGCATCCGCAGGAGGCAATCCCGACCAGCGGATAGACGCACCCCGTGGAAAAGGCAACGATCCTGCTGTCGCGGAAATGAGCGCCGACATAAGACGGCGCCAGAATGTTCATCGCCCATGTCTGCGCCTCGTTTCCCTCCGTCCCGAACTTGCGCCCCGCCATAAAGACAATGTTCTTCACCCGAGGCAGGGATTTCACCGCGTCCTGATCCAGCAAATCACAGGCAATCGTTTCGATTCCCCGGCTCTCCAGTTTCTCCCGTTCCTCCTTCCTGGAAAAACGGGACACCCCGATCACTTTTTTTGAGACACCCGCCGCTCTGATCGCATTGACCGCCTGGCATCCCATCGTCACTCCCATTTTGCCTGCGATTCCGAGGATCATAAGATCCCCGTCGATCCGCCTCATCATCTCAATCAGCCCCTCCGTCGGCACGGACAGAAGGTTTTCCAGTTCCGTGACTCCCGCAATGTGTTCCGGATAAATCATGACAGCATCTCCCTGTTAAAATAAAAACCAACCGTTTGTTTTTTATTTTACCGGTCGTTTCCCGCTTTGTCAAGAACCGGAAGAAAAAAATTACGCTTTTTTCCCGGGGCGTCTTTCCCGGAGAACCTGCTTTCCGCCCAGGGTTATTTCAGTTCTATATCGAACTTTTCTGACCAGATTCACCAGAATATCGCGCTCAATGTCCGTCAGCCCTTCCGTCATGGCATCATGACAGCGTGCGATAATCTCCTCGATCCTGGGGATCAGGCGCAACGCCTTCTGCGTGGCGTGAAGTTTGAAGTTGCGGCGGTCAAGCTCATCCACTTCCCTTGTAATCAGGCCGGCGTTCAGGAGCTGCTGGACAATTACCGCCGTCGTGCTCTTGCTTATCATAATTTCGGAAGAAAGTTTTTCCTGGGAAATCCCGTCATTCTCGGCAATTCCCATGATAAAGGGGAACTGCCCCATCGTAATATGCAGCTTCCTCAATTCCCGCGCATAATAGTTATGGGTGCAACGGCTGATCGTGTAAATATCCAGCGTCAATTTTTTCATCCCGCTTCCTCCAAATGCAGTCTGTCCGCCAAACGATTTCTTCTTCCGGATAATATAGGTATCGACGCCCTCTTTTACAATCCCTCCCGGCGTTTTTTCCGAAACTCTTCTTGCATTTCCTCAGGAATATGGTATATTAAATCCGTTCGTAATAGAACTAATTTTCAAATAAATCATAGTGACATGGAGGGAAAAATGATATTACGGCTTTTGCTTCCGGGAAGCATTGCAGTGTTCCTGTGGAACAGTTCCGCTGTTGCGGAGGAAAGAGGTCAGACGGCTCCGCCGACCGTCGTGGCAGATACCGTCAAAACGGTTTCCAAGGCAAACCCCAAACGTTATGTCGGCGCCGTGGAATCCATCCAGCACGTGGACATCATGCCGCGCATCACGGGAAATCTTCTCAGGATCAACTTCAAGGAAGGGGAAATCATACAGAAAGGAACCCTGCTGTATGAGCTGGAAGATACCACATACCGCGCCGCGGTGGACAGACTCAAGGCACAGCAGGAATCACTGGAAGCCGCGCTGGAATACGCGCAGAAGGAGTTCAAACGAAACAATACCCTGGTGCGTAGCAAAGCCGTTGCGGTTTCCACGCATGACAAGTCCATTCTGGACATTGATTCCGCCAAAGCGAATCTGAAAGAGGTGAAAGCCTCGCTTCTCGACGCGGAAAACACGCTTTCCTATACGAAAATATATGCGCCGATCACAGGACGCATCGGCAAAAGCGTCTTCACGGAAGGCAATCTGATCACGCCGACGGGAGGCAAGCTCACCGATATTGAAATGATCGCGCCGATTTATGTGCGCTTCAGCATCAGCGAACGTGTCTTCCGGCGCGATTTCGGAGGTCTGGCGGGGATCAGGGACAAGGCGGTCGTCCGGGTTCAGCTTGCCGACGGCACCGTTTACGGGGAAACGGCGAAGATCACGCTGATCGACAACAAGGTCAATTCCTCGACCAACACCATCACGCTCTGGGCAGCCTTTGAAAACAAAGACCGCCAGCTGATTCCGGGAAGTTTCGTCAGCGTCCTTGTATCGGCAAAGGCGGACAGGAAATTCGCCGCGGTTCTGCCGTCCGCGCTTATCATGGACAACGACGGCTATCAGGTCTATGTCCTCGACAAAGACAACAAAGTCAGCGCCCGGCGGGTGAAAACGGGTGGCATCTCCAACGGGAAGCAGATCATCCTGAAAGGGCTTGAGGCTTCGGAACGCATTGTCGTCGAGGGAACCAACAAAGTCAAACCCGGCATGACGGTAACTCCCGTTCCCGCGGAACCGGTCAGGTGAGGGTGCCATGTTTGCAGAAATTTTCATCCGGCGTCCGAAGTTCGCCTTTGTCATTTCCGTAGTGACAATTCTCATCGGGCTTCTGTGTCTTTACCGGCTCCCCATCGCGGAATATCCTGAAATCGCTCCGCCCACGGTCAAAGTCACAGCACAGTATCCCGGCGCCACATCGCAGGTCATCTCGGAAACAGTCGCCAGCGTAATTGAGGAACAGGTGAACGGCATCGAAGACCTGCTTTATTTCAAATCCGAAAGCGACAACAACGGCAACTACACTCTGACGCTCACCTTTGCGCCCGGCACCGATTCGGACATCGCACAGGTGAACGTGCAGAATGCCGTCCAGCAGGCGGAATCGCAGCTGCCGGACGCGGTCATCCAGATCGGGCTTGTCACCAAGAAGCAGCAGACGGACATGATCGGGGTGTATGTGTTCCGCACCAACGGCAAGGTACTCTCGCAGCTCCAGCTCGCCAATTACGTCCGCATGAATGTCAAGGACCCGTTCGCACGTCTGCCCGGCATGGGAACCGTTGAAATCCTCGGGGAACGCAATTACAGCATGAGGGTATGGCTGGATCCGCTGAAAATGTCGGCACTGAATCTGACGCCGGAAACCGTCATATCCAAACTCACCTCGCAGAACACTCCTGTGGCAGCGGGCGCCATCGGCGGAGAAAAGTCAAGCCCCTATCTTCAGCTCAAACTGGATGTGACCGGACGCTTGAAAACCGAAGAGGAATTCGGAAAAATAGTGGTCGCCACCGGTTCCCGCGGGGAAGAGGTCACGCTGAGCGACATCGCACGCCTCGAACTCGGGGCGGAACTTTATTCCGACGAAGGCTTCTTCAACGGAGAACCGTGCGTGGCAATGGCGATCTACCGTCAGGACGGCGCAAATGCGGTAGAAGTGGTAAGAAACGCCAACAAGCTCCTGGATGAACTGCGCCAGCGTTTCCCTGAAGGCGTCGAAGGTTTCATCTCCTACGATCCCACGAACTACATCATGGTCAACATCAAGGAAATCGCCGAAACACTGATCCTGACGCTGATCCTGGTCGTTGCCATCACTTTCATCTTTCTTCAGGACTGGCGTGCAACACTGGTGCCGGCGCTCGCCATACCGGTCTCGCTCCTGGGCACCTTCTTCTTCATGGAGGTGCTCGGCTACTCCATCAACGTGCTGACCATGTTCGGGCTGATCCTGGTCATCGGCTCGCTGGTGGACGACGCCATTGTCGTCGTGGAAAATACCATGCGCATCATTGAGGAAGAAAAGCTGCCGCCGCGGGAAGCGACGGTGAAAAGCATGCGCCAGATCACGGGCCCGGTCATCGCCACGACACTTGTCACAGTCGCAATTTATGCGCCGATCGCCTTCTACGGCGGGATCGTCGGCACCATCTACATGCAGTTTGCAGTCACAATGTGCATCGCCCTGTGCATCTCGGCATTCAATGCCCTGACGCTGAGCCCCGCGCTCTGCTCCCTGATTCTCAAACCCGCCGGCAATGAGGAGAAAAGAAAGTTCCTCCTGTTCCGCTGGTTTGACATTTCCCTTGACACCACCAAAAAAGGATACATCACAATATCCCGTTTCCTGCTCAGACGGCTCATCCTCACCTTTCTGCTGATCGGCGCGGTTCTTGCCGCCGACGCCTGGATTCTGAAAAGTCTGAAGGGCGGCTTCCTGCCGAGCGAGGACAAGGGAGTGCTGATGTGCGAGCTGGAACTGCCGGAAGGGGCGGCGCTGGAACGCACCATCAAGGCGATGAAATCCTTCAATGACAAAGCCCAGAAAATCCCCGGCATCCGTGAAATCATCACGGTGGCGGGCTATTCCATCATGAGCGGCTCCAGCGAAAACCTTGGATTTGCGATCATCACGCTGGAGGACTGGGATCAGAGAAAGACCCCGGAACTTTCGATCAACAGCATCCGGGATAAAATCATGGCTGCGGGAGCCACTATCCCGTCGGCTGAAGTCCGCGTGTTCCAGCCGCCCGCGATCATGGGACTCGGCGTAAGCGGAGGCGTGACTTTCGCCCTGCGCACCACGGGAGAAGACACCCCTCAGCAGTTTGAACGGCAAATGGGAAAACTGCTCGGACTGCTGAACGATAAAAAAGTCATGCCGGAGATTCTGTATGCGTTCAGCGGGTTCAGCGCACGCACGCCGCAGATTTACCTTGATATTGACCGGACCAAGGCGGAAGCGCTCGGCGTGCCGACCGACCGGATCTTCACAGCGTTGCAGAGCAACTTTGCAAGCCTGTATGTCAACGACTTCAATCTCTACGGCTACTCATTCAAAGTCAAGATTCAGCTGGATGGGGAGGAACGTTCCACTCTGGACGCGCTTGACGAGCTTCTCATTCAGAACAATTCCGGCGAAATGGTGCCGCTGAACGCGTTTGTGGAAGCCAGAGTCATGCTCGGCGCACGGAAAATCGAACGGTTCAACCAGAATCTGGCGGCGGTCATTACCGCAATTCCCGCTCCGGGAGCCTCCACAGCCAGAATCATGGACAGGATTGAGAAACTGGTCCGGACGGAATTCTCCAACGAGTATGACGTCAGCTGGACGGATATGAGTTATCAGGAGAAGAACAACAGCGGACGGATTGTTCTGCTGATGACGCTCGCCGTCATTTTCGGCTATCTCTTCCTTGTTGCGCAATATGAGTCCTGGACGATTCCGCTGCCGGTCATTCTTTCGGTGTCGTTCGCCTCGCTGGGCGGCATCACGGCACTCTATCTCACGGGGATGCTGCTTGATATTTACGCACAGCTCGGACTCATCATGCTGATCGGACTGTGCGCGAAAAGCACAATCCTCATGGTGGAGTTCTCCATGCAGGAGCGCATTGCCGGAAAATCCATTGCCAGAGCGGCGATCAACGGCGCGAACTACCGTTACCGCGCGGTTCTCATGACAGCATGGAGCTTCGTCATCGGCGTCCTGCCGCTCCTGTTCGCATCCGGCGCCGGCGCGGAAAGCCGCCGCGTCATCGGAACCACAACATTCTGGGGAATGCTTGCCGCGACGGTCATCGGCATCGCATTCATCCCGCCCATGTTCGCAGTCTTCCAGAAGGCGCGGGAAAAGGTCAAGCAGTGGAGCGGGCGGACAGAAAGCCATGCGGAACAATAAAACAATCACTCCCGAAAAATTCTTTCAGACATACCGGAAAATCTACCGGGAATGGAGCCTTTTCCTGAAACGGCACTCAGGGGAAGGCTCCCCCTTCCCTCATTCCGCAATCAAGACGCTCCAGCTCTGCCATTATGTCCGGACGCATCCGGGATGTTCCCTTTCGGAAACCGCCGCATTCATGGGAATCACGGCGGGCGGAGCGTCCGCGCTGGTGGACTCTCTTTGCAGAAAAGGTTTTCTTGAAAGAAAAAACAGCGAGACGGACCGGCGGCGCATCTGTCTCACCGTAACGCCCGCGATTGAAGAACTCCTGCGGAAAATGAACTCCTCCGCCGCAAGCGGCGTGGAATCGGAAAGGCAATGAATTCCCCCCGATGCAAAGCATACGGGGGAATCGGAAGAGTCCGCCCGCGGCAATCAGTTTGCGCAGACGGACCGTGCAGAAAGGGACTGCTTACGCAGGTGCATATCCCCAATCGCAGACTTTCATCAGTTCGCCGTCACGTTTCGCGGAAGCGGTCGCTGCAACCCCCATCGCCATGTAATGGGCGGCTTCCCACGGATTCACGAGACTCTGCCGCTTTTCATGGACGCACGACACAAACTCATGCACCAGATACGGGTGGGAACCGCCATGTCCGCTAGGCACGAAATCATGGTTCTGCGCATCGGGCTGTTCCGCACATACGCAACTCAGGAAACCGGATTTCACCTCCGGCGGAAGCGGATCGAAAAGTTTTTCCGGCGTGTAATGCTCCACTTTGAGCGGGTTCAATGCGTCGTCGGCACAGGTCCGCCCGTTGTAATACCAGATGTTTTCCGAAAAGGTTCCGCGGGTTCCAACGATACGGAAGATTTCCGATTCCAGCGGACTGAGCCGTCCTGCAAGCTCACGCATTTCCGCGACACGCAGCGAAGCGCCGTTCGCAAGCTGGAAGAGCGCCGTGACATTGCTGAAGTCGTAATGCTCGAAAAACGGATCGGCGCTGCGGTTCCGGTAGCCGTATGCCGAAACTTTCAGTGCGCGCGTCCCCATACAGAAAACCGGGCCGCTGACGGAATGCGTCGGGTAATCCATCGGAGATGCGAGTTTCCCGCGGCGCATGTATTCCTTCTCACGCTCCGGCCATTCGGAGCCGACCCGGCTGGCAGTGCGGTCATTCTGAACCCTGCGGAGACTGCATTCGCTGTCAACGTCGTGGCAGTATTCCCCCTCCGCATAGACAAAATCGCCGAACTCGCCCGCCAGCGCCTTTTTCCGGCAGAACATCGCCTGCGGACGGAAGCAGGTGGTTTCGCCAAGCATATAATGCTTTCCGGTCTTCAGGGACGTCCGGATGATTTTGTCACACCATTCCAGCGTCTCCTCCCCGTCCGGCAGACAGATCAGGGGAACCGCGCTGTAAACATCCTTTCCCGACTCCATCACCTGAATGCACTGCGGAGCATGAAGCCACGGCTGCGTGATGATGACGATCGCGTCAAGATCGCTTCGACAAATCTCATCCAGCGAGGAATACACATCCTTCGGGTTGAATTTGTCCGCAAAGAACGGATCATCCGCAAATTTCCTGATCCGCTCCGGTTCGCAGTCGCAGAACGCGATACGGTCCACGAGAGGATGCGACTTGAACAATCCGGCAAATGCTCCGCCGAATGCTCCGAGTCCCACCATTCCGATACTGATCCCCATACTTTTTCTCCTCCTGTTTGTTTTACTATGAGTTATAATGCGAGACAGACCATGCCCGCCATGCAAAGGGCAAGCCCCGCCCAGCCGCCTGCGGAAAGACGCTCTTTCCTGAAAATCATGCAGTAGATGAAAAACAGCATGATACATGTCCCGCATGCCGCCGGATAAGCCGTGCCGGAACTGTTCGCCTTGTAAAGACGATCAATAGCGCAATAAATGCAAATCTGTCCGAGGCAGACAAATCCCCCGTAGACCAGCGCCGGAATCCATACCGGACGCATTGGCGGACATCCTTTCGCGAACAGGAAAAACAGCCATATCACGCCGGTCAGGGAATACAGAGGAACGCGCCACGTCAGCGCCGCATCGGACAAGCCGGACATTTTCGACGGAAACATGGACAGAGTCTGCTGGATTCCGACGAGAACAAATGCAAGCGCAATCCAGCGGATGAATTTTCCCATCCCGCCGCCCGCAGCAGCTTCTCTCTGCCGCGCTGCACCGAGCAGGATCAGGCTTACGGCAAGCAGAACCATGCCGCCGGTCCGCCACACGGTGACACGGTCTCCGAACCACAGCATCCCCGCAAGAAACGGGCAGAGCATCGCGGACTGCACAATGCACCAGCCGATCCCGTGGTATCCGTATTCCATCGCTTTTTTCATGGAGAGAAAACCGAACAGTCCCGCAAAACCGGAAGGCAGCATCACTCCCGCCACCGCAAGAATCTCGTTCCACGGTGCCGCCTCCGGCGGTGCGCTGATCCAGACAAAACCGGCGACAGCCAGACTGCTCAGAAACATGAACGGATAAAAAGACTCCCCTTTCTCCGTTCCCTTGCTGTAACAGATGCCGACCGCCCCCCAGCATATCCCAGTCGCCAGAGTGAAAAGCAGTCCCCTGTAAAGATAATCCTGCACTTGCATGCTCCTGTAAAATAATATCGTCTGAATTTTACTATACGGGAAAGTTATAAATTTGCAATTTCATTTTCAAACAGTATTTTATAGATAAAATTGAAAAATTATAAAAAAGCACTCTCATGAATCTTTCCATGCTCCATATCGGACTCTATCAGCGCCCGGAGACCAATCTCCAGACGACGCACTCCGTTTTCCTGGGACTTCATCTCTCCGGTTTGAACTATGAGAGATTCCGCGGCACTTCCGACGGCCGGCTGATTTCAGAAGTGGCGGATGTCAAGGTCCCCGCGCTCACATTGATTCCCCCAAATGTCAGAATTGAGTTTCAATGCGGACAGAAACGGGAAAACTGGGTCATCCAATGTACCCTGCCGGAGCTCCATTACGAGGCGGGAAACTCCTTCACGGTGCTTCATGACCACGGACACTCGTTCCGGCTCCCGTTCTGGACGCCGCTCACAGTGGAAAAGGCGCACGGACTGCGGGAAAAATTCAAGATGATTCAGGAAAACTACCAGACGGGGCTTCCGGAAAACATCTTCTGCGCGGAAACCGTCGCCTCCTCCCTGCTTACCGACATCATACTGGCACAGAAAAAGGAAAAAATCGCGACGGCTGCGGAAAAATTTAAAAATATGATTGACCGGGACACCTGTTTCAGAAAAACACTTGCGGAGCTAAGCCGGGAGGCGCAATGCAGCGCCGGACACATTCGCAAGCTGTTCGTGAAACAATACCTGATCGAACCGGGAGAATACCGCGCGCGCCTGCGTCTGCAGCGGATCATGCACTATATCGAACAGACCGACCTGAGTCTCAAGGAAATCGCGGATCAGGTCGGCATGAAACATGTGACGCATCTGCATCTGTTCCTCAGAGAACGCTGCGGCACGACTCCGCGGATGCTGCTGAAACAGTATCGCGGAGAATGAATCCGCTTACGAATCGAATTCCTTCAGGACATCGGCATAAATCCGCAGTTCCTCATCGCCGCTGTTTCGGAAATATTCTCCGTCCATATAAACCGCAAAGGTTGTGAAACAATGGATTCCGAGGTTCCGATACGCCTCAATATCACGTCTCAGGACATCGCGGCACAAAACCGGTTTCACCGCAGTTTTTTTATAATGACTGTAAAAAGAAGCATCCAGCCAGTATTCCAGAACATGAGTTTTTTCAGGCGCAAACAGATTCAGATGCCGTTTGAGCGAATCCCAGTAAACGCGGTTGACGGCACAGTCCGGATTCTCCGGGAAATCCCCTGGCGCCGGAAATGAAACGATGGATGGACCAGCGAATCTGCGCTCCTGTCAGACTCGAAGAAATGAGTCGGCACTTCGGGTCTCGGTCTCACAGACGATTCGCATCTTTCAGCAGGAATACGATGAGCCCCCTGCCGCTATTTTCTCAAAAAGAAACTTGAGCCGCCATGCTGATGCTCCGCAATACCCGGAAAACGATCAAGGAAATCGCCTTTGAACTGAATTTCTCCGTTCCCTACTACTTTTCCAACCTCTTCAAACGCAAATACGGAATTTCCCCCGGCAAAGCCGGGAAAGACGACCCCTGACCTCCGTAAAAAAAAGCCGGAATCAGCACTTTTGTTAAAAAAAAGGTTTTTCCTGCTGTTTTTTTAATATCTGATTCCGTCTATAATATGAGATGTCGGAATCATGAAACCCTCAGCATAAACGCAGGAGACGGAAAATGAAGTTGAAAGAATGTTTCTGGCTTTGGGGCCAGGACACCATGTCGCATCAGAAAGCAGCGGGAAATGCCAAATGGAAACTGCCGGACGGCAATCAGCTAGACCCCGCGGCAGGAGCGGAATATCTCGGAATCCCGAATGTCTGCCGGGTCGTGATGTGCGGCAGCCCGCAGCCTCCGTTCGATGACGAAAGCAGGAAGCTCGCCGCCATGCACAAGGTCATCTGGTCCGCAATCGGTGACTCCGGTTCCATCAGAAACGACAAGGAAACCGATCTGGAGGAGGTGCTCCGTCAGGCACGACTTTTCCCCAACGTGAAAGGCGCGGTCTTTGACGATTTCTTCGGTCATTTCCTGAAGCCGGAAGAACACTGGGCGCGCTATCCCGTCGATGAGGTTTTCAAGATCAGGCAGAAACTCCACAGCGCGCCGGGAGGACCGCTGGATCTGTGGGTCGTCTGGTATAAACGGGGACTGGACTATCCGATCGACGATTACCTGAAACTGTTCGACGTCATCACCTACTGGAACATGGAAACGCCCGCGGAACATGCGGAACTTCAGGACGATCTGGCAAAAATGGTCGAACGCACTCCGGGCAAGCGCCGGCTGGCAGGCTGTTACATCTGGAATTACGGAGCCGGAAAGCCGCTTACCGTTCCGGAAATCCAATTTGAATGCGAAGCCTTCTATGAAATGATCAAAAACGGAAAAGCGGAAGGCATCATTTTCTGTTCCAACTGCTGCGCCGACATCGGCGGTCCCGCCGTGGAGTGGCTGCGAGGCTGGATCAGAGAGGCGGGAGAAGAGGAAATATAGAAAACGCGGATGGTGGAAGGCGCAGTTCCGCATTCCATGCTGTCCCCGCGGAAGCACATGCCGAGTCAGAATGTGTTCCCACCGTAGGATTCATCATCATGGGGGGTAAGATGAATCCGGTGAATGCAATATCCGGTTCATCATAACGGGCGAGAATTTGAAAGATTTTCTGCCCGCGGATAAAAAATCCATAAAAAATTAGTTTAGACTAATTGAAATTTTATCTTTTCCTGCTATGGTATCGGAAGAGAAGAAGAAGTCCGTCCGAAACGGACTTTTTCCGGCAATCATAAATTAGTTTAAACTAATTAACAGATGAGAACATCATTTATGACCTGCAAACATCAAACAAAAAGCCTCCTCCGTTTTCTGATGATTAAAACGGCGGCGGTCAGGGCGGGAATCAAGCCGGGAGCACTGCTCCGGGTGGCACGCTGCTGCCGTTTGTCCGATGCGGAAATCCGTCTTTGCCAGAATGAAATTCTGGATGCACTGAAACTCAAGTTCCGGATACTCAAGGACGATCCGGACAGCGCGCTGGTGCTGTTCTATGATCCGGAACTGCTTGCGGAAACACTGGCAGACCCGGAAAAGGCGGCATATCTGGCAGGTCATGGCTATGGGGAATGCAGACGGACGGGCGAATATCTCAACATGCTCAAGGAACGGTGCCGGACCATGTCACTTCCGCATGAAGTCGGCATTTTCATAGGCTACCCCCTGAAGGATGTCATGGGATTCATCGAAAAAGCCCCGCGGACACCGGTTGCGCGCGGTGACTGGCAGGTCTTCGGAGAACCGGAAGAGTCGCTCCGTCTCATGCAGCTCTACCGCTGTGCGGAACAACTCGCGGAAAAAATTATCGAAACGTATCAGGACATGGAAATATGTCTTGAACAAATCGCCGGAATAAACATTCATCAAACAGCAAGGGGTTAAACAAAATGGCTGTAGTCAAAGTGATTTACGGAAGCAGCACCGGCAACACCGAAAGCGCCGCAACGGTCATCGCCGGGGCATTCGGAACGGAAGCTGTCAGCATCGCAAATGCAAAACCGGAGGACTTCGAGGCGGATCTCCTGATTCTCGGCAGTTCCACCTGGGGGCTCGGAGAATTGCAGGACGACTGGGCGTCGGGGATCGCAATGCTCGACGGGATTGATCTGACAGGGAAAAAGGTCGCAGTCTTCGGACTGGGGGATCAAAACGGTTTCGGCGACACATTCGTTGACGCCATGGGGATTCTTGCCGAAAAGGCAAAGGAACGCGGAGCGGCAATTGTCGGCGAAACTTCCACGGCAGGATATACGCACACGGCATCCGCGGCGGAACAGGACGGCAAGTTCTGCGGTCTCGCACTTGACGACAACAATGAACAGGATAAAACAGCGGATCGCATATCACGGTGGATCGATCAGCTGAAGCAGACTGTCGCCTGACAGAAAACGGCGGACCGGACACGGTCGGATGCGTGTCCGGTTTTCCGCGCCAGTTCATTCATCCGGGAAAGGAATTCCATGAGCAGGAAAAAGAAATACGGAAAAGACCAAAGAAGCTGCAGCAGCGCGGTGTGCTCTTCCACATGCAAAGCGGAACAGGCATCAGGATGCTGCACCCTGAACCATGTGAAAGTGGCACTGATCGGCGGACTTGACCGTTTGGAGAGTCAATACCGTTCGGTATTCGAGTCTCTGGGAACCGTCAGATTTTACTTTCATACCGGCTGCTGCAACGGTTCCGGGGCAAACCGTCTGCGTGCCTCGGCTCAGGATGCGGATATTGTCGTGTTCATCACGCGGGTCAACAGTCACAATGCCCTGAGTGTCATCCGGGGAATCTGCCGGAAAAGCGAAAAGTCCTTTCTTGCAATCCGGGAAACCAACCCGAATGTCGTTTCAAAAATCGTATTGAGCCAATGGAGGGACAGACGGCTCCGCAGCGGCACAGATCAGGGAAAGATCACGAGGTGAACATGTTGAAAGTTTCAGCCAGCCTTGAAGACTATCTGGAGGCGATTGCGGAGCTGATCCGGTGTCACGGGCACGCACACACGAAAGAGATTGCCTCAAGACTCAATGTCAAGATGCCGTCTGTCACCAACGCCCTTGGCGTGCTGTCGAAATCAGGACATATCGTCTATCAGCCGAACCAGCCGGTTCAGCTGACCGCCTCCGGCAGGCTCCTGGCGGAGAAAGTCATCCGCAGACATCATATTCTTCAGGACTTCCTTCAGCATGTGCTTGAACTCCCCGGAGAAGAAGCGGGGAAAACCGCCTGTAAAATCGAACATGTGATTGATGAAAAACTGATCGACCGCTTTCTCGTCCTCTCCGAAGCAGTCCAAAACCGCAGCGACTGCCACGGACTGCGTCTCCATCTGAACCGGACGTTCACTTTGTCCGCCGACGAATAGGAAAAAGCTGCCGCAGACGTGTCTCCCGGACAAATCCGAGGGTTCTCAAAAATTTTCCCGGACAATAAAAAAACCTCCGGAACTCATCCCGGAGGTTCAGAAGACTCAAACGCGGAAACGATTATTTGACATCCGCATCATAAATGTTCGTCACGGTGCTCGGAAGCGCTTTATAAATAGAGTCCGTCCCGTTGTCAATTTCATTTCCGGCAAGCACTGTTCCATTGATCTGGCGAATGATGACCGCACTGTCGCGGGCAAGTTTGGAACTGATCGCATCCGTGTCACCGACTCCGTCCATCTGCGCGGAAATCGTTCCGAGAATCTTGGCTGTCTTGTCCACCAGCTGTATGGTCGCCAGCATTTTTCCATTCTGTTCCCGTTTCATTGCGACAAGACACAGGGCGCTGCATTTCAGCTTGTCGCACAGTGCCCCGATCTCCTTGGGAGCAAGTTTTTTTCCATGCTCAAACTTCAACTCTCCAATGGCGTTCTGGACAGTTCTCGTATCCAGCACATTGACTTTGGCATGAGTCGTCAATTCAGAGAGGAAATACTCAATGAAAAGACTGCGGCACATCTCAAGACCGTTCGTAGGATCATCCTGGATATCCGTAACGGCACAGACAACCGGTTTCTGAGCGTAGGCAACGGCAGCGGTCAACACGGACAGCACAACGGCGGCAAGCAATTTTCTGATCATAATCCACATTCCTGTATTAGTTTAATTTTTTAAGTAATATATCATTTCCGGCAATTTTTTCAATCGCAACAACGCCGGTGAAACGGAACTATCTCAAGAAAAATTGCTTTTTTATTTTAAAAAGAACGGAAAAGGGGTTATATTATTCAGTTATATTCAGTTTTCAGGTCAGATAAAATTATGGAGAGACCGTTGATGAAAGAATTCAAAGTAGGAATTATCGGGTTCGGAACTGTTGGAGCCGGCGTGGCGTCCTGCCTTCTGAACAATGCGGATGCCATCGCAAAACGTACCGGAGTCAAGCCGGTTCTTACAAAGATTGCCGACCTCGATACCACAACAGACCGCGGAGTCAAGGTGCCGAAGGACATCCTGACAACAGACGCAAAGGCTCTGATCGACGAAGCGGATGTGGTTGTTGAGCTCATCGGCGGCACCACCGTTGCAAAAAAATTCATTCTGGAAGCGCTCGGGAAAGGCAAAGCCGTAGTCACGGCAAACAAGGCATTGCTGGCGGAACACGGCAGGGAAATCTTTGAAGCCGCCGAAAAAAACAACACGGAAATTTACTACGAAGCCAGTGTGGCAGGCGGCATTCCAATCATCAAAAGCCTGCGGGAAGGTTTCGTCGGCAATCGCATCAGCCGCATCTACGGCATCCTGAACGGCACCTGCAACTATATCCTGACCAGGATGCAGCGGGAGGAAATTGATTTCGCGCCCGTTCTCAAGGACGCCCAGCAGCTGGGGTATGCGGAAGCCAATCCGTCCCTCGACATCGACGGATTCGACACCGCGCACAAAGCGGCAATCCTTTCCGCACTTGCCTACGGGAAATGGTTCGGGATGGATCCCATCTATGTTCAGGGGCTCCGGGACGTGACCCTTTCCGACATCAAACTCGCAGACGAGCTCGGATACAAAATCAAACTTCTCGCGATCATCAAAAAGGAAAATGACGACGTGGAAATCCGCGTTCATCCCACCATGATCCCGAAAAAGACTCAGCTCGCCATGATCGACGAGGTCTTCAACGGCGTCATGGTCACCGGCGACTATGTCGGAGACACGCTGTTTTACGGACGCGGCGCGGGACGTGCCGCAACAGCCAGTGCGGTCGTTTCCGACATTGTCGATGTCGGGCTGAACCTGACGCACAACTGCACCTGCCGTCTGCCCTCCTTCCGGGAAGGCGCACAGTTCGGAAAAATCATAAAAATGGACGACGTCAACTCTCGCTATTATCTGCGGGTTCAGGTCGTCGACCAGCCCGGAGTGCTTGCGAAAGTCGCAAATCTGCTCAGCGAAAACAAGATCAGCATCTCCAGCCTCGTCCAGCGTGAAGGACAGTCCAAAAACAATGTCTCCCTGCTGATTATCACTCACATGACCGTGGAAAAAAACATCAAGAGTGCAATTGAGGCAATCGGCAGACTTGCCGAGGTCAGGGACTCCGTGAAACTTATAAGAATTGAGGATATTTGAACAAATGGGCAATCATACCATTGAAAAAATCGGCGGGACTTCGATGAGCCGTTTCGGCGAAGTCATGAACAATGTGATCATCGGTTCCAGAAAAGGCGCGGAGCTCTACAACAGAGTGTTTGTCGTTTCCGCATACGCAGGAATCACCAATCTGCTTCTCGAGGACAAGAAGACAGGCGAGCCCGGTGTTTACGGTCATATTGCCAGGGATAACAAAAACTGGCCGGAGGCGCTGGAAAAAGTCCGCGAAAAAATGCTGGAATACAACAAAAGTTTCGAGAATATCGGACTGAACGTCGCAGCGGCGGATCAATTCGTCAATGAACGCATCGAAGCCATCCGGGAATGTCTGAAATATATTACGTTCCTGCGTAGCGCCGGACACTCCAGACCGTCCGAATACCTGCCTTCCACACGCGAATTTCTTGCGGCGCTCGGCGAGGCTCACAGTGCCTACAACTCTGCGGAAATTCTCAAGGCGAACGGAGTCAATGCGCGTTTCGTCGACCTCTCCGGCTGGATGTCTCCCGACATCATGTCGCTGAACGAGGCGATTCTTTCCGCTTTCAAGGACATCAAATTCGATACGGAAATGCCGATCGTGACCGGCTACGTCAAATACGACGAGGGCATCATGAAGCGTTTTGACCGCGGCTACAGCGAAATCACGTTCAGCAAAATCGCCGTCCTGACCGACGCCAAGGAAGGCATCATCCACAAGGAATTCCACCTCTCCACCGGCGACCCAAAGCTGATCGGCGTCGATAAGGTCCAGATCATCGGCAACACGAACTTCGACATTGCCGACCAGCTTTCCGACATGGATATGGAGGCGATCCACTCCAAAGCGGCAAAGGACATGGAGATGAAAAATATTCCGATCCGCATCAAAAACGCATTCGATCCGGAACATCCCGGCACCCTGATCAGCCGCGATTACATCTCCCCCACCCCGCGTGTGGAAATGATCTGCGGCCGCAGCGATCTGATTGCGCTTGAAGTGCACGACCCTGAAATGGTCGGCGGCGTCGGATACGATCACAAACTTACCGAATTCCTTGCGCGCAACGGAATCAACTACATTGCGAAAAACACCAATGCCAACACAATCACGCATTACATTCCGCAGAAAAGCAAGAACATTGAGGCATGTATGGCGGAAATGCGCAAGGCTTTTGTCCATGCGACTGTCACAGACACTCCGGTCGCAGTCGTTTCAGTCATCGGCACCAATATGAAGATTCCGGGCTTCCTCGCCAAAGCCGCAAAGGCATTGTATGAAGCAGACATCAATGTGCTTGCGCTGGACCAGGTCATGCGTCAGGTGAACATTCAGTTCATCGTCGCCCGCGAAGACTTCAGGAAAGCTCAGATCGTTCTCCACAGGGAATTTGTGGAAAACGCATAAGCTCCTGACCGTTCCGAAAGAACCTGCCCGTCTGAATCTCTCCGGATTCCAGACGGGCATTTTTTGTTCCCTTCAGATAAAAAAATCCCGCACTTCACAGGAAGTACGGGATTTCGTCCGTCAATGAAACGGCAATCAGGCAAGTCTGGCGAGCTCGTCCTCAAGAGCTTTCCTGACGGATTCCATGTCGGCGCCGTCGAGTTTAAGAGAACCGATCATCACTTCACCTGCCTTGCGCCCGGCAGCGGAGGCAGGGGCAAAGGCGGCTTCAATATCAACTTTCGCCGAAACGCCGAGCGTGTCCGTAAGAGTAATCATATCCGTCAGCACTTTTTCCGCCTTATGCTCCGCATCATTCGCGGGAGTCACGCAGACTGCCACGGACACGCATTTCGGCGCCGTCCCCTTCTGGACAGGATAACGGGCGTCGAACACGCTGTCCCGATTCTCATACTCCGTATGAAGCAGCTCATGTGCCTTATGGGAATTCGGCTTGCCATCGAGGAATTTTTCATAACATTCCACAACAGTCGGATTGTCCTGAGACTTCTGGAACTGCATGTTCCTGTCGGTTTTGTAAAGACCGTTCATCCTCTTCGTCTTGCTGGCGCGCTCCGTCGTGATGGGCTGCCCGCCGCCGCAGACACATCCGCCGGGACATGCCATGACTTCGATGAAGTGATACGGAGACTTGCCCGCCGCCGCTTCCTCTGCGACCTTTCTTGCCTCGGAAAGCGTGTTCACGACCGCAATTTTCAGTGTTTTGTCGCCAGCCTTGATTTCCGTCTCCTTGAAACGTTCGGAACCGCGGACAGCGGGGAACTCAATGGCATGCGGAACCTTGCCGTTGATCTTTTCCGCAGCATAGCGGAGAGCCGCTTCCATCACGCCGCCGGAAGTGCCGAAGATCACCCCCGCGCCGGTTCCGAATCCGAGCGGCATGTCAAACGCTTCCGCTTCAAGCTCGGCGAAATGAATGCCGAAAGAGTGGATCATCGTACCGACTTCCGCAGTCGTAATCACATAATCGACATCCTGGATGCCGTTCGTTTTGAATTTGTCAAGTTTCGCCTCGAATTTCTTTGCCGTGCAGGGCATGATCGAAACGACGACGATGTTTTCACGCGGCACATTCAGAATCGTCGGGAGCGCCTCCTTGGCAATGCTTCCGAACATCTGCTGAGGAGAACGGCAGGTGGAGAGGTTTTTGTTGAGCTCCGGGAAATTCGTCTCCGCATACTTGACCCAGCCGGGGCAGCAGCTCGTAAACATCGGGAACGGACCGCCCGCTTCCACGCGGCGCAGAAACTCTTCGGCTTCCTCCACGATCGTCATATCCGCCGCAAATGTGGTATCATAGACATAGTCAAAACCCATCAGGCGGAGCGCCGCAACCAGTTTTCCGGCGAGGTTCTCGCCGGCGGGCATATTGAAGTATTCGCCGATGCCGACGCGAACCGCCGGCGCAATCGAAGCGACAACAACTTTATTCGGGTCGTAGATCGCCTTCCAGACATCCTCCCGCTCCTGCTTCGGAGTCAAGGCGCCCGTCGGGCAGACCTGGGCACACTGTCCGCAATTGATGCACTCCACCGAAGCCAGATCCGCTTCAAACGCGGGAGCCACCTTGGAATGGGAACCGCGGTGCGTGAAATCAATCGCGCCGATACCCTGCACCTCCTTGCACATTCTGACGCAGTCGCCGCAGAGCACGCATTTGTTCGGGTCACGCGTCAGGGACGGCGAGGACTCATCAATCGGCTCGAAGTCCGTAACCTGCTTGTAGCGGATTTCCTCGACGCCGAGACGCCTTGCAAGGTTCTGGAGCGTGCAGGTGGAACTTCTGATGCAGGACGGGCACTCGCGCTTGTGGTTCGCCAGAAGCAGTTCAATGTTGATCTTGCGCATCTCGCGGAGCTGCTTGGAGTCCGTGCGGATCTTCATGCCCGCTTCGGGAGCCGTGGAACAGGACGCCATGATGCCGCGTCCCTCGACCTCGACAAGGCAGAGACGGCACGCGCCGTAAGCACTGAGTTCGGAGTGATAACAGAACGTCGGAAGTTCAATCCCGATCTTCCGGATCATTTCAAGCAGATTCTTCTCGGAACCTATTTCCACTTCATGACCATTGATGGTCAGTGTCTTCTTCGTATTTTCCATAATGTAGTAAACTCCTGTATTTATCAAAGTCCTGTTACCGCGCCGAACTTGCAGGCGGTCTTGCAGGCACCGCATCTGATGCACTTGTCCACGTCAATTTTATGCGGCTGTTTGAGGGCGCCGCTGATCGCGCCGACCGGACACTTCTTCGCGCAAACCGTGCATCCGCGGCACTTGTCCGCGAGAATCTCGGGAACGGCCAGAGCCTTGCACTGTCCCGCGGGGCAGCGCTTGTTCCTGACGTGCGTTTCATACTCTTCGCGGAAGTGGCGCAGCGTTGAAAGGATCGGGTTGGGAGCCGTCTTGCCGAGTCCGCAGAGAGAGCCCATCTGAACCGCCTTCGCCGTCTCTTCCAGAAGCGCAAGCGTATTCTCGTCCGCATTGCCTTTCGTAATGTCGTCGAGCAGCGCAAGCATCTGCTTGGTTCCCTCACGGCAGGGGACGCATTTTCCGCAGGATTCGTTCTGCGTGAAACGCATGAAGAACTTCGCCACAGCCGGCATACAGGTCTGCTGGTTCATCACGACCAGACCGCCGGAACCGACCATCGCGCCGACACTCTTGAGGGAGTCGAAATCAAGCGGAAGATTTATCATGTCCTTCGTAAGGCATCCGCCGGAGGGACCGCCGATCTGGACGGATTTGAAGTTGTCCGGGGAAATTCTGCCGTGATCGTCCGTGACACCGCCGCCGATCTCGTTGACGATCTCGCCAAGCGTGGTGCCGAACGGAACTTCGATCAATCCTGTGTTCGCAACGTGTCCCGTAAGCGCAAAGGTTTTGGTTCCGGGCGAGGTCGGAGTCCCGAGCTCACGGAACTTCGCGGCGCCTTCGCGGATGATGTAAGCGACAGTCGCCAGCGTTTCGACATTGTTGATGACGGTCGGCTTGCCCCACAGTCCGCTCTGCGCGGGGAACGGCGGTTTCGGCATCGGCATGCCGCGCTTGCCTTCGATGGAAGCGATCAAAGCCGTTTCCTCACCGCAGACAAATGCGCCGGCGCCTTCCATGATGTGGATCCGGAAACTCTTGCCTGTGCCGAAAATATTGTCGCCGAGGATGCCGACGCGCTCCGCATCCTTCACCGCCGCGAGCATCCGTTCAACGGCGAGCGGATATTCCGCACGGACGTAAACATATCCCTCGGTCGCTTCAATTGCGCGCGCGGCAATCATCATGCCCTCGATCACGGTATGAGGATTGCCCTCCATGACGGAACGGTCCATGAACGCTCCCGGGTCGCCTTCGTCGCCGTTGCAGATCACATACTTGACCGCGTTTTTGGATGCGAGAGTCAGTCTCCATTTCCTGCCGGTGGGGAAACCGCCGCCTCCGCGTCCCCGGAGCCCGGAATCCTCCATGACCTTGCAGACCTCCTCCGGAGTCATTTCCGTGAACGCCTTCTTCGCCGCCGCGTATCCCTGCTTCGCAATGTATTCGCTGATGCTGGCAGGCTCAATCGTGCAGTTCGCGAGAACAATGCGGTGCTGTCTCTTGTAGAACGGGATGTCGTGATCGCCGCGATAATGCCTGCCGTCGATCGGACTCTGATAGAGAAGACGCTCAATCACGTTCCCGCCGATGATGGTCTCGTTGACAATCTCGGCAGCGTCGGAAGCCTTGACTTTGGTGTAGAGAATGCCGTCCGGCTCAATGCGGAGCAAGGGTCCCATCTGACAGAATCCCTGACAGCCGCTTTTGGACACATAGTGGGAGTCTTTCTTCACCTCTTCCTTTTCGAGATCCAAATTGACATTCAGTCCATGTCTTTCCAGTTCTGCAAGAATCGCATCCTTGACGGCGAGAGAGCCGTTTGCGACGCATCCCGTTCCCGCGCAGATGATGATTCTTTTCTTGACGGAATCCAGTTTGGCTTTATAATCTTTCGCACATACGCTTATATCAATAGTCTTGTTGCACATTTCCGGGTGGCTCCTTCTTAGTTCGACTGAGTTTTTTCTTTCGCAAGAACGGCGTCGATGATCTTATCCACATCAGCGGGACGCACCTGTCCATGCACTTCATCGTTGACGACCATGACGGGAGCAAGCCCGCAGGCGCCGAGACAGCTTACGGTGTCAACCGTGAAAAGCATATCGTCGGAGGAATCCTGACCCGGCTTGATGTTGAGTTTGGTTCTCAAGGCGTCGAGAATCGGCGTGGAACCCTTCACATGACAGGCGGTGCCGTCACAGAGCTTGATGATGTACTTGCCCTTCGGCTTGAGCGTGAAATGGGCATAGAATGTAGCGACGCCGTAAACACGCGCGGGAGGAAGCCCGACAGCCTTTGCGACGTAACTGATCAAGTCTTTGGAGAGCCATCTGTAACGAGCCTGAATCCCCTGAAGAATGGGAACCAGACGTGCCTTGTCATAGTTGTTTTCCTTGAGGACCTCTTCCGCGTCCTGCATTCTCGCAACGGTTTCCGCTGCCACTGCTGCCTTGTCCATCTTTCCTCCTGATATAAGATGATTGAGTTCTTTTATTTTTTATTTCATTGTTATTCAGAGACGTTGACTGTCTAGCACCTCCCGCCGAAACGGAAGAAAACTGTTATTTCCGCAGCGGATCTCACGACATGAAAACCGGAATCCGCCGGGCTGTCATTTACCCTTACAGACTGCATTCCCCGAATCGCTGTTCCTTCCCAACCCCTTGAAAAACAACAGTCTTTCCAAAAAAATGACAGCCTGAAAAAAATATAACGTGATTTGTTTCACACAATAACTATATCAGCTTTCAAATGTTTGTCAAGCGCATAATACATTCCCGAATGCGGATTCTTTTCCCACTCGCGGCATTCACAATTCAAACTGTTCAATACCAAAATGTTACATAACACAAAATTAATGAATTATTTTATTTGTGAATCAATTCACAAGAAGAAATAGAAAAGCCTAATTGCTTTCGGCAGGAATTGACGGGAACCATGAAAACGGAAAAAACGGAAGTTCATCTGATTCTTTTCCCGATGAGCTGTAACAGATTTCACAGCTGTATGAACCACAAGGGAAATGCCCCTCTTCGACAAAAAGGAAAACTCATCCAGCCAGTGAATACAGCGCCATGGCGATCAGCATCAGAACCGCCATAACAATGCGGCGCGCCCATGCCCTGCCGTCGACGCGGGGCTCCAGACAGTCGAGTCCCGTTTTCAGAAGAATCACTCCCAGCAGAACGGAAATCAATCCCCTGCTTGCCTGAATGATATTGCCGAACAGAACACCGACCGCGCCAAAGGAAGCAAACAGGAAAATCATTGCCAGATACCAGGAAGCGGCATAAGGCACCGCATCCGCCAGATAACGCCAACTGCGCGGCATCCGGAAAAGCGCCAGGCTGGACACACATCCGAGTGCGGCAAATGCAATTCCCGTTACCGCAATCGAATTCAGGAACAGCCGGTCTCCCGGCATCATGAGAATCATCCGGGTCTCAACAAGATCGGCAGTCGCATAGGCAAGAAGCGTCAGCAGAAGAAACTGAATCCCCCTGCGGTTCAACGGTCCGCCGGTAAAATTCATCCCGACCGCAGCCACGGCGGAGAGAAGAACCGCAAGATACTGTCCCACATGCAGCGGACGGTGAAGCAAAATCAGGCTGATTACAGCCAGCACCACGATCTTCAGTCCCAGGAGTGAACTCAGCCGTGAAGCCTCTATTTCCCTCAAAGCCCGGAAAAAACAGAAGTATCCGATATTGCTGGCAGCGACAAAAACAGCCAGCAGACCGAAAAACTGCCAGTTCAGCGGGAAATCCACAAAAGGAGTTGTCAATGCCAACGTCAGGATTCCGAAAATGCACATGACAGCCTGAGAATAGACCACCAGCAGTCCGGGCTTGCCATGTTTCAGGACAAAGCGGCGCGAAAAAATATAGGAAGCGGACTGCATGAACGCACTGAAAAAGCCGGCAGCGATACCAAAAACCATAATTGAAAGACTCCTTGCAAATCAGGTAATATATCCGTTCCCCGCAGTATTTGCAACTGCCGGACCCCGGAAGATGACGCTTTCAGAAGCAAGGCACAACTCCAGCTCAAAGAGAAAAATCAAGCCCTTTCCGAGCGGGGAGTGAACAGAAGCGTTCGACGCTGTCCGGATGAAGTCAGCAGAGTTTGCACAGGGCAGCCGGCGCTTTGTCATAGCCGCCCGGAAAACAATGAGTCTGAAAAGCCATGATGCAAACGGCAAAGAGCGGCATATCCCCCTGCCCCGAATCAGGGATGCTCTCCACTGCGGCAGTCTTCCGATCGTCAAAATGTCCCCGCGGATTTCCGCAATGTTCCCAATAACGGAACTCGCCATCGTCTTTCCGAAAACAAAAGGTCCGCGGATCAGTCAGTCAGCCGCAGCCAGATATGGGCGGCATCCTTGGCGCGCATGGAAAGACTGCTTCCCATCACGCGGATTCGGAGCAGATCACCGAACGGAGCATGACCCTCCATCTGAAGAAGCGTCCCGGCGACCAGCCCCAGATCGGCAAATTTCTTGATGCCGCGCAGTGTATTGCTCACGCGCACGACAATTCCGGACTGCCCCACTGCCAGCTGATCCAGCGAAACCAGATCCTCCGTGGAATCCGAACATATCTGCGGCATGGTCTGCTCCAGATATTTCCGCAATTCGGCGCAATCGCTCCGCTGCATGATCGCATCGGTCAGGCTGACAAACCGGGACATCACCTTCTCGCAGACGATATGTTCCACTTTGCAGGCGGTGTCGTTTGCCTCTTCCGGCGACAGTTTCAATATTTCACGGAAAAAATTATTGAATGCCGCGTGACGCAGACGGATGACGGCGGCGCGCTCGCTTCCCGCGGCAGTCAGAACCACCGGGGAATGAGACTGATAGCGGATCAGACCTTTTGCGGAAAGAGTCTGGAGCGCACTGGTGACGGACGGCATTTTCACACGCAGTTTATCGGCAATATCTTTCGTATGCGCATGCCCCTTGTCTTCGATAATCTCGGCAATCGCCTCCAGATAATCTTCCAGACTGCTTGAAATCTTTTCCATATCCATGATAAAAAACATCCTTCCGTAATCTGCTCCATAATTTAACCCATAAAATACCAAATGCAACAAAAAACGCAGGAAAGCCCCGCCTTTTTCCGGAAAGAGACACGGCGCGAAATGGAATCCCGTGCGGAAAATCCGGCGATCGGGAAACAGACGCAGCGCCGTCCTGCCGGAAAATCTCCGGAACGGTGCCCGCCGTTTTCAAGCCGTCAATCCGGGAAGCATGTTTCCGGCGCGACGCCCCGGCAAACTCTCCTCGTTCCTCCGGCTCCAGGGACGGGCGGCGCCGGAAATCGGGACAGCGGCTTTTTCCGTTTTTTTTTCCGGGAAAGCATTTTCCGGGCTTTATTTCTTTTCAATCTGTGCTAGATTGCCAGTTCGACGTATGTTTTCCCCGTTATTTTAGCGATAAGGATGTTGACGATGGGTGAGAGTTTTGAAGCAAGACTGGTAAAATATTCTTCAAAAGAAGTTTTCAAGAAGGCTAAACATATTCTGCATGCCAATGAACTGCTCTGCTGTCACGAAACAGCGGCAAAAACCTTGCGTGCAATATTCCGCGATGCAAAGGGAATCGTGACACGTACCGAAGTCACCGGCTTTCCGCACGGACCTTACACCTGCACATGCAGTTCCTGCACCGACGTCGCCGCAGGACTCTGCCCGCACAGTCTGGCGGCATGCCTGTATCATGCGAAGTATACCATCAAGCACAAAGACGCCGCCAAGGTCAAGGACACTCCGGCACAGTATGCCGGGCTGAAATTTTCCGGAATGCCCGAACTCCTGAAACAGGTGCTTGCGCCTCAGAAGGCTGCGGTCATCATCACGGCGGAATCCGATTTTCCCCATGTCCCGAGCAAATGGGAACGCACGCTGTTTTCCGTATCCCTCAAAATGAACGGGCGCGATTACATCGGCAACCTGAACAATCTGCGCCAGCTTCATTTCGGGAAGAATCTCGCGGCGTCGCTCCAGCTTGACGCATTTCCGCTTCAGGACCGCCAGATCATCCGTTTTCTGGCAATCAACGCCCAGCAGGACGGAACCAAGCTGTCCCTGGATGCGGAACAGACCGCCGAATTTTTCCATTGTCTGGTAGGCTTCCAGAACTTCACGCGCCTCAACGAAAAGGTCGTCATCCACCGGGAACTCGCGGAGCCCGTCATCATGGTGGAACGTCTCAAGGGAGGCTGTCTGTTGCGTTCCGCAATCATCGTGAAAGGCTCGCCTCTGCCTCTGAAAGACGTCAAAGTCATCACGGGACGCGCCGGCTGCTGGGTGGGAATGCTCGGGGAATACTGGTGGATCCCGGCGCAGATGGACGTCGCGTGGCTCCGCAATTTCCTGCGCACCACAGTTCAGCCGTGCGACACGAAAGCGGCGGCAATGCTGATAAACTTCCAGGCGATGCTTCCGTTCAAACTGATCGAAACCGACGGTGTGAAAGTGCGCGAGAAGAAACTCAAACCCTTCTACAATGCCGCCATGACGAAAGACGGAGCGCTGGAAGTCGAAATTCTGTTCGACTACGACGGGCGTATCTGCAAGGCGGATCAGGCGCGCCTCGCTTCGCAGAACGGCGTCTTCTGGAAACGGAACACCAATGTGGAGGAGATGTATGTCCGGGAACTCGTCAACTTCGGTTTTGAAATGCTCTCGGGGGCGTCAAGTTCGGACGGCGAAACGCGGCTGATCCTGCGCGACGGGGAAGCCATCGGCGCGTTTGCGGACGAGCTGATCCCACAATGGCTGAGCACAGGACGGGCATTTCTGCTGTCTTCGGATCTGGCTCTGCTCTGCGGGGACTCGGGCAGACTCCGGATATCGACGGAGGTTCTGGCGGAAACCGACGCATGGTTCGATGTGTCCGTAAAACTGTCCTCCGCCTCCCAGCCGCTTCCGTGGCGCGACCTTGTCGCCGCCGCAAAAAACAACGAACTGTTCCTCTCCGGCGCCAAAGGCAGCTTCATCAAGGTTCCTCCCGCCCTGCGCCGGCTTGCATACGGAGTCTGCGAAACCGCCATTCCGCAGATCCGCAATGAAGAAAAAGACCGGGTCAGCACATCCGACATCCTGCGTGTGCCCCGTTTTGCCGCCCTGCACTGGGCGGAGCTCGGCGCGGAAATACCCGGCGCCGTGCCGGTGGAGTTCCTGCGTCTGAAAGTCGATGTGGACGGCATCGGCGAGGAGGCTTCTTCGGAAGCCGGCAAGCTGGAACTGCCGCTGTTCAAGGGAACGCTGCGCAAATACCAGCAGGCGGGCGTTCTCTGGATGAAAACACTCGGAGCACGCGGATTCAACCTGATTCTGGCGGATGAAATGGGACTTGGAAAAACGGTTCAGACTCTCTCCCTGCTTGCCTCCGATACGGAAAAAAATCTGCCTGCCCTGATTCTATGTCCCACCAGCCTTCTGGAAAACTGGGCGCGCGAAGCGGAAAAATTCGTCCCGACCTTGAAAACCCTGGTCATAACAGGAAGCGACCGCAGAAAGCTATGGGAAAATGCACTCTTCCACGACATCTGCATCTGCTCCTACAGCATCATCAAGCGCGATGTGGAACATGTGCGCGGGCTTCAGTTCAAGTACCTGATCCTTGATGAAGCGCAGCACATCAAGAACCCGTCTACGGGAAACTCGCAGACCTGCAAATCCATCGAAGCGCGACATAAACTGGTTCTCACCGGCACGCCGCTGGAAAATTCGCCGGAAGACCTCTGGTCGATTTTCGATTTTCTGCATCAGGGAATGTTCGGAACACTGAACTCCTTCCGCAGAAAATACATCGCGCAGACGGCATCGCCGGATGCGATCCGGGATCTTTCCTCGCAGATCGCGCCGTTCATCCTGCGCCGCAAAAAGGCGGACGTCTATAAGGAAATACCGCCGAAAATCGAGCAGACCCTGTATTGTGAAATGGACGAATCCCAGCGCAAAGTCTATGATGCGTTTCTTGCCGAAGGACGCCGCAAGTGCGAGATCCTCAAATCCGGTTCGCACGGACTTTCCAAGTTTGAAATTCTGTCCTCCCTGCTCCGTCTGCGTCAGGTCTGCTGCCATCCCGACCTGATCCCGGGAACTCTCAGACCGGATGCGAATGCGCCGGTAAGATCCGCAAAAATGGAACTCCTGAAAGAACTTCTGCTCGAAACCATCGACAGCGGACATAAGGTGCTGCTGTTCAGCCAGTTCACATCTCTTCTGTCAATCGTGCGCAGCTGGCTGGATTCCGAATCCATCCGTTATGAATATCTGGACGGTGCGACAACGGACCGCATGGCGCATGTGGACGCATTCAACAACTCCGCGGACATCCCGCTTTTCCTTTTGAGTCTCAAAGCAGGCGGGCTCGGTCTGAACCTGACCTCCGCCGACACGGTCATCATCTACGACCCCTGGTGGAACCCCGCGGCGGAAGCGCAGGCGGCGGACCGGACGCACAGAATCGGGCAGACAAAAAGTGTGAACTGCATCAAACTTCTGGTCAAGAACTCAATTGAGGAAAAAGTGCTGGAACTCCAGCGGATGAAAGCCGGACTGTTCAACAATCTGGTGGAAGCGCCCTCCGAAGCCATGCGCGGCATGAGCATGGAGGATTTTGAATTCCTCCTGAAAGATTGACGCGGCAGGACAGGCAGGGGGTTAACGACATTGATTCATAACAACGGGAGTTTATCATGGCAATCGACGAGGCTAAAATAAAAGAGTTTGAAGAACTTTCCTTTGAAGAGGGAATGATGCGTCTGGAGGAAATTGTCAGAAACATGGAAGGCGGAAAAGTGCCGCTGGAACAGATGATCGGCAATTTCGAAGAGGGAACCGCTCTGGCGGCAGTCTGCCACAAGAAGCTGAATTCCCTCAAAAGAAAAATCGACGTCCTCCAGAAGAATCCCGCAGGAGGAACCATGTGGAAAAATATGGAGGTTCCCGCTCCCGAAACTCCGGGGGAAGAGGAGAACCTCTCCTGAAAAATCACCTGCCGGAAGCGGAATCTCCGTCAACGGGGAGCGGCAGACCGAAGAAACGGATCGCGTTTTCCCGGGCGATTTTCCGGAACACCGTCTCCGATATTTTTTTCTCCGCGCGCCATTGCAGCAGCAGGTTCATTGTATTGAACGGCATGGATGCAAAACAGATGTCCGTCCCGAAAAACAGCCGGTTCTGGAACTCCGTCAGAAATTTCGGTCCGTAATCGTGATCGCAGTTCAACATCCGGAAAGCGTCGGAAAGTTCCCCGAGGAGATTCGGATAATGCCGGAACAGCTTCGGCACCACACCTTCCTCACGGATCGGTGAAACCGGCATTTCGGAAAATACATAATCCGCATTGTCATTGAAAACCGGCTTGCGCTGTGCCGGAGTCTCAAGTCTCCCCAGTTCAGACCAGAAAATCGGGCCATGCGCAAACACCGTCAGCTTCGGGAACCGCGCAAGGGTTCGTTCAAACTGGGGAATCCCGGGTTCGTCGTACAAACCGAAATCTCCCCCGATCCGGTCGGAACCGTCCCACGTCACTGGCAGTCCGACCTTCTCCGCGCATCGGAAAAGATTCTGCACCCGTTCATCCATCGTCGCAAGATTCGGCATGATCTCCCCCACCCCGCGGCATCCTTTGTCCTTGTAGTAAGCGAGAACGCGGTCCAGCGGAGCATGAGGGGAATCGCTTAATGCGCGCGGGTCCACATTGCAGAAGGGAATAATCCTGTCCGGATGCTGTTCCGCCATGTCAAGAATATCCTCATTGGACTGCGGCAGATAGATTTCCGAATTCACGACAGGCAGAACACATCCCATTTCAATTCCGCACTCGTCATAACGTTTCAGCAGTTCGTCCACACTTGGGAACTGCACGACAAACGGTACCGGCTTCCGGTAAGCGTGAGCATGAACATCGACAAACATGGCAGCTTCATCCTTTCCTGACGATTCATTCATAGAATTTTGCGAGCTGGATTTCATCCACGCCCCTGTAGAAATGATCTTTCAGACGCCCTTCCTCCACAAAGCCCATCTTTTTGTAAAATGCCTGGGCACGGAGGTTGATATGCGAAGTGCAGGTGTAAATCTTGCGCATCTTCAGCTCCTTCCAGAACAATTCAGCGGCATGGAACAGCGCCCGCCCGCAGCCTCTCGCAAATACCTCGGGATCCACACCGATCCGATGCAGGATGCCGAGCCCCGATCTCGTGTCGGCGGAAACGCACAGATAACCGATCACTCTTCCATCCGTCTCCGCAACAAAGGAACGGGTGATGGAGCGTTCCGTCTTTTCCGAGGAACAGCGGATCCAGTAGGCTTCCGGCTCAGGTCTGCTCTCCTTCATGCGTTCCCCAAGAAACGTTTTGAAACTCTCGAACATGATCCGGGCGACCTGACCGGCGTCGCGTTCTTCAAAATCTCTTACCAGCATACTCTTTTTTCCCTCTTTTTTCCCACGGAAAGTCAGCGCGATCTCTGCGTTTTCCGGCAGACGATTCCACCGGACAGCATTTCTTTTCAGGATTCCGCTTTTCCTTCCGGGCACTTCCGCTAAGATACAGACTCTTTTTCAAATTTCAAGCCGCAGACGGATTTTCCCCGTCCCGATGCAATACTTTTCAAAAAAATCGCGTTGACCGATTGAAATAATAAAAAAAGGCATCATCTTATTATATGAGGTTGAACCGCTTTAGTAAACAGAACGGAGAACGTTTCTCTGAAAAATAAAAACACAGGAGTGTGAATCATGCTGAAAGTGGGGTTGAGTTCCTACAGTCTTTCAAGAGCCATCAACAACGGTGAAATGGACATTTTCGGAGCCATCAAATTCACCGCGGAACATGGGGGAAAGCACATTGAAATCGTACCCGGAAACTCTTATACGGTAACAGGAAACGACCAGCTTGCGGCAGATATTGTGAAAGCGGTCAAGAAAGCCGGAATGGAAATATCCAGTTACACAATCGGGGCAAATTTTCTGCTTCCGACCGCCGAAGAAATCCGAAAGGAGATCGACCGCGTCAAAAAGGAAGTGGAAACCGCCGCAAAGCTGGGCGTCACAAGAATGCGCCACGACGCAGGGTGGAGACCCGTTCCCGAGACGACTTATGAACAGTTTGAAAAAGACCTGGTCATTGCAGCCGACGCCTGCGGTGAAATCGCCGACTATGCAAAACCTTACGGAATCACAACCAGCATTGAAAATCACGGATTCCATTTCCAGGGAAGCGAACGTGTCCAGCGTCTGATTCTGACTGTCAACCGCGACAATTTCCGCACCACAATGGACGTCGGAAATTTCCTCTGCGTCGATGAAGATCCCGAGGTCGCAACCATGAACAACGTCAGATATGCCTCCATGATTCACTTCAAGGACTTCCACATCCGGCGCAACCCGCCCTGCAAGGACGGTTACATCCCGACTGCGCACGGCCGTTTCATCCGGGGAGCCATCACCGGAGACGGCGATGTCAACCTTGCGGGAATCGTAAAGATCATCAAGGCGGCGAATTATGACGGATTCCTTTCGATTGAATATGAAGGCTGGGAGGAATGCAAAAGCGCCTGCGAAAGAGCAATGAAAAACGTCCTGGCTCTCGTCGAAAACAACTGACGCGCTATCAGGCACATCCGACAGCCCGGACAGACAACCAGCTGTTCCGGGCTGTTTTCCTTCCGCTTCAATCCTTCGCCAAATCGGCAAACTCCGCTCCGATAAATTTTGCCAGCGTCTCCGGTTCGACCGCCAGATTCGTGCCGACTCTGCCGCCGCTGACGCAAATATGATCATACAGAATCGCGGTTTCATCAATAAAAGTCTTGAACGGCTTCTTCATTCCAACCGGCGAACAGCCGCCGTGAACATACCCGGTCAAAGGCAGAAGCTGCCTGGAAGGAAGCATTTCAATGCTCTTCTGCCCTGAAACCTTCGCCGCCTTCTTCAAATCCAGTTCCGCATTTGCCGGAACCACAAACACAAAATGTTCATGGGATGCGGACTGCGTTACCAGTGTTTTAAACACCTGTTCCACATTCTCCCCGATCTTACGGGCAATGGACACTGCGTCTATCAGTCCGTCATCCACCGGATATTCAAACATCCGGTATTCTATCCGCGCATTTTCCAGCAGACGCATCACATTTGTTTTTCTGGCATTCATTCCGACTCCTGAATTCGATTTGCACTGCACAATAACTCCGTTTCCGCAATAATCAAGCGGAAAAGACTACCTGCGGATCAGTTTTCCGCTTGCGGTATGCGGCAGGGACTCCACAATGCTGAAATCTTTCGGAACTTTATATTCCGCAAGACGGCGGAAACACCAGCGCCGGAGCTCCGTGCGCCAGTCTTTCGGAAGTTCCGCGTTTTCCCGGAGCACGATCTCCGCGACCGGCACCTCGCCGAATCCGGGATACGGCATCCCCTTCACGCGCGACTCTCTGACATACGGATGCTCATGAAGCACGCTCTCCACCTCATACGGGAAAATTTTCATGCCGGCGAAATTAATCACATTTTTCGAGCGCCCGACAATGAACAGATAGCCGTCCGCATCCACATACCCCAGATCTCCGGTCGGGAACCAGCCGTCCGGGAAAAGCTCCGTTCTCAGGCGGAACGGCTCAAGATATGCGTCAAACATTCCGGGACCGCGAATCAGAATGGAACCGATTCCGCTGTCATCCGGTTCCCGGATCTCGATCCGGTAAGCGTCCTGAATCCGCCCGGCGGAGTCCGCTTTCTCCCGTATGCCGGAGGTGTTGATGCAGGGCAGTCCGACCTCAATGATGCCGTATGCCTGTGTCAGCGGCAGACCGAATTTCGCGCGGAAAGCCTCCGCGTCGGCAGTCTCCAGTTTCATCGCCGTCGAAAACGCCTGCCTTGTCCGCGCCAGCATCGGCGGCGTAAAATCATCCGAATGCGTCATCAGCCTGTAATGATACGGCGTGGCGTAAAGCAGATTCAAAGGATAACGCCGGAACGCCTCGGGCATCTTTTCAATCAGCGGCTGCCCGCAGATCACGATCACGGCGCCTTTCCGCAGAAACAGGAGAATCGTCACCACAAAATGAAATGCCATATCCAGCACCCAGAACACATATTCGCCGCGTGTCACGCCGAGCCCGACACATGCCGAGGTACGTTCAATCACGGCGCGATGGGACAGCACAACCCCCTTGCTTCCGCCGGTCGTCCCCGAGGAAAAACGGATGAACGCCGGCACACGTCCTTCCGGAAGTTCAATTTTCCGTATCTCTTTTTTCAGAACACGCAGAAAAAGCCCGAGTAAAAGAGGCCGATCACCTTCTTTCCGGCAAGGTTCCGAAACGAGAAGAAAATTCAGCTCCAGTTCCCCGGGCATTCTTTCCCGTTCCGATTCCGCGGCGCGGGTGGAGAGCGGAACAAGCGCCGCATTCAGCGACAGCACGGCAAGACTCACGGCAATATACTCATAAGAATCATCGGCAAGCAGCCCGACACGAGCGAAAGCGGCAACGCCGGACTCCCGCAACCGGGCGCTCAGAGAATCCGCATCATGAAACAAAGCGTGATAAGAAAACTCCTGTCCGCGGTCAATCACGGCAATTCCGTCATATTCCCCGATTTCGCGGCGGATCGTTTCATAGATATTCATGGTGTCTCCTTCGGCAAAGACGATATAAACGAAGAGATGAAGCTGCGGACGGCATTCGATGTCAGGCTGTCTTCCCGATAAGACAGTGTTACGTTCAGCGCACCGCCGAAACTGTTCATGAAGACCCCCGCCCCCGTTACGGGCGGCATGGTTGGAATATGATACAAATTCAGAATCCGGTGTCCGCAGAAATCATTCGACCTCAGGGAACTTTCCGGCAGAAAAGAGTACATGAATGTGCCGCAGGCTGTCCGTCTCGTTTTATTCACAATCGATATCAGGAGCGGGAACGGGGCAATGCGCCCGAGCCGCGACGCGGCACGGAACGCCTGCGGAAGCTGTTCGGACATGTTCTCGAAAATCTGTCCTTTGAGTTCCGCGAATACCGCTTCCGGATTCCCGCATAATTCACGCGGCACCAGCAGGGGCTGGAGACTCCATTGGTTGAAGAACACGGCATTGCGCGCAATTCCGGCGCGCCCGCGCAGATCAACGGACATCGGAATCAGGATATTTCCCGGAACCGGCAGATCATCCAGCAGCCGGGCGTAACTTCGGCAAAGCAGCGAAAGCAGAAACGGCGTCAGCTGGAACGGTCCGGCTTTCTCATCACTGCAGAGGGTAATCATGCCGGTCTTTTCCCGTGAAAAGGAAAGAAGCGCATACCTGTTCGCGGAGATTCCGTCCGACTGCGTACCGGCAATCTCGCCGGCGGCGGCAAAGGAGATCATCTTCCTCTGCACCTGACGCCCGCAGCGGAACTGGTGTCCCCACTCGTTGAGTTTCGGGGAAGAGAGCCCGATCTCTCCGGCGAGCATCGAAGCATCGCCGCTGCGCACCGCTTCGATCAACAGTTCCGCGCCCCGCCCGTCGAACAGCAGATGACTGAACTTGAATACCAGAAAATGACGCGGCTCCTGTTCCAGAAGCATCACCTCCAGAGCGCCGTCAAGCGGCGTATTCAGGTAAGAACCAAGTTCCATTCCCCCGGCAATCCGGATTCCGCGCGGCTCTCCCGGCATCCAGTATGGGGCGGCATGAAGACGGCTGCGGCGCATCCTGCCGGAAAAGAACGGCAGGAAGGGTTCCAATACGGCAAGCCGTTCCGCCAGTTCCGTTTTTCCCGGCGCAGTTTCCAGCTCCAGCACGACGAGAAAATGATTCCCGCGCCCCGGCGTATTCCGGCAGTCGTAATTCAACATTGCCGCGACATAATCAAAGCCGTCAAGATAGTGTTTCATTTTCCGGTTTCACAAATTTTTTCCGCAAGCGCGGCAACGCTTTTCACATCCGCGCTGCGGAGCCCCGCGTCCACAAGATTCACGCCGTAAAGACGCTTCACCGAAAGCAGGAGTTCCACAAAACCCATGGAGTCAATTCCGTTCTCCGCAAGGGAACACTCCGCGGAAAGCGTTGCCTCCTCTCTCCCCGTAATCGCGGAAATCTCCCGCAGGAGCCCGCATTTCACCTCGTCAGCAGTCATATTCTTCTTCCTTTCCCGAAATAAACCGGTGTCTGATTGTTCCTGATCCGTTCCGCCAGTTCAAAAGGCGTCAGTTCCGGCGCTTCCTCCTGAAAAATCAGCTCGTCCCCGCTCTCTCCCGGAGAGACCAGGAACGCGGCGGCGCCTTCCGGCGGAATCCGGCGCACATGGTTTGCGATCGCCTCCGTCATCAGCGCGTTTTCCTCCACGCTCACGACCAGCATCCGGGCGCACAGGATGCCACAGAGCTCCGCGGTCCGCAGAGCCTCGTAGAAAAGATTCTCGAATCCTGTCAGCGTGAATTCAGGGCCGCGGAGACCGAAAGCCGACGCGGCATAGGAGGCGGCGGCATTGTGAACCGAATGGGAGAACGTCGTCGGCATCACATCCTCCTCACGGTAATCCAGCAGGTCGTCAAGAAACGCGCAGGTCGTGCGATGCGGTCCGAACGAGCTGGCTACAATCACGCCCGTATCTCCGGAAACGTCCGGTACGGCGTCCAGCACTTTTCCGGCAGCCGCCAGAACCAGCGCGGTGTAACGATCCGAACGGCGGAGCGAATATTGTTTCCGCACCGCCTGAAATGTTGCGTCGGAAAACTCCGTCACGGTCGCGCATTTGAGAATCCGCATACTCACACCCTCCCCGCGATCAGCGCAGTATTGCATCCGCCGAATGCCAGCGAAGTGGACATCGCATGAGTTCCCGTGAACGGCGTCAGTTCCGATACCGGCGCCACGGGAATGTTTTCCGGTTTCACCTCAAATCCGCAACTCGCCGGAACCGCTCCGCGCTCCAGCATGATTAAAGTGAAAATCAGTTCCAGAGCGCCGGCGGCGGCAAGCGTATGCCCGGTGCGTCCCTTCGTGGACAGATAGCGGACACCGCGCCCGAACACTCTCGCCAGAAGCGAGGATTCGCAGAGATCGTTGTTCTCCGTTCCCGTCCCGTGGGCGTTCACAAAGGCAATATCCGAAGCGGAAAGCCCCGTGAGCCGCAAGGCGGTCATCACGGCGCGCTCAAGCCCGCGTCCGTCGGGATGCGGCGCGGTGATATGATAGGCGTCCCCGGCACAGCCGATGCCTTCGAGCACAAATTTTGCCCGGTGCTTCCGTTTTTCAAGCGACGCACCGCTTTCCAGAATCACGATTCCCGCCCCCTCGCCCAGATTCAAACCTCTGCGTCTTTCATCAAACGGACGGCATGGCTCCGGCGAAGCGACGCCGAGCGCGTTGAATCCGGCAATGGGGACACGGTTCAATTCATCGACGCCGCCCGCAATCGCAAGATCGCACACTCCGGACGCAACGTTCAGATACGCCAGGGCAATCGCGTCCGCCCCTGACACACACGCATTGGAAACTGTCAGGACGGGACCCCTCAGGCCGTATTCGCGCCGGATGCTCTCCGACGGATTCGATGCAAAAAAATTCCGAAGCGGCTCCCAGGAGTCCACCGTCCCGGAACGCAGCCTGGCGTAGAACGGAATATTGTTAAGCTGGCAGGAAACCGTCGTGCCTATTGAAACGCAGACATTTTTCCCCTGGAGCTCCCCGGCGGAAAGCCCGGCGGAATCCAGCGCTTCTTTCAGGGCATGATGCAGAAACGCCATGCTTTTCGACTCGTTTCCCGGATCAAATTCCGTCAGCTCAAAAACAGGAGTCGCAAGCGTGGAGCCGATTCTTTCCGACGGAGGAAGCGGCACAGCACCGCCATCCGCATAGAGTCCGGAAGCGGATTCCTCCCATCCGTCGCCCGCCGCGGAAATACACCCCGCACCGCTGATATATACTTCATTCATCTGTGTTTCAAGTTCCAAGTTGCAAGTTTCAAGCAGCAGAAATAAGGGAATATAGCGTCTCCCCGGCAAAAAGCAAAGTTCTTCCGCCTCATTTTCCGGAGTTCCAGATATTTTCAAAGAGAAAACAGCGGTACGGATGCTGATTCGCCATGTTTTCCAGTTCGGACACATATTCCTGAACATACGGAGTCAAATCACTGCGGCGGCGTCCGGACAGTTGCGGGAAAATCGCATTTCCGTAGCGGACGGTGAACGACGTATGAGCCTTCTCCCGCACCGCGAACAGCGGAAGCACCGGACATGAACAGCGCGCCGCAAGGTAAAATGCGGCGTAGGGAAACACCGCCTCCTCTCCGAGAAACTCAACATGCGCCCCCTCCCCCTCGAAACAGCGGTCCCCCATCATGCAGACCGCCTCCCCGCGCTCCAGAGCCTCCGCCGCCTCCACAAGCCCCCCCATTGGCTCAAGAGTTGAAATCACGCGGATCGGCACGTGCAGTTTTCCGGCGGCGGCGAACTTGTCCACATTCAGGTTCGCGTCCGGCGCCACCAGAAAATTCACCGGACGGCGGAATTCTCCGAGCCCTCCGATCAAAGCCTGCCAGCAGCTGAAGTGGGACGCCAGCAGGATCAGTCCCTTTTGCCCGTAGATCAGCTCGCGGACCACACCGTCGTTTTCAAAACGCCACTTCAGTTTCCCCGCACCCATCGCGCGGGTTTCGATCAACGCCTGCCCCTGATTCGTAAACAGTGCCCAGGTATGGCGGAACATCGCGATGCGCTCCGCGCGGGGGAAACGCCGTTTCAGGTAGTGGGATGCGGCACGGCACGCCGTCCGGTCGAACAGAGCATAGAAAAGAGAAATCAGCCAGACCAGTTCACAGGCACGGTTGATCCCCAGTGTGCGCAGGAAAAAAAGAAAGATTCCGATTCCGAGCGCATTCCCGCGCGAATCGCTCAGGTTTTTACGGGAGGAGGTCATGCCCCGCCTCCTTCCTTCACCTCTTTCCGGCGCTTGAAGAAGTTCACCGCGGCAAATGTGGCAAACCAGATCACCACCGCCCAGAAGGGTGCAAGCAGGAGACTTCCGAGAAACCACTCCCACAACCGGTGCGGCATCTCAATCACCACAGTCCGGAAGGTCAGCGTCGTCAGCCAGCGCCGATGTATGAAATAGTGTCCGAGCTCAATGCAGAGGAACGGCGACAGCGGCGGCATGAAAAGATGCTGGATCAGAAGCGCCATAATCTTGTTCAAATGAAAACGCTGGGTGAAATAGACAATCGCCGCAATGTGAAAACCGGGAATCGGCAGCACGGCAAGAAAGGTCCCGACCGCCGCAGAGGAGGCGAGCCCCTCCGGCGTGGCGTTCTCTTTCAGCAGGGCAGTAAACAACTCCTTCGGACGGAAGATCGAAAGCGGAATCTTCCTCTTCACCAGCGTCTTTTTCGGATACGGCAGGAGACGCAGACCGACCAGATGCGTATGCAGACACGACAGGCGGAAGTTATCCAGCCACGGACGGAAATGCGAGATGCGCTTTCCGCGCGGCGGATAATAGACGCGGACAGGCACGCTGAGAATATCCAGACCCGCCCATGCGGAACGGGTCAGGAGCTCCGTCTCATACCCGTAACGGTCGGAGATGCACTTCAGCTGCACGATGTATTTCACGGGATACGCGCGGAAACCGCTCTGGCAGTCATCCACCTGAATTCCCGTTTCCACCCTCATCCAGAAGTTGGCGAAAGAACGTCCGAAGCGGCTAGACTCCGGGACGTTTTCCGTATTGAAATCCCGGCATCCCACGATCACGGCATGTTCATTCGCCTCGATCAGCGGCAGGAACGCGCGGATGTCTTCGGGAAAATGCTGCCCGTCGGCGTCGAGCGTTATCATATAGTCCGCCCCGAGCGAAGCAAGATATTCCGCCGCACGCCGGAGCGCAGCGCCTTTTCCGCGGTTCACCTCATTGCGAAGCACCGTCACATGGGAGGACGCATAGAACGCCGCCAGATCCGCATCCGTGCTGCCGTCGTCCACGACAAGCACATCCGGCAGTTCCCGCAGACACTGCCGCACAACCGCATGAACAGTCGCCGCATTATTATAGACGGGAATCACGCACCAGACCTTTTTCATCCGGCATTTCCTCCCGTCAGCTTCCGGTAGTTCGCATAGCCGAATCTGTGCAGTGCCTTCAGGGAGCCGTTGCAGGCGTGCGGCGGATAGATGCAGCAGGAACTTGAAGCAAATCCCTCGCAGAGTTCCCGGTGCAGACGCTCCGGCTCAATGCCGGGCGCATAATAGTAAATCTCATCGCGCCCGTTCCAGTCAGGCGGCACCGCATTTTCCTTTTTCGCAAGCGCGAACAGCGGCGTATGCGGCAGGATGCGGATACCGGAAAAAACCAGCGTATGAACGGGTTCAATCGAACGCAGGTTCCCGATTCCGCGCCGGACCGTCTCCCACGTTTCATTCGGACCGCCGAACATGACATTGGCGGTGACTCCGACCTTCCGCGCGAGCAGTTCACGGCACACACGCGCGGCAGTGCCGAAATCAAAATTCTTGCCGAGCCCGCCCAAAGTTTCATCCGTCGCGCCGTCAATCCCCAGCTCCGCCGCAATCATGCCGCGGGAACAGAGCAGATCCAGATCCTCCGCATTCAGTCCGCCGGGAGTGAGAAACGCCGCAAACGGCACGCTCAGGGAACGCCGTTCCATCTCCTTCAGAAGCCTGTGATACTCCCGCGCGGGATCATTGAACACCGCGTCCACGAAATAAAACATCACCTCAGGCAGTTCCGCCGCGAGCGCCTCAAGCTGCTCCGCCACTTCGACGGGATCGCGCAGACGCATGGAATGTCCTTCCAGCGCCGGATAGGTGCAGTAAACACAGTGAAACGGGCATCCGCGCTTCGTCTGGAGCGGCAGGATATGAGTCTGCCGGCAGTAATAGTCACGGATATTCTTCTGATACAGGGCGCCGCTCTGGACTCCACCGCTTCCGCGGATCAGACGGGATTCCGGTTTTCCGCCGCGCGCCAGAACTGAGATCAGTTCCGTCATTGCGGACTCACCCTCTCCGATCACTCCGTAATCCGCACCGGTCAGCTTCAGAATCTCCTCCGGCAGAAGGGAGAAGCCGGAACCGCCCAGAATCAGCGGCACATCCGTCTGCCTCCGGATGGTCTCCGCCATCGCAACGGGCATACGCAGGAAATCCTGTCCGGGCGTGCGGCTGTTGACCGAATCCAGATTGCGGATGGAAATGCCGACGGCTTCCGGAGAAAAGGAACGAATCATTTCCGGCAAGGCATCCAGTCCGCTCATGGCGACGTCGAACAGCTTCACATCGTGCCCGGCGGCGGCGAGCGCCTGCGCAACCACGCTCATGCCAAGCGGATAAACGGGATAAGGATCCGTACAGGTATTGGAGGCGGCAAGAAGGATTTTCATTCCAATGCCTCCTCCAGCGTTTTCACGTCCGCAGGGGAAGTCATGCCGTGCACAAGGTAAAACACACTCGTTTTCACGCCGGAACGCATCAGAAGCAGAAGTCCGTCAAGGGACGGATCGCTCAATATCTCCCCGATCTCTTCCCGCAAATCCTCCGGCGGACAGTCCAGATAATACCCCGGACCGTTCAGATTCAGCGCAATCGCCGCCTCGCACAGAGGAATCGTCGGCAGAGTCCCGACAAAGAGATGAGCGCGTCCGGCGTCACGTCCGTTTTCAGCGTAGTCGCTCCAGTAGAGCCGGTTTTCCGGAAACGCGCCGCCGCGTCCCCACGCAATGAGAGCCGTGGAAGAGGACGGCACGGCATCCGCATCATAATATGCCGCGACTGCGCCGAGAATTGCGCTTTTCACCTGTTCGCCGCCGCGCCGGAAATCATCATACGAAACCGGCGCCCCGAAAGGAAGCCCGCGCACTTTGTCCAGCAGTCCGCGCATATTCAGGGCGGAAACCGCAACACGGCGTCTTAAAGTGGAAACCGTCAGATCCTTCACGACCGCTCCTCCCCGAATGCTCCAACTGACTTCCGGCTGTTTCATGCAGACTCCTTTCGGGGAAAAAATATAATTTCGGTTCGCCGCAATTCAAGGCTGAGGCAATAAAAATCAGAATGAGAATTCGCGGTAGAAGATGTGCATCAGCGAACGGACAAGTTCCACGGACATGCGGTAGGTCTTCCTGACTTCCGCCTGCCCGGTACGCCCCGAACGGCAGAGGATCGGCTCATCCGGAATCACGGTAATGCAGTAAAGCACGTTCACGGGCGTGAATTCACGAGTTTTCTCATTCGGATAACAGGGGACGATGCCGCCCATCGCCTGCACAAGAGTCGAGTCGCGGAACTTGACCGCCACGGGATTCAGCGAACCGATCCGTCCCGGATACTCCCTGAGTTCTCCGCGCAGACGGATCATCACGCGATCCCCCTTCTGAATCCGGTTCACCTCGCGGTCCAGAGCATAGGCGTAAACCGCAACCTCTTTCGACACGATCTCGCCGAGCACCGTTCCCTTTTCCAGCCAGCGCCCTTCGGATATGCCTTCCATTTCCGGAACAAAAATCCCCGCTGCCTCCGCCCTCACCGCCATATTGTCTCTGCGGCGCTTCATCTCATTCTGCGTCAACAGATTCGCGCGCAGTTTCTCATATACGGCGGGACTCGCTCCGATCGTCTTGGTGTCGGAGCGCAGAAGATTCAGTTCCGCCCGGTTCTGGTCGGCGGAAATTTCATAGCGCCGGATATTGAAATCAAGAAACACGTTGCGGAACGGCAGAATCAGATCCCCCTTCTCCACGGCAAACGGCTCGTCTTTCAACTCCTTTGCCGCAAACGCGGATTCATTGACCGTCACCATGCGCCTCGTTTCAGGCACAATCTCGCAAGGCAGGGTAAACGACCACGGAAGCGGAATGAAAAGAAGCGAAACCAGTCCGCAGACCGCCAGCCCGGTCAGCAGTGCCTTCGCCCAGTTCATCCTCCTGCGCAGAGTCTTCAGCGCCTTCAGCTCAAAAATCACCGGCATCAGCAGCATTGTATAGACTTCAATCGCCATCAGGATGATCGCAACGGGCTTTGTGAACTTGAAATAAATAATCAGGATGATGGACGTATACAGGAAAAGACGGTAAATAAAAGCGCTGGTGCCGAAGACATACAGAGTCAGCGGGGAACAGTCGCCGCTGTCGGGATAAGAACCGATGCCGAGGAAAAAACGGCGGTTCCACGCCTTGATGAATTCACTGGAACGCTGCATCAGATTCTCAATGTTCATGAAGTCGCACAGCAGATAATAACCGTCGTAACGGATAAAGGGATTGCCGTTGACCAGCAGCGTTCCAAGCGCACTGACCGTGAACAGATAGAACATCGTCGACTTCAGAGGTCCGGGCTGGGCATATACCCATACAATCGCGGCGAGCCCGCCGAAGATCAGCTCGCTGGCGATACCAGCGCCGTCGCAGGCGGTGCGCTTTGCGCGGGAAAGCCTCCAGGTATCGGTCAAATCCACAAAGAGCCGGGGGTAAAACACGATGAAGCTGATTCCCATGGAACGCACCCGCGCCCCGAAACTTTTTGCAGTATATCCGTGCGCCAGCTCATGAACAGATTTCGTAATCAGCAGAGCCCAGAAATATTTCACCAGTCCCGCCCAGGAAAGAGAGTTCACGAACGTTGCATACGCCTCGTTCCACGAACGCAGCAGCAGGATGTATCCGCCCAGCGCCGCCGCAATGATGAAAAACAGGGTGAATCTGTTGAACAACATGCGGATGAAAGGCATCGTCGCAGTGAAAAAGCCGTCCGGATGAATCGGGGGCAGCCGGAAAAACAGATACATTCCCATAAACCGGTGAAACGTGGTTTTCTCCTTCATTTCACGGTGCCGCATGACCTTCATGTTCAGCGTTCCGTATTCCGGCGCGACCAGATTGTTCGCATGCAGGAAATTAACCAGTTCGAGAAGCTCCGCCCTGTCGCAGTCCATCCCGAAAGAGTTGACCCGTTCCAGAAATTCGCCGAACTCGTAACTGCGGTCCATCAGCTGAAGAATCCGGCAGGAACGCTCGGAAAGTTTGTAATACGCCTCGGACAACGGATCGAAAATCATTGCATAGTCGCCATGTTCTCCGGGCGGAATGAACTGGATGTCCGAACGGATCACTCCGGTGCGGAACTCCGGTTTTTTCTGCTGCCGCGGTGCCTGCGTGTTCCCCGCATCCTGCGAAGTCCCGGAAGCCCCCTGTGGTGTAATGTTCTGTTCCATGCTCACCCTGCCGTTATACGCCGCGATACCAGAGAACCAGACTGCGGAAGAGATAATACCCGAGTTTGACTTTCTCGCCGGTCACACGGGCGACTCCGCGCATACCGAAACGAAGCCCGGGGACATTGTTCTCCATCTCCGCCTTCACGTTGTAACTGTAAATATTCTGTTCGGTCAGCTCCGGGTAAAAGCGCGAGGAGAGAATCTTCACGGGAATCGGCAGCTCCGGCCGCGTATGCAGGAACAGCGTAATGCGCGGATTTCCCTCCAGCACAGACGCATCTTTCTCGTTTACCATGATTTCCGCAATCATCCCTTCGTTGGAAAGGATGTCGAACTGCTTCTCGCCGAGCTTCAGGGCACGCCCGGCAAGTTTGTCCGCACTCCCCTCGGCAATGGCAAGAATCCCCGACACGGGAGCAGTTACGACGCTGTGCGCAAGATACCATTTCGCCTCCTGGATCGCCACGCGCGCGGAATCCCGTTTGAAGGCAAGGACTTTCAGCCGCCCCAGACTTTCCTTGTCCGTGAAAGAAGCCTTCTGAACCTGTTCATACTCCGCATCCGCCTCTTTGAACGCGGCTTCGGAAGCGGCAAGCTGGAAACGCATCCGTTCCGTGTCATATTCCAGAATCTTATCACCTGCCTTGACCTCATCGCCGTCGTTGAAGAAGCAGTTTTTCACCACGCAGTCGAACCATGCGTAGGAGTTGTATTCCGCATTGGGCTTGACCACGAACTCGGCGGAAACGGTATGCTCCACATCCACCGTGAACATGGCAACGATGAAGGCAAGCAGCAGAAGCAGCAGAACGCGGATCAGCGTGATCTTCCGGAGCCAGTTGAAGAAGACCCGCGCCCCGCCCGTCGGCGTGTGACTCCAGAAAGCGTTGCCGTAATCCGACGCCAGCAGCGGAATGGAAGCCTCCACATGCGGCGGAACCGTCCCCTTGAACTCCATGATCCATACAAACGGTTCTTTCCGGGAACTCTGATAGCGCGTGGCACGAAGCGGCACCAGAACCAGGGAGCCCCCCTCCTCCGTCAAATGTTCATACGCATCCTGCGCTTTCCGCGGCAGCTTCCTCAAAGTCTCGTTCCGATCGCTCAGCTCGACCATTCCGCCGCTGAAATCCAGATTCCGGCACAATGTCTTCACGTCCGCGGCATATTCCGTATGCTGCTTCACTTCCACCTGCGCATATTCCGCAACAATGGACGGTTTGCCGCGCATATCGACAAGGCAGGAGGACTCATAAGTCAGCAGCGTGCGGGAATTGTTGACTATATGCACGCCGGCAGTCGTGAGATCCGGCTGTTCAAACGCGTCGCGCCCCAGACGCATGATCGCGGCAAACGCGCGCAGTCTGGCTTTCAGCTCGGCATTTTCGTGCTGCAGATTATTTTCCATCGCCGTCCCCGACTTTCATAAGAGTTCCGGACATGCCGGCGGAAAAATGATGTTCCGCATTGTCGATCAGCACCTTGATCTCAATGGTCTCGCTCCGGTGGTCCGCGCGGCCGGCGATTTCAAAAACCGAACCGGTCACAACCCTGCCGTTTTCATGCACTTTGAAGGTAACGGGTTTTCCGATTTTGATCTTCGGCAGCTCGGCGGTCGGCAGATTCATGACCGCAAGCAGCTGATTGTCATCAATGATGGAGATCAGGGGCTGTCCGCTCCTTACCGTTTCAAATTCGCGCGTCAGCAGCTTTTCCACTGTTCCGTCAAAAGGTGCCTTGATGGTGCAGAAGGCAAGCTGCAGCAGCGCATCCGCATAATTGATCCGGGCGGTCTGGTAACGCTCGGCACCGACCTTCGCATCCAGTTCAGACTTCATCACTTCAATTTCGCTTTGGAGATCCTCCGTGAACAGACGTTTGTTGTCCTCCCATTTCTGCCTGGCATAGTTCGCATTCAGCTCCGCCTCCTTCATCAGGGATTGCATCCGCTGGAGATCGTTATTGTATTTCTTGTCGTCCAACATCAGAAGCACGTCGTTCTTTTTGAAACGCTCTCCGCCCCGGAAGTTGTATTTGGAAACCACTCCATCAATCTGTGTGGAAAGAATCGCCTCACGGAACGGAAACAGGACGACTTTCACAGGCAGGGAGTCATAGGACATCTCGGCAGCGGGCAAAACAAAAAGCACCAGCAGCAAGAACAGGGACGGTAAAACTTTTTTCATGTGCTTCTTTCCTTACATTTTTCCGTATGACTATACTGCCGGAACCGGAAAAAATCAAAGACAGAATGGAAAAAATCCGGAACCTTTCATTCCGCCGAAGGAATCAGCGGGCAACGAGCAGTGATTAGCGGGCAGCGGGCAAAAACAGGTGCCGGAGGGAACCACGGAAAAAAACTGCCGCCGATGCAGAATCACGGCATCAATATTTTTTTGTCCAATGACGCCGTTTTTCACCAGTGTCAGGCGGAAAGAGGAACTCTATAAACTGTTCACAACTCCCGATGCCTGAAAATAAGTGACGGAACCGTCCGGCGATCTGCCGTCCACATAGAAACAGCCGGAGGACAGCGATCCGCGGCAGACGATACGGTCGCCGAGAACGCCGGAATGGTTGAAGTTCACCTGAATCTCCGAAACGGAACGGAAAGAGCCGCTCATCATTCCAAGCGCGTCGTTCGTGAAGAAAGCATAATATGCGTTATTCAAATGCCGATTCACGTCAATCATGGAATGAGTCACAGCATACTCGCGCAGTTCCGAAACCGCCGGATTGCCTTCCAGTTTGTCCAGCCCGGAAAAATAACGGACCCGGTCCTCGTTCGCTGGCAGGGCATTGCCAAGATGCTGAAGCGGCTTCAGGGGACGGAACTTCGCACTGTCAAGCAGAAGCCAGAAGCTCGTCCCGCAAATAATCCGCTCCTCTTTTTCATCGTAGACCGCATATTGACGGGTCGCAAAGATCTTCTCCGGCCCGCTCGGATAGGTTACGACACGTATCTTCTCGCCGATGACAGGCAGGCGCGCAATCCGGAGTTTCACACGCGAAAGAACCCAGAGCATACGATGCTCCGCAAGGAATTGAATTCCCACGCCGAGATGATCCGCATGACCCGCCGCCGCATCCTGCAGATAGTCGAACAGCGAATTCAGCTTCAACTTCGCATCCGGCCCGCACTCATGATGGCGGACGGTCAGGCAATCAGTCCAGATTCTTTCCATTTCAGCAGCGACTTTCCCCGGTTGCAGCACCTTGTCATTTTGCCACGATGTTCACGACACGTTTCGGCACACAGATCACTTTGACAATGTTTTTGCCTTCGAGCTGTTTCCGGACATTGTCATTGCCCAGCGCCAGTTTCTCCATTTCAGCGGGAACGGCGTTCACCGGCATCATCATGCGCTCGCGCGGTCTGCCGTTGACCTGAATCAGAATCTCAACCTCGTCCTCCTGCAAAACATCCTCCGAATATTCCGGCCAGTCGGCAAGAGAAACCGGCGCCCTGTTGCCGAGGATTTCCCACAACTCTTCCGCAATATGAGGCGCATACGGGCAGATCAGCTTCACAAACGCTTCGGCGGCTTCGCGCGGCATCTTTTCACATTTTGAAAACTCGTTGACGAAGATCATCATCTGGCTGATCGCCGTATTGAAGTTCAGGGTGTCGGTATCTTCCGTGACCTTTTTGATCGTCGCGTGAAGAACTTTCATCTGCTCTTTCGTCAACTTGTCGTCACAGACCGGCGTTTCGGCAATCATGCGCCAGACGCGTTTCAGGAAACGGAACACGCCTTCGACTCCGCGTGTGCTCCACGGCTTGACGGCTTCGAGAGGCCCCATGAACATCTCATAAAGACGCATGCTGTCCGCACCGTAGGAACGAATCACATCGTCCGGGTTGACCACATTCCGCAGGGATTTGGACATTTTCGCAGGGAACTCAGCAAGCTTTTCGCCGGTCGCCTTGCAGACAGGTCCGTTTTCCGTAAGCTCGACCTGATCAGTCGGAATGATGACGCCGCGTTCATTCTTATAGGACGTGCCGAGAATCATTCCCTGGTTGACAAGGCGATGGAACGGTTCTTTCGTGGAAACCGCGCCGATATCGTACAGCACCTTGTGCCAGAAACGGGCATAGAGCAGATGCAGTACCGCATGTTCGGCACCGCCGACATAGAGATCGACTGGCATCCAGTATTTTTCCTTTTCGGGATCGATGAACGCCTTGTCGTTGTGCGGGTCTATATAACGCAGATAATACCAGCAGGAACCCGCCCACTGGGGCATGGTGTTCGTCTCGCGGCGGCCTTTCATGCCGGTCACAGGATCTGTGTAATCAAGCCATTTCCCCGCCTTCGCAAGCGGAGATTCGCCGGTTCCGGCAGGTTTGAAGTCCTGCAGATCGGGCAGAGTTACAGGCAGGTCATTCTCATCGACAAGCCGGATCGAACCGTCTTCCATGATGATGACGGGGAACGGCTCGCCCCAGTAGCGCTGACGGCTGAACAGCCAGTCGCGCAGTTTGTAATTGGTCATTTTGCGTCCGATTCCACGGGCGGCAAGCCAGTCAATCGTCTTCGCTTTCGCGGCTTTCACATCCAGACCGTTGATGTCAAGTCCCTCGCTGTTCGCGCTGTTGACGGATTTGCCGTCGCCTGTCCAGCAGACTTTTCCCGCAAACACGTCGGCGGGATCGATCTTGAGCGCGGCGGCTTCCTTCGGGTCCGGCTCAATGATGCACTTGATCGGAATATGGAACTTGACCGCGAAATCGAAGTCGCGGGTATCGTGCGCGGGAACCGCCATGATCGCGCCGGTTCCGTAGGAGATCAGCACATAGTCGGCAATCCATACGGGAATCCTGTCGCCGTTGACGGGATTGACGGCGTAAGCGCCGGTAAAGACGCCGGTCTTTTCATTGTTGAGCCCGGTTCTGTCGAGATCGCTCTTGGAGGCAACCGCCTTGCGGTAATCATCGACCGCCTGTCTGCATTCCGGAGTCGTGATGGCGTCAACCACAGGGTTTTCGGGAGCGAGCACCATATAAGTCGCGCCGAACAGCGTGTCGGGGCGTGTCGTGAAGACCGTCACCTTTTCCTCTGTTCCGTCGATCCGGAAAGTGACTTCCGCGCCTTCGGACTTGCCGATCCAGTTGCGCTGCATCTCCTTGATGCCCTCCGGCCAGTCGAGCTCGTCCATATCGGCAAGCAGACGCTCCGCATATTCCGTGATCTTGAGCACCCACTGTCTCATGGGCTTGCGGATCACAGGATGGTTGCCACGCTCGCTGCGCCCGTCGATGACTTCCTCATTGGCGAGGACGGTTCCGAGGGCGGGACACCAGTTCACGGGAACTTCCGCCACATACGCGAGTCCTTTCTTGTACAGCTGTAAAAAGATCCACTGTGTCCAGCGGTAATATTTCGGATCCGTCGTGTTGATTTCCCGGTCCCAGTCATAACTGAATCCGAGAGACTTGATCTGGCGCTTGAAGGTATCGACGTTTTTCTTTGTCGTGACAGCCGGATGAGTGCCCGTTTCGATCGCATACTGTTCGGCGGGAAGCCCGAACGCATCCCATCCCATCGGATGCAGGACATTGTATCCGGTCATGCGTTTGAAGCGGCAGTAAATGTCTGTCGCGGTATACCCTTCCGGGTGCCCGACATGAAGTCCCGCTCCGCTCGGATAAGGAAACATGTCAAGAACATAAAGTTTCTTCTTCTCGGAAACATCCGGAGTTTTGAAGGTCTTGTTGCGCTCCCAGTAATCCTGCCATTTTTTCTCGATTTTCGTGAAATCGTATTCCATAACGCATAACTCCTTGTTTTTCTTAATAAATAATCTGTCAATATACGCCCGGATGGAGGGGATTTCAAACGGAGACGGCAAAAAAAAACGCAAAGGAGAAATCCTCTGCGTTCCTTTTTGAAAAACAGGAGCCGGTTATTCGTTTTCCTTCTTCTGCTTATCGTAATAGGCATTGATCCTGGCGGCGACATCCATATATCCGACATTGACCGCGTAAATCTGCTTGAAGCATTCCAGTGCCTTCTCCGCCTCTCCCATGGTTTCATACGTGGTGCCCTCATAGTAGAGAGCCTTCATCTTGTCCTTGTCCATGTACTTCATTTCGCTCAGCGCGCTTTCAAACTGCTCTATCGCCATGTCATAGCGCTCCTTCGCGGCAAAGCAGCGTCCCATGTAGACCATGGACTCCAGTTTGCGCTGGGGATTGCGCTGGGAATGCTGAAACTCTTCCAGAGCGTGATCCACATCGCCGATGTCCCACAGCAGACAGGCAAGCTCGAAACGCATCTGCAGGTCGTTCGGATATTTGCGGACACGATCCCGGCTGCGCTCAAGACGGTAGTTGATCATCTCGTTCCTGACAGCCTCGATCTCCTCCTGCGGATGACCGTCTTTTTCCAGCTGCTTCATATACGCCTCATAAAGCGCCACCTGGGACTTTTCTATGGCACGGTCCACAATCGGGTCCAGATTCCCCTGAAGTTCCACCAGCTTCATATAGGTGTCCACGGCATCCTGATGGCGGTTGACGCGCTGATAGAGCTCTGCAAGTTTCCGGTAGACCTCCATGGAAACCTGCCCGGCAGCGATTCCTTCTTCATAACGGCGGATCATCTCCTTGATGTCCTCTTCGGAACGGATGATGCGGTCGCCGCGCTCCAGGTCGCTCAGATTCGGCGCCTTGCTGCCGGCAATCTGGCTCTTTCCCGCACCTGCCTTGTCATCCGTAAAGGTTGTGGAGGACATGGAGGCGGTCGCCGCGGCAGCGCGCAGTTTGGCGATGGCGTCCAGGCTGTTCGGATGGCGCGCCACCTGTCTCTGGCGCACCTGAAGAACCCGTGCGGGTTCTCCCGCCTTGTCAAAGATATTCGCCACGTAATTCAGGATGCCGTCGTTGTCGGATTCAAGATCCTCAAGCGCCTCCGCGGCGGCAACCGCAATATGAAATGCTTCCAGTTCCAAGGCGGCCTCCGCCACCAGTTTAAGCCCCGGAACGCTGTAAAGTTTCGAGAGCGCCTCCTCCCCGTCCTGCAACGCCTCCAGCGGATTCTTTTTCAGCTGAGACCTGCCCTTGAGGATGAATTTATTCATGGAAAAACCGTTGATGAACTTTCCGAAGCCGCCCAGCTGTTCCGTCTTCCGTTTCTGAGCGTCCCGGATCGCCTCGCGCGCCTCCCAGAATCCGGGACGCGCCTTCAAAATGTCCTTGAGCAACTCCACTCCGTATTCGTAGCTGCCGTTCCTGATTACTTCCTGAGCCCGGGTAAACGCCGAACGGTAGGCCTGCGGAAGATCCTTCAATGCAATCTTTTCCAAAGCCATAATAAAAATACCTCCCAGCTGTAAAAAGATTTTGATTTTCTGCAATAATGGTGTTATATATACTTCACATTTTAAATGAAATCAAGTTTTTCAGAAAATAATAACAGGAAATCATGCAGAATTTTTTCTCCGACAGCCGACAGACCAATGACACCATCGCCGCACTTTGCACGGCTCCCGGCGGCGCACTCGCCATTGTCCGCATATCAGGCCCCGAAGCGCTCGCCGTCGCTTCGGAAGTATGGAAAGGAAGACAGTCTCTCTCGGAAGGGGCGGCGCGGGTCATGCACCTCGGCAAAGTCTGTTCACGGGACGGCGGACCTGCCGGCGAACCCTGCCTGGCAGTCTATATGAAGGGACCGCGAAGCTATACCGGGGAAGATACCGTGGAGCTTCAGTGTCACGGAGGAGCCTTTGCGCCGAAACGGCTGCTGGACGCGGTTCTGGCGTCCGGAGCCCGGCTCGCGGAACCGGGAGAATTCACAAAGCGCGCGTTTCTCAACGGACGGATGGATCTCACGCAGGCGGAAGCGGTGGCGGATCTGATCAACGCAAAATCGGAGTCCGCCGCGCATCTGGCGGAAAAGCAGATGTCGGGACTGATCGGCACCGCAGTGCGCAACGAGCGCGGAAAACTTCTGCATGTGCTTGCCGAAGTGGAATCCCGCCTTGATTTCCCGGAAGAGGAACTCGACTGGCTTCCGGCGGAAAATCTGAAGGAGATCCTGAACGGCTGCATCAAGGTCATCGGAAAAATGATCCGTTCCCGCAAAAACGGTGCGATTCTCCGCAACGGAATGCGCGTCGTCATCGCGGGACGCCCGAACTCGGGAAAGTCAAGTCTGCTGAACGCCCTGCTGGGGTATGACCGCGCCATCGTCACCCCGATGCCGGGGACGACGCGCGATACGCTGGAGGAGTTCGCGTCCTTCCATGGAATTCCCGTCAGGCTGACCGACACTGCCGGACTCCGGGAGGCGACGGGCGATCCCATCGAAAATCTGGGGATTACGCGAAGCCGCGACAGCCTGCGCTCCGCGGAGATTGTTTTCTGGGTCATGGACGCCTCTTCCCCCGCGACTGCGGGCGAGTCGCTGGAATACATGAAATCGCAGACGGAAAACACGGCAAATCTCATCGCGGTCTGGAACAAAATGGATTTGAATCCCGCCCCGGAACAGCTCCCCCCCCTTTCCGGGATTCCGTCCGTCCGAATCTCCGCGCGCAACGGCGAAGGACTTGAAACTCTGCTGGATGTGTTTGAAAATACGGTCTGGAACAAATCGGAGTCTTCGGAAACGGAATGCGAAGTCTCAGCACGCCATGCCGAACTTCTGGAATCGGCAAAATCCGAACTGGAACAGGCTGTCGGGGAAATCGACAGCGGGTTCTGGGAACTCGCCGCATCATGTCTGCACGCCGCGATCACGGCTCTGGGCGGTGTCACCGGAGAAGACGCCAATCCGGACATGCTGGATGAAATCTTCTCCCGTTTCTGCATCGGGAAATAAGTTTTGCGAAATACCGTGCCGGCAAAACAGGAGAGTCGGGAATTTCCCCCCGCCCTCCCCTTTTCCGGAAACACGGAAACGATATCCCGGCAGCCTTATTTTTTCATGGAGTTCAGCACATACTGAACTGCGGACGGTTTCTCCTCCGCGGGAATGCGGTTCCTTCCCAGCTCTTCCACAGCTTCAAAAAGACGGATGCAGCTTTCCTTGTAGTCAAGTCCGCCGATCTCGGAAATCAGGCGGATGCCGCGGTCCATCAGCTTCTTGTTGGTCACATCGACCCAGCTCATCCAGTTCCCCGTAACACGACCGAGAACAACCATGATCCCGGTCGAAGCGGTATTCAGCACCAGTTTAACCGCCATGTGTTCCATGAGGCGAAGCGGAGAGGCGCCGCAGGACACCGCAATCTTGAAATCCGCATCGCAGTCTCCGCCGACCGCCAGTTTCCTTTTATGCCGGAATCCGCCGGAAATCCGCTCGAACGCCTTTTGAAGCAGCGGATAACTTCCCTGCCATCCGACGGTCACAAGCACGGCGGCGTCCTCGCCGGAACCGCACCGCTCCTCCGGCGACTCCATGCCGACCTCGAACTTGAGAAGTTCCGCCGCGCAAATCTGCGGGGGGTTCCGCTGTATCGCTTCCGGTGCGCCCATGCGTTTGTAGTCTTCGGGAGTCCAGTCCAGACAGCGCAATGGGCGGTGCATTCCGTTTTCCCAGACTTCCGGCGTTGTGCGCATCGGATTCTTGACGAACGCCCACGGAGGCGGTGAAACCTTGTCGTCCTTTTTACGGAACGGCGGCAGCATGAACGTGGGGGAACGTTCCGTCGTATCCGTAAAAATATCCAGCAGGAAGTCATCGGCAAAATAAGTGATCTTTCCTTTTCTGCGATAGATGTCCGCTTCAAAATCAATGTAGGAGGCAATCACGGGCGCGGCGGCTTCCAGCTCCCCGAGAAGCGTTTCAAAAGCCGCGGCATAATCAAGGGGCGTCTGCTTCAGAAGTCCGCACATGATTATCTCCAGCGCACCACCTGCGACCAGCTGTTCCGAAGTCGTCGCCTGCATACGGGTCGATCCGGCAAGCGCCATCGGACCGCAATGCAGATCAAGCACGCAGACTTTCGGATTCCTGATCGCCTTGCGGGAACGTTCCAGATGCTCCGCCAGCAGATCCGCCGGATTGTTGAACATCAGGAAAACCCTGGAACCGCGGCGCAGTGCTTCGTCCACAGTCCCGAGAACGGATGAGGTCTCGCCTCCTTCGGTGATCGCCACCAGCATGTCATTTTCATTCATTCCCATGTCACGCACCTGCCGGCGCCCGAACTCCTGATAGTCCTCGAAAAACTCCACGGAGCGCACCAGCGCATAATCACCGCCGGTCATAATGCTGAACACCTGATCCGCATACTGTTTCACGGATTCGTTTCTGAAACAGCAGTCACGCCACATGCACTCCAGCAGAATGCTCAGGCGCCCGGTCGCGCCGCAGCCGGAAAAAACGATTTTCCCGCCGTCAGCGATGGTTTTCCTGCCGGTTTCGACCAGTTCGGCAAATTCTCCGCTCCGGAAAATCCGCTTTGCCATGTCCAATACGTTGCGGTCCACGCGCTGAAGGCAGCGCACGCCGTCCACGCAGGAGGCGGCAAATTCTCCATCCAGATGCTTCGTCAGCGGACTGGATTGTTCCGTCGGCAGAAAACCGAGGTGGAACTGTTTCTCATTTTCGATGAACTCCATTGCCTGCCGATATGCGTTTTCACTCATGATAATTCTCTTCCCGTTTTTCAATTTTCAGTGATATTCCGTTCAGGTTCAGATAAACCAGCCGCCGGTGGCGAGCATACGGTACCGGGTTTCGCCGAGTCCCAGCGTCTGCGGTTCCAGCTCCAGCTCGTCTATCTTTTCAATCCGTCCGTCGAGCAGCTCGTCAATCCGGCGCGCAAGCTCGGCATAGCGTTCACGAAGCCCCGCAAGACGGATCTGCATAATCTCAAGACCATAAGATTTATAGCCGCGGAACCACTGATCGCGGAAGGAATCGTTCAGTCCTTCCAATGCGTCAATCATTTCCGGCACATACTTCTCCGCGACGACGCCGAGCGTGGAGAAATCCCGTTTTTTATATGCGTGTACAAGAACCATGCGCAGTTCCACCTTCTTTGCCAGCACATTCAGAAGATTCCAGGCATGATTGATGATCCCCGCACCGCGGTCTTCGCGACATGCCTCGGTCTTCTCCCGGAGCGCCTTGTAATTGTCAAGCGCCTTTTTCCAGATTTCAGAATCATGGACAGGCATTTCATGCCATACGATTCCCATCAGCGGATCATCCCAGAGAACAGAGGCGGCATTCACTTTCAAAGGAGTCCCGTCTTTCTCTCCGAACATCATCTCCATTTTCCCAAGTTCCACCTGAAGTTCATAGGAGGTTCCGCAGACGGAACGGAAAAGCGAACTGATGCGCGGTTCAGAGATTTCGCCGTTGAACGCATAATCCGCCGCCCATGCCAACCCCGCAAAAACGGATTCAAACTCGCAATAGCCGCCGTCATCCCCCCACAAAGTATAAAGCAGCTCCGTGATCCCCTGTTCCCGGCAGGCGTCAATGCAAGGTTTCACCGTCGCAAAACTCTGCTCATAGTCGCACCACAGACGCGACCATGTCCAGATGCCGGACGCCATGAACGGCGTTCCTCCGTTCAGTTCCCGCGTGCGCTGAAGCATCTTCCGGTAAGTCTCACTGTCCCGATGGTAATAATCCCAGTAGGAAAGCTGAACCATTTTCGGAATCGCGTCCCTGACGTCCTGCGGAATCTCCGCCCCGGGGTCATAATAGTCCCGGCTGCTGTTCGCGTAACGGAAATACATGTCATTCCAGATGATCGGCTTCAGATCATATTTCCTGCAAATGGAGCAGAGGCGGTTCAAATGACGGTTGTAAATGTCAAACGGGCGTTCGTAACCATGCAGATCCATAAATCTGCCCCGCCCGAGGTCGTGCGTCTCATCCATTCCGAGATGGATCCGCCGCGAATCCAGGGCGTCGCTCCAGAACCGGATCATCTTCTCCAGCAGGACATAGGACTTTTCGCAGTCCACCAGAATGACATTGTCCGTATCCTTCACCTCATGATACGCCCCCCAGCGCATGACCGGCTCCAGATGCCCCAGAGCCTGAATCGAAGCGATCATCTCGATGCCGAGTTTCTTCGCATACGCATCCATTTCACGGATTTCCCCGACAGAATACGCGCCGCGCATGTAACCGAAATAGGTTTCCCCGGGAACCTGATACGCATCTTTCGTATAAAGCATCGCCATATTGTAGCCGAGCAGCGACAGACGGCGCAGCCAGCGTTTGAAGTAGTCCGGGCGGACGACCGACGTGCGGGAACAGTCCAGCAGAATGCCGTGCGTTTTGAAACAGATTTTCTCGTCGCACTCCTGTCCCGACAGAGCGTAAGCCACGCCGCGCGCGGCAAAAGACGGATTCCCGTAACTCACCAGAAAACCGTCCGCATGACGGGTCACGCGAAGAGTCTGCGGATTCTCTCCTTTCTCAAAACTCAGATTCACCCCCTGCGCCCCCTCTTTCACCGGATATTCCTCTCCGAGTGCGGTCAGAATCGAATGAAGCTCCGACGGCGTGTTCCTGCTGTTCCAGATCAAATTCATTTTTTCACATTCCTTCCTTATTATGATTGCGATTCAATATGCCCTTGAATCGGATGCCAGTTTCTGCCGGATCTGTCGCGCCGTCTCTTCCGACAGCGCCAGAATTTCTTCCGGATCATCACCATCGCGAATGCCGAACCCGATTGCGGCGGGCGGGTATCCGTCAGCTGAAATCAGGTGTCCCATCACCCGTATGCCGTCCTCCGGGGAAATGAAATCAACCCAGCCGCGTTTCCTCGCAAGCGCCAGTTCCTTTCGCGTCACCGGCAGCTTCTTCATTCTGACGATTCGCTCCGCCTCCTCCGGCTTCATCGCGGAAAGCAGGAGCAGCCCCGTCGCCGCAGCCGCGTGATCCCCGCTGAACATGAAGCTGTTCCACGGTTTCCAGTTCTGGCGGCAGGAGTGAAAGCAGAGCATCACGCGCTGGTCACGATTCATCACCGCAAGGTTGACCGTCATGCGGATTCGTTCCGCAAGAAGCCGGACAGGTTCACCCGCCGCAACGGCAAGACGCCGGTAGCAGTTGTCGCGCGTTCCAAGGGAAACAACCATGGGACCCGGCACGTAACCTGCCTTGCGCGAAATCTTGTCCAGATACCCGCGCTCCACCAGTTCCCCCATGATGCGTGTGCAGGTGGCGGGATTCAGGTGCGCGTATTCCGCAACTTCACTCGGCGTCACATGCCGCCCGCACTGAAGCACGATATACTCCAGAATATCGAATGTCTTATGAAGTGATTTCATCTTAATTTCATATTATAAAATTATAATTTTGAATTTAAGAATAAAAATAACACATCATAAAATAAAAATCAAGAAAAAAGAGTAAGGATTTATGAAAAAACAGCGGAAAACGGCAAGAGAGGAAAATCGGAACAGCAGAAAAGGAATTCGGAAAAACAGCGGAAAGCGGAAGTGTGATCCTGCCCCGTCCCTCTTTTCGGAACGGCAGAAAAATGCCGTGCATCCCGAAGGGACACACGGCATTTGCGGAGCGGAGGAAAAACTCAGTCAAGACAGCCGGAAGCAGTCGTAAAGACGGAGCCCGCGGCTTTCAGTTTTCCAATCAGCAGATCCAGCTGCTCCACGGCATACGGTCCGCAGTTCTTCACGATGAAGGGATCCGGCAGGACGGCGCCCTCGCCGGAATGAATCAGACCTTCCGGCATGGGCCAGAACTCCCACGGGTGCATATAGAAGCAGAGGAACGGATCGACCTTTTTCTGCTCGCAGTATTTCACATAGCCTCTGATATGCTCCATGACGGCATCCGCGGATTCGGTGCGCCACAGAGGCCACTGATCCATGTCACGCCCGTACTGGTCTTTGGAATCCATGGAAAGGTCCGCAAAAATCGGCAGCTCAATGATCTTCAGGTCGCCTTCTTTCGTCCAGTCATCCTTCGAGGGATGGTAAGGAGTCAGACGCTCGCGGTAGAAATACATGGGATACGTGGCGTCGGATTTGTAGCCGAGCCGTTCCAGGGCATTTACGACCGTGGTCGATCCCCAGAGACGCGGACAGCGCCATGCGGTCGGGTGCACCCCGGCGACCTCCTCCACCCACTTCGTCGCCATCTCGATGCGGTGTTCCACTTCCTCCGGCAGAAGCGGAATCATGCCGGGAATCTCGAACAGAGGGTCGCCGATCGTCTCGTGGAACAGCGTGTGACATCCGATCTCGTGTCCGGCATCCCGCACCATATGAACGATTTCCGGATTCTTCTTAGCACTGTCGCCGGTAAAGAAGAAAGTCGCTTTGATGTCATGTTTTTTGAGAACGTCCAGAATCAGCGGCGTCCCGTTTCTGAATCCCTCATAGAACGAAGTCCAGCTTCCGATATCGGTTTCCATGTCGAAACCGAACACTGTTTTGATTTGATTCATTTTATGATCTCCTTGGAATTGATGTTGTATTCTTTCGCGAGAAGTTCGGCAAGATTTTCCTTCGGGCCCATGAAGATGAATGTGTCGGAAACAACGGTCGAATGATCGAATCTGCCGTCTTTTTCGATCATGGGCGCAATCGTTTCGAGCTCGTAAAAGTTCAGTGCCGCACCGTTGAAGATGCTGTAAACATCCTCTGTCGAGAACGGACCGTTCTTCTGGTCGTTGTCGGCGATATTGACATATCTGCCTTCCTGAATCTTCGTCCTGCGTATGATGAGAATTCCGCGGGCGGGGTCATAGGCGCCGATCAGGATGGGGCGGCAGTCCTTCTTCACTCCGATCTGAAGACGGTCGGGACCGCCCAGACGGAAGATGAACAGGTTGTCCGCAAATGTGATCCGTGACAGCGGATCGCCGTAAAAATCGTCGTTGATGACCTTCGACGCATCCTTGCAGTCGAACTGACCGAACGCAATGATGCCCTCCGCGCCGGGGAACTGTTCCAGAGTCCACGCATTCAGCAGCACATCTTTCACCGGATAGTCGTTGCGTGCGGTGAAGGTATCCGTCGAGGTATAGGAGACTCCTTTCACAAGACAGCTCCGCGCCAGCAGGGAAATATCATTTGCATGGACTTCACGCTTATATTCAAGCTCCACATTGATTCCCTTCGCATTGACGAGCGCAATTTCCTTGACCATGACCGCATCCGTTTCGGAGAGCACAGTCAGGACGGGGCAGACTTTGTTGATGCCGTCCTGGACAGTCCATTCCCCATGCGGGTAATTGAATGCGAACGCTCCCCCTTCGGGCGCCGGCCACAATGAATTACCGCCGATATTGTTGAATTCGTCGGAAGGATCCGCCGCCAGTGCAAAGTCAAGTTTGTGAACCAGAGTATTCCCGATGGAGCAGAAGATGCGTCCCTGAAGCCCCGGAGAAAGATACACGATTCCGTCGGTGCTCCTGAGTCCCCTGGCATTTACATCCACTTTTCTGATCTGTTCTGTCAACATTGTCATTCTCCCTCATGATGATTGCTTTCATGAATATATGCTGAAAAAGAATCGAATCAAGACGTTTTTACAGAAAAAAAACAAATGATTTTTCCCTTCCCGCTGAAATCACAGCGGCAACTCTATACCGCTATACCGTTATGTTATATTTAACAAAAATAACATGAAACAATAAAAAAACAAGAGCGGAATCAGAAAAATTTGAACCCGCTCCCGTTTCCGCGGTCTGCACGGACTCCAAAACAGTCCGTGCCCCGCCTGCCTCCCCCTTGCCTACGATTTCATCCAGGGGGGATTCTGAAGCGCCAGAACTTCAGACTGAAGCCGCGCGGCTTCCTCAAGGCGATGCTCCTCGATCAGACGCAAGGTCTGCCGGATCATGTCGTTGTGCGCCTCGCACGTAAAAAGATTTCTCACGGGAAGCCATGACTTGACGACATCGCGCCGGGTCCAGTCCGGCGGCCAGTTCTCCACTTTGTCCCTGTTCAGATGGCTCAGGTATCCGATGCCGGAATAAGTGCACCAGGCTTCAAAATAGCGCTGAAGCATCTCCGGATCCCGGATTGCGGAGGAGATTTTTTCATAGTATTCAAAGAACATCTTCTCGTCTTCCGGGTTCAATGCCGTAATGGACGTCATATCGAATTTATAAGGCTGGAGCTCCAAAGCGTAAACGCCCTTTTCATCGCAATGGAATTTGCTCAGATAACCGGTCTTCCAGCATTTTTTCTGCGCTCCGCCCGAATCGGGATACGGGAAATAGAAATTGCCGGGGGAATAAATGATCGGCACGTCTTCAAAAACTTCACAGCCGACGTTGCAATGCGTGTGGCATCCCCAGACAATATCCGCCCCGGCACTGGCAAACTGACGGTACACCTCCACCATCCGCGGCGACGGATAGGCGTAATACTCGTGTCCGCCGTGAACCGCGACAATCACAATATCCGCATTCTGCCGCACTTCCCTGATCTGGCGGATGTTGCCGAACGGCTCCATCGGCGCAACCCCCGCCTTGTCTCTGCTGGCGGTGCCGAACTCATTTTCCGCAAAATTGACAATCGCGACCTTCAGTCCGCAGCAGTCAAGATAGAGCGTCTTTTTCGCATCCGCCAGGTTTTTCCCCGCTCCGACATGCCTGAATCCGGCTTTTTCAATGTGGGAAATGGTCTCATTCACGACGTCGGGACCGAAATCGCCGACATGGTTGTTGGCGAGCAGCATCACATCAATGTCAAGCGCTTTGCCGAGGTTCAGGCACTCCGGCGGACATTTCAGGTTGGGGCCGCTCTTGTCGATCGGCGTATCCGCAGCCGTCAGGGTCGTCTCCCACTGCATGATCTTCAGGTCGGCGGAAGCAATGAACTGCCGGACTCCCGCGACAAGCGTTTCACTGTGATGGATCGCCTGTTCCTGCGCTTCAGGAAACTTCGGGCAGACGTCCCCGGTCAGAACCACGGAGAAGGATCTCCCGACGGATTCACGAAGTTTCATCATCTTGTTCTGAAACATGACATTCCTCTCTTCGTTGATTTGTCTCTGGAAAAAGTCGTCTGTCCTTACAATAAATGCCAACGTTGGCATTTTCAAGAGAAACGTACCGGATTATCGTATTTTTTCAGATCAGACAAAACTGTGCGTAATTGTTATCTGCGCTGTCACGCGCCTGTCATGCTCCTGAAGCAGATTCGTAATCCGCCGGATCAGTTCCTGATTGGTCAGGAAGAATTTTCTCGGAACGAGAAGCTGGAAATTCAACAGAACACGATCCCCGTTTTTCTCAAGACGGAAATCGTAGACCTTCAGTTCCGGGTCAAGACTGCCGATCAGATCCTCCGCAAGAGTCCGCCAGCGCTTCAGCTCGGGGTCCAGACTGAAAAACGGGTCGCAGTGCAGAAGAAGGCGCACCGGCAGATGACATGCAATATCGACCTCCGCCGCCTCCAGGGCGTCATGAATCTGAACCATGTCGCTTTTTTCCGGATTCACCTCCGCATGTGCGGTCGCGAAATAACGGTTCGGACCGTAACTGTGGACAATGATGTCATGCACCCCGCAGATGTCCCGGCATTCCAGGAGACGTTTGCGGATCTCCTCCACAAGTTTGCGGTCGGGGCACTCCCCGAGAAGCGGGTTGATGATTTCCCTGACGACACCCGCTCCTCCGAAAATAATGAAAAGCGCCACAAGAAGACCGGCAGCTCCATCCACAGGAAAACTGGTATACTGCGAGACAACAAGCGAAAGAATGACAAGGGACGTGGTCAGAAGGTCGCTCAGGCTGTCGAACGCCACCGCGTGAACGGTCTTCGATGCGATTCTGCGCGAAATCTTCCGGTAAAAGAAAAACATCCAGAGCTTCACCGGCAAGGTCGCCAGCAAAAGCGCAAATGCAACGGCAGTCATTTCTATCTCAGAGGGCCGGATCAGACGCTCGAAAGAGAGTTTCAGAAAATTCAGCCCGACTGCGATCACGATGACCGCCACAATCAGCCCCGCCACATATTCAAGCCGTCCATGTCCGAACGGATGCTCGTCGTCCGCCGGCTTGCCGGCAAACTTGAATCCGAATAAAGTAATGACCGAGGAACCAGCGTCCGACAGATTGTTCACGGCATCCGCTGTCACGGCAATGCTTCCCGTAAGAATCCCGACTGCCACCTTGACGATGCACAGCACCAGATTGACCAGAATCCCATACCAGCCGCAAAGGACACCGTAAGAGGTTCTTACCTGCGGCAGCGCGATCTTGTCCGGATTCTTGATAAAAAGTCTGATCAGCAATTCATTCATCGTATCTTCCTGTTATTCGAAACTGAAAACTATAAAAGAAAAAACGTGGATTGCAAATCCATTTCCCGATTTTGCTTCTTTTTTTTGTTTTACAGCCGAAAGCGCAAATCTGTCAAAAGCCTGAGATGAACTTTCCCGGTGCAAAATTGAAACTTCATTGCCGGCGCCGGCATTTCCTTACAGAAATCGCGGCAGGACCGGAAGCCCTGCACGATTCTCCTTGTGCACGGCAAAGCCTCCCCGAGTCAAAACAATTTCCGGATCGAGCTCAATCCCCCCTGCCCAGCCCCTCCCTTCGTCCGATTTGCTCCGTTTCCGGAGTTCCGGCGGAAGCGCCGCACAGAACGCAATGCAATTTTTTTCGGATTTTTTTCCCTTCAACTATTGTTTTTTTCAGCTTTTTAATTATAATATATAGTGTAAAGATTGAATCAGCATGATTTTTTATAATGACGCATAATAACTACTATGTTATGCGTTTTTTTATATTTACATTTCATAATTCCGCCTCATTTTTTCGTCCTTTTCTCCTGCTTTTATTTTGTCCGTCTTCCGCTTTTTTTCTGCTTTTTTCCGATATTTTGAGTTCAGCCATATAACATAGTAGTTATTATGCGACACGACTTTTCAGGAACGGCGAGGATTCCTCATATTTACACATCCCGCACAAGTTTTCGATCAGACAAAAATAAGGGAACAATGTAAAGGAGGTTTCAACAGAAGAAAGACAAAAAATGCTGAAATTCTAAAAGATGATCCGGGAAACTCCCCGGAATAAGAACAACAACACATTTGGAGGAAAAAATGAAATTCACGAAAGAACATAAGTTCACCCTTATCGAGCTCCTCGTCGTGATTGCCATCATTGCAATTCTCGCAGGAATGCTGCTTCCCGCTTTGAACTCGGCACGCGAAAAAGCACGCCGGATCGCCTGTACAAGCAATCTGAAACAGATCGGGCTCGCCGCCAAAATGTACTCCGGCGACTACAGTGAAAAGTTCCCGACCTATACAAAAACGGGCGGTGATTATTGCCATAACGGACCGTCTATCTCCGCACTGGTCAACACCAATTATCTGACCGACTTCAAGGTCTATGTCTGCACGTCTGCCACAACAGAGGCAGCCTCATTGAATAATGACTTCACTCTGGAAGAATGGGGAGCAAACGAAAACGGGGAAGCAGAAGCGGCTGGGAAAGGTCCGGAAAACGGCAGTGGAGGAGCTGTCCGTTTTGAGGCGACAGATGATTATTCCAACTTCTCATACGGTTACATCGGCAACATGACGGAAAATGAAAATCCTGACAGCGGCATTGCATTTGACACTGGTTACGATCCCCAGTCAGACAAAAGCAACCATGAAAAATACGGCAACATCCTCTTTGTCGACGGGTCTGTCAGAGCTTCTGTCGGTGCCAACTGGCCGACTACAATCGCATATTACGGCAGTCCTGCAGACGGCAACATTACAATGAGTGAGGGCGGCACATACAATGGAACGAATGTGATTCCGACACAGACAGACGGATATGTCATGTGCAACGACAGTGGTCAGTCAACAAGCGGCAAGGGAGATTAATTCTCCGCAACGGAAATCCGTATTGATTCATTCCGTTCCCCGGATAACGGACAGGGTCAATTTGGCTGCGAACTATATTTCCTCCAAATTTGCGTCCTTGCTCTGATTCTGTCCGTTATCCGGGGAACGGAATTTTTTCATGCAAATGACGAAAAGCGCAGGACTGCGAGCTTTTCAGGCAGATTCCCCGCCGCATTCCCATCTTCATTTTGCGGTGAAAATACTGTCCGGGACTTGAAAAAAAAGAGTTTTCAGGATATAGTAAAGCATTGTTTTTTTGGTAAATTCTGAACTTACGACGGGGCATCACCAGCATGAAAGACAGTATTCTGGTCCAATTTCTCAGGAAACCGCTTACAACCGGCGCAATCTGCCCCAGCTCTCACAAATTATCCAAAACTCTGACGGAATGCGTCCACATCGAGGAAGCGCGCAACATCGTGGAACTCGGGCCGGGAACCGGCGCCATAACGGAGGCAATTCTTAAAGCGATGAATCCGGACGCCAATTTCTTCGCTGTAGAACTCAATGACGCCATCATTCCGGCATTCAGGCGGCGTTTCCCGCAGGTCAAGCTCTACAACGACAGCGCCGCAAACCTGAAACAGATCATGCGGAAAGAGTCCATTTCAAAGGTGGACGTCATCCTCTCGGGACTCCCGTGGGCATCGTTTCCGGATCATCTTCAGGAAGAGATTCTTGCCGCTATTCTGGAAGCACTGCCGGAGGGCGGCTATTTCACGACGTTCGCCTATCTTCAGGGAACCTGGCTCCCGACGGGAATCAAATTCAAACACCGTCTGGAGAAATATTTTTCCAGCGTGGAGAAATCGGAAATCGTCTGGTGCAATATTCCCCCGGCTTTCGCATACCGCTGCCGCAAATGACAGGTCTTCGTCCGCCGTCCGGCGGGAGCCCGTTTATTTCACATGGATTCCGGAAAAATGCAACTGTCTTTACGCCACTGTCTTCCGGAAGCGGAACCATGTCAGGACAAACAATACGGAACCGATTGCCAGAAGCCATAAAAAGGGCTTCCACACCACATCCAGCCCGGCGCCGCGATACAGAATCGCCTGACTGAACTCCACAAAATGAGTCGTGGGAGCCGCCTGCATCACCAGACGCACCCCCTGCGGCATGCTCTCCATAGGAGTCACGCCGCCGGAAAGCATCTGCATAGGCATCAGAACAAGGATCAGCAACATGCCGAGCTGAGGCATGTTCTGGGCAATGGTCGCAAGAAAGATCCCCATGGACGTGACGGCGAACAAATGCAATGCCATCCCCAGCATGAACAGCGGAACCGATCCCTCCACCGGAACCTGAAGCATTCCATGAATGACGAACAGCAGGGAAAGCCCCGCCGCCAGCATCACGACCAGTGCCATCGACCAGACCTTCGACACCATGATTTCAAACGCCGTAACCGGCATCACCAGCAGATGTTCCAGCGTGCCGTGCTCCCGCTCGCGGATCAGCGCCGCGCCGGTAAGGATAATCGCAAGCATCGTGATATTGTTGATCAGCTCCATGACCGAGCCGAACCAGGACTGGGTCAGGTTGGGATTGAAGCGTTTCCGCGTGACAATCTCGACGGGAAGCGGGGACGCGGGATCGCCCCTGTTCAAAAACGAATTGACTTCATCCATCACGATCTGCTGAATATATCCGCTTCCGGTAAACGCCTGCGACATCCTGGTGGCGTCCACGTTCAGCTGAATTTCCGGTTGATTTCCGGCAAGCACATCCTTCTGGAAATCATAAGGAATCACCAGGACAAAGGTGTACTTCCCGTTATCCATGTTCGGGTCTATCTCCGGGCGGCTGATTCGTTCCGCGGGAAGGAACATCGGCGGGAAAAAAGCATCCGCAATGCGCCGGGACAACTGTGAGTCGTCCTCATCCACAATCGCCAGCGCGGCATTGGAAATGGAATCCGGCGTTGCGGTCGCCGCGATATAGACTCCGACCGTAAAGGTATAAAGAATCAGTCCCAGAAGAAGCGGGTCGCGGAGCAGCCCCCGCAGTTCCTTGATTCCGAGCTGAACGATGTTTTTTATTTTCTGTTTCATAATATGCTCCTCCGTCCGTTCCGCCGTCCCGTCATGATTCCTGTTTCTTCAGAATGGCGATCCCGATTCCGAGAACCACCGGCACCGCCGCCAGCATGCAGAAAAACGGCTGATGAAGATCGCTGAACCCGAGCGCCTTGTTGAAAATGCCGCGGCTGATCAGCAGCATATGGGTTGTCGGATACAAAGTGCCGATGACGCGCCCGATGCCGTTCAGAGTCGAAACGGGATTAATCAGCCCGCAGAACTGAACCGCCGGCAGCAGGGTGCCGATCATCGTCAGGAAAATCACGGCAATCTGGCTGCGGGTCACGGAAGAAGCCAGCAGCCCGAAACCGGTGGACGCCATGCAGTACACCACCAGCGAAAGCATCAGCGTCGGGAAACTGCCTTTGATCGGCACATCGAACACAGTCACAGCCATGACAAGCAGCAGCAGGGAACTGAGAGAGGAAAGCAGAATATAAGGCAGCTGCTTCCCGAGCAGGAATTCCGAACGTGTCAGCGGAGTCACATACAGATTGATGATTGATCCCATCTCCTTTTCCCTTACAACAGCCAGGGCAGCCAGAATTGCGGGAATCATCATCAGCAGAATCGGAATCACGGCGGGAACCATCGCCGGAAGACTCAGCACATCGGGATTGTAACGGTAACGGGTCTCGAGGGACGCCGCGGCGGAAGAATCCGTTCCGTAACGGGTCTTCAGCTGATTGGCAAGCCACTCGGAATGCATCGCCTTCACATACCCTTCGATCGTCTCCGCACGCATCGGCATGGCGCCGTCGATCCAGAATGCGATTTCAGGAGACACCCCCTGCTCCACCATTTTGCCGAACTGCGGGGGGAATTCCACCACCAGGCTGAGCTTGCCGCTCCGCATCCGGTAATCCAGATCCCTGTAGTCCCGGACAGGCGGTTTTTCCACGAAATAACGGGAACCGGCAATGTTCAGCGCATAATCCTGACTCAATTCGCTCTGATCGCGGTCCAATACCGCAAAGGAAAGGTCTTCCACATCCATGCTGATGCCGTATCCCATCACCACCATCAGCAGAATCGCGCCGAAAAGCGCCAGCGTCAGCCGGATGGGATCGCGGAGCAGTTCAAGATTCTCCCGCCAGTAGCAGCTGAACCAGCGCTGGAAACTGAACCGGGAGGAGAAAAAGCGGGAAAAACCCTTCGGCTCCTTCTTCACGGCAGGGGCAAAGGAGACCTGTTCCGGCGCAGCCTCGCCCGAAGCAGGGTCTGCATCGCGCAGATACCCGATGAAAGCCTCTTCCAGAGTCGGCGCACGGCGTTCCTCGATCAGCGCGGCGGGAGTATCGCACGCCAGGGATTTCCCCGCGTGCATCAGGGAGATGCGGTCGCAGCGCTCCGCCTCGTTCATAAAATGCGTCGTAATGAAAATCGTCACGCGGTCCCGTCTGGAAAGTTCGATAATCAGCTCCCAGAAACCGTCGCGCGCCACGGGGTCGACTCCCGATGTGGGCTCATCCAGAATCAGAATCTGCGGACGGTGCACAACGGCGGCGGCAAGCGACAGCCGCTGCTTGATTCCCAGCGGCAGATCATCCGGAAAATTGTCCGCAACACTCTGCAGCTTGAAGCGCTCCAGCATTTCCTCCACACGGGCGGGAACCTCTTTCTCCGGAATCCGGTAGAGACGGGCGTACAGGAACAGATTCTGTCTTACGCTCAATTCGCTGTAAAGGGAAAAAGTCTGAGTCATATAGCCAAGCTGCCGGCGCACAGCCATATCGTCCTCCCCGACAGGTTTGCCGAACAGCCACGCCTCCCCCTCCGTCGCCGGCAGCAGACCGGTCAGCATCCGCATGGTGGTTGTCTTGCCGCAGCCGTTGGAGCCGAGAAAGCCGAATATTTCACCGCGGAGGATACGGAAACTGACATGATCCACAGCCGTAAACGCACCGAATCGCTTTGTCAGTCCGCACGCTTCAATGGCAATATCTTCCTTCTCTCCCCGGACAAGCGGGGGGACGACGAGATCCTTGTGATTCGCCCGCTTGCTCTCCGGCAGCAGGCGGATAAAAGCCGCGTCCAGATTGCGGCATCCGGTCTTTCTGAGAAGTTCCTCCGGGGCGCCGGTATCCAGAATTCTGCCGTCATCCATGGCAATCAGCCAGTCGAACCGCTGCGCCTCATCCATGTAAGCGGTGGCGACTATGACTCCCATCTGCGGCTGTCCCGCCCTGACGCTTGCAATCAAGTCCCAGAACTGGCGGCGCGCCAGCGGGTCGACACCGGTCGTCGGCTCATCAAGCACCAGCAGATCAGGATCATGAATCAGGGCGCAGCAGAGTCCCAGTTTCTGCTTCATGCCGCCGGAAAGTTTGCCCGCGGGACGGTTCAGAAACGGATAAAGCCCGGTGCTGCGGGTAAGCTGATCGATGCGCCGTCTGCGCTCCGCGGCGTCATGACCGAAAAGACGTGCAAAAAACTGGAGATTCTCCTCCACAGTCAAGGTAAAATAAAGATTCTTCCCAAGCCCCTGCGGCATGTAGGCAATACGCGGGCAGATCCGGTTCCGGTGTTGTTTATCGCGCATATCCCCGCCGAGCACATTCAGCTTCCCGTCCTGCATGGCATGTGCGCCGGTAATCAGCGAGAGCAGACTGGATTTCCCCACGCCGTCCGGCCCGATCAGCCCGACCAGCCTGCGCGGGAAAATATCCACTGTCACATTGTCCAGCGCCAGCGTCCTGCCATAGCGGAGACTGATATTCTCCGCGCGGACAACGGGAACTTCCGCACCCGCGGAGTTCAGTCTATCTTCTGGAATTTCAGGAATGAGGGCCATTCTGCCTCCGGATCAAGTTTTACCCATGCCACACCGGGAATTCCCGTTTTGACCAGACGGATATATTTTTTCAGAAGACGCGGATCGATGCGGGCTTTCACGCGGAACATCAGCTTCTGCCGTTCGCTCTGCGTCTCCACCGTCTTCGGCGTGAACTGCGCAACGCTGGCGACGTAGGACACCTCCGCGGGGATCGGGATATGCGGAACCGCATCAAGAACCAGCCGGACTTCCGCACCGATGGAAACTTTTCCCGCAACTTCCTCCGGAAGGAAAAACGTCATGTAGACATCGGTCAAGTCCACCAGGTTCAGCACCCTGCCGCCCGCAGACATGACTTCGCCGGGCTGGGCGATCCGGTACTGAATCCGTCCCTCGCGCGGCGCAATCAGAAGACTGTCGTCAATATCCGCCTGAATGCGTGCGATGTCCGCCTCCGCCGCCTGAATGGATGCGGCGGCGCCCGCGGCTTCCGCCTTCGCGGCATTGATGGCGGCTTCCGCCTGTTTCACGCTTGCCTGCGCCGCCGCCACTTCCGCCTTCGCGGAAAGATATGTTGTCTCGTCATCGTCGAACTGCTGCTTGGAAGCCGCCTGCACCCCGCTCAGAACTTTGGAGCGCTCATAGCGTTTTCTGACGCCGTCAAGACTGCTTTCCTTCTGAAGAACGCTGGCTTTGGCAGCCTCCTTTTCGCTGATCCGCACATCGACCATCGCCCTGGCACTGGCTTCCGCGGTAATCGCCTGACGGCGCTGCGCCTCCGCCTGTGCCAGCTGCGCCCGCAGGACATTGGTCTGCATCAAGGCAAGCTCCTGTCCCTCCGTGACAAAATCGCCCTCATCGACCATGATTTTTTCGATACGCCCCGCCAGCTTGGTGGAAATACTGACTTCAGTAGCCTCCAGACGGCCATTTCCGGAAGCAAAACGGGTATGGTCATACTGTGCGGCATCCCTGTAGGTTTTGTAAAAATAATACCCGCCTCCCGCAACAGCGGCAGCCGCCAGCCATATCACAAGTTTCTTCATAGACACACCATCCTCCGGTTCTTTTTCACCCCGTCCGAGACCTTCCGGGAAAATTACGGTATATGACCGATGTTACAGTTATTATATCACACCGGGAGAATATTGTCAAGCGATTCCGCGACGTCCCCCACACCTTCCATGCCGCAATGCCCGGAAAGGAAAAGCTGTCCTTCCGGGCGCGGGGGAATCAGCTTATTTCAGAATCAGTTCAATCACAGGAACTTCCACTGCCGGCTTCACTACGGGAAGATCGACCGTGACGGCTCCTGCGGGAGTCTTGCTGCTCAGTGAGGAATGCACCTGCACTTCGGCGCTGTCGCGCATTTTCACTTCACTGCCGTCATGGAGGAACTGCGCGTATTTCACCTTGCCGGAGAGTCCCTTCAGATGAATATGCTTGAACGGCCAGTTCATGATGTGAAGGTAAAGGCGGTTTGTCTCCCGATTGTAAGTATAGCGGCAGTCGCGCGGTTCAGTCAGTCCCTCCGCCATGCCGCATCCGTAAATGGAACGGGAATGATACTTCATCCATTCGGCATAGGCTTTCAGGCGCTCCATCGCACGGGAATCAATATAGCCGCGGCTTGTCGGTCCGACGTTCATCAGCAGGTTTCCGTTGCGGCAGACGTGATTGATCAGCATATCAATGCACTGCTTGGATGATTTCCAAGTCAGTTCATCGCGGTGGTATCCCCATGAACCGGAGAATGTCTGGCAGCCTTCCCAGACGACCGGGCAGCCGTGTTCGTCCGTCACGGGTTCGTCCGGGGTGTTCTGTTCCGGGGTGATGACATCGCCTCCGCCGGGGAGGTCGAGACGGTTGTTAATCATGATCCCCGGCTGAAGCTCCCGGATCATCCTGACGAGTCCCTCGGAATCCCAGTCGGCATGCCCCTTGCCGTCTTTGCCCCACTGCGGATACGAGAAATCAAACCAGATGATGCTGATTTTCCCGAATTCCGTCAGGAGTTCGTGCACCTGATTGCGGAGATATTCGCGGTAGCGCGCCATGTCACGGCCTTCGTTCAGTTTCGCACGGTCCGGCCTGTTGCGGAGAGGATGCACGTCATCGACGGTGAAATCGGGGTGATGCCAGTCAATCAGCGAATGATAAAAACCGACCTTGAGCCCTTCGGCGCGGAAGGCATCGACAATCTCGCGGAGCAGATCGCGTCCGCACGGCGTGTTCGTGATTTTGTAATCCGTGTATTTTGAATCCCACATGCAGAAGCCTTCATGGTGCTTCGTCGTAACGACAAAATATTTCATTCCCGCTTCGCGCGCGGCCTTCGCCCATTCCTTCGGATTGAAAAGATCAGGGTTGAACTGCTCAAAATATTTTTCGTAGTCCTCGTTCGGAATTTCCTCGTAATTGCGGACCCATTCATGCCGTCCGGGCATGGAATAGAGCCCCCAGTGGATGAACATCCCGAACCTGTCGTGCGTAAACCAGCCAGTGTCGCCTTTTCCGAAATCAGCCATTTCCCATTTTCCTTTTTTTGTTTTTTGAACGTTTCCGGCTTGCAACTATGGAAAGTATACGTTATCTTATGAACTAAGTCAACAATCATCTTATGAATAAAGCACGATAAAATATGAATAAAACCAATGTCTCAATTCTGGAATACCCTCAGCTCCGCATGGATTCCGTGGGATACGTGCGCCTGGGAAAATTCTGGAACTCCGTGATCCTCGGCGGACATTACTGGCGGCTCTATTATCATGACGATTACGGAGCGGGGGTCTATCTCGGGCGCCGCAAGGTAGAACTCAAACCGGATCATATCTATCTGCTGCCACCCAACTGCGATCTTGAAACATGGTGCACGGGGGAACCGGTTCAGCTTTATCTGCATTTTGAAATGACGCAGCTTGCGGGAAATCCCGACTACCTCTGCAACGAACTCCGGATCAGCGACGACATGAAAATCCTGATTTCACGTCTGCGTCCCATGCTGGAATTCAAAGAGGACAACAACCGCGCCAATGTCAAACTCCTTGCAATCGCACTCGCCGCCAATGCCATGGCAATGCTTCCCCAGGAGGCGCTTTCCGAGCTCAATTCCGATAAACGGATCGCTTCAATCTGTGATTATCTGCGTGAAAACATGCGGAACGACATCAGCATCGACCAGCTTGCCGCCCGTGTGAGAATGGCGCCCAATGCCTTTCTGCGGCAGTTCCGCGAAATCACCGGAAGCACGCCATACCAGTATCTGCTCCAGCTGCGCTACAGTTACGCCGCGCAGCTGCTGGAATCGCGTGCGTTCTCCATTGATGAAATCTGCGATCTGATCGGCGTCAAAGACCGTTTTCACTTTTCCCGGCGCTTCAAAAAGCTCTACGGAGCCGCACCGGCGCAATACCGCCGCCGGCATACCCCGCAAGACTGAAAAGACATCTGCCACAGCAGAAAGCGGATGTTTCCGCGCTCAACTAGTGTGCCGCATTGATCAAATAGACAACCAGTCCCTTTTCTCCGGCAGAGAAAGTCAGATTGCGCACAGGATTCGGAATCAGAAAACAATCTCCGGGACGCACCGTCTGCTTTTCCGCCGCCGTCACATTTCCTCCGCCGCCTGTCACAACCGCCAGCTGCCAATCAGACGAGAACCGGCAGTCATACGTTTCACCCGGCAGCAGTTTCATCACCGCGACCTGAAAGCAGTCCGTATATCCGGAATCCACCAATGTCTCAACCGGTCCGTTCTTCTTTCCCGGACGAACGGCAAATTCCCGCATTACCTCCTCCAATGTGCGGCCGCGATATTCAAAGCAGTCGAGTCCCTGTTCCACAGTCAAATTCTGCCACATGTCAAAATCACTCAACGTAATATCTCCGATTTTCCGTTCCGGCTGCACCACCAGATCGGTCGGCTCCTGCACTTCGAGCATCAGCACCCCGCTTCCGATTGCATGCGGCAGCCGTCCGGGAATGAAAAAATTATCCCCCGGTTTGACTTTGATTTTGTGCATCATCGACAGCACTTGCGGAATATCCTGTTCCAATACCGCCTGCCGGAACGCCCCGCGATCAATGCCGGGCTTGAATCCCAGCATGATGTAGGGATCCTCACCATTCACCTGCCTCGTGTCAAGAATAAACCAGCTCTCGGTCTTTCCATATTCGCTTTGACAGTATTTACGGGCAAAATCCCGGTCCGGATGACATTGAAACGGGAGCCGGACGGCGGAATCCAGGAATTTGCACAACACGCCAAGCTCACTCCTGTCCTTGCCCAGAATCGTCTTTCCATCCTTCCGCAGCAGATCGGACAACAGTTCTCCGGAGCGCAGACGGGAAATGCCCTCCTGCTCCGAAGTCTGATGCACGCCGTTTCTGGCGGGAGTCACGGAACCCAGCCAGTTTTCCGGAAACAGGGAATCCGCTTCTTCTTTTTCTCCCATCATCCTGCTCAGCAATCTTCCGCCCAGATAACAGCGCCAGACACGATTGGGCTGGAAAAACAGAGGGTCATGATAATTTTTCACAGATTTCTCCTTTGATGAACACTTTAGCGGGGCGCCACTCACCCGCGCCGTCACGCTGTTTGTACAATAATTTTATTACCTTCTGCGCCAGCAGCCGCATCGGCTGCCGGTAGCTGACAATCTCACGGCTCAGACCGTCAATTCCAAAAACTGTTTTCTCTCCGGCAAACGGAAGCACCCGAAGAGCCATCGCATCATTCACGGCGAAAATCACGTCCGCTTTTTCCAGGATCTCCGGAGGCAGTCTGAGCGGTTCTTCCGGAGAGACACGCAGCACAGTTCCGGCAATATTCCGAAGCTGGCACTCATACTCAAACGCAGATTCTCTGGCGTGATCCGAATCATGCGCCGCCTCCGCATGGCTGATGAAAAGCGGAGAACGGACATTTCCCGCCCGCAGAAACAACTGCTTCAAGGCGTCCCGGTTGTCCAGTCCCACGTAATCGGCATAATCTCCCGGAATCATGCGGTCGAAAAAAACCATATTCGTTCCCAGAACCCGCAGCCGGGCAAAAGTTTCCGCACGGAATCCCCGGCCGGAAGGCCAAATCACCAAATTGTTGACGCCATTCCCGACCAGCTCAATCGCTGCGGCCTCTTCCAGTTCCGGAGAATCATCCGTCAGGCGCAGCACCAGCAAATCGCCATGCGCGGAAACCTCTTTTTCCATGGCACGGATGAAGTCCAGGGAAAACAGCTCGCCGACACTGCTCAGCAGGGCGATCAGATTCCCGGAATTCCGATTCGCTCCATGATGCTGCGCAACATAAGTGCCGCTGCCCTGCCGCCGTTCCAGAATTCCGCTCTTTTCCAATTTTTCATAAGCGCGGCGCACGGTAATGCGGCTGATGCCGCACGCCTCGGCGGTTTCCCGCTCGCCCGGCAGACGGTCGCCGGGTGCATAATTGCCGTACAGGATCTCCTTGAAAATCCGGCTTTGGAAAGCAACAGTCTTGCTGCCGTCTTCCTCCCTCATACGGCGCTGGCCTCCAGCCGTTGAATAATATCCTCCTGAATCGCCGGGGACAAATCCAGGAAGTTTACGAACGTGCCGTGGATCCGCATGATGTAAACGCCGCTCGGGGCGTAGGTCTTCGGATCCTTCAAAATCTTGCGCAGATGTTCGGTGCTGTCCAGATTGAAGTAGACATAATACGGCGCCTCCTCGGAGTCTCCGCGGTGGAACAGCGGCCGGATCACCCGGTCGCGCATCCATACCGCGGGGTCGGACAGAGCGCTCCCCACACATGGAATTCCAATATGGGAAGCATATCCTCCGGTCATCCGGTGGAACGGCAGTTTGCGCACCGACAAAATCCGGCTCTGCAGCTGAGCGCGGGTTGCTTCGGGCCGCGGATCCACTCCATACCCCAGCATTTTACGCGCATGGCGGCCGTCCGGCGTGGCACCGACCCAGTATCCGTACAGCAGATGGGTGCTGGGAGTGGAAAAGTCCGCCAGATAAGGATTGCCGGCGGAATTGCGCAGAGCCGTGACTTTTGCGCTGACCGTTTCAGCGATGCGGATTGCGGCGGCATCCGCTTCTGCAATGTCATTGCCGTATTTCTCCACCTGGTCCAGAAACTCCTGCACATCCTCGTATCCTTTGAAGTCCGCCTGAAGTGCCTTGCGTATTTTTTCGGCTCCGAACAGCGGAAGCGCGGCTTTTACCGCGTTCAGCGAATCCGCCACAACTCCAAGTCCGTGGATCAGGCAGCCGCTGCCGTTATAGCGGACTCCCGGATGCGCCGGATCGCGTAAATCACGGTTTGTATACAAACTGTCGTGCATCGCCGAGGTGAACGGCACCGGCTTGTATTTGCCCAGAATTTCAGTACAGCCGTTCCCCGCCTGTTCCATCCGGCTGAGAAAGTGATCCAGCATTTTGTAAAAGGCATTTTCCAGATCGGCATACACCGCGGTAATATCGGCATAGCCGAATTCACTCCATCCCGGAGCCAGTTTCCTGCCAGACAGCAGGGAATGCCCGTCATTCAAGGTCAATTCGAGAATCTTCCCCAAATTCAGCCAGGTGTTGGTGGTGTTCAAGGAGCTCTTGCCCATAATCAGCGGCTCCTGGCAGCCGGCAATCGAATAATCCGGCAAATCTTCTTCCGCGATTCCGCATTGCCGCAGCATGGCAAACATTGAATCATCATTGAACAACGACGGCGTAGAATGCCCGGGCGTCGCAAAAAAACGGCCAAGCTTCTCGAAAAACACATCGGGGGTGTCCGCGTGAATTTTGGCGGACAGCGCCGGCTGCGGATCATTGCTGGCAAAAAACGCATCCAGAACGGCATCGGTTGCAGGAGAGCTCAGATCATGATGCGCCGTGTCCCTGCCTCCCACCATGATATTCTGGGAAATCGCCCAGCCGCGGCTGCCCACGATAAAGAACGCCAGTACATGCCGGAAATAGGCAACCGCATCCTCATACGGAGTATCTCCCAGATACGGCGCAAAGATACGGTCCATATTGCCCACGGAAAACGCATAGGGGTTCGGCGCCTGCTCCAGCACCATGATCTCCCACAGCAGGATAAAGCTCTGCATTGCTTCCGGCAGTGTTTCGGCTCCTTCCAGCGGAACCCGTTCCAGACGTGCCGCCATCTCCGTCAGACGCTGTTTTTCCTCCGCATCCTCCGCCTCGGCTGCCTGCGCCAGCGCCAATTTGCGGTAACGTTCCGCTAAAATCAGAACCGCATTCAGAGCGCAGCGCATGGAAGCGCCGTATTCACCGCGGGTTTCAGCCTGAATCGCCGCGACTCCTTTCGCCAGAAACGGACGGACATCAGGAATGGTATGCCCCGTCACCGGCTCCATAAAAAATGCGACTTCGCAGGTTTCCGTCTGAAATCTCCTGTAATGGGCATACAGGTCTTTTGTATAACCGTCATTTTCAAAAAAGACGCGCACCGCGTCAACCCGTTCCCGCGTCAGGTCGCCGGTGAGCACAACATCATCATAGATCGCGCACGGGTCGCAATATCCTTCAAAGGTCTCCACTTTGAACGCCGGATTAATCAACGCATAGGAGGGAGAAAACGCCACATCCTGTGAACCGGCAAAAACACTTCCCGGAGGAATCTCAACCGGAATGACCTCCGTCAGACGGCACAGAATTTCCGCCTGCCCCGCAGGAGATTCGACAACCTTCCCTTCGCGGCGCATTGACTCAATGATCTGTTTCTTATGTTCCTGCACATAGAACCAGGTGTTGACCACCTTCTGGTTCTGCTTGTACCGGCGCAGCTTCTCCACGCCCGCCTGATAAATATTGTTCTTCATCGTCCCTCTCTTTCCCTTAAAGATTTCATTATGTCAACTTTGATGAAAATCCAATACCGTGAGCCCGGCATCCGCCAACATCCGGTCAAACTTTTTCTGCTGCTCCGGCGACGGCGGTTCCACACCTTCCAATGCGTACGGACGGCGCAACGCCCGGTATTTTACCGCGCCTGCATGATGAAGCCGCAAGGTCTGAACTTTCAACTCCTCGCGGAAACGGCGCAGTCCCGCAAGAAAATCCCGCATGGCCTCCAGTTCCTCATCCTGCATGTTGTAACCCGGAATCAGCGGAATCCGGATCAGGAGTTCCCGCTGTTTCCGCGCAGCCAGAGTCAAGTTGCGCCGCACGGTTTCATCGCCTGACCCGGTCAGACGCCGGTATCCGCCGCAGGTTCCTGCCTTCAGATCCGAAATCAGATAATCCACCTTCCCTATGATGTCTGCATATGTTTCGGTTCCGGCGTTGCTCTCGACCGCGGAGTTGATTCCCAGGTTCCGAAGCGCCGTCAGCACCTCCAGAAGCTCATGGATCTGCAAAGTAGGTTCGCCCCCGCCAAAAGTCACACCGTCAATCATATGTCGCATCCGCTGCGCTTTTTCCGCCAGCACGGCTGCCGGCATCTCCTCCCCCGCCAGTTCAAATGCGGGATGCCTCCACTTCTTCACGCACTCGAAAGTCCTGCAGGAAGCGCACTCCATGGCATGGCTGCAGCACTGCTCCGGGGCGACAGCCTTTACCCGGTCGCGGTAAAACATCACTTCCGGTTCTGAACGCATACTCTCAGGATTGCCGCAATACAGACAGCGGAAATTGCATCCTTTCAGATAGACAATCCAACGCTGTCCCGGCGCATCTTTATTATCACTCCAGCCTTGTGCAAATATTCTCATAGTTCAAACACAGTGTTTATGCAGTTCAACATTTCCCCGGCAGTCTCCGGTGTTCACCGGTCAATCCATCTCAGGCGACTTCAATTCTTTTCCGTAATTTCCGTCTCCCGTCCGTCCGAGGTCTCCTTCAATAATCTTCCGCTTAACAGCGCGGCACCGCATGCGGCTTCCTCCCGTCCGCTGACCGGGATCGGCTCAATTCCGAAACACCGGACACATGCCGCCTGCAGAGCCCTGGTTTTCCGGATGGCATTGCCGGAAACCAGCAGACGCTTGCGATCCTGCCATAACTCCCGGGGCAGCATCCCCTGCAGATTTTCGACAATTCCGATCGCCAGGGCGGCGGCAAACTTTCCCGGAGTAAAGTTCGTCAGAGTCAGATGTTCGATGACGCCGCGCTTTCCGGGATCAGAGCGCTCCCCGAGGAAATGAGGATGCACTGCCGGCAAGTCATCGTCCTGCAGCGCCGCCGCAGCCAGCGCGTCGATCCGGTCGTAAAGCTCCGCATCCGGAATGGGGGCACATCCCAGCGCGTTCAGCCATGCTTTCACATGCTGCTGAAGCCATGCCCAGGCGGCGCCGCCGCACAGAGGAGTCCCCACGGCAAGATATTTTCCATCCAGATACGGACGGCACTCCACCTGCTCCGCCAGCCGGTCCGCCACAATGGAAAGCTGCGCACCTGTGCCGAGCGTCAGATAAATTTCATCCGAGGGGTCTTCCGCAGTCGCGGCAACACTTGCCTGGTTGTCACCGACAGCAGCCATCACTGGAATCCCGCGGGGAATCCCCCAGGCACCGGCGACCACTCCGGCATTGCTGCAGACCGGCACCACCTGCGGCATCAGACGCTCCGGAATGCCAAGCCGCGCCCACGATGCCCCGTCGAAGCAATTCTCCCGCAGACGATACGTCCCCCAGCTCGCCGCGTCACTGTAGTCCATGACAGGCTTCCCCGGGCATCCGGTCAGCTGCCAGACAAGGTAATCATGAATCGTTCCCGCATACTCGTAAGCGTCAAGTTTCCGCTCCGACGCCAGCTGCGCCAAGGTCGCGACGCCAAAACCGTGCCGCAAATCCGGAGCAACCGTTTGAAAATGTTCCAGGTCCCGCGTCACACTTTGCCAGGTGAAGAGCGGTGACACCGCATGACGCGACCATAAAACGACTCCGTGCATCTGTCCCGCAACCCCGACACACTTCACCTCCCCGCGCAGCGATTCCGGCAGTCTGCCGATCAGCCGACGGACAACCTCGACATGGCGACGAGCATCCTGAATTCCACCGCCCGCGGCAGCCTGATGCGCCATACTTTCACATGCCAGCAGGGTGCGCCGATCCGAATCGACAATCACACAGGCACTTTTGGTTGTTCCCATGTCAATGCCCAGCAGCAGAGCCATTTTCACCTCTCCCGTAAACTTGTTTTTCTTTTCATCTGGTTATACAATATAATACCACTTGATTCAAAAACAAGAGCATTTCCACATTTTTTCATTTTTCTTTCTGAATCTCCGGATTTTATCCGGTCAAGGCGGATCATGGTGCGCAAAAAGGAAAATCTCCGGATGACATTCCCGATTTGCGGGGAATACGCCGGCTCCGGAATTTGAGCTGAATTACATACAACTTCCGGGCTCTGATTTTCCTGATTTTCCTGATTTTTCACCTCGCGGGGATATTGACATTGAAATAAAATTGCATATAATTAAAAGTATGAAAACTTTCAAACCCGGATATAACATGGACAGGTCTTCCGCTAAAATTCCGTTTCATATCAACAGCAACGCCCCGGAGTCTTTATATCTCCAGTTCAAGGAGCAGCTGAAAGCTCATATCTGCAGTCAGAAACTGCCTCCGGGTTCACGTCTGCCAGACATAAAAACGCTTGCACGTCTCGCGGGAGTCAGTGTCAAAACAGCCAATTCCGGTTTAAACGAACTGTTGCGTGAGCGGGTCTGCGTCCGTCACCCCAAAAAGGGGACGTTCGTAGCCGGTGGCCCCTCCCCCGCACAGCAGTGCCGGAGAAAAAAAGTCTGCATGCTTTATCACAGGAATCCGGCAAACGTCCTCAACCATGACGATGTTCGAGTCCATTTGCTGCAGGGCATACAGACCGGATGCCGGGAACATGGCGTCGATCTCCTGTTTTTCTCCGGGGACCCGGTGGAAACCATTGAAATATACCGGAACAACGACCGCATTGAGATCACCGGAGTGTTGATGCTTGAGGCGTCCGGCTTTGAAGAGGACATCCGCGTGGCGCAAATCTATCCGCAGCTGCGGTTCATTTACTTCAACGACTATGCTTTCTCGTTTGAAAAAACACCGCGGAATGTTTATGGAATTTTTCATGATGATTTTTCCGGCGGCTATCAGGCGGGGATTCAAATGACGGCGCTCCGGCCGTCTTCCTTCACCCTGATCGGAGTCAAGCTGCCTATTGAAACCTACCGCAAACGCGCGGCAGGTTTCCGGATGGCGCTGACGGAAAACGGCTATGACCCCGAAGTTCAATTGTCTGAATACTGGGAAAACGGTCCGATCCGGACACTGAACGACCTGCGCGGAATCGGATATCAGACAGCCGGCAGACTGCTGAAGGCGGCAGCGCCGCTCTCCGCGGTGTTCGTCCTCAACGACGTAATTGCCGAAGGCGTATGGGAACGTTTCCGGGAGGCGGACAGGCTGGAATCTCTTCTGCTGTTCGGGTATGACAACATTTTTCCGGAGATCAGCAGGGACCGCCATTTCAGCACCATTGACATCAATTTCAGGAAAATGGGGCAGTGCGCCGTCGAACTGATCACCGCGTCCACCTTTATCCCCAAAGCTGTGTTTCTTCCACCCCAGATGCTGTGCAGAATCAACTATCTCACAAAAGGAATTCATGTATGAACAAGAAAGAACTGCAAAATCATTTCTGGACTGCCGTCCACTATTACCGGGCGCCCAGTCCGCCTCAGGAGGAGTGGAAAGAAGATCTGCGCCGCTGCAGGGAAATCGGTCTGCACCTTCTCCAGGTACGGGTTTTCTGGCGCTGGCATGAACGGCATGAAAACGAATATTTCTGGGAAGACCTGGATGCTTTCATGGAGGAAGCGCAGAGTGCCGGTTGCCAGGTCATCCTGCAACTCTGCCTGGAATGCGCTCCGGAATATATTTTTCAGCGCTACAAAGGCTACCGGATTGACATCCGCGGCAACCGTATCTGGCCGATCGCCAATGCCGCGTTTTTCGTCGGCGGCTGGATTCCCTGCTTCGACCATCCGGAAGTCATGCGCGCCGGACTGCGTTTCACTGAAACTCTGGTGAAACGGTACCGGAATCATCCGGCACTGGCTTTTTACCATGCCTGGAATGAACCGCGCTGTCGTCCCATGGGAGAGTGTGCCTGCGAACACTCCGTAGTCTCCTACCGGAAATGGTTGAAGGAGCGTTTCGGCACGATTGACAATCTGAACCGGAAGTTCGGAAAGTGCTGGGGGGATTTTGAGCAGGTGGATGCGGCGCGCGACACCAGCGATTTTGCGGAAATGTTTCTCTGGCGTCAGTGGGGAGCCGACCGGGTTCGCGACAGAGTGGCGCAAGTCACCGCGCTGCTGCGGCGGCTGGATCCGGAACGCGCGGTCATCAGCCATGTGGGAAATGCCGGAATCTTCCAGGATCCTGTGACGGACATTAGCGACGACGTCATGATGAATGACGTAACGGATTTGTACGGCACCAGTTTCCCGCTCCGGGCAATGCCGGAATATCAGGCGTTCATGCTGATCGACTGGATGCGCTTTGTCGGCCGCGGTCAGTTCTCGGTTTATGAATTGTATCCGAGCATGGGACAGTTTTTACCTGAAGTCCCCCCCGGACTGGTGCAGCAATGGATCTGGCTCACGGTGGCGGGCGGCGCCGACGGTTTGTGCTTCTGGCAATACAAAAAAGAGCGCCTGGGAGTGGAAATCAACGACGCCGGACTCGTCGAACTGGACGGCTCTCCCAATGAAACCACACAGAGTGTAGCCGAATCGCTGCGCAAAATACGCGAATGGGAATCGGAAATCCCGACATGGCGGGTGCCTGCCGCGGACGTTGCGGTCGTCTACGATCTGGAAGGAGACCTTGTCAACAGGCTGGAGTTCACACTTCCTTACAATGCGGATTACACCGGACGCTACATGCTGCGTTCCCGTGTCGCCGGCGGCTATCCGTTCAAAGGGGATCTGCAGGGCACTTACAATCTGGTCTGGCAGTCAAATTACGCCGTGGACTTCCTGTCGCCCGCACGGTGGGAAAATGACATTTTCAAGTATTCCGCGGTCATTCTTCCCGGCTTTTCCATTGTGAATGCGGAACGTGCGCAGCTCCTTTCCGAGTATGTGCGCCGGGGCGGCACGCTGATTGTCGATGCCGGATTCGGACGGCGCCAGGACAATACCATGCTGCATCCCGTCAAACCCGGCGGGGGACTGGCAGAAAAGTTCGGTTTTCGGGAACGCCGGTGTCTCCAGCTGAACGACCGCACATGGGAGCTGGAAATCGACGGAATTCCTCATTTGCGCGCACACTTTGAACGCCTCGAATATGAAGTCACTCCCGACGTCGAAGTGATCGGCAGATGGTGCGACAACCAGGCTCCGGCCGCCGTCAGACGGCAGTTCGGGCAAGGCCGGATCATTGCAGTCGGCGCCTCCATCGGCTTAGGGGCCTGGAAAGACCGGGAAAGCATCTGGAACGATATTTTCCAGGCGCAGGGCGTTCCGGAAGACCGGGATGATCCGACCGGATGGCGGACGTTGCTGGATCGGCTGCTGCAGCAGTCCGGGTGCCGCGCCATCGGTCACTGGAACCATCCGGGGATTGCCGAACGGATTATGCTGGATCGGAACGGCGCGGAACTGCGCTTTGCATTCCGGCGGTTCGATGGTGCCTGTCGTCCGGACGACAGCACATGGAACTCGCTCGATTTACCGGATGCTGAGCTCATGGCCGCTTTTTCCGATGTCAGGATATGGAAAACAAACAAAAGAACAACAAAGAACGAAAGGCAATAACCATGCAAACAAAAACAAACAAGTATGGAAAGACTTTCACCTTGATCGAGCTTCTCGTCGTGATTGCAATTATTGCAGTTCTCGCCAGTATGCTGCTTCCTGCCTTTGCCAAAGCCCGCAATTCGGCTCAGTCGGTTGCCTGCATGAACAATCTCAAACAGCAGGGAAACGCTTTTTCAGTTTATGCCGCCGACTATGACCGGTATCCGACAATCGACTGGAATCCGTGGTCGAACCGCACCAACTACTGGCAAGGGCAGCTGGCACAATATCTTGGCAATAAAAGACCGATTGAAGACTTCACCTATTTTCCGGGTGACTGGTCTCCGAATCAGGTCGACTTCCCGGATCACAGCATAAAAAGTTTTCAATGCCCGATCAGCTGGAGCAAAGCAGAGACAGCCTGGGGAAACAGTTACGGCATCAACCGCTATCTGTGGACGACCAACAACAATAAACCGTCCTATTACAAAGGCTTTTCTGATTTGAAGCAGCCGAGCAAGACCTTTCTGACCGCATGCTGCAAAGTCTTCCTGGTCGGGGACAACAGCGACGCTTCCAGCGGACTGCACGTTCACCGCCTGCATTCAATGAACGTCCTCTGGGCGGACACTCATGCGGACCCGACGCAAAGAACAACTGTCGCGGGTTTGTACAACATCCTCTACGGAGACACCATCTACGCCTTTTACGGTATGTAATTCAAGTTTAACAAATCTATGGAGACAACAATGAAAAAACTGCTTCCGCTCTTATTTCTGTCCTGCGGAACTCTGTTTGCCGCGGAGAATCTGGAACAACGGCTGGAACCGCCGGCACCGGTCACAGAACAACTGCTGCCTGTCAACTCTCCAAAGGAGTGGGCGGACACTCCGGGGTATCCGAAAGTGGACTGGCATGCCGATGCCGGAGGACTGCATCTGAACTGGAACGGACAAAGCAACTACTCCGGACCGAAACCGCTCTTCGGACAAGTATCCCACACCATGCCGCTTCCCCTGAAGCGCGGTGCGGACAACCGGGTGAGACTGACAATAGACGTCCTCATTGATGAACTGGCTCCGGATGCGGAAATGATGCCGGTCATCCAGCTGCTTGATGCAAACAAAAACACCATCACGCAGTGGGATATTTATCCGCCGGATTATCAGATGTACGTGAATTCCATCACCGCGCCCGACCGTCCGCGCCGCCTGGACCGCACCTTCACAGTCCCGGAACAGGCAGTCGGGCTCCGCGTGATTTTTGAATGCAGAGGAAATGCCCTGAAAGCCCGCATTGTGCGCGCCGGATTATCGCCGGCACACCCGAAGCCGAAATGGAATGTGGAAAAACGCTGGGTGAACGCCAAACGCCCGGATATTCCCTACGGCATCAATAACGCAAACCCGGAACCGGATGTCCCGAAACTTTCCGATGAGGAAGTCATCCGGCTGCTGGAACGTCGCCCCCTGGCGGTTCCGAAGCTCGAAAAGACGGGCGACCGTATCAAACTGACCATCAACGGCAAGGAAGAACCGTTCACTCTTGCCTGGGGACCGTTCAACCTGAGCGGCTCCTACCTGCAGAACATGGAGGAGATGGGATTCCGTATCTTCAATGTTCCGGTCTGCCTCGGCCCCCGTGCCGATACCTCCGGCTGGCCGTTCAACATCTGGATTGATGAAGACAAATATGATTTTGACCGCCTGGCAAAAGGAATTCGCGAAGTCCTGCGCCGGGTGCCGAATGCCTACATCATGCTCTATCTGCGCGTCACATTGCCGACCGCCTGGGCGAAGGCCAATCCCGATGCCATTCATACGGATGCAAAAGGCAACCGGGCAGTGTCGGAGTGGAGCCGGGTCAACCGGTACGGAGGCAAGGAACCCCAGGGAGAACGCGAATTTTACGAAGCATGCAACACTTCCGAAGTTTTCCGCGACGGAGCAAGCAAGGCACTGTATGAAATCGGACGCTGGCTTTCCACCGCTCCGGAAGGAAAGGCTGTGATCGGAGCCTACATCCACGGCGGGGCGGATACGCAATGGTTTTTCTCCATGGAGTCGGAGTATGCCGATTACAGCCCCGGCTCTCTGAAGGCGTTCCGCAATTACCTGCGCCTGAAGTATCATTCGGATTCCAAGGCACTTTCCGCGGCATGGGGATTCCCTGTGACATTTGAAACAGTGCAGTTCCCGTCCTATGCCTCGCGGCGGCGGCAGTTCGGTCCGGATCCGAACCTCCCCCGCTCGCCGCTGATGGAGTACAATGGACGCAATGCGCAGGCGGCCGACTACAATGAGTTTCTTTCCGTCGCCAACACACGGCGTCAGATCGCATTCTCCCGGGCATTCAAAAAAGGATCCGGGGGACGTCTGCTGGCGGGAACCTACTGGCCGACTCTGCCGGCATCCTATCCTCTCCAGCATACCGGCTTTATCGAGATGCTGAATTCGCCGGACATCGACTTCATCTCCCGCGGCGGTCTGCCGGGAGCAATCTTCCATGGGAAAATCACTGTCGCGGAATTCGATCTGCGCAACGTGCGTTCCGGTCTTGACGCATGGCTGGATTACGATCATCCCTTCCATGCAAAGAGTCAGGCGGAATTCCGCCGGCAGGTTCTTCTCGGTTTCGGCTCGCAGCTCGCCGTCGGCGGCGGCTATCACCTCTGGGACATGGGCGGCGGCTGGTTCTTCCATCCTTCCACCCGGAAAATCCTGACCGAAGGGCAGGCCCTGACCAAGGCGGTCAAAAACTATCCCGCATTGGGTGAAAATTACATCGGCGTATTCATTGATGAAGATGCCGCAAATCAGTTGAACACGCTGGGCTGGAGTTTCAATTCCGTCGCGGTGGAAAGTCTGTTCCTGAAATTCGGATGGAACTGGGCGTCGGCATGGGAATTCGTCGGCATTCCGGTCCGCTTCTTCCTGCAACAGGATGCTCTGAATCCGAATCTGGAACTCCCCCGTGTCGCAATCTTCCTCAATCCTTTGACGATGACACTGGAACAGGGAGCCGCCATTCGGGATCGTTTTGAGCGCGGTGGCCGTGTGGTGGTCTACATGACGTCACCCGGTCTGGCGGCACCGGGAACACCGGAGAATCCTTCAAAAATCACCGGATTCAAAATCAAGCCGGATATGCCGGGAACTTCCAACAAGGTTCTGCAGATCTGCGCCGACGATCCCCTGTTTGCTGGACTTCAGCCGAAAAGCCAGCTGGGACTCTACAATATCTGGAGCGGGATGGAGTGGAGCACCTCCCCGGTGGCTGCCCCGGATTCTCCCGGACAGGTCATCGCACGTTATCACGGCACCGAACTGGCGGGAATGCTGGTGGACCGGAACAAGGAACGCACCAAAGTCTGGATCGGCGCACCGGGAGCGCTGAATATCCCGATGCTCAGGAACATGGCAAAAGAAGCCGGTTTGAAACCGATGATCAAAGGACGCTCCGGATTGTTCTACGGAGCCGGACTTCTTGGCGTCGTGGGAACACCTCGCGGAGGTGAAGAGCGGATAGAACTGCCCGAAGGAGTCCGGGTTGAAAAGTGTCTGACCGGCCAGAAATATCGTATCGAAAACGGATGTATATGCGTGAATCTGGCAACTGCCGAAACGTTCGGCGATGTGGCAATATTTTCTGTAACCGGGGAAAAATGACATCATGTATGACGAACTGACTCTGCCTTTGGCTTCCGGACGCCTCGTCTGGCGTTGCGAATATGACGACAGCGTCCGTCTGCAAATCGAGGATGAAGAAGGCCGCGTTCTTGCCGTTGAAAGTTATGATGCAGGTCTGCACCTGCGTGCCGGCGATGATGTCTGGCGCGCCGAGCCCGCATGGGATGAACGCGGCAGGATCAAGCGGCATTCCAACGGATGGAGCTGGGAACGCGCCTATCCGGAATACGGGGCCGTCGTAACGCAGACATGGCAGCGGATTGATGACGAAACGGTCGAAGTTGTCAGCCGTCTGACGGCGGCACGGCATATCCGGCAGCCTCACATAAGCTGGGGCATGAAATTGATGGTGGAACCGGATTTCTCACGTTATGCCTTTGCGCAAAGTATGACGCAGATGGGGTATACCTGGCCCGATGCCGGGCAGACACTCTGGCTGCTGAGTCTGCCGCCGGAAAATAAAGACAATCCACGGTTCGCCGGCTGTCAGGGACTGGTGGCGGAAAATCCCGACTGGACCACTCTTGAATTTCATCTGCGGCTCCCTCCCGGTTATTGTGCACCGGCGACGAAAGACTATGCACTGAATCCGGGAGAATCCGTTGAAATTCGCGGCGCCCTTGCACTCCGCCCAGGAGCGTTTTATCAGCATATTGAGTCAAATCTGAATGCGACAGGAATGGAGATTCACCCCCCGCGCCACTCCTACAGGAAATACATCGAGCTCACACTGGAGAATTTCCTGGACAGTCGCAAATATTATCCCTGCGGCAGCGGCATTCTCTACCACAGCGCTGTGGACGGTGATGTTTCCAACCCCAAAATTCAATATTGGACTGAAGGTCCCAGCTGGGGCGGAGCCTGCGATGCTGAAAACGCCTGGAATCTGGTCTTATGTGCACAACATATTCCGGAGCGCCGCGATCCCCTGCTGGCACATGCGCGCCGGATGCTCGCCGGATGGATCAACAATCCGCGGTTTCGGGTTCCCCCTCAAGTATACATCAAACAGCCCGGGGATTTGGATCAGGCCTATATCGGAACCGGCTGGTTTCCCGATTGCATCTGGACAACGGCTCAGGCGGATCTGATGATGCGGCTGGCTGACATTCACCGGATTACTGCATGGGAGGAATGCTTGCCGGAAGCCCGCAAAATCGCTGAATGGACATTGTCACGCATGGATTCCGACGGCGCAATCCCATCCGTTTGGCAGTTCCCCGTGGAATACGCCCCGGAACTGGGATTCGGGTGGCGCCCGAATTTCTCGCGATGCACGCGCTCGGGACATCAGGCGGAAGTGCTGGTCGACCCCTGTCCGGTAACGGCACTCTTCCTGAGTTCCGCATTCCGGCATCTGGCACAGGCGGATACGGAAAAAGCCTCCCGCTGGAAGGAGGCCGCGCAACGTCTGCTCGACTGGGCCATTCCAAAATTGGAAGTGCCGCTGGCACAATTCGGGGGCGGAGAACTTGACTATCTGGTATACCGGGCACGAAGTATTGATCCCACCGGGATTGCATATATCCTGCGGGGACTGGCGGAGGGCTGTGCCGAAAACGGTGATTTGCGCATACCGCCTCTCATCCGCCGCTACATGGATATTCTCTGCTCCTTTGCCGTTCACTGGGATTGTGATGAAAAACGGCTGCGTCCCCCGCAGAAAACCAGTCTGGAACCTTATGGCGCCGACATTCGTTTGGCGGGAGGGGTCACTCACGGCAACTGGATGCCGGTTTACCGCCGCGGATTCGGCGGACGGTTCCACCTGCTGATGAACCGCAATGAAATCGCTGACGGAATGTATCACGCCTGGAAAATCACCGGAAATCCCAGGGATCTGGAACACCTGCGGGCATTTGCCAACTGGCAGACTTATTTCCAATTCCTCAACGAAGTGGAAAACAGTCCGGTCTCCACCCGCGGCAGTTGTCCTCAGAATCACTTCTGGACTACCGACTTCGGCAACTGGAACAATGACTATGCGTTAACGGCATTCAAATGGACTGGCACCTACTGGATGCTGCTTGACGCAGGCATTGACGGATGACGGGCATCTGAAGGAAGGATAAAGTTTCAGAATCGCTTCGGATTCAGGGACAAATCATGACAGCCTCCTGTTCCATGCGGAGTTCGGATCGTGAACCAAACTCCGATACAGAACAGGAGGCTTTCTGTTTCCAGTTCCAGCCCGGCAGTTTCATTGTCCTGCGAAAATCATCAGCTCAGCCGTCGGACTTGTCCCTGCCCTGTCAGACCGGCTGGTGTGCCAAACTCTGATACAAGATAGAAGCTCTGGCTCTGCCTTGCAGTTTGAATCTGAAGACTGACGGAACATACCGGCAAAGCCGGCAGTTTTATTATCCCGGGGAAACAAAAAACCTCTGTCATCATAAAACGACGACAGAGGTTTGATTTTATCTGTCAACAAATATCAGCGTTTCGCAAAAGCGGCTTCCGCCTTTTTGAACCACTCCGCGGCCTCTTTCTGATCCTGGGGAACGCCATCTCCGGCGGCATACATCATGGAGATATTGTTCATTGCCTCCGGATTGCCCTTAGCCGCGGCGCGCTTGTACCAATCCATCGCCTTCCCGTAATCCTTTTCGCACCCTTTTCCGTTGCGGTAAAGACTGCCGACCCATACCATGGAAGCGACTTCACCACCGCGCGCAGATTTCTTGAAATACTCCAGGGCATCCTTGTAATCGCCGTCTTCATAAGCAATAACACCAAGCCAGTAAAGCGATTTCTCATCGCCGTTGTCGGCGGCCATCTGATAATACTTGAATGCCTGTTCACGATCCTCAGGCAGAATATTGCCTTTGTAATACAGCCATGCTGTCAGGATCATTGCTTCCATATTTCCGTTGTCGGCGGCTTTCACAAACAGTTCAGACGCTTTCTTCGGATCTTTGTCCACGCCTTCACCGGACAAATACATCTTGCCGAGACAGAACATGGCGGTGGCATTTCCTTTTTCCGCGGCACGTTCAAAATATACAGCCGCATCCTCCGGTTTGTCCTTTCTGAGCTTCAAACCGTCATCGACAAGAATTCTTGCGATACGTGCATCTTCCGCCGCAGTCTGTTTCGCCGCATATTCAGCGCGCGCCTTTTCAAGTTCGGCTTTCGCACTTTCGCGTGCTGCCGCCAGTTCCGCCTTGACCTCGCTTTGCGTTTTCGCATCCAGATTCTTGACGCCGATTGCGTTCAGAAGACGATAATGCGCAATATAATATGCGCCGAGAGACATCAGACGCTCAATTTCGGTCTCGGCGGTCCGCAGACGCTGATGGTCGATGTCAAGCTGGGAAACCGAGCCGTCGACACGGCTGGTGGCAAGAGCCGCCTTCAAATATTTGCTGTATTCCTCATGCTCCTTGCGGCTGATCTCGAATCTTTCCCGGCTGGATACAATATCCGCCTTTGCAATGCGCACCTGCGACATGACGGCAATCGCCTGGGCAAAACTCCGCATCTCCTCCAGGTCAGCCTGGTCGCTGTATGCCATATAACGGGAGATATACTGCGGAGTCTTCAACGCGTTGTAGGCGGCTCTCACGGCAAGCTCCCACCAGCTCTGATGATAGAGGAAAGAGTTGTTGTTATTCACAAAGTCAACATACATTCTCACGTTCGGAAGCATCATCAGCAGAGTCTTGCGGCATTCCAGAATATTAATGTGTTTCTGAATGTCGATCTCATAAAGTTCCGGACGTTTCAGAATCGCCATCTGCTCCAGCAGCTCAATGTCCGGGAAATCGAATTCCGGAACAGTGTCCAGCGGACTCTCATCCACAACAATCTTGGAAGAAGGATAGACGCCGAGCAGAGAGCGAAGCTCCACACATGCGCTTTCATACCCGCGCGTATAATTCGTCAAACGCTTTTCCATGGCAAGAAAACGGGTTGTCTCGTCCGTTGCGCGGAAAGGCGTGATTTTGTTCTGGGCGGCAAGTTTCCTGATCAGTTCATAACGGCTCTTGCAGTCTTCCAGAAGTTTTGTCGTGACCTTGATTGCGCGCTGGGCGGCGGCGACTTTGAAGTAAACCCTCACGACTTCCAGCGAAAGATTCTGGGCGGCTCTTTCGATCTGCTTCTCTTTCGCAAGCATGCGGTCGTGATTCTGCTGCGTATTGAAGAAGGCAAGTCCGAAATCCAGAAGACTGAATGCGAGATCCACGCTCAAGTTGTTCACATTGCGGTCCGAACTCGTGCTGTAGCCGTAGGTGTCACCGTCACTTGCAACGGCCTTGCTGCTGGAACCCGGGTCGTTGGAACGTCCTGTGAAGCTGTTTGAAATCGTAAGATCGGGAAGCATGCCGAGCAGTTCCGCCATCATAATATTCCTGGCGGCATCCTTCTCCAGATTCTGAACCTTCAGGTCAAGATTATGCTTCGTGGCAAGTGCCATGCAGTCATGCAGCGTCAATACGCTTTTGTCTTTGGCAAGTTCCGTCTTCTTCGACTGGTTGAACTGTTCCACGGCGTTTTTGACCCGCTCCTTACGGTAGTCATCCGCAGTCTTGCACCCTCCGGCAAGAACCAGAACCGCCACAACTCCAAGCACTATTCCATGCGAGCCGTGCCGCATTTTCTCCTCCTTTGTTCCATATACTTTCATAAGTCGTCTCCCTTTCAAACATTCACTGCCAGCAACTGATCCAATGCCTTGTCGAAATCATTCTTGAAGATTTCCGCGCGTCCCAGATAGGAAATGACCTTTTCCTCCAGGCCTTCCGGCAAATCGAACGATCCATCCGTCGCCGGAGCGGTCGTTTCGGAATTCATGGATTCGAGTTCTTCCGGAATCAGCGGCGTGCCGTCCGAGAAATACGGCGTCGTCGTATATCTCGTGAAGTCATCGGAAACATCGCCGTTGACATTGATGGAAATATAATTTTCACCGCTCGGCACGAAACCGAGGTCAAAGCGTCCCAGTGTCACGCCGAACTGATTCATCGTGCTGTAACGGTCGTCAAACGCATGGGTGAAGTCATAATACCAGCGTCCGCCGGCAGGCATTTCATTCCGGAAATTCACAAAGAAGCCCGGATTCATGAGCAGACTGTCCGCCACGACATTGTAAATATCGTTGTTATTCCAGCCGATGCCGTTGTAAGACGGGTCAATGAATGTATTGTTGACGCCCGGTCCGATGCCCAGCGTCGGAACACTCTGCGGTGCCCAGTAGGAACCGATGCTCGGAAGCGTTCCGCCGTTCAGACCTTTTGAAACAATCGTCATTCCGCCGGGTCTGCCCTGCGAAATGCCGCTGGAACCGAACTGTTTCCAGCTTACGGTGTCCATGCTGTAACGGGGATACAGCTGATCCGGACGGACGGAATACCAGAGATCGCCGTTGTCATTGTAACCGACCCACACGCCGATCTGTGCTTTCGAGTTGTCGACCAGTTTGATCGTGCCGTCCGCACTCACGCCGTTGTTTCCGAACATTTCCGCATACGAAGTGTTGAACGAATTCTGATCGTTCACCCCGTTCAGTTGCGAGGCGGAACCGCTGAAGATCGAATATGCCGCGCCGACCGTGGCAAATCCGTCGGCAACCCTCTGCCCCGCGCTCTCTCCGACAAGGATGCTGTTCACAATCCGGAGCTCGCCGCTGCCGTTGCCGAGGACAAGAGCATCAGAACTGTTCCCCGTAAGTGTTGAACTCAGAATCGTCATATCGCCCTTGCCGGAAATCAGGCTGCGGCTGATGGTGCCGGTTCCCTGCGCCACGGTACTGGAAATCAGGTAAAGAGAAGCGCCGACACTCAGCACATTGGCTGCCGTGTTGTTGTAGAATGCGCTGTTCTCCACTTTCACATCGGCATTCTGCACATTCAGAATCACGCCGTCCGCAGTATCGGTCATATTCCCGAACATCTTTACATTGTTCAGCACGGCCTTCCCGCCTCCGGCATAGACAATTGATTTCGCGGAAGCGTTGCCATTGCCGCTGAAACTGCTGTCCGTCAATGTCAGATTTCCCGTGGCATAGATCGCCGCGCCTTCTCCGCCCGCCTCATTGCCGGTGAAGTCAAGCCCGGACACCGTGACATTTCCATCAACATAGACCGCGCCGCCGTTGCCGCCCGCACTGTTGTTATTGAGCACCAGGGCGCCGGAGAGTTCAATATCCGCCCCGGACACAATCGCGCCGCCATCGCCTTCTGCACGGTTGTTCGTGAATTCTGCATTGCCGGTCAGAGAAATGCCGTCCACGGCATAAATCGCACCGCCGTCGCCGCCCGCTGTGTTGGAGGTAAACACCGAACTTCCGTCAAGAGTTACGCTTCCTTCCGCATAAACTGCGCCGCCGTCACCTTCCGAACGGTTGTTTGTGAATACCGCGCCGCCGTCAAGCATGACATTTGCCACGGAATAAATCGCGCCGCCGTCGCCGCCCGCTGCATTGGAGGCGAATTCCGCATTGCCGGTCAGACTCAGATTTCCTCCGGCGTAAACCGCACCGCCGTCACCGCCGGCAACATTGGAGGTGAATTCCGCATTGCCGGTCAGACTCAGATTTCCTCCGGCGTAAATTGCGCCGCCGTCACCTTCCGCACTGTTATCGGCAAAGACATTGGAATCGCCATTGATCGTAAGATCACCGGCAGCGTAAACCGCGCCGCCGTCGCCTTCCGCATGGAAACCAGAGAAGCTCGAATTTTCCAGCGTCAGATCACCGGTGGAGTAAATCGCGCCGCCGTTCAGGGCATCTCCGCTGCCGGTTCCAGTGAAACTGCTGTTTGAAACAGTCAGATCGCCGCTGTTGTAGATTGACCCGCCGTTTTCCGTGGCAGTATTCGAGTCAAACGTGCCGCCCCCGGCAATGTTCAGAGAGCCGCCGTCATTGTAAATCGCGCCGCCGCTGCCGTTTACTGCATGATTTCCGGTAAAGGTCACATCGCCGTTTACCTGAACGGTGTTATGATTGTAAACCGCGCCGCCGGAAGCGGCTTCATTTCCGGAGAACGTCGTTTCACCATTCAAGACAACCACGCCGTCATTGTAAATCGCGCCGCCGTTGCCTGCCGCCGTATTCCCCTCAAACTCCACGGATGCGGAGATATTCAAGGAGCCGCCGGAAGCCACATAGATCGCGCCGCCGTTGTCTGTCGCCCGGTTCTTCTCAAATCTGCCGCCCTCTACATTCAGAGTGCCGCCATTCGCAACATAAATCGCACCGCCGGAAGCGGCTATGCCGTTGAGAACAGCCACGTCTTTCAGCGTGACTTCTCCGCCAAGGATACTGATTGCCGCCCCACGCTCCGCATTGCCGGTCGCATCGCCTTGAATTGTCAGGTTTCCGAGATTCAGCTCGCCGTTGCCGGATACGGTAAATGCGCTTTCTCCCTGATTGGCGGATGCGTCAATCGTCACGGTATAACCGGCGGGAATATCGATGTTGATGGTGATATTGCCGCTTATGTCAATGGTTCCCGCGGTGACAGTCAATGAGAAATCCGTTCCAAGCGAATCCGCAAACTCAACCGTATTGTCCAGCACGAACTCATAACCCAATGCCTCGCCGATTTCCGCCTGATGCTGGATCGCCCAGATCACCTCGCGCAATGAATATTCCGAATCGGCGTCCTTCAGCTTCGCCACGATGGAATCCACGGTAATCGTGCCGGTATAGTCCTCCGTCGTGTTGACGATAATCTCGCCGGTCGGAGTCGGAGGCGTGGGAGTCCCCGTCAAGACATACGAACCGATTTCGGTCGTTCTGTCATTCCCCAGTTTGTCCCAGGTCACGTTGATCTCGCCGTCTGTGCTTCCGAACGAATAGGTATACAGACCATCCGATCCGACAGTATAACTGAATGCAATTCCGCCCGTCAATGCGGCGGAATTCTCAGCCAGCACAAAAACATTCCCGTTGGACAAAGTCGGATTGGTCGTTCCGAAAACCTCGTTCGACCATGTATCGGTGTCCTTGCCGTCCTTGCCGCCGTAAATATTGGAAGCCGCCGTTGCGGAATAAAGGCTTGAACCGCCGTTCAGCGCAATATCCGTCCCTCCGTGATTCAGGACAATGGAGTTCACCAGATGCAAAAGACCGCCATTATTGACCTGAATTCCATTTCCATTGTTTGCAATCGTTGTATCGGCGACGACGAAATTGACGCCGTTTTCCGCCGTGTCACCGCTCCGGTTGGAGACAATCGCCCATTCCGAGTTGCCGGACAGCGTGGAATTTATAATGGTCAGGATGCCGGCGTCCGCTTCATTGTAGATGCCGATCCGGCTGTTCAGAACCGCGCCGTTGATCAGACGGACTGTTCCATGGTTTTCGATCGCAATTCCGTTGGTCGCCTCAATATAGGCATTGCTGCCGCCTCTCCAGCCGCCGTTGCCAAGCGACTCGCCGTTGTAAACTCCCAGCTTGCCGTAATTGACAAGTCCGTTTCCGTCAACGCCCAGAACAGAGAAGTTTTCCAAATTCAGTGTCTTGCCGTAGTCAATCGTAAATGCCGCACCGGAAATAATCAGGCGCCCGTTATATTCATAGTCGGCGGAATCAGCAGAAGCCTTGACTCCGCGCAAGGTAATTGACCCCACAAGAGTGTCATTGACAGTCCACAGCTTACCTGCCTGCAGGTCGAAATCAACCGTAAGATCCGCCGAAACGGAAGCACTGGAGTAAAGTCCGCTAGTATAATTCTGACCGGTTTCCCACAGAGGATTGCGAAGAGCGTCGCTACGTCCGGCGGCATAATCACTCGCCCAGAAATACATGTTGCCGCCAGAAGAGTAATGACCATTATTCAGCGACACCGTAAATCCGGAAAGCTGATAGGCGGGATCATTGTTGATATTGCTAACGATCAGATTGCCCCAGTTGCCAAGCGCCGTCGTCGTTGCAGTGGTGCCATCCGCCTGGAAAGCCACATAATCCAGATTCATGTTCGCCATGACCTGATAATTACCGAAATGCCAGTCAGTCAATGTAATATTTCCGGCGGATCTTGAATAAGTGGAAGAGGGTGTGATGGTAAAAGTGGTTCTGGCATACACATTCTCCGCGGAAACATAGCCAACAGTAACGTTGCCGGACGTCATGCTCGCAGCGCTTTTGTCCGACCATGCCCATGTGCGGGAGAGCACAGACTGCACAGGATTCACCACGTAAGCGGCAAGCTCGTTTACAGCATCTCCTTCACTGGTATACTGTTCAATCAGATAAACCGTGGTGGACGCATTGAAGACTGCCATGTAATCACCGCTGTAGCCCTGTGCCGAGAAATCAAGATCATTGGTCAGGACAGTATAGCCGAATGCGGTGTTTTCTCCGGTCAGCGTCAGGTCTCCCGTATTCCGGATGGAATATGCCTGTCCCGCAATCTTTTCAACATCCGTCAGAGTCGTGACAGGTGTATATACCGTTATAACGATGTCGTGAGTCTGCCAGGAACCGGAAATGATAAAGTCCGATAAGGCATCCAGACCCGAATAAGTTCCCTGCAGGGAACCGCCGGTGACTGTCAGAGTGCCGCTGTTATTTGTAACCGCCACGGAATTCGCCTGAGTGTTGCGGATGTTCAGATTGGTCAGTTCCATGGCGTTCGGAACAAAATACAGGGGATTGAAAGCATTCTGGTTGTAATTGTAAATACCTGCGTCACTTATATTCAACCCGTTTTCAACGGACTCAGAGCCGTAATAAGACACGTAGAGATCATACGCGCCGTTGGACGCCAGCCCCTGCGCATTGGTGGCATCCAGATAAAATTCACCGCTGTTGAAAATGCTGATCGGATTCGACACGCTGGAAAGGGAGGCAAAATTGACAATCCTCATCTGACCGCCGTAATTCTCAAAAGAATACCCCTGGTCAGCGCGGAAAGTGACACTGTTGTCCCCGTATCCGGAGGAGGCAAGCGCTGTGCCGAAGTAAATATTGCCGTAGCTGCGGGTGGGAGCGTATACCGTGTTCTCGACAGTGATACGGCTGGTCCCGGCGATGGTGTTCCCGCCGACAGTAAAGGTCGGAGAGAAGAAATCGCCCGTCACATAAACATTGCCGCCCATATTACTGATGTTGCCGTTCAGATAGACATCATTCAGGACAAGGGTCGTGCTGGAAACATTGGTAATATCGCCGTTCACAGTCGCGCCGTTCAAAATCGTCGTGGTCTTTCTGCTGCCGCCCTGTGCTTCGGTATATACATTTCCGCCAAGATACATGACCGGAGCATTGTTCAGATTTCCGCCGGTATAACGTGCGGAATCCAACGTTGTGGTCATGGTGAAAGCGCTGTAATTGTAGACGGAATACGCGCCGCCGATAATGCCGTAAACCTGTGCTCCATATCCAGCCAGATCACTCGCAGTGATGGCGCCGTCCGGATTTTCGGAGACGGTAAACGTGGCGTTTCCGTTTGTATTGTTGAAAAGTCCGATGGAATCACTTCCTGACGCGGCAACGAAGCTGTTCTCAATATCCAGACGGTCGTTGTTGGATATGGCATACGCATTCACACCGGCATTTGCCGTCATTGCAATGCGGGAGGCGTTCGAAATCTCAACGGAATTGGAACCGGTATAGTCGTTGCGGATTGTCGCGGAATTTGCACCGGAAGCATTTGTCAGAGAAACAGTTCCGCCTGTCACATTTACCGAGCCGACATGATTCCAGAGCCCATAGGCGACGCGGGAATCCGCGTTCATGGTCAAACTGCCGGTCTCCGCGACAGTCACCAAAGCGCCCGAGCCATTGTTGTAAACGGCGGTCAGAGTCCCTCCGGAACCGGCGGGATTTCCGTTAACCGTCAATACCCCCGCAATGGAAAGTGTCCCCGTATTTTCAATCACATGGACATCACCGGAAGCCGCGGTATTACTTATGTTCAAAGCACCACCGGCATTGATATTGAATGTCCCGTGATTGACAAAAGTGACATCCGTTACAGAGACACTGCCATTGACATCAAAAGTAACGCCATCAGCCACTGTAATTGTGACATCCGCATTGTTGCTCACACTAATAGTAATATCCGCATCAATAGAAAAGTCCTGATTGATCTGATAATTTCCGGATGCGTTGAATTCAATAGTATCGCTATCACTCAGATTGCCATTCAATACATAATTCTCCCAGTCCGACTGATTGTTCACCGTAATGGTGGCTAAATCATGGTTCCAGCCGCGAACAGAGATATTTGCCGTATCAACGACGCCCACATTGTATTCAAGCGCCCAGTCGCCGGAAATACCGGTAATGTCAGAGGACGCGGCAACATCACAGCCGGTGAAATCGGCAATGTCCTGCACCAGAGACTGTCCGTGTTCCGTGGAAGCAAGATTACAGCCGTAGAGCATGAAGTCGCCGTTGTCCGCCATGTGCCCGTTGAACACAGCCATCTGATCCGCACTGGTAACTTTTGTGCTGCCGAGGTAGAATCCCTGGTCATTGCCATGAGTCAGAATATGGACAGCGTCGTATTTCGTGTCGGAATGGGCGTCAAGGTAATCCTGAATCTGGCTCATGGCGTCCTGACTCGGATCAATTTCAAGAACTTCATAGCCGTCGCCGAGCTGGGAAAGAACCGTATCCTTGTCCGCCATGTTGCCGTTGATGATTACAAGCTCGTTTCTGCCTTCTTCCACCGAATTTGCGAGAGCGGAATCAAGCTGTTCCCCCAGATCGGAATCCACGGTGATGTCCCCGTCTATTTCAGGATGAATCACGGTATCATGCGGATCACTGTCAATGCGGGACTCAAAATCACCGTCCGGATTCAGGGAATAGGAAGGCGCGGAATCATCCGGAGAGAGCTGGACGGAAAGATCGCCGTGATCCGCGATATGCTCGCGGATCGCATTCAAATCAGCCGAAGAAATCTCCTCTCCGTTCAGTTCAAGCTGCTCCTGACCGGAATTCGCTTCGGAATGTTCCGCATCAACAACAAACTTGATCGAGTCGAACTTGCCGTCACGGGAGTCCAGATACGCATTGATCTGTTCCATGGCGTCGCTGTCGCGGTCAAGGACAAGCACTTCGGTATTGTCCGGAAGCGCATCGGCATCCAGTTTTTTTGCGGTTTCGGCATCAACAATAATCAGGTCATGTCCGTCGGCGGAGAGAGAATCGGAGAAGGAAAGTTTGGAAACGGAGTGTTCGGAGAAATCCGCATTCAGGAAATTGGAAACATCGGACGCGGGCTGCTCCGCGACATCGGGAACGTCAGAGAAATCGGCGGAACCTTCCACCAGTTTCTGGACGGGATCCTGCTGCGCCGTTCCCGGCTGAGCCAGTCCCGCCCCCTGCTCCTGCACCGGCGCGCCGGGTTCCCGAACCGCCGCGCCGTCGGGACCCGCATGCTTCGCGGCAGACTGGGCCTCCTTTTCCTGGCGTTCAGATTCCGAAACGTCACGCTGCTGGTCAGGATTCGGACTGTTCGCATTATCCACTGCCTCGACAGCCTCCGCAGCTCCGGCGGCTTCAAATAATACGCGGTCCTCAAGTTTGAAGATCTCAATCTTGCTTTGTCTTCTCTGCTTTCTCATGATCCTTCTTCCTTCTCTGACTATGTAATTACCAGATGTTCCTTACTTTCCCAACGAGTTTGCGGCTTCGGCTTCAATCCGTTTGTCAATCTGCGCGTTTACCTTGGCGCGTCTCTCCGCGGCGGCATCCGCGGCGGCTTTCGCCTCAAACTCCTTCTGTTTCTCCAGAGCCTCCTTCATCGCGGCGGCTCTCTGCTCATCAAATGCCCTGCGGGCGCTTGCAATCTCCTCCTTCATGCGGCTGTCGGCATCCATGATCTCCTCCAGCGCCTCATCCGTCGAACGATCGTCCAGACTGCGCAATCCCATCATGTTCAGAAGTCGGTAATATGCCACATAATAATCGCCCAGCGACATCAAAGCGGCAATGCTGGTTTCCGTCGTGACAAGACGCATGTGATCAAGTTCCAACTGCTGCGTGGCGCGCCCGACCGCCTGATTTTTCAACGCCGCCTGAAGATTTTCATCATAGGCACTGTAAACTTTGCGGTCAAGATCATAACGCTCCTTGGCGGACAGCAGGTTTCCGTAGGCGATTCTGACCTGCGCCATGACAGCCACCGCCTGTGCATAGGAACGCATTTCCTCGGTCTCCACCTGCGCCCGGTAGCCGCGATAACGCTGAATATTCTGCGGAAGTTTCAGGAGATTGTATGCGGCGCGGACGCCGAGCTCCCACCAGCTCTGATTGTAAAGGTAGGAATTGTTGCTGTTCGACCAGTCGACAAACAGTTTCACGTTCGGGAACATCAGGGCAATCGTCTTATAGCATTCCACAATATTGACATGCTTCTGCATATCGACCTCGTAAAGTTCCGGGCGGCGGACCAGCGCGATCTGCTCCATCGTGGCAATTTCCGGCAGCTTGAACTTCGGCATGCGGTCCAGAACGGACTCATCCACGAAAATATTGGAATTCGGATAATAACCGAGCAGCGTTCTCAGTTCCACGCAGGAGTTCTCGTAGCTCCGCACGAACTGCGTCAGTCTCTTTTCCATGTCAATGAAACGGGTTGCCTGTTCATAGGCAAAGGGAACCGTAATCTGCTTTTTCTGACGCGCCTGGTCGATCAGTTCATAGCGGGAACGGCACTGTTCCAGCAGAGTCGTAGTCATCTTGATGGCGCGCTGGGCGGCGGCGACCTTGAAATAGGCGCGCACCACATCAAAGGTGAGATTCTGAATCGCGCGTTCGGTTCTCTGCTTCCGGATGTAAACTCTGTCCTGCGCCTGCTGCGTGTTGAAATACGCCAGCCCGAAATCCAGGACGCTGAGCACAAGGTCAATGTTCAGATAGTTGACATTGCGGTCTTCCGCAACGCTGGCGCCGTATGTTTCACCGGAGGAAACCAGCTTCTTGCTGCTGGACGCGGGCGTATTGCTGCGGGCGGTGAAGTTGTTGGTGAGAGTCAGATCCGGCAGCATTCCAAGCGCTTCCGCAGTCCGGAACTCTTTGGCGACCTCCTGTTCCAATTCATAAACACGGACGTCAAGACTGTTCTGCAATGCGATTTCAATACACTGCTCCAGGGAAAGAGGCTTGCCGTTCTGAATCTCGCGGTATTTCGCCATCTCATATTGAGTGACCGCTTTCTTTCCACGCTCCTCCGTATACTCCTGTGATGACTTGCAACCATTCGCTACAGACAGAAACACTGTGGCTGAAATCATGATAAGCAACGAATTGACTTTCCGCATTCGCATCTCCTAAATCTCTAATATGTATAAGTTAACATTAATCCAACCAATTTTGAAAACAGCATGAAACATACTCAAAAAAATATGTCTGATACACATTTACAGCGCTACTATGTACGCCCTGCATTCCAAATACAAGACAAATAAGTAAAAAAAATTATTTTTTTCGCGGATTTTTCCCCTTGACACGCCCCGAAAACGTAAAAATACGGGAAAAAGAATCCGGGAACCGGAAAAAAATCGCCGCTGCACTCAACCCGGAACCATAAAGAACGCATTTTTTCCGGAAATCAATTTGCAGAAGAAAGAAAAGCAGATTATTATTTCAGAAACCAAGAAATGGAAGAACAATTTTGGAAGAGGAGACGATTCATGAAACAATGTCTGACGGGAATCATGTTTGCGCTTCTGCTTTTTGCCGGTATGGAAGCGAGGGCGCAGTGGGTGGACAAAGTAACGCTGTATGTGCCGAACAGGATTCTGGATTTGCTGGATGTGTTCAGCCTTGACGTCGGCGGAGGCCCGACAGCCCGCGCGGAACTGCGCTTCACTCATGCGGTTCAAGCCGGAGGCGGTTTCGGCTACACGGCAAATCTGGTGAAAGACACCAACCGCCAGTACGGCTATGCCATGCAGAACGGCTGGAGCGGTCTGCTGCCCGGTATCGCAGCGGAAGACACGGAACGGCGCCCCACATCCGCTCTGGTTCAGGAATACTGGGTGAACATGGAAGGCTTTCCAAATCCGGCGGATCCGATTTACGACATCCGGGACGGCGCACGGGATTACTGGGAAATCGGAGGAGCATTGGGGCTGGGGCTGATCGAAGCAAAAGTCTCGCTTCATCCGATTGACATCCTGGATGCGGTTCTGGGATTCTTCTTCATTGACGTCAAAGAGGATGATCTCACATTTGAAAACTTCAAGTGAAATCCGGACGCTCCGTTTTCCTGAAACAGCTCTGCAGTAGAGCGCAGGGAAAAAGAGACGGATTCGGCGGAGTCTCCGGGCATCGGCGGAAATGCAAAGACCGGCACACCCGCCGTTTTCCCATGTGCTCCATGCGGACGGCACAAATGCAGTCGGGGGCGTCAGGAAAGAATTTCCTCGATTGCGGAAACCAGTTTATCCATGGGACGGCATCCGGTATTGATGCACAGGTCATAACATGCCTTGTCTCCCCATACCTGACCGGTGTAAAAACGATAATAGGCAGCCCGGTTTCTGTCAATGTCCAGAATACGCTGCTTCAGATCCCTGTCCGACAGCTGTTCCTGCGGAGAGAGCCTTTTTCTGCAACGGGCAAGACGCTCCTCCAGATCCGCATATACAAAAATGCGGAACGGCTTTTTATCCTGCAGGATAAAATCCGCGCAGCGTCCGACAAGCACACAGTCCGATTTCTCCGCCATCTCCTTCACAATCCGGCACTGTTCCTGGTAGATGGAGAGATTCTGCTCCTGCAGCGGGTCCACATTCAGGAAAAAGCTGTGCCCGACGGTAAGCGGAAACCACTGCGACGGGCGACGCTCCACAACCTGCTGCACATACTGCTCCGCCAGCGAGGTCTTTTTCGCAATCTCCGTAATGATTTCCTTGTCATAATAGGCGACCTGCAGCTTCTCCGCCAGCTTCATGCCCAGTTCACGCCCGCCGCTGCCGAACTCGCGTCCAATCGTAATAATTCTGTTCATGCCGAAACCTCCTTTGCCAGTCCTTGCACATGTTTGAAGACCCAATACACCGTTTAATTGCGGAAACGATTTTCCCCCTCCCCGCGTTCCGCGAAAATCTTCCCGTTTCCCGAAATAAATTCCCGCACGGCGTCGCGAACCTCTCCGCCGGCAATATCGCGGCGGCAATCCGCTTTATGAGCCGCGTAATAGACAATGCCGCCGTCCGGATACTCCAGAAAACCAACGCACCATGCCTCCAGACGGTTGGTGTTATGATTGCGTCCGGTGCCGGTCTTTCCGTAAAACTCGACCTGCCCGATATTCCCATAGCGCATGCACTCCTTCAGCAAGGCGACATGGGACGGGGAAAAACCGGATTTCCCGGAAAAAATCCTTTTCAGCACGGCAAGCTGTTCCCGGGGAGAAATCATCAGGCTGGATTCAATCCAGAATACATTATGCCCGTTCCTGTTCCATACGGAGATGTCTCTGTTTCCGTAGCCGAGCCTTTCCAGCACGTCCTGAACATACGCCTTGTCAAGCCTCCCCGTCAGTTTTTTGTAATACGGCACACAGGAAAAACGGAAAGCCTCCAGAAGCGTGAGATCCCTGTTCCACGTATCGTATTCATACTTTGTCCCGTCATAGCCGAGACGGGTATCCAGCCCTGCCAGAATCCCGCGGTCAAGCCCCATCAGAGTGGAAACAATCTTGAAGGTGGAACAGGGTGGGAAACGGCAGTCCGCCAGATCCGCGTTTCCGTAAGCAAGCATCTTTCCCGCCGCGGGAACATCAAACAACAGAATGCAGCCGTCAGACACGGCAAAATTCTCCACAGGCGGGATATGCTGTATCTCCATGCTCCGGCAGCCGCAGAAAAACACCGCGCACGCGGCAAAAGTCAAAGTCAATATTTTCCTGTAAAACATTCTCATTCCACACTCCTTCTGTTTTTGCTTTCCCGCGTTCTCCCGGTATGAGAATATACAGCTCAAATCGCAAAAAACAACCCCCTGTCCAGTCCAAAAGGAAATCTTATCCGGTTCCGGGGGAATTTTCCCTGCGGAATCGCGGCAGAGCAGGAAATCCCGCACAAGGGGCTTTTTGCGGCACGGGACATCAAATCGGCGTTTTGAATGGAGTGCGCATTTCACAGACCCGGCAAAAACTTTTGAAAAAAATCGGGGATTTCAGCAGAAATACAGTTGCATTTCCTTTTTTTCAGATCATATTATCATAATGCAATCGGTTGCATTAATAAAAAAACATATCAGGAAAGGGCGTTTTCCATGCACGAGAACGTATTCGGAATTCATAAGAAACACATCGAAATGTTTTTAAACAGAATCAAAGGCGATATTTATCAGGAGACAATTCCGCTTCAGGCGGAATATGGAGCAAGCAAAGCGCCTGTCAAATTCAAAGATCGCCTGAAACTCAAGTATAAGACAATAAAAGAAGGCGAATCCTGGGGAAAGACCTGGGACAGCGCGTGGTTCCGTATGCAAGCGATTGTCCCGAAATCATGGAAAGGCAGAGAAATCGCTCTCAACCTCAATCTTTCCGGCGAGTCGATGCTGTTCGACGGCAAGGGTGTTCCGGTCTGCGCGTTTTCCTCCGGCTCCGTATTTTCCAACCTTTTCATAAGAGAACGGTATGTCTTCCCGAAAGCGGCAAAAGGCGGCGAAAAACTGGATTTGTGGATTGAAGCCGCCGCCAACTGTCTGTTCGGCGTTCTGCTGGATACGGAACCGCGTCTGGACACGCCGCATCCGTATGGGCATTATGAAGGGATTGCACGCACCATGCGCCTGGCGGTATTCAACCGGGAAGTGTGGCAGCTCCAGAACGATGTAGAAGTCCTGTATCAGACACTCTGCACGCTTCCGGAAAACGACTATCGCGCCATGAAACTTCTCCATGCACTCAATGACGCCGTCTGCATCTATCATGAAAATCCGGAAAACGCTTCCAGGGCGCGCGGAAAACTCAAGGAAATTCTCGCGCTTCCCGCCGCGGCGTCCGCACTCAGCGTCTACGCCGTGGGACACGCACACATTGACGTGGGCTGGCTCTGGCCCGTAAGGGAAACCGTCCGGAAAGCGGCGCGCACATTCGCAAACCAGCTGCGCCTGATGGATCTGTATCCGGATTATATCTTCGGAGCCTCCCAGCCTCAGCTCTACCAGTTTGTCAAAGACCACTATCCCGAGCTCTACGCAAAAATCAAAAAGCAGGTCAAGGCGGGACGCTGGGAACTTCAGGGCGGCATGTGGGTCGAGGCGGACTGCAATCTCATCAGCGGCGAATCCATGGTCCGGCAGTTCCTCCACGGCAAGAATTTCTTCATGGAAGAGTTCGGTGTGGATGTCAGAAATCTCTGGCTGCCGGATGTATTCGGCTACTCCGCCGCCATGCCTCAGATCATCAAGCGGGCGGGCTGCGACAGCTTTCTGACGCAGAAGCTCTCATGGAGCCAGATCAACACCTTCCCGCACAACACCTTCCGCTGGATCGGCATCGACGGCACCGAAGTCCTGACCCACTTCCCCCCGGAAAACACCTACAACTCCGAGGTTCTGCCCAACGGGCTGCTTCCCGCGCAAAACCGTTTCAAGGAAAATGGCTTTCTTGACAAGTTCTTATGTCTCTTCGGGATCGGCGACGGCGGCGGCGGTCCGACACCGGAGCATCTGGAACGCCTCGAACGGCAGAAGAATCTGGAATTCTCTCCCAAAGTCGTCTGCAAACGGGCGGATGATTTCTTCCGGGAACTGGAAGAGCAGAAAGACAAGCTGGCAAAATGGGACGGAGAACTCTATCTGGAATACCATCGCGGCACTCTGACGACTCAGGCGCGCACCAAACGGTGGAACAGGAAAAACGAACAGATGCTGACCGCGGTGGAATTCCTGGCATCGCATCTCCCGCTGAAAGAGTATCCGTCCGCGGAACTTGACCGCGACTGGAAGACGCTGCTCCTGAATCAGTTCCATGACATTATTCCGGGTTCCTCAATCCGCCTGGTTTATGAAACCACAGAAAAGGAACACGGGCAAATCCACGAATCCTGTCTGAAACTGCTGGAGCAGACGGCAAAAAAACTGTTCCGGGCAAAGGCGGATTCGCTGGTGCTCGTCAATACGCTGTCCTGCAACTACCGCGGACTGGTTGAACTGCCGGAAAAATGGGCGTCCTGCCGGGTATTGGATGAAATAGGAAAAGAAATCGCGACTCAGACAGAGAACGGCAGAATCTTCGCCTCCGTCAACCTGCCGGGAAGTTCGTTTTCAACACTCCGCAAAGGCGGAAAAATCAAGGAAAAGACAGAAAAGCCCGGTCGTTCCCTGGTGCTCGAAAACCAGCTAATCAGGTATGAGTTCTCCCGGAACGGCACTCTGCTGAAAGCCTTCGACAAGGAGGCGGGACGCGAAGTCTTATCCGCCCCCGCCAACATCTTCTCGCTGTATCACGACCATCCCAACGACTATGAGGCATGGGATATTGACCTCTATTATGAAAAGGAGTTCATCGAAGTTCTCCAGGCGGAAAAGGCGGTCAGGACAACAGACGGCGGTATCTGTTCCGGACTGGAATTCTCCTACCGCCACGATGATTCCGTCATGTGCCAGAAGGTCATCCTGACGCATGACAGCAAGCGGCTGGACTTTGTCACGACAGTGGAATGGCACGAAGCCAGAAAACTTCTCCGGGTTGCATTCCCGGTCGATGTCAGGGCACAGGAAGCGACATTTGACATTCAGTATGGTGCAATCAGGCGCCCGACTCACGACAATACCAGCTGGGATGCCGCCATGTTTGAAGTCGCGGGGCAGCGTTATGCGGATTTGTCCGAAGCCCATTACGGCGCGGCACTCCTCAACGACTGCAAATACGGTTACAAAGTCAAGGGCAACGTCATTGATCTTGCCCTGCTCCGTTCCCCGAAGTATCCGGACTTCGATGCCGATCTTGGACATCATGAGTTCACCTACAGCTTCCTGCCGCACACAGGCAGTCTTGCGGAATCCACGGTTCAATCCGAAGCGGCGGCGCTCAACCGCGCGCCTCTCGTCTTTGCCGGATACAGCGCGGAAAAAATGACTCCGGTCTGTCGTCTGGAGGCGGAAGGGCTCTCTCTGGAAGTCGTGAAAAAAGCGGAAAAGGAGAATTGCCTCGTCGTCCGCGTTGTCGAAACGAAGGGAGAAAATTCACACGGTGTCCTTGTCCTGCGCGAGAAAAATGCCCGGCTTTGCGAAACCAACCTCATCGAATGGGAGGAAGGCGCGGAGCAGAAAGGCAAAGACGGCAGGTATCCGTTGAGTCTGAAGCCGTTTGAAATCAAAACCTATAAAATACGCTGACGAATGAGCGTCACGATTCATGATATAGCAAAGCTGACAGGGCTCAATGCCTCAACGGTGTCCCGTGCTCTGCGCCATGATCCGCGCATTTCGCCGGAGACAAGGCAAAGAGTGCTGCGGACAGCCGACAAGCTGGGTTATGTCATGAATCTCGCGGCACGCAATCTTGCCGCGGGGAAAACACGCCTCGTGGCGCTGATTATGGATTCACTGGCAAGCCGTCACCAGTCCATTCCGGCGTCCGCCATGAATGAGGTGCTGATCGAAAAAGACTATACGCTGATGATCCTGCTCCACAGCGGAACAAAGCAGTCGCTGGCGACCTGCATTTCCAAACTTGAGCAGAAAATCTGCGACGCAGCCGTCATGATTCCCCCGGAGGAACGCCTGTTTTCCCCGCAGCTGGTTGCACGCCTGAATCTGCTGAAAATGCCGGTCTGCTTCATAGACCGCTGGCTGGAGGCAACCGGTTATCCGGCGGTCACAACGGACGTCGAACTTTCCATCCGGGGGCTTGTGGACAAAGTAATGCGGGAAAAGGCGGACGGCGCATTCCTCTTTCAATCCGCATACAACACGGTAGGCCGCGCCCGCTTCCTGTGGGAAAGCCGTCTGCTTTCGGAACGGAACATCCCGTGGACGGATGATCCGGGCAGCCTTCAATCCCTTGTCACGCGCCACAAAATCAAAACGCTGGCTGTGTTCGCCGACTCTCCGTGGACTCCGGTCAAAGTGCCGTCGCTCCTTGCCGACAGACAGCCGGAACGTTACATCGGTGCAATGTTCGACCCGTGGGACAACTATCCGCCGGATTTCTATGACAAGATTTTTCTCTGTCTTCAGGACTTCCCGGAAATCGGCAGAAAAAGCGCACACGTCATCCTCAATATGCTCCGCGGGAAACAGCCGGAAAAACACCTTATGGAGATCCCCCCCACGGAAATCATGGAAATCCGGGGAAGACGGCATTGACGTGAAACGCAGTCGGAAAAATCAAAATTATTTTTCATGAAATTGATTTTCCGGCAGAACCTTTCCGTTCCGCCCATGTCTATGATAACATGGAGCTCATAAACCCGATATGATGCTTCATAGACAACTCTCTCCTTTGTTGTTCCCCGCACCTTCCCGGTGCGGGGTCTTTTGGTCCGGGCGGCATCTTCCCTGAAAGAAAGTCTGTCGTTTTTTCCTTTTTCAGCTTGAACTATCGGCATCCGGCTGTATTGTAAATGACCACTCAAAAATTAATGGAGGTAGAGGTTATGAAAAAAACACGTTCAACGATCGCAACACTGAGTATGGGTTTTCTCTCTGTTGCCCTCGCCGTGTTTACGAATGGATGTTCCTGTTTCCTTCCCTGTGAACCGACCGAAACGGAAACGCCGGCGGTTCCAGTGACGCCCGAACAGGAAAAGAAGGTCTGTCCGAAGCAGCTGCCGGAAAAGAAAGAGGCGGAGAAGACTGTAAAAAAGACGGAGGAATCCGTGAAAAAGGCAGTGGAGACAAAGAAGGAAGAACTCGGAAAAGAGACGAAAAATAAAGTGTCGGAGATCGCGCCGACCATTTCTTCCGTCTGGACTCTTGAGCTGAATACACTGAAGGGTGCGGAAAAGTCCTGGGAGGAACCCTCCAAAAACATCACCTTGATTTATGATCCGCAGAAGAAACAGATTGCGGGGTGCGCCGGAGTCAACCGTTACTTCGGTCCCGCGGCGATCGACGAGTCCAAAGGGACATTCAAAGTCGGTGCACTCGGAGCCACAAGAATGGCTGGTCCCGGGATGCAGTATGAAAATCTCTTCCTGAATGTCCTTTCCAAAGTGGATTCCTATGTTGTCAAAGACGGGAAGCTGATGCTGAAGTCCGGTTCCGACGTTGTCGCAGTCTTCATGACCGGGGTTAAGGCTACGAAATAACTGAAAGTAATAGGGAGAAGAAGTGCAACATGTCCAATGATATGCCGAAAATGAGATTTCGGATATTGCGGGCTGTTTTCGCATGCGTCTACTTCTTCTCGGCAATCTGGGCGGCTGGAGCCGTTTATTACCTGGGACTGCCGGATGCACTGCGCATTCCGGCAGTCCTTTTTTTCGTCGTTCTCGCAGGCACGGCGTATTTCTGGAAGCGGAAATATCTGCTTCCGGCGTCTCTCGGTCTGATCCTGGTTCTCATGATCCAGTTTCTCCTGCGGGCACCGTCCAATGACCGGGACTGGAATCCGTCCTGCGCACGTCCTCCTTACGCGGAGTTCCTGACTCCGGACCGGGTGAAAATCCATGATATCCGGGATTTCCGTTATCGGACGGAAACGGATTTCGATGTCCGTTATCTGGACATGGAGTATGAGATAGCGGCAATCCGCCACATGGACTACATGGTGGTTCATTGGGACGGGATGGAAGCCATTGCGCATTCCATGCTCAGCTTTGAATTCAATGACAGGCGCCATCTCACATTCTCCATTGAGACGCGGACGGACAGGAAAGACCAGTTCGGCGCGTTGCCGGGGCTCTACAAACAGTTTGAACTGATCTTCATTGCCGGAACGGAAGAAGATTTGATCGGGCTTCGTACGAATTACCGTCACGAAGATGTTTATCTCTATCGCACCACGCTTTCGGCGGAGGATGCGCAGACTCTGTTCCGCAGTCTGCTGTCCCGCATGAACCGCCTGAAAGAGCACCCCGAATTCTACAACACGATCACGAAAAACTGCCTGACGGCCCTGATTCCATCAGTCAAGGAACTGAATCCCTCTTTTATCGGAGATCTGCGTCTGCTGTTCAACGGCTATTCCGACCTCCGCGCCTTTGAAAGCGGCACGCTGGTTGCGGAAAAGAATGAAAGTTTTCAGCATCTGAAACAGCGCTCCTACGTCAACCCCAAAGTGGACGGACTTTCCGAAATTCCTCCTGATTTCTCGGAACGCATCCGGAAGAAGTAGGCAAACATTCAGCTTCATATCCCGCATTCCGCGTGAAAAGCAGTTCATTCAACGCCCGTTCAGAGTATTCACCCGCCGCGGCGGCTTGAAATCAGTTTTTCCGAAGGGTGGCTTTCCGCTTTTCCTTTTCATGGGTATGCTTCCGGATATTGGCAAGCACCTTTTCCAGAACGGTGATGGCAACCCTGTAATCCTCCGGAGAAATACCGTCCAGCGCCAGGGAGCGGTAATTTTCCATGATCTCGAACAGATGTTTGCTGAGTTCCTCCCCCCGGGCAGTGATTTCCAGAAGCACGGCACGGCCGTCTTCGGGATTCGGGAACCGCCGGATCAGTCCCTCTTTTTCAAGATGAGCCAGCATTTTGCTGACCGTCGCCCGGTCGATCATGAGAAGCGAACTCAGTTCCATCTGTGTAATGCCGGGGTATTCATGGATATAAACCAGAAAAATGTAGGAACCGCCCCCGATATTGTATGGAGTCAATTTGCGGCACAGATATGCGAGCTGGTGACGGTAAACCGCGGAAACCAGCCTCGTCAACATATTCGTCTTATGCATTGAAAATCCCCCGCCCTTTCCGCGGAAAATGTTTTTTCCAGTCCCAATGGCTGCGAATCAGAAAGCGCCCTCTTCCCAAAGGCGGCGCATGATCCTTCATTTTCCTGATTACATTACCGCCATAATACAAATATTCAACCACAATCCATAAAATCAGCATCAGAGAGACAATCAGCATCGCGCGCAACATGCTCTGGTAAACGGCGGCATGGTCCGGCGACAGATACAGCACCAGCGGAACCAGAATACCGGAAAGCATGGTTGCACTGCGGTATCTGACTTCTTCGCACGGCGGACAGACGGCAAATCGGACAAAAGGAATCAAAAGCAGCAGAAGCCCCAGAATCAGGAGCAGGACATGATCCAGAAGTCCCAGCATCAACAGACTGAACAGAGATGATACCGTACAGCACAGAACATGTGCAAATATGTTTTCTCCTGCAATTCTCTTCATGGTCCGCCGCTCGAAAAAACGGAACGCCCCTACAAAACTGAGGAAGGCAAAAAGAGCGAAGTGCCACTCGAAAAGCAGAAAAACAAGCCAGATCCCCAGCCAGATCAGGGCGTAGAGGGCAAGTTCGGCATCCTGAATTACAACTTCCGGCGGCAGCGCCCGGCTGCGAAACGGCGGCGGCTTTTCCGAAGGAAACAGCGCATAACATCCCCAGACAAAGAAAAAAAGCAGGAAAAACTGAATCAGGTAGTCCTGGCAGATCGACAGCTCCATCACAGAATCCGGATAACTGCTGTAGATGAATCCCATGGAATAAGTAAACAGGAAACAGAAGGAGTTCGCCACCTCTTTCCGGACGGCAAACATTTTCAATACCCCGATGAAAAGGGCGTATGTGATGAACACCGCCAGAAAGGGAAGATTCGCAAACAGCTCAAATGCAATGGATCCGATAATCATCCCGATCAGAAGGAACAGACAGCGTTTCAGGAGCGCCCACAGGGAAAAATGATCCAGCGACATCAGGATCAGGGTCGGATACACGCCGATGAAAGCGGGGCTCGCCGTAAACGGAAGCCAGTGCGCCAGCAGCACGCCGACCACGGCGGCAAGCAGCATCCTGCGGAACTTGTCCCGCAGAAATTTCTGCATCTCCCTGTCATAATGCAGCATGTCTTCCGTTCTCCGTTTAATAGATATAGTTCAACAAGCTGATAAGCCTGATCCAGCGGATTGCAAGCCAGTTGAGCAGCGGATGCCGCTCGTCGAGCAGTGTCACCGCGGCTTTTGCGCCCGACACGAGGAACATTCCCTGCGGAAGAGATTCCGTCAGGCGCAGCTGAATGCGGTTCCTGCCGACAGAACGGATCCAGCGGGTGTCTTCCTCTATCTGATGGAATTCATTCGGCGCCACATATCCGGAACGCAGCTCGCGGACAATCCCCTTCAGCGTGCCATGATAAATGCGCCCGGGCAGCGCGTCAAAGACAATCAGCGCATTCTGCCCGGGTTGGAGCCGGCTGACGCTTTTCTCCATCATATCTGCGTTGACGGTGATGTCATCCTGACAATGAATGATGCAGTATTTCTCATTGGTGACAATGGTCTGTCCGCGATACAGCTGGTGACAGCTTAAGATGTCGGAGAGCGGAGCGCGGACTACGGTATCGCTGAGATTGTTCCGGGCAATCTCCAGCTGAGCTGCCAGTGTTTTCAGCTCACTGTTCTCCTTTCCCGGTGCGCCCCGCTCCAGCTTAAGGGATTCGATGTGTCTCCTGAGCGCGGCAAGCTCCTGGACCGCAATGTCATAGTTCAGCTGAGTCGTCTCAAAATCCTTTACCGAGATGATTTTCTTTGCCAGCAGCTGCGTGTCACGTCTGTAGTCCATCGTATTTTTCCGAAGGGTCTTCTCCAGCCGGACGCGGTTCTCCTGCTCCTCCCCGATCTGAAGATCCAGAGCGGCAAGCCGGTTCCAGGTCGTCTCATAGGATGCCTCCAGACGTTCCACTTCCGCGCGATAATTGCGATCGTCAATCTTGAACAGAGGATCCCCTTTTTCAACGTGATCTCCGTCCTTGCGGTAAATCTCCTCTATCTCCCCCGCAACCTTGCTGTAGACCGGCGCCATTCCGCATTCAACATAAGCGCGCCCGGAATATGGCACATGATACGACATACTGACAGCCACGGCAAAGACGACAACGAAAAGAATCAGAAGGATCAAATAAATCCATCTCAGCGACAGCTTCATCTTCATGCGATTCATTCTCCACACTATCTTGACATTTCAGGAAGCGGTAATATAATCCATTTTGTTGCAATTGCAACATTTTTTCTGTGTTCCGGGACAGGAACGGAGCGGCACTGCCGCTTCCTGCACAGCCGGACACCGAAACAGCATAAGCGGAAAACACGTGAAAAATATATTGCATCGGCAATTAAGTTAGCTTGCATATAATACGCTTTCTGCATGAAATAATTTGGCGATATGATCTGTAAAAGATAAGACTTCATCTGACAAAACAAGAAAAAGATGCTATATTTAAGAGGGCATCAAAAAGAGAAAGGAAGATCAGATGAATCTCGAGACAAAAATCATTAAACCGAAACTGGGACTTCTGGAGTTGAGTCGTC
>CASDPB010000127.1 GCA_949282305.1 uncultured Lentisphaeria bacterium | reverse complement strand
TAACTTCTTCCCCTGACGGGTTTCAGAGGGTATTGCCGAAATATAACGGTATAAACGAGCTCAACTGCAAAAGTGGAACATGAAATATTACAGTTTATTAATGAATATAATTCAGTAATCCTGATAATGCAAATCCGGAAGAAAAAATTATCTCAGAAAAATACTGAAAACACTGCGGGGCAGATGTCCGGTTTCCTCTTGTGCGGCAAGTAGTTCCATCAACAGGACACAGGCGTGAACATTCCATAAGTCCCACCGACATCTCACCGAATCGGGGACTACAGCGTAATGCTGTATCGGCGGCTCATTCCGGCATGGAGCATCAGCAATACCGCGGTATCCTCACCCATGAAAAACAGTCCTTCTCTGCCATACAGGCATGTCCGGCTGTTTCGGTAGTCCGGCGACGGGACATTCTATCCCTGCATTATACACACCATGAAAAAACCTGGTTTATCGTCAATAGATGCGCAATATATGATGTATTGCCGCCTAGATTTATAATGATTGACAACACAACCCAAGGCAACCGGATCCGCTGCGAATTTGGTTCTCAAGCTGGACTATATCATCGCCGTGCCGCTGTGACATCTCCATGGGACAGCTCAAAAATTTACAAAAAACTGCCTGAAATACGTTTTTCCGGACGACACTCCATGTGCAAATCAGTTTTTCCTCTTTTTCCATGCGGCAACGCTCCAGCCGATACTTTTGATTCCAAGGGGAATTAAAAGTATGACAAATAAAGCATACAAGGCATATCGAAACGGGGACAATATGGTATCAACCGTCTGTTCTGCCGCTTTGGGATCTTTCAGTCCATCCTGAATACCGTCTGAAATCTTGTATGCGCCTACAATCGCAGCAGTGGTAAGACCGCCTGCCATGATATTTTTCCAGTTCAATGCCTGCAGAAATGCAGAAGGGTTCCTGGATTTCCGGTATTTTTCAAAGAAAAGACGTTTTGTTTCCGGGGAATCAGCTTTTGAGGCGTATCCAAGCAGGCGCGGCACATCTTGAGGAGAGTGTTGTGCAACGAACCGGACGCCGTCATCGCCGAATTCTTTTGCAAACCGTGCGGACAGTCCCGGGGCTTTTGCCTCAAGGATCAGCACATCCGGACCGATGCGTTTTGCGAGCGGAAGAAGTTCGTCGGAGTGCAAGGCGAGACTGCGGGAGGCTTCCGGAACAGCTTTGCAGAGTTTCCAGAAGTCGTCTCCATGACGGATTCCCTGTTCCAAAACTTCAAGACCTCCGTGCCGGACCAACGGCAGAACATCATCACCATATTTTGCCGTCATTTTCAGCATTTCACGTCCCAGCGTGATCTTCATTCCCTCTGTCAGAGTCCGCCCGCTCCGCCTGGCCGCGATTTCCAAAGTTTCTTCTGCAACTTTTGTCATCAGTCCCGTTCCAGCGGCATTGACAGATACGACAGCAGAACAGATTGCCATCACCCAAAAGCATTTGAACATATTCATCATGACACCACCATAACAAGTTTTTATTTTCAGCGGAACATCATTTCAGCTGTTCCTTCAATTCCTGATTGATTCTGCAGCCGGACTCTCGGTATGCCTGTACGATTTTTTCCGCCTGCTTACGTGATTCCTCCAGCAGTTTCGCTTTTGTCGAGGCAATTCCATTCCGCAGTTCGGCGTTGAGTTTCTTCGGCATGACATACATTACATCATAAATGTCCCATACCGTCCATGACAGTCCGCCAATGGATATCAGAGCTCCGGCAATATCTCCCAAAGGCAGCGGTCCGTCTGCCGCCGCACAGATTCCGGCTGCCCCCGCAGAAGCGCAGATTTTTGCCACCGGTTTCGCAAAGAGTTTTACGATGTATCCGCAAGATTCCCGGATAAAGACCACCTCAAAGGCTGTCCCGATCCCCGCCATCACTTTTTTCAAATAAGTTGTCTGAACCGTTCCCGCGACCGTTTCAAGACAATTCTGAAGTTTTTCGAGATCCTTCGGCGGAAGTTTCACATCAGAAGCGTCATTGCTGCAGATCGTCGCGAGATCAGTGAGATACCGGGCATGTCTTTCTTTCAGACGCAGCTGAAGGTTCTGAAGCATATCGGAGGCAACCAAGTTGGCATGGACACATGGACGGATAATCGGAGCATCCATTGCGGCGGTGTAGGCATCCATGAAGTCGTGGGTTCCTTTGATTTTGTCCTTCACCGCCTTGCAGCAGAGTTTCACGCAGACTTTGAAACTGCACAACTCTTTCACAACTCCGGGAACAGCACGGTCAGCTTTCTCGAAATCCGGGGCAGTTCTTTTTTCAAGGTCCGGCAAAAATTCTGAGAGCAGTTCCTGACAGTCCGCATTATATTTTTTCTCCGCTTCCTCTATCTGGCGGCATAACGCAGCCGTATTCTCCTGCTGAGAATCAGGCCGGAGAGGAATCTTCATCCCCTCTGCGCCCGGTTTCACAAAATATGCTGCGAGGAAAAGCAAAATCAGAATGACAGAGCTGATGATAAATGCCTTTTTCATCTTAAAACCTTTCAAGTCACTTATTGCTTATCGACGCCCCTGCCGGATTTTCCGTAATCAGATTGTTTCCTGGGGCAAGCCCGTTGCATCATGGGCGGAGAAAGCCTCTTCCGGCGGACTGTCAGTTTTTTTCTCCTCCGGTGCTTTCTCCCGCTGTTTCAGAATTTCCCGCAGTTCAATGTCTGCTGTTCCGATTACTTTTTTCACTTCGTCAAGCGATTTGTACGGCATCGCACTGCCCAGTTCTTTTTTCAGCGTGGGACTGTTCGGGAACCAGCGGAGTTTGTCCGCGATTCTGGCGACAGGACTGTTCGGAGACTGTTTTACCAGCCGCTTGTAGAAGAAATCCGCCTTTCGCGGCGCGCGGTAGCGCAGACACTCCCCGCCGAACAAATTGGCAAGAGCCCGCAGATCTTCATCCTGTGCGAGATCGCCCGCCTGCTTCGCAAGTTCCGCAGCACGGTAGCGGTAATGAAAACGCTGATTCCGCGGCACGGGGGAGCGTCCGGGTTCGGGAGTATGAAAGATATCTGTCCGTGTCCAGAATTGTCCGGTCGCATATTTGCAATCTTCCTTGTGTTTCACGCAGACCGTCGTCCAGCGGTCGGTTTTCGGATCATATTTGCAATCCGGACAGTCCTCGAAATCCGCGGAAATGCCCCAGGCGCCGTCGGGAAAAGCATCCGGTGCGCCCTGCGTTCCGCAAAGTTCCATCCCGTACCAGCGCATGATTCTGGCTGCATTGTAAAGATTCAATGCTAAGCTGTCAAAGGATTTGGAGACATCTTTGGAGGCATGGATGAAAGCAAGATACAGATCCAGTATTCCTTTATATTCCTCCGGCAGATATTTCCGCGCGATGTCGAATTTGTTTTCCCGGAATGCTCTGCGGGCGGTCATGTGCCGGATGCTCTGCGCCGCCTGGCGGATTTCCTGGTCTTCTGAATTCAGATCGCCGGAAACGGAGTCGGCAAAGACCGTCAGTTCCGGCAGCGTCATCAGATTTTCCGCGATATACATGACATCGGCTTCGATCTGACCGGCCCGGTAGAAAAACATCGCCGCTTCCGTAAAATCCCGACGCAGAACCAGTGCACTGCCGAGCAGACCGTAAATATCCTGCTGCAGCGGATAAGTCGGTTCGGTGTTCCACGGATCGCTCACATGCTTGATCCCGACGATGTCCGCACGGTCGTTCGGGTCGATCTTCTCCACGAATTTCAGCCATTGACGCAACTTTTGAATCGCCAGTTCATTGTTCCCATGGTATCGGGCGATTTTCGCCTCGATATAAGTGGAAAGCAGCGTGTCGCGCGTTCGCAGTTTCAGATATTTTTCCGCCAGCTCCACCTCGCCCGCTTCGTATGCGCGCCAGGCAAGGATGTCCGCATTCCGGAATTGATATTTCCAAACTTCCTGCTGAAAAATTTTCCGATTGCAGCCGAAAATCACCAGCACCTCCCGGCAGAGCGGATCCGCCAGCATGGCGGTGCATTCGGCATCGGAATGCGGAATCACGGAGAGATATTCTTCTGTCAGAAGTTCCAGATCGGGCCTGTTCCGCTGCAATTCGAGCGCGAGGTGAATTTTCCTGACCGGATCGGCTGTAAAACGAAATTCGTTCCTGTAGGATGCCTTGAGCAGTCCCGGCGTGTCGGCGAATCCTGCCCTTGCCGCCTCCCGGCACGCCTGATAATACCGCCCGCAGTCCTGCTTCAGATAATTGCCCAGCATGAAATACACCCAGACCGTCCGGAAATGCCGCGATTTACCGGGCAGTTCCAGCAGTTTTTTCCACGAGGGCGGAATCTCCCTGCCGCCCGGTTCCATTTCTGCGACGCCCGCACGATAGAGCGCGAATTCCGTCAGTTCTTCCGGAAGATTCTTCATGACTTCTTTGAGATTGGTCGGACGGTCCTGCATACATTTCAGATAATCCTGGATCAGTTCCTGTTTCTTTTCCGGGGGAAGTTTCGGCAGATACCGCTCGACTGCCGCGGTGAAATCCTGCCTGACTGCGGTTTCCCAAACAGCTCCGTCCGGGATTTCCGGAACTTTCGGGATCAGATCGTCCAGATCGGCGATCAGCCGCCGGACCGCCTGTTTCCGATGCAGCACAGTCAAATATGGGGACTGCCCATTGACGTAATGCGGCTGAAAATACGGTCCACATGCCGGGCTTTCAGCCGGGGCAAGACCGATTGCCGCCGTTGAAAGCAGCAGAAGAAGATTGCGCATACTGCAATATTTCATAACTTGTTTTTTCCTTGTATTTGAATCGTTGTCAACGGTTTTTCATTCGACCCGGTCCGCACCCACAGATACGGTTTTTCCATACCCGGCGGCGGCAGAACCAGTGTCAGTTCATTGTGTTTTCCGTTCAGACTGGCGCGGTTGAACGTGTCCAGATCCGCCGGAAGGGTCTTGAAATCCAGCGAAAGAGTGATCCGTTCGGCGAAAAAACCGCAGTTCCGGACGAAAAGGTGCCACGTTCCGCCGGTTTTCTGTTCCCAGCGGGTTTCCGCTTTCGGAGCATAGCCCTGTCCACGACAGACCCGGAGCGCAGTTTCCAGATCCAGTGCAGAACCGTCGCCGGGAATCCCCAGACGGAATCCGATCACTTCGCCGCAGACCGACGCCAGTTCGCTCACCTTCGCCATGTCGGGCTTGACCCATTGTCCGCCGACCCGGCTGCAGTAAAGCGGCAGGGCGGTTTTGAACGGCAGTTTCAACGATTCCGCCCGCGTAACCGCCTTGACCGCCTCTGCATGATCGTAAATCGACCACGTCTTGTTGCGACGCGCCAGCCCATGCACTTGAAGCACATAATAATCGCAGGCCGACGCCAGCGCACGGAAAGAGACAGTATGTCTGAGGTGACACGGCAGAACCGTGGCGGAAAGTTCGGCACCCGGCAGTTTTTTCCGCAGTTCCAGCATGACGTTCCGGTAATAGTCCAGCCGGGATTCCGGTGCGTCGAGGTCGATCTGCAAAGCATTCGCCGCCTTCCACGGAATATATACTTTCATGATCTCCTCCGCCAGCGCCGCGGGCGTTTTTTTCAGATTTTTCACATGAATCCGGACTACGGGAACGGCGCGGGTGAAATCAACGGCTTTCAGGGGATCAATCCGGATCACATGTCCGTTGTTTTCGATTTCCCCCGCAAGGAAGTAAAGCCGTCCCGGACATTTGCGGTAAAACTCCGCAACCGCCGATTTCAGTTCCGGCGTGTGCTGCCGCTGCCAGACGTAGAAGTCCGGTTCCGCGCAAAATAAGGCGCAGAGCGGAAAACACAGGACAAGTCCGACTTGCCGTTTCAGAATGCCATATATTCTCGTCATTTCTGTTTTTGCCTGTCACTGTCTTCTGCGGCATCTGTATCCGCATTTTTTGTGTTCATTAACTTCTCTTTGAGCTTGTCTGCGGTATCTGCAGCCGCATTTTTTGTGTTCATTAACTTCTCTTTGAGCTTGTCCGTCTGGTTCATTGTGTTTTCTTCCGCAGGAGGAACCGCCTTCTTCTCCCTGGCCGCAAGCCATTTCTTGATTGCCGCGACTTTTACCGATTCCGTGGCAACTGTCAGCTTCGAGCCCCAGACGGGGGTATCGGAGGTTTCCAGAAGAGCCGCCGCCTCCCGGATTTCGTCAAGTCGTTTTTCTCCCTTCGGATGCGTGGACAGAAAATGACTGACTGCTGAACTGTCTTGATCCATTGCCGCTATCCTCTCCATCGCCTTGAACGACCCCTGTACATTGAATCCCGCCCGTTTCATCAGCAGAACGCCCAGACGGTCCGCCTCGTATTCCATCGTGCGGCTGTATGGGAGCAGGACGCCGATCAGCACCCCATAATGGTATCCGAGTTTTGCAAATGACGCTTTCAGGCTGTTCCCGGCGTTCTCCGGCTTCTCCTCGAAGAAAAAAGTCTCACCGAATTCCTGCGCAATCATGCCTTTCGTAATGCTTTCTCCGGTATGCCGGCATAGAAAATGAGCGTATTCATGCCCGATGACAAAGGCAAGTTCATCGTCATCGGAGAGCTGATCCATCAGACCTTTTGTAATCATGATGCTCCCTCCGGAAAGACAGAATGCCTGAAATTCGTCGGTGTCCAGCAGATAGACGGTTCCGCTCGGCTTGCGTTCCATGACCGACTGAATCCGGGATGCAATCCCTTCCGCCCGTTTCCGGTATTTCGCATTTTGCAGACCGACTTCCAGTTTTTTGATTTCCGCCAGATATGCCGCATCAATTTTGTTCAGCTGGTCATCCGTCAGGATCAGAAAACGTTTCCGCAGATGACTGGGAACTTCCACGCGCTTTTCGAGGGGATGCTGCTTCAAATCGTTTATCAGAGTTTTCCGGTTGATCGCAAGCCGGTCGAAACTCACCTGGATGGCGTCGATTTTTTCAAGAACGGAAAGTTTCGGCTGTGCTGCCCAGTTTAAAAGACAGAGACAGCAGCCGATCAGGACGCCCCCCGCCAACGTCATCAACAGACGAATAAAACGCCCTTCCCAGGTTGCATCGTCCTCTTCGGAACCGTTCCACAGCCATGGCAGGAACTCAAACAGCAGCGTACCTAACCAGAAAATTCCCCGGAACAGACCCTTAATGCAGTCCCACAAAAACTCCAAAAGATCATTCATTGCAATCCCCTTGATTCTGTTATGTTATCTATTGATTTTATTTCGTCCGGTGTGCATCGCACATCCGGATACCGTTAAGACCTGATCCTGATTATCCGAAGGACAGACATTTCTCCGGATTTCTCTGAATACAGCAAATGCCTTCCGTTCCGGATCGGGAACTGAAGTTTCCCCGCATCCCGCAAAAAGCCGGCAGTTGCGTACAGACCGGAGAAGTTCTATTTTTGCCTGAGATTTATCTGATATATCGCATTGTCCGCATGTGTTCACTATTTTCGGCGTTTGCATAATATACGTATATTTCTTGACAATACAAACCGGAAAGTAAACTTTAAGACAAGTAAAAATCCTTCTAAAACTCCTCACTTCCCTGTACATTTTCTCTCTCCTCTTTTCAAGCTCCGATTGTTCTGCACTCTTTTGTCCCGGACATGATTTTCCGTTCTGTTTTACTAACATCGTAAATTCCCCGGTTTTCTTACACCGCCGGGAAACGATTTTCCATAAATAACAAGATAGCAGACAGAGTCGGACATTTTATGTCCATGCAGAAAAAAACATTGTTTTTTATCTTTGCAAACGGGAAGAGATCAGCCCGCTTCAGCAAAAGAGATAAAATTGAAATCAATAAGCTGTTGCTTTTTTCAGGGACTTGCAACTTTCATGTTGTTTTGGGAGCAGGACGTGTATTCGTTTTCCGGGCAAGCTGCTGATAGAGCTCCACACTGCCGCGCAGATCGCGCAGCAGCTGGTCATCCGCGTTCAGTTCCTCCAGCAGTTTCGCACATGCCGGACAGTTTTTCAAATGCGTCGAACAGCCGATTTTCCGCAGGATGGACATTCCTCCGTTGCGGTACTGGTCCAATTCCTCTTTCGTGTAATGCTCATTCATTTTATTTCTCCTCCAGACTCGCGATAATTTCTTTCAATGTTGCAATGCACCGGCTTTTGGCGGTATAGACCGAAGCCGGCGACATATCCAGAAACTTGCAGACCTCATCCAGTTTCCGGTTCTGCATCGCATACATCTCGAATGCCGCATACGTTTCCGGCTGGACCCGGCCCTTGAGTTCGACCAGTGCCATGTTCAGCACATGCCGCCGCCATTCCTCATCCCAGATCAAATCGAATGCACTCTCCCCGCAGACCGTTTCCGCAGATTCCATCTGTGCATGATCGAATCGCCTGTGATAAATCCTGATCGCCTGATTCCGCACGATCTTCTTGAGAAAATGCCGGAAACGTCCTCGTTTCGGATCGTAATGGAACACCACGTTTTCAGGAATGTGATCGGGATCATATTTCCCGAGGATGTCCTTGGTGAACAGTTCGGTCATGACCTGCTGCACAAGTTCCTCGTTTTCGTCCGGTGTAAGCGAACAGTCGCCGCCGCACAGCAGGATCAGCGGACGGTAAGCCTCGTAAAACTCCTCCCAGGACACCTCGTCCCCTGCGCGGACCTTCGCCAGCAGTGATTTTTTCGTTGTAAAAGCCATCAGCCAATCTCCTCTTTATCGGCTTACTCCAGAGAAAACAGGATTTCTTACACCGTCAGCATTACTGTCCGGTAAAAATTCCGAACTGACTTGTTAAAATCGGAAGCTGTTCTATACTGGAAGTGCTCAAACCGCTGATATAGAACAAGAAAATACAGACCATGATTATAGTAGCATCTTTCAACAGCTTTTCAATCTCGTCTCGGGACATCATTTTGAGAAATCCGCAGAAAAGTTATCTGGCGACTGCCATTGCAGGCATTTTATCGTGTGGCGGCAATTTTAACTTGTCTTTACGTTCAGATTACGGGAAAAGATTCCCCGCGTGAAATTGAAAGCGGTTTGCCTGCGAATCACAACCGATTGTATCATCTCAATATGGAAGTTGTTTCAAAATCAACTTCAGCCGAATGGAGATCGGGAAATTGCCGCCGGTCACACCGCAGATGAATACCGCATGAAGAATTTCATTCGGACGTTCAAAACAGAGTTTTTTGACAGGATTATTTTTACGTCTGAACGGCAACTCCGGCCGGTGGTCTGGGAATGTTTCTAATACAGCAGCTGTTATCATCCCATTCCGGGAGGCTCAAACTGTATTTACTGGATTCGCAAACAGACCGTTTATTCTGCGATTTGCAATTTGCAATCTGTAATTAACATGATATAATTAAGTGCAGGTTCTCTTCTTCCGAAAGGTCTGGAACAACAAAAAACAAGGTTCGGCAGAAGCAATGAAAACTTCTTCCTTTCTATATTTGGCTGCTTTCGGGATTCGGTCCATTCTGTTCCGAACCGGAGATCCGATTCTGGGGACTGTGATTCTTACGGACAAGTGCAATCTGAATTGCAGGCATTGTTCCGTGAATAATATCACTTCAGTCATTTATCCTTACAGACAAATCCGGCATGAAATGCAGCAGCTGTATGAGATGGGTGTCCGCATTCTCTTCTTCTGCGGCGGAGAAACTTTCCTCTGGAAAGATGGAAATCTTTCAGTGAGAGATTTGGTCATTGAGGCAAAAAATATGGGATTCCTGATCGTTAACGTGGTAACAAACGGGACGTTTCCCATTGATCTTCCGGAAGCGGATTTGATTCTCCTGAGCCTTGACGGCGACCGGGAACGGCATAATGCGATCAGGGGAAATACCTATGACACCATTTTGCACAATGTCAAAAACGCAACGTCGGACAATATCTGCTTCTACATGGCAATCAATCGGATCAATCAAAATGCTGTTCGCGAGGTCTGCCGCACTGCCCGGGAGACCGAACATGTGCGGGCTGTTTCCTTCAACTTTCATACTCCCTATCCTGATACAGCGGAACTGGCCCTTTCCAGAAAGGAAAAGGCGGAATGTTGCGCCGTGATCGCGGAAATGATGGAAGAAGGGGTGCCGGTATTCAACCTGAAAAGTGCGTTTCCTTATCTGATCGACAATCGTTTTCCCGTGCCGTGCCGTCAATGTGTTGTCATGGAAAAAGGGAAACTTTCCATTTGCGGACGCTGCATAGAGATTCCCGGGCTTTGTGAAAAGTGCGGGTATTTTTTTGCCGCGGAGTACTCGCTTCTGTTTCGCGGAAATCTTAAAATCATTTTTGAAATGCTGAAAACTTATCCGAAATTCATCTGAAAACTTATCCGGAGGATCATGAGTATTCTGACAACATTGACCAGAACATGGCTGACCCGTTCCGCCAGACCGTTTCTGTTTCGGAAAGAGTATGACCGTCGACTGCCGTTTGAAGACTGCGATAAACTGGGACTGTATGTACACATTCCGTTCTGTAAAAAGATCTGCAGCTTCTGCCCATACTGCAAGATTTTGTATTCCAGAGAGTTGTGCGGCAGATACCTGGACGCTTTATTGAAGGAAATTCATCTGGTCGGCGGTCAGTATCGCGGCAGGAAACATGCAACGAGCCTGTATTTTGGTGGTGGAACCCCCGTTCTCGCCGCAGAGCGGCTGAAGGAAATCATTGATGCAATTCAGGAGCATTTCGTCCTGAGTGAAGGAATCGGAATTGAACTGCATCCCGACAATGTCACGCCTTCTGTCCTTCGGGAGTTAAAAGAAGCGGGCGTAACAAAAATCAGCATCGGCATACAGTCCTTTCAGAGAAAATTTCAGCAGATGTTAGGGCGGACAAATGAACTGGATGCTTCCGATCTTGGAAAAACATTGTCTGACATTCCGTTTGAAACCGTTTCCATGGATTTTATTTTTGCTTTGCCGACTCAGACATTCCCGGATCTGAAAGCAGATCTTGAAACGGCATTTCAGCATGGAGCCAATCATGTGGCAATTTATCCGTTCATTGATTTTTCATTCACGCCAAGTTCCATCCCGGTGATGTCGAGTCCGGAAAAACGGGCTCTTCTGGAGGAGATTACGCGCTATTGCACAGAGAAGGGATACACCCGCGATTCCATTTGGACATTTTCAAGCAGGGAGAATGCGAAATATTCTTCTATGACCCGGGATGTTTTTTTAGGATTTGGGTGTTCCGCAACGACTCTTCTGAAAAGCCAGTTCAAAATCAATACCTTTTCCGTGGAGGAATATTGCAGGCGCGTCAACTCCGGGGAACTTCCAACGGCTCTGACCTGCCGGATGTCCCAGCGTCAGCGAATGGTCTATTATCTGTTCTGGACTGCATACGGCATGAAAATAGATTCCCGGAATTTTGAGAAATTTTTCGGGGTTTCGTTAAAAAAAATGTACGGCATGGAATTGAAAATCGCACAACGGCTTGGTCTTCTTACCGAAGAAAAGAACGGGAATTACATCTTGACTCGGAAGGGTGCGTTTTATTATCATTATCATGAATACTTCTATACACTTGCGTATATAGACAAAATGTGGGGAATCATGCAGAAAGAGGCATTCCCGGAACAGATCGAATTGTGATTTGAACCTGAAGCCGCAGATGGGATTCCCACCCGGAGGAAATTTAACTTTTTGCAAAAGATGAGACTTTATCCGGAAGAACAGGAAACAATCAGTATGCCTCATTGTCTGCCGATTGCAAGTGCCGAAACAGACTTCATTCGGCGTCTGATATTGTCGAGTCGAATGAATCGTCTGAAATTGTAAGAGTTTACATGATGGTGTACGCGGAAGCGGGGCTGATGCGGATGCGGACAGACTATTTGCAAGTTCAACGATTGCTGCAATTTGCACAACCGTTATCCGCGTATTATGCTGTGCCGGGACTTTTCAACCGGAAAAGTCAAACGGGGTTCATTTCCGGAATTCAATTGTCAGGAGGCAGACTCGGAAAACTCATGAAGCTCAACCGAACCCGGGCATGATTCCTGCGCAATGAAGGTAAATCACCTCGAAGTTTCCGCGGAAGTCTTTCTACGGGACAAACTCACTCAACGTCTGGAATTCTTCGGTTTCCGTCAGATATTCCAGACGATTTACCATGTCAGACAAGCCGTTCGGCATCAAGTTCCTATGGGACGGGGGACTGGCAACACACTTCCCCCGTTTCTCAAAAAACAGCCGCCCGCCTCTTTCCACAAGGGAAAGGAGGATTCCTTCAAGTTATACCACATCCGAAGGGAAAGCCCGTTCCAACGCGCGGACAATGGATTCCACCATTTCCTGACCTCCTTCGGAACCAATGGCGCAACAATACATACATGCACTGTATCCTCCGCCTTTTTCCGCTTCGGCAGTCGGCAGATAACCATTGGGATTGACACCGCGTCCGGTCAATTGAATTACCATGGTGGAAAGTGCGGAACTGCGCGCCTGAATCCGCAGAGCATAATTCAGAAACAGTTCCTGAGGACATGTACAAAACGCAATGTCGCCCAGACGGATGATATGCTGTTCCACAAGAACACGTGAATCCGTCTTTTGATTTTCATAACGCCGGAGAATTTGTTCCGCCCGATAGATTTTCGCCTGTTTTACCGAGACGCCACGGGGACTCTCTTCCGGGGGTGCAGCACGCAGTTTCTCCAATCCGGATTTCACAGTTACATATTCTTCCTCTGCAATCATCCGGGGAGTCACAGCCAGATTGCCGGTCTGATGCAGAAAAACTGCTTCGTCAAACATTTCGGAACGGCTCCATTTCAGAACTTCTTCCATGGCTGCTGTAATTCGGTCTGCGATAGCCTGCCGATTGGAACGTCCCCCGAGTTTCAACATGCGCTCTTCCTCCTTCTGCTGCAGCTGTTGACGCGGAGCAAGGTCCCCTGCGGCACAGCACAGGGGAAGCAGATGGAACCCGGCGCCAAAACGTTTCCGTAAATACTGCCGGACTTCATGCCAGAAATCGGCAGATACCTCGCTCAGCCATTCGGTTGCCTGAGCCGGGCAGGGAAGCGCAACGACAACTCCGGTCGGCTTGCCCTCCGGGTCATAGGTAAAGATGAAGTCAATCCGGTGATCCACATAACCTTCAAAGCCTTTGAATTCCGGCGTTGCGGTTGCACCGTACATCGCCGCATTGGTTTCAGTTTTCTCACCGATTATGTGCGGAAGATCCAGGTCATGAAAATAAGTCATGCGGCGCTGATGGGCACATACCGCGTAATCATGCCCGTAACTGAGCTTTCCCGGAGACCGTTTGCGCCATGCCTCGACCGCTGCATCAACCACGGCACGTGCCAGCTGTTGAAAATAAGCAGACGGAGAAAGCGCATCAGGAGGAATTACGCCGTCATGCCACATAGCGTCCATGTATGGCGCCGTATGGGTATGAGTGGCACTGATAATGAGTTTTTCCGGGTCGAACTCAGGCAGTTCCTCCGCCAGCATTTTCCGGCAGCAGGCATGAAAGTTCTGCGGCAGACCGACCAGATCACAGGAAACCCAGATCAGTGCCTCTTGTCCTGCAGAAACAGCCCAGGCTGTCAGGGTCAGGGGATCAAGAACCGAAGTCGCCACACGGACGTGAAATTGACCGCACAGAGCCACAGGCAATGACGGTGTAATGTCCCGTCTTGCCCAGCCAATTGACAATACTCTTTTTTCCATATCAAATAACCTCGCTTTTTGGCAGTTGAAAGATTCTGAATTACGGGAGGCGGTATACGCCGAGCTGATCAATATTCGCAAAATCTCCTGTATTCTGTCCTGAAACGGAAACGGCAAAAACCAGTTCGTCCTGTCCGGGCGGCACTGTTACAATCCCGGAAATTTCCCGCCATATTCCATCAGATTCGACAGGTGAAAATGCACGATACAGGTTCGGATCCGAATTGAACACGCCTTTGCTGCGCCAGTTGATGTCCAGGACGCAGGTGCCTTTACACCCGGGACCGGGTGCATACCGAAGAGTCACCAGATAACGTTCTCCGGGTGCAACCGTGAAAAAACGGTTGAAACTGACCGGGGAATTGATTCCCGTAAAACGGATTGACTGTTTTCCCTCGAAGGCACGGGTGGTATCGACGCTGAAATTCGGCGCGGAAGCAGGCGGCCAGACGCCAAAAGAACTTGCACGCCAATCGCTGATATTCTCCATGCCCGGATTGGGCACCAGATTGGACAGCCTGCCTGACTCCGCCTGTTTTCTGGCTTTTTCAAGAGCAGCCTTTTCGGCAGGAGAGCTGCCCGATGCCTGATGATACGGCACTCCGGCTGTGTCAGTAAAGCGCAGCCAGAATCCGACATTGGAAAGCGGCGATGTGACATGCTGGTCGAGCAGGACCACCACCGTATTCCTGCCTTTTTTCAGGCGGACGGGCACAATCCGTTTGTCAGGACAGTCTTCATCCAGACCGCGCCGTTCATAGACCATGGTGCCGTTCAAATACACCTTGAATGGGTTGAAGCTGTCAACCCGAAGCTGGGCGCTGCCCTCTTCGGGAGCATCATATTCGGAAACAGCATAATAGAAATACGGAGTGTCGGGTTTCACCTTGTCACCACAGGCGCGGCGCATATCAATGAAACCATTCGGAGACGTGTAGGGAGACATGGCGGTCTCTCTGCCGTTGAGGAACAATCTGCCCGAACGCAGTTCCGGCGCCGGAGCAACAATCAGAGCATCACGATCTGGATTGTCAAACGGTCCTGCGAGCTGCCAGTCGCGGATGAATCCCAGTTCCTTATAGAATACTCTGGCAAAAGTCTTCATCTCGCAGTTCCGGATCCGCCGTTTGCTGTCTTCCGGATCATTGAAATTGGCATCCGGACATGCTGCAAGCTGATCTACCGCCTGATACACTCTGGCAATATCTTTCCGGGATGTTTCAAAATCTTTTTCGGGGATATTGTCAAAAAAGCGGATGAAGGCTTCCAGATATTGCTGCTCCAGTTCGACCACATTCAGACGGCGTTTGATTTTCTTCTCCCCGGTCCCGACACTTTTGTGCGCCTCATTGAGCAGACGTCTTGTCTCCTTCATGATTTCCGGAGTAAAGATTCTTTCATACCCGTCTATGCCCCAGCGAATGTCAAGGTGATTTCCGGTAACTTTCGCAAGTTCAAGATAATAACGGTTCATCAGCGGTCCCGCCTTCGGTCCGAAGTAAGCAAGACACATTTCTTCCAGTTCTTTCTCGGGGATTCGCGATGCGTCGGCAATCATGCGGATTTCAAGATAGCAGTTGACGTAATTGGCAGCATCGCGAACGGGACCTGAGTCGTTGACAATCCCTTTGACTCCCATCCGGTGCTGCAGTTTGATGGCATGTGCCCGTTCCAGATAAATCGGGCACGGCAGTCCGCCGATCCAGCTGATCGGGTCATACTCATATACGGCAATGAAATCTCCTGCCTTCAGCCAGAGCTTGAGCAAACGCCAGAACTCATGCCCCGTGGGGCATTTATCATTCGGCATCAGGTGCAGACAACAGGAGGAATCGCGCGTCACTGGCACATAGACATTTTTCTCCAGTGGAATGTCCGGCGGCAGTTTTTTATTGGCATAACCGTAAAAACCGACCATCATGCCCGGCATGTTCTTCTGCAGATACCGGGCGACATGGTTGGCAAAGTCGGCAATGCGGTTGGTCAGATTCTTGTAGCCATTGTAATAAACAACCCGGCCATCGAGTTTCACACATTCCGGACACTGGCAATGTTCAAAATTATCCTCGGGATCCATCGGGAAACACTGAAGTCCCGGACGGCTTTTCAGATTTTCCACGGAAATCTTTGCCATAAGATCGCGCACTTCCGGATTGGAAACGCAAAGCTGTGTAGGAACACGTTTTCCTCCGATCAGTGCATAATATTCCGGATGATCCTCAAAATATTTGGAGGGCGGCATGGCGTAAAACCAGTAATGCTGCGCGGTAATCCAGTGAATGTGAGCACGCTGATTGCGCTTGCGCCATAAGTTGAATTCACTGCTTCCGCTCATTGCGCCAATCCGTGTATCAAAGGATATTTTAACCGGTATTTCACCGTCCGGAAGTTGGAAGTCGGAATTTTCCGGAATGATTTCTCCCAGTTCACCGGGCGTAATGAAGCGGCATCCCCAGAGATCCAGCAGTTTGTAAAGCGCGTTGGATGCCCCCAGCCCGCTGGAAGCGGAAATTTCAATCTTCCCGTCCGCGGCATTGATCTTCGCATCCTGAACATTGAATGGATGTCGGGGACTGACCTTGACTGAAATTCGGGGAGGCTGTTTCTTCTTCGCCATTTTCCCGACTATGCCTTCAAAATCGGAAACAGACTGAAGCAGAAACTCTTTTCCCTGTGCCTGCGGATCAAACTCCAGTTCAAGCGCCCCTAACGGCAGCAGAACAGCCGTGTAAAAAACGAACAGTAATTTCTTCATAAAAACACCTTAATGGTTTATGTTCCAATAATTGATCTTGCTGTTTGTGCTTTCGAGTTCCACACGGGGAAGATTGGCGACGTGCCCGTCCAGAAAACTGATGTTGGCACCTTTGTTGTGATAATTGCCGATCCGGGCGTCCGGAGCCATGACACCTGTCACCCCGTTCCCGTCAATGCTGATGCCCAGGCGGCCATTGCCGGTGGCAAGCTCTGGCGACCAGGCATCAGCATCGGCAAAAACAATCAGAGTGGATGGCTGCTGCGAACGGCTGCGCTTATTTCTGAAAAGCCTGGTGTTATTCCCGTAAACATGCATCCAGGCTGCAGAAGTGGATTCATACGTGATGGTTGCGACATCAACACCATTCACCGGAGGATAAGGATCACGCGGACAGTAGAATATCGGGGATCTTTTTTTCGCCATCTCATTAGCGCTGAAATCGGCGATCATGCCGGCTGCCAGCGCCATCTGGGCAGGCCACAGATAATAACCGCCGGTTCCCCCGCCGGACTGCAGGGGATGCCAGAACATATCGTCGTTGTCGTCCAGATATGTGGTTCCGACTTGCCCGAGATTCTTTAAATTGTTCATGCAGCTTATGTCCTTTGCCTTTTCCCGCGCCTTGTTCAAAGCGGGGAGCAGCATTGCCGCAAGAATCGCGATGATTGCGATAACGACGAGAAGCTCGATCAAGGTAAATTTATGCCTCATGAAGCATCTCCTTATGGAATTTGATTGTTCCGGATACAGTCCTGATAATAATACCAGCTTTTGCGCCTGGTTCTTTTTTTCGTCTCAAGATCCACATGATTCAAGCCAAACTGATAACGCAGACCATTGTAACATTCAAAGGTGTCCACGATCGACCATAGAAAATATCCATGGACATTGATACCGGCGTTTACGGCACGGCTGAGTTCACGTAAATGCTCACGCAGATAGTCAATTCTGTCTTTATCATCCAGATCCGCCCCATGTTTGATGCGGTCGGTGGCAAAGCCGTTTTCAGTCAGAAAAATTTTCGGATTGCCGTATTCCTGTTTGAAACTCATCAGGGCGTCAAAGAGTCCCTGGGGATAAATCGTAAAACCGTAATCGCTTTGCCCGTAATACACTTCAAGACGTTCGGAATTCAGAAAAGCATTTTCGCAGTAGCCGATGACATTCGGATAATAGTAATTCACTCCCATGTAATCGACCTCCTGATGACATTCTGCAAGTTCATCAGCCAATTCGGAACGGCAGGGGCACTCCAGAGCGGGAGAACTCAGCAGCAGATCCGGGTATTTGCCTTTCAGAATGCCGGAAAACCAGACATTGCATGTATAGTCAGACTGAATTCGCGCGGCGGCCACGTCTTTCGGATCAAGAGATTTCGCATAAACAGGAACACATGCGCTGACCGCTCCGATCTGGGCTTTTCCCGGGGGAACAACAGAACGGAAAATGCCGACGGCGGCGTTGTGCATCTTCAGGACATTGCGGACATACGTGAAAAAACACTGCGGATCGCAGAAGTTGAACTGCGGGTCAAAGGCTGTAAAACAGCTCATCGCGGAAGGTTCATTGATGGTGCTCCAGTAGCAGACTCTGTCGCCGAACAATTTGAAGCATGTCTCCGCATAACGGCTGAAGTCTTCCACAATCCGCCGGTTCAGAAAACTACCCTCACGGCCCAGACATTCAGGCAGATCCCAATGGTAGAGATCGACAAACGGTTTTATTCCGTTTGCCAGCAATGTGTCTATCACACGATTGTAAAAGTCAACACCTTTCTGGTTGACCTTGCCGCGGCCGTCCGGAAGTATCCGTGTCCACGAGAGCGAAAAGCGAAAACTCTTTAGTCCCAGATCACGCATATCTGCGATGTCTTCGCGATAATGATAATAGAAATCCGCGATGGTGGTATTGTAATGATGACCGTTCCAGAAACGGTCACTCTGGTCGCGCATGTTGGTATAATATCGAAACAGGTATTAACAGATGGAAGCAGATAAAATGAGCTCAAAGATGATCGAACGGAGTTTTCGCAAATCACGCCAATCGGAGTGTAACAAACTGGCGCAATCCGCAAAATCGGGAGTGTAACAAGAGAGTGTAACTCGCACGCGCGCGTAACTACAATTTGCAGAGTGTAACATGTAACACTGGAACTCCGATGTACATGAAAAAGCCCGGCGCAAGGTCCGGGCTCTGTTAAGAGTTATTTGTTTGATGCGGCGATCCGGCGAAGCGCCTCGGGATTGCGCCAGATGCACTCGGTCCGGGACTGGCGCTCCTTGACATGGCCAGCACCCTGAAGTCCGCTCGCACGCGTCCGACCGGCGGCGGAACATGTCACCTCGACCGTCCGCATGTCCCAGCCCGCATCACGCAAGGGCGCATAGAGAGGGCTGTCGTAACCGCTCAGAACCACCGCGCCGTCGTAGGCGATCAGAGTCCGGATCAGCTCCTCGTGATCACGATCGTGGAGCTCATGTTCGTAGCCGCCCGCCTTGCGCGTGCCGGTCACGTAGGGCGGATCGCAGTATGCCAGCCAGCCGTCGCCGCCGAACCGCTTGAGAACGTCGCGCCAGTCGCAGCACTCGATCTGGACGCGCTGCATCCGCTCGTGAACGCGCGGCAGGTTGTCAAAGCTGCTGATCCACTGAGACGTCCGAGACGACATCCCGGCACATGATGAATTGACCGCCGTGCCCCAACTGTGGCCGAACATCCCGCCGAAGCTCTGGCGCGCGATGTAATACCAGCGCACCGCCTGCTCGAGGGGATCGTGGATGCCGGTCCATGTGCGGGAATACTCCTCGTAAAGCTCGCGGCTGACCGGCAGGAGCGCGGCCCGCGCCATGAACTTGCCGAAATAATCGACGTCCGAAATGACGCGGAAGAAGTTGACCACGCCCCGGTTGACGTCGTTGTAGACCTCGACCTCCGCCGGTTGTTTTGAAATCAGGATCGAAGCGCCTCCGCCGAACGGCTCCAGATAGCGTTTGTGGGGCGGCAGGGCGCTCAAAATCGCGTCCTTGATCTTGTGACCGGCCTTGCCTCCGAACCACGGGAAAGGCGCCCGTATTGCGTTTGTCATAGAAACCTCCATTTTGAAAAATTACGCGGCGTCCGGAATGGACATTGCCGCAGTATTGTCCTCGCGGATCAGGCCGCCAGAGAGGAGCCGCCATGCGAGAGCAGCCACTGCCGGAACTTGACCGTTGCCAACGGCTCGGACCGGCTCCACTGATCCGGCCAGCCCATCAGGCGCTCGCAGAGCAAGACCGTCGGCCAGCAGCCGGTCGACGTCAGCATCTTGCAGACGAGCGATGTCCGCTGAGCTCCATACGTACTGCGCAACAGGGCTGCTTTGCCCGCGCCCGGCGTCATATCCTTGCCCATTGACGCCGTCACGCACCCCCAGTATCCACATGCGCTTGCGGATGATCGGATATCCGAGATCGTCAGCTCCCAGCACACACCATCGCGCATCATACCCCATCGCGGCCAGCGACTCAAGGACTGTCCCGAGTCCTCGCGTGGCGAGCATGGGGCTGTTTTCGGCAAAAACAAACGCCGGTTGAATCTCGCCGATAATGCGCGCCATCTCGTGCCAGAGCCCGGATTTTGCTCCGGCGATGCCGATACCCTTGCCGCAAGACGAGATATCCTGGCAAGGGAAGCCTCCGCTGATGCAGAGCTCGCTCCGGATGGATCGCAGCCAGCCGATGTAGGCGGCGCACTCGGGATTGTCAGCCCGGAACGTGGTGACGTCGTCCCAGACAGGGAAGACCGGCAGGCAGAGATCTCTCTGTCTCTGAAGTAAAACATTGCGGCAATATGGCGTGATCTCGACCGCGCCAACTGTAAGATGTCCGAGTAGCTGTTGCGCGAGAATGCCTCCTCCAGCTCCGGCAAATAATTCCAACTCATACATGATTCCTTTTCTTTCCTTGAAATAAAAATCTTTAAAATAAAAAAATCCCGGCTTGCTAAAACTGAATACAAATGTTACCGTAAAAAGTGTAGTCTACGGGCGGTAAAATCAGATTCAGGTGATTGGCTCACCGGGATTTGTGGGGAGTGTGACAACGGCTAATTGTCCGCTTCTCCCGCTCTCTTTTGCGGTTTATTGAATGGCTGCTATGTCATGGGGAACCTCCTTTCAGTTAAGAGTTAAAACGGGACCTCCGCGAGTTCGGGGTGTGCCTGAACGTCATTTCCGAATTCGTTGAGAACCGGAGGGGGCGGCAGACTTGTCGGATCGGAAAGACTGAGAGACGGACATGGCTGCCGGAGGCGGCGCGGAGGCTTCTGCCGCTGGTCGGCGGCTTTCTTCAGGGCTTCGATCGCCTGATGCAGTTCGCCGCGATCCAGCAGCGACGTCAGAAGCTGTCCGTCGGACAGGATGTTTCTGCCGATCCGGTGTTCGATGATCCCCGCCAGGTAATGGACATTGCGGCAGCGCGGCTCCAAGTGCGGGCAGAGCTCCTGATACCAGATCGCCCATATTTTGGACTCGGCTTTGCTTTTCGGACGGGAATGCCGGGCGTGATTCCGCTCGTTGATGAGTCTGTTCAGGGCATTCATCACCTTTTTATCGCCGTCCGGGTCCAGCTGCGTGGAACTCGTTACACCAGCCTCGCGCATCAGCAGTGCGCGATAATCGGCGTCGGGCAATCCCAGTTTTTTCTGCATGATCTTAATTGCCTTGACGCTCATTTTTTGGATGCCTCCAGTGCGGCGTTGAGTCTGTTGATCATGGCGTCGCATTGCGCGATGCGTTTACGGCGGTCGGCGGCGTGCGCCAGCTCGCCGAAGCGCATCTTTTTGTCGAGGTCATGCCGGAGATCATTGCGTTTTCTGGCAATGCCGATGATGATGGTGGTGATCTCGTCGGCGGTAAAAGCAAGGGTGACAGGACTTGTCGGACAGGAAGGACTTGTCGGACGGGAGGAACCGTCATCGGGGACGGGCGCCAGCGTGTCGGCGTCGACGGCGAAAAACGTCCAGCCGGTGTGCGGGTCGCGCCTGACCAGAAACGGGGCATCGCCATCCCAGACGAGCCAGCCGGTGATCCAGCTCTCCGGGACGTGTTTGCGGCAAGCGCGGTAAAGAGTGCGGGATTGCGAAGCTGCGAGACTTGAATCAGATTGCGAAGTTGCGAGATTGCGAGATTGCGAAGTAAGATTTTTCATTGCTCATTCCTTATTATAATTTCATATTTTGATCCGCTGCGCCGCAGCAGATCCGCAAGATTTACTTCCTCCGGGAGATCGGGCTGAAGGTTGCGGATGATGAACCGCTGAAAGATGGTGCGGTTCCCGATTTTCGGTCTAAGGCTGTCCAGCAGCTGAAAGCGGCGGTCCAGGCAGAGTTTATCCCACGCGGTGATCGGCACGCCCATCGCGCCGGGATAGTCACACGGGATGTCCTTTGTTTTTGATACCTCGATGGCGGGGAACAACCGCCAGAGATCACTGTTGACCAGATCGCTTGTCTTTATCATGATCTGCACTTTCTCTTTACTCATTTTTTACGGTGTTTTCTAGGGTTGAGTTTTGCCATAGCGGATGGCAGGGCGTCAAGCTCTCTGCCGTCGAGCATGTTTTCCGGGGATGCTTCAAGGTAGAATCGCATCGCACGGTATGCCGCCCGGCGTTCCAGTCTGGACAACCGGCGCGGCGGCTGCTTCGGATATTCAAAAAGTTCAGGGGATGTCATTTCTTCTGCTTTCTGTCGGACCGGTCGGACAAAGCGGACAGGCCGGATGGTTATAGGACTTTGAATGTGGTGCGCTCGGCGCACCATGACAGGGAGAGACCGGTGCGGTTATCGTCCGCCCGGCGGCGCGCGGCGCGGATCGCGCTCTCCCGCGTGTGGTAACTGTGATCCGAGACAAAGATCGTCCTGCCGTTGCGACTCAACGTAAACATCCATTTGCGTTTGCCCGCGCTCAATCTGATCCTTGCCTCGTAAATCATGGAAACCTCCGGTTTCAGTTAAGAGTTAAGAGTTAAGAGTTATTTTCAGTGGTCAGTGATCAGTGATCAGTGGAGGAAAGGGCTGCCGCCCTTTGACCTGCTTTTCTGTCCATTGACCAGTTAAGAGTTAAGAAATCTCCGGTCTGCGTCTTCGTCTTCGTAACTGCCGGTCTCGAACTGGAGCTGAAGTCCGGCAAGGATTTCAGCGCTGACGGGCGCACCGGTTTTGTTGCAGTGATTGACGGCGGCCTCGAGCCGTTTGTGCAACGACCGGATATCGTGAAAGCGGCATGCCTCATTGATCAGCCCCTCCGGCGGATCGGGAATATAGGCTCTGACCGTGGGAATGATCTCGTAGGCGCGGGAGATTTTACGGGGGATGTCCAGATGATTGTCGCCCCGATTGATGAACTGCTGAAGGAATGCGGCGATCCTGCACTTCCGCAGACGGTCGAGGCTGTATTCCGTGAAGATGAATACGACGCTCATGCGGCCGCCCGCCTCCTGCACTGCGTCATGGTAATCGCGGACGGAGTCCAGACACTTCGCGCTCCGGAGATTGCCGTCCATGAGCAGATGATTCGCCTCGTCCACGACCAGGACAAAGCCGGGATGCTCCAAAAAGTATTGCAGTATCTCATGTTCCCGCGCGCCGTCGTCGCCGAACAGGGCAAGGCTGATCTGCTTCCGGAGTCCGGTCTGCGTGACGCCGGTTCTTGCGCGGACGCACGCGGCATTGCCTTTGGCTTCGATCCATTTGCGTGTGATGAAACTTTTGCCGCGTCCCGTGGGACCGAACATGTAGGAGAACTGTCCCAGGCGGGCGGCGCCGTCCAGAAACCGGAAGATTTTTCTGCTGGTGGTGGTCTTAATAAGGGTTGACGATTCGTGTGACATGGTTTGTCTCCTCTTCTTCTTTTGTTATGGTTGGAATGACGGGACGCGGTCCGGTTTCCTCCTCACCGTTGATTGTGGCGAGCAGTTTCCTGCGGAGCTCCGGATCGAGTTCCCGGTTTTTCTTTTTTTCTTCCAGTGTCGCGGGCGACACTGGATTGTCTGTTAAAACTGTTTGCGATTTTTCCTTGAATTCCTGTTTCGTGACATGAATTTTCGGATTGTGGGAATCGCCTTTGACGGCGGTGCGGCTGGCGACCAGACGCAGCTTCGCGGGATGTTCGAAGGCTTCGGGCGGAAGCTGCGCGATCGTTTCGGGATCGAGCTTGTGATGGCCTCCGGTGTGCGACAGCAGCAGTCCGTTGAGGACTTTTTTATCATGGTTTTTCTCCGCGAGCGCTTTGGAGAGCACGGCTTCCTCTTCCTTGTCCGTATAAAAATACGGGATCTGCTGCTCGGCGCGGCAGATCGCCAGCGGCGTGCCGTCGAGATCGAACACGTAACAGTATTGAATGGACTGCATGTCGAACTTGACCATCACCGGCTTGCGGTCATACATCCAGAGCTTTTCGCGTCCGGGTCCTGGCTCGGCGACATAGCGCACACGCCCGACCGTGACGGACGGTCCGCGCGGCTCGACGATGCGGCTTTCGGGGATCGGCATCAGGAACGCAAACGCGAGCTCCTGAATGCTGGCGACCGGGCGCGCGGCATTGCCGGGACTGCGGAACGCCTGATCGGGCGAGAGCCCTTTCAGATATTTGCTGTCCGGCTGCGGAAGCGCATGGTAATGATTCAGAATCTTATTCAGGAACTTTGCAGCGGCATCGCGGTCTTTGAGGTATTTGCAGTTCTCCGGACGGCTCCAGAGTTCGGCGCTCGACGGCCGGTTCTCAATGCAGTTGCCGACCCATCCGCGCTCCTCCCGGCAGAACTCGTTGATCTCCTTGAAAAACCGCTCCACGGGTTTGGCTTTTGCGTTGTAGGGATCGGTGAAGCGGGGTTCGATCGCGAGCTCCTTCAGGATGCTGTGCTCGTAAACCACGGAGTTGTCGACGGACGGCGTGAACACCACCGGCGTCGTGAATCCGCGCTTGCCGAAGTCCTTGCCGTTGTCCATGACGAACCGCATCGGGCGGCCGTGATTCAGAATCGCGGCGGCGAGCGTCGCGCGGATCACGGCGTTGTCGATTCCGTTTTCCATCAGCAGGCAGCCGACGATATACCTGGACTTCACATCCATGATCGCGCAGACCCACGGGCGCACGGCCTTCTCGCCGCCGTTGCCGTCCGGGACGCGGATGTAGAAATCGCATTCGAGGTTGTCCGCGACCCAGTCCTCGTTCACCCTGACGGAGTCCGGATCGCGCGCGATGTAGTTCTCGTAATGCTGCGCATACCAGGTTTCCCCCTTGCAGGCAAGCGCCATCAGGCGCGGCGGCAGGGATTTCAGATGATACCGGACCTGGTTGAGTTTCGGGATTTTCAGCTCCGGATATTCGCGCATCCACGAGTCCGCGAGCTTGCGGTATTCCTTGTTCAGAACCGCTTTGTTCGTGCTCATGATGATCGCTTTCAGCTGGATGTAGAAACGCGGATCGCCGTAAAGTCCGCGGGTGTGTCCGTAGTCGCGGATCAGATTGTCCATGTAGCGGAAATCCGGGGGAGCGTTCGGATCGGGTCTGTTTGCGCCGGGATTCTCGCAGAGCTGCGCGCGCCAGTTCCGGAGGTTCGAAAGATTCATCAGGTTTTTTGCCGCGAGCATCGGGAACCGGTCGCGGAAATGGATCGCGACGAACGAGGCGGCGGCAGGCCACGGTTTTCTTTCCTTGACATGCAGCTCGTAACACATTTTAATATAAAGGCATTTTTCATCGCGCAGCAGACGCTCCTCGCGCGGAAGCTCCTGCACTTTCCGGTGCAGTGTCGCCGGCAACACTGTGTTTGCTAAAACTGTTTGATGTTTTACATGGGAAATCACATCCGGGAGCGTTGCAAGATTGCAAGATTGCGAAGTTGCGAGATTGCGAGATTCGGAAGGAACCAGTGTCGCGGGCGACACCGGATTGACTGCCGGGAGTGTCGCGGGCGACACTGGATTTGCTGAAACCATTTGTGAAGAAACAGACGTGTGCGGTGTCGCGGGCGACACTGCGCCCTTTGCCTCCGCATATTTTTTCAGAAATGATCCGAGCCCCATGTCAAGCCTCCTGAATCCCCGCCGTGGTCCGTTCGGCAAGAGCGCGGAGCGCGTCGGCGGCCTCGCGCATCTTCTGCTCCTGATCGCGAAGCCAGGTCAGATAGATCAGCCGCGCTTCGCCCTGCGCTTCCTGTTCGATCCGGCTGTGGTTCTCGACCACGTAGCGGACGGCGGTATGGCAGAGCAGCACGCCGTTCGTTCCCATATTCAGGGCGTTCTCCTCGTCGAACCCGCGCGCGGCGGTCTGTTTCACAAGTTCCGCCTCGTCGAGAGTGTCGCGGGCGACATCGAATTTCAATCCGAGTTCCGGCTGTTCCGGAGACTCCGGTTTCGGCTTGTCCAGCAGCTGCGCTTTTTTCCTGCGCAGTTCCTCGCGTTCGACGTCGTCATGCGGAAAATAGAGGTTCACAAAATTAATGAGCGCGGCAACGCCTTTGTTGAGATAGATTTCATGGAGCTCGAACAGTTTCGACATGCTGGTGGAGAGGAACCGTTGAAACATCGGGAAATCCTCCTCGCGCAATGCGCAGAGCACGTCGCCGATCTGACGGATGTGATGCGTGTTGTTCTTGTTTTTCAGGTGATATTCCGCGACCGCCCAGGAGACCCATTTCTCCTCCGGACCGTCGAACATCTTTTTCGATTCCGCGAGCGTGACGGCGAACATCTGCTGCGACTTGCCGCCGTAGGTTGTCAGGACGCGTCCGCGTTCCGCAGCCTCCGCCAGCGTCGCCGACCGTCCGCCCGCGAGAATCTGATCGTGTATTTCCTCGAATGTCATGTCACTCCTCCGGGATTCTGGTTTCGTCGATGCTCTTGGAAAAACTGATCTTCGGATTCTCGCCCTTCGGAGTGTAATCCACGCCGGGAACCTTGTGACCGGCTTCGATCGCTTTCATGATCGCGGTTTTGTCCGGAACGATTTTGAGGGAATACAGAGTCAGTCCGTTTTTGTCCGAATACGCTTTGATCTTCTCCTCCTCCCCCTCAATGGGCTCCACCTTGCCCTCGTCTTTCTCCCACCCGAACGAGCCGACGCCGTCGACCTTTTCCTTGCGCGGCTTGATGAAACGTTCCTTGTGCGCTTTCAGATATTCCGTGAGGGTGCGGTGCTCGGAGTCGTAATCTTTCTGCAGCTCCGCCCGCCGGGCTTCCGCTTCCTCCTTGATTTTCAGAATGCGCTCTTTTTCAGTCAGTTTGTTTTTCCGGATTTTATTTTCGATTCGGGCAAGACGGTAAAAGACGGCGATAGCCTCATCTTTCGTCATCGCAAAATATTTCCGCATGTCCTGTGCAATCGCCATGATCACTCCTCCTCTTGTGCCACGGGGTCGCGGGGGAATGCGAAGAGCTCCTGAAACCGGTCCGCGACCGTCAAGGTTACGGCGCCGGTCTTGCATCTGGCGATCATGTGACAGCTGAGACCGGTCAGGGCGGCGAGATCTTTTTCTGTAAATCCCGCATCAATGCAGGCGCGGACCAGCGTCGGGATATCCGGCGGCGTGCGCTGCTGGATCAGGCGCAGCACCCGTGACTGTCCCTGCCGGATCTGCTCCGGAGTCAGCGCGGGAACGCGGGACGGGCTCGGGCTGCCGGACGGGACGGACCTGTCAGACAAGTCGGAGCTGGGAGAATCCGCAGTGACGGGTTCGGCGGCTTCCTGTTTTCTCTTCCGCCTTTTTCCTTCCTTGTTCCTTGTTCCTTGTTCTTCCTTCGGCTCGGGACCGTCGACGACGATATCGTCGCTGTCGTCGGGGATGAGGAAATCCTCATCGTCCATTTCTGCCGCAAGCGCCTCATGGATGATCTTGCAACCCTCCGCGATAATGTCATTGCAGCCGCCCTCAACGAGCATCATCCTGACTGCCGTATTGATTACTGATCTGTTACTCCTTAACATGGTAAGCTCCTTATTTTTCCTTTATCTCGCAATCTCGCAATCTCGCGATCTTGCTATCTTGCTGTCTTATTCCTCTTCCCGTTCTTTCGGGAGCAGGTCGTAAATGTCCTCTGTGACTTCCTCGCGCAGGTATGTCGTCAGCGTCGAGCGTTTGATGCCGAGGAAGTTCGCCAGCTGCTGATGCGACCAGTGCGGCATCAGATGGGCGTAAAAATTCGCCAGCGCCCACTCCGGCTTTTTCGCGGCCTTGAACAGCATCATGACAATGCGCCGGTCGGAGTAGATGCGTCCCGGCTCCGATGCCGCCTGCAGGACCTGCTGACCTGTTACATAATCTTCCCCGTCCGCCATTGCCGCTCCTTATCCGTGGATCACGATGATGAGTGCCGCGCCGCCGAGCATCCCGGAGACAATGCCCGCCATGTAATAAGTCAGTCGCCACATGTGCAGTATCCTCCCAATACGATGGTGACATTCCGCAGCCGTCCGTCGCGGATCGCTTTGCAGAGCTCGATCACTGCGATTTCCAAAAACACCGGATTGCGCAAGGCGGCAAGCAGTTCGGACTTCGTCGGATAAGTCCGACGCTGCTCCGACTTTAGCGGCTCCTCCGGCTGCGGGATGCCGGTGGAGAGCCAGGCATTGATCTTGTCGGCGGTTTCGGGAGTCACGCGATTGTGTCCGCGCAGGATTTTGTAGAGCTGTGTTTTGCCGATGCCGATGGCTTTTGCCAGCTCCACCGTTCCGTGTTCTTTCGCGGCGTCCGCCAGTGTGATGATTTCGCTTTCCGGCAGTGTGAGTGTCTTTTTCATTTTGTTTTTGTCTCCTCTGTTGTAGGTGTGTTGATTGTCGATCCGATATTGATATTGATTTTGTCAGTGGTAAGCAGGACACCGATCAGCAGACCGATCGCGACAATCAGCCCACATCCGATGTCATGCTCCACCTGCACCTTGATCTCTCTTGCCATTTGCTTGCTCCTCCTTATTCCTGATTTGCATTTTCCGGTTCAGAGTGATATTATTTCCTGCAAAAGACCCATGCAACAAAAATCAAACAAACCGAAAGCAGGAAAGTATGATGGATGTCTTTTTCGAGTTTCTGAAAGCGTTTTTCGTTTGGCTCGGCGACAATATCACGCTTGTCGTTGTTGCGGCATTCTGCTGCTGGCTGATTCGCGGCTATGTTCGCTGGTGCCGCAGATTTGACTCTTTCTGCATCAGGCTTCTGCGGGCGATTGCCGTTATCAAAATTCTTGTCAGAGTCGGGGATAAGACCGGAGCGATCCGGCTTTTCTGCGACCTGATTTATTCCGACGATCTTTTGCTGTTCACGAACAGCGAGCGCGCTGGATTCATCTTTTTGTCCGACTGCCTTGCCGACTGTATCACCAGCGGCGGCGACCTGTCCGAAACCTGCAACAAGATAGCAGATCACTCCGGTCGCTGCTATCATCCGTTTCGGCATATATACCGCTGTCCGGGAGAATTTCTCAAGACACTGTTTCATTGATCACTCCTCCCCGCTGGTAGGACGCAGCACATAAGATATGCATTTGCCGTCCGAGGTGATGTATGTGCGGTCTATGCTGCATTGAAGGTTATGTGCTGGAACGCTATGATGCACGCAGTCAGCGCATGCGCAGACGATGAAGTTGTCGCCGCGCGGCTTCGCCTTTTCCGGCTGCGGTATTTTGCCGGGCTTTTTACTCATGATGGCATCCAATGCGGCTCCTATCAGTACTACAAGACATACACCGGTGCAGATTCCGGCAGAAATCATCTGTATTGTTGTTGCTGTTTCGAGTGTCATGTTTCAGTCCTCCTTGCCGTTTGTTAAGAGTGAGATCATTCTGTCCTGCGCCTTGAAAAACAGTGATGCCATACAATTCAGGTGATGAAGTTTCGACCCGTTCGGAGGAGTGTCATCCGCCATTTTTGCAAGCAGCTTTGCCGCACCGATATAACTTGCCCGTATATTGTAATAAAGCTCCAGCTCCCTGATTGCATCTTCTCTGCTTCTGATTTCGGGTGCCTCCGGCTCAAGCCCGTTTTCCTTTCTCATGATTCAGTCCTCTCCTCTTTTGTTACCTCATTGGTAATCTCCCTCCAGTAAGTCACACGGCATGGTTCGACTACCTCAATTCCTTTGAAATACCGGATTTCCTTCCTGTAACATTTCACATTCACAGGTTCGCCGTTTTCATTAAACATTCCTGTCTTTTCTCCTTCTTTTGGGGTTGCTTTTTCTCTCGCAATCTTGCAATCTCGCGATCTTGCAATCTTAATTACGCGCGCGGGGAACGGGCGGTAAATTCAAGCAGCTCCTGCGGATCACAATTCAGATATGGGGCATATCGTTCAGCAACTCTAACAGTTTTGATACCCTGAATGCATTGTCTATTGACTGTTTTATATTTGATTCCAGTTTTCTGGGAAACTTCAATCTGCTTAAGTTTTAACTTTTGTATCTGTCTCATTAGTCTGGTTGACATTTTATTCTCCTGTTATGGATTATCACATATATTATATTGTGTTAAAATAATGGATTAGTCCATAATTTCAAGTAAAAAGATCAAAAAAAGTAGATTTTATTTATGGACTGAGGTATATTATCTAAAAAAATGTGGACTTTTGCATATTATGGAACTGGCAGACTATTTAAAAAAATCACTTCAGAAAGCGATTGACCGCGCAGGCAATATGCGGAAGCTCGCAGAAGATCGGGGAATGGATTATTCAACGATCAATCGCTTCAATAGCGGAGAGAATGCTATTGAAAATATGCCGATAAAGACACTTTCAAAATTATTCCCGGAAATTACGGTTTATTGTTTTCCCGAAGATATTCCGACAATGCTTCAATCCCCCCCATCTGTCGGAGATGCGGAAATTATTGATGAACTATCTGATATGGTAAAACAGTTACAACCACGTGAAAAATTAAAATTATTAACTCTTGTCGCAGCTAATTTTGGAGAAAAAATAAGGGAGGAAACGAGAAAATGAGTGATATTGTTGATCTAAAAACAATAATGGAAGTGAATCCCCAAAAACTTTTTGTAGAATATCAAATTTTTTCTCTTGCCTTAAAAAAAACAATAGAAGAAGAAGGCGGAATAGATAACTTCGTTAATAAAACTGGTATTTGCAAAAAGAAAATAATCAGTCTATTAGATTCATCTTTTCATAATGCAAATAGTTCTGATATTGATTTGCTGTATGGTCATATTATAAAAGCACTTCCAAAATCTTTTATAAAAGCAGTTGAAAATGAAATTCGCACTTGTATACAATCGGTATATAATGACTATATAGAAGGAAAAATTGATAGAGAAAAAGCAAGAATGAGAATCAAAGATGTTATTCGTTTGTGTGATCAAAAACGAATATTAATTATTTACTCTAATATAAAACATTTTAAAGAGTTTTTTGATGAGATTCATCCTCCTGATGATCTATTGTTACTCGCTTTACATAAGGCATCACATGATCAAATTATTAAATAATCCACGCCCTCCACAAGCCCGCCGTCATCAACGGGGCGCGGCGCCGGAGTTTCCGGCTGCCGCGACAGATACCATGCGATCGCGCTGCGGATTTCGGCAGGTGTCACGCGCGGGAACTCGCTTTCTTCGACGTCAATCCGGATCGCTTCGCCGCCGTAGGTGCTGTCTGCCGATTCCAGTATGATCTTCTGTCTGCGCGTTTTGCGTAATGCCTTGCGCGCGATCTCGCTGTAAGTTACTTTGTGGCAGACGCTTGCCCGCCTCATTTGTTCCAATAATTCAATTCCGAATCTAATCTTCATAACGTATCCTTTTTTATTTTAATATGTGGTTGATTTATATTTTTTCAAGTGACCACATAATATTTTTTAAGTTAGCGAAATCTAATTATTTTCTGTTTTTTGACCAAAAAAAGATTTTTTCAGCCTCAAATGTCCAGTTTTTTGTTGATTTTTTCTGACCAACCCCGTTATATATAGAGACTTGTTTTTCTCGCTTGTCTCTGTCTTTCTTCTTTTGCCCCGCGTGACGTGCGCGGGGAACTTTTTTCAGATTGCGAGATTGCGAGATTGCGAGATTGCGAGATTTGAATCAGATTGCGAGATTGCGAGAGAAAAACATCAACTGAAAATTACTACCGTCTCCGTGGCAGAGCGGCCAAATGCAGCCATGGGTGGCACGGTTGGCGGCGCCGCTTGCCGTGTCTCGTCGGTTCGAGTCCGACCGGAGACGCCATTTTTTTGAAACCCACTTGTGAAAGCACGACGTGCCGGGCAAGACGTTCCCGGACTTGCCGCCGCGTGATTTTTACGCAGGATTTGAGGCGGCTCGGAGGGATAGAGTCGGGATGTTTTGACACCCCGGACGCCGGAGCAGCGCGGTTTATCTGCTGCATCCTTTTTTTACTCATTACCCTGGCCGGGTTGACAGGCTGATTCACAATATGAGCGCGGGCTCCGGCGCGTAATCCGGCGCTTTTTTTTCAGATAGCGAAATTGCAAGATAGCGAGATTGCGAAGTTATGGGCAGTAAAAAGCAGGTTAAAGGGCGGCAGCCCTTTCCTTCACTGACCACTAATCACTAACCACTGATCACTAAAAAACTCTTAATTCTTAACTGAAAAGGGATATTATGGGCGATATTTACTCGATCATTTACGGCGCGGTCGGCGGCGGCGTGACCGGCGTGATCGCGGCGATCCTCGGGGGTATCGCGATTGCATATTTCAAACGGATCATGGCCGAGCGCGACAAGCTCGCGGAGGCGCGGATGGCATCCGCTGAGGCGGAGATCGCGAATCTGAAAAAGGATTCACAGCGTCACGGGGAGATGCTTGCGGCAGTGAATTCGCTGGCAAAATCCGTGGAGACTCTGGGCAGGGACATCAAACAGGTTCTGTCCACGGATGCGGCGCAGAGTCAGGCGATTACGAATCTGACCAATTACATCGGGAATCTGCGGGAAGATCTGGGGGAGCTCCGGAAAGAGCTTCAAAGTCATATCCTGCTGTCAATGAACACGAGGAGCAAATAATGAATACCTATGTGATACGGCGTGCCATTTTGGGCGCGTTTTACAGTTACCAGAACCCGCACAGGAAATCCGGGTGATTCTTTTCAATCAGGATCTGTGTCTTGCCTTCAACCGCCTTGTCATTGAAAAAGATAACGCGATCACGGTGCGGCAGGAGATTGATTTTCTTTCGGAGAAAGGATATCTGGAGCCGATACTCGGTTTTGACTCCTGGTATAAACTCAAGGGTGAAATCCGTCTGAAACTGGATGCCGCGCTCGGAAAAATCGAACGTTCCGAATTGCGGAGCGATCCGTTTCTGTTCGGACCGGAGGCGATGCGATGAGAACGGGTCCGAGGAGTAATTTTTCAATGCTCCCCGCCGCTTTGCGCTGGAAGATCATTTTCATGATTGACGACGGCGCGACATTTGAAGCTGTCGCCAATGATCCGGAGATTGCCGGGGAATACAAAAAACGGGGGTTGCGTCTGACTGCGCCCGCGATGAGCGGGATCAAGAAAAGCAAAGAATATCAGGAAGTAACTGCGGCGCGGCGCAGGAAACAGCTTGCGGACCGTTCCAGCCAGCTCACGACGGCTCTGCTGCGGGACGCGGGGACGCTGGAGACGGTGTCCGACCAGGCGCGGGTGAAGCTGATTCAGGCTTTGTCGGACCTGTCTGACCTGCCGGAGAATTCTGACTTGTCGGACGGGGATCGCGTGAAGGCTCTGCGGAGTCTGGCACAAAGCGTCGGCGCGCTGACCAATCCGGCGAAAGACAATCAGATTGCGGAACTAAAGCGCAAGCTCCGGGAAAAAGATGATGAAATCGAGGCGAAAAATGCGGAAATCGAACGGCTGAAAGCAGAGCATAAAGCGGAAATTGAACGGTTGACGGCAAAGGATAATACGGTTGCCGATCCGTCAAGAGTCGCGGACGAGCTGTCGAATCTCCTCGGAGTGAAAAAATGAATCCGGTCAACGATTATTTTCTTCCTTATCAGCGGGCGTGGATTCTGGACGAGTCGCCAATGAAACTATACGCGAAATCGCGGCGGATCGGGATCACCTATGCGACCAGTTACCGCGTCAATGACAAGTGTCTGCGGCGGCGGAACTTCACGCAATGGGTGACATCGCGCGACGAGCTCACGGCGCATGAATTCATCACCGACTACATCGCGAAATGGGCGCAGGCGTCGAACGTCGTCTGCAAGGGGCTGCTCGGAGACGATTTACAGGTTATCGACACGGAAAAGGGCATCCGCGCGTTTGTGGCGACTTACGAGTCGACCGGCTCGCGCGTGGTGTCGCTCTCCAGCACGCCGGAAGCGTTTGCGGGCAAAGGCGGCGACGTGCTCATCGACGAGGCGGATCTGCACAAGGACAGCGGCAAAGTCATCGACATGGCAATGCCTTGCACAACGTGGGGCAATCAGCTTGAGATGCTCTCCGCGCTGAGCGTGGACGGCGGTCCGAATACACCGTTCTGTCGCATGGAGCGCGATATCCTCGACAACGGAAATCCGATGGGATGGAGTCATCACCGGACAACGATTTTAGATGCAGTTGATCAAGGATTTGTCGAAAAGATCAATCAGGTCAGCGGACAGCATTATGAGCGTGCCGAATGGCTCGCGATGATCCGCGCGAAATGCCGCACCGAGGAGGCGTGGAACACGCAGTATCTGATCGTGCCTTCCACAGACGGTGCCGCGCTGCTCTCCTATGAGCTCATCGCATCCTGCGAAATCCCCGCACGCGAGGCGAAAGCGGAGAATGACAGTCACTATCTGCGTTATGCCGGTTACGACGTCGGACGGAAGAAGGACCTCGCGGTTTATTTTGAACTTGAACTGCGCGGCGATGTGCTCTGGCAGGTTGAGTATGAGGTGCTCAAAAAAACAAGTTTCCCGGTGCAGACCGATTTTCTGAAAAACAAACTCAAAAATCCGAAACTTGCGCGGCTCTGCCTCGACTACACCGGCATGGGCGGCCCGATCTGCGAGGAGCTCCAGCGCTGTTACGGGGAGTATCGCGTCGAGGGGGTCACGTTTTCCAATCCGGTCAAAGAGTCGCTGGCAATGCCGCTGCGCGCCTCGTTCGAGGATCGCACGATCCGTGTCGCCGACGATCCGGAAATCCGTGACGATCTTCATAAAATACGCAAAACGACGACCGCCGCAGGCAACATTCGGTATGAGGGCGAACGCGACGAAAACGGTCACAGCGACCGATTCTGGGCGCTGGCTTTGGCGCTCCATGCCAAAGGCAGAAACGACGGTCCGTGCCGGATGGAGGCAAGCAGGAGCGTCACGCCGGAACAGGCAATCAGAAACAGTTTTAACGAACCGAACCGAATGAGGCGGAAACAATATGAAATATCAAAGACAAACTCGTGGCCGGTCTGAACGGGCCATACCGCAGAGCGGGGCGTTTCTCCTGCCCATGCCGGGCGACCGCTCCCGCTACGAGTCAATGGTCACTTATACGCCTGAGCGTCTGACCTCAATCATGAGCGCCGCGAACTCCGGCGACATCGAACAGCTTGCCATTTGCGCACGCGAAATCATGGAGCGCAACTGGGACGTCATCGGCGCGATGGAACAGCGGGCGGACGCGATCAGCGGCGTCAAATGGGACGTCGTACCCGGGGGAACCGGGGACGCCGACAAAGCCGCCGCGAAAGCATTTGCCGCGGAGCTTGCCGAGTGCGGCGAACTCAACGGCTATGATACGTTTTATGACCTCATCCGCAATCTGACGGACGCGGTGATTGCCCCGTTTGCGGCGGCTGAAATCATCTGGACGCCGGGCGGCGGTCTCGGCGGTTTCAAGACCGTGGACGCATGGCATTTCACGCTGCGGGAAAGTTTTGTTCCGCGCCTCATTTGCGACGAGTTCCCGAACGGCATGGAGCTGCCGCCTGACAAGTTTGTGATCCACCGTTTCAAGAAAAAACAGGACCCGGCGCGGTCGGGGTTGATCCGCACGCTTGCATGGCTGCATGTGTTCCAGAATTTCCCGATCAAGGATTTGTTTTCGTTCGTGGAACGTTACGGCATGCCGTTCGTGCTTGCGAAAGTCGACCGGCAGACATGGGAGGAGGAGCTTGTAAAACTGCATCAGATGGTCAGGCAGTTTGGTCCCTCCGGCGGCGGAGTCGTCACCAATTCGACGGACATCTCGCTGCTTCAGGCGGCGAATTCCGAGGGCAATGTCTATTTCCGGCTGCTTGACTATACGCGCGAAGCGATTTACCGCACGCTGGTCGGTCAGCTTGCAAGCTCGTCGGACGGTCAGGGGCTGAGCGGCGGCGGGGCGCAGAGCGCGGTCCGGCAGGATATTCTTGAGGCGGACGCGCGGGCGCTGGAATCGACGATCCGTGCGCAGATCGCGGCGCCGTGGACACGCTACAATTTCGGTGCCGCCGCGGTTCCGAAAATCCATTTTCAGACCGAACCGCCCGAAGACACGGCGGCGTTTGCAACAACGGTCGCGACGCTTTACAACGCAGGGCTTGAGGCTGATCCGGCTGAAGTCGGAGAAAAGGTCGGATTGAAGCTGACACGGCGCGAAATGCCCGTAATGGGCATGGAAGGCTTCGGGCAATTCGGACAGGGCGGACAAACACCGACAAGCACGGAAGATGCTGACGCGGCGCATAATCTGAACTTGAAGCAGAAATATGACGCGATGGGCGTGGCGATCCGCGCGGGACTGTTGACGGCAACGCCGGAGATTGAAGCGCAGACGCGGACAGAACTCGGTTTGCCTGCAATGACGCCGGAGGTGCAGAAAGCATGGGAGGCGACCGGAGGAATCCGGCAGCCGATCACGCTGAAAACCGCAGAATCGGCAGCCGTGGAAGACGCCTTGAATATTGAAGATGAAGACACCGATAAAATCGAACAGGACGTCAAAGCTCTGTCCGCTGAAAAACGGCAGGAACGGGGTGAGGCTCTGGTTGCCGCTCTGCAATGGGGATTGATCCACCAGACGCGCGGAACCAATGCTTTGCTGTCCGCGACACTCGACATTCCTGTCGATGCAATCGTTCTGAAATCCGAGCCGGTGCGGGAAAAAGCATCGGAACTGAGCTCAGAGGATAAAAAAAAAGAGTCTGACGGATTTGCGGATCGGTGGCTCGGGGAATTTGCGAAACAATTATCGGAGCTGACACTCAATGCGGATCTGTCCGAGGCTGAATTCCGGAAAAAAACAGAGCAATTGCTTGCGGAACCGCCGATCGACACGGATGTGTTTGCGGCGGCGGTGCAGCGGGAACTCGCCGCCGGATATCTCGCGGGAATGCGGGAGGCGCGGCGCAACAGCGCACCGGAGGAAACATGAACACGATCGAAAACTGGCAGAAAAGCCGTGTAAATCTGGTGACGCGGAAAAGCACGGCGGAGCTCAAAGAGATCGGGGAGGAACTCAACTCCCGCGCGTTTCTGATCGCGAAGCTGACGCAGGCAAATCTGATCGACGATTTTCGCTTTGTCGCAGACGATTATGCCGCCGGTAAAATCACGATGACCGAGGCGCAGGAACGATTCAAGGAAATCGGCGGGAACAGTCCGGATGAGATTGCAAGAAACCTTGCGGCGCGGAGCCGGGCGACAGCGGTGCTGAATACACAGCGCCAGATTGCGCGCGGAGTCGGAGAGTGGCAGGTCTGGATGGAGACGAAAGACGATCTGCCGTATGTGATTTATCACGCGAACAAAGACGGATTCGTGAGGCCGTCGCACGCGGCTCTGGACGGCAAAATATTCAGCAAGGACGATCCGTTCCTGCAAACGCACATGCCCGGCAAATGGGATTACAACTGCCGGTGCTGGGGCGAGCAGATCACCGCGAAACGGGCGGAAAAGCTCGGCGGGGCGCAGAAATTCCGGAAAGCGGAATATGATGCGGAAAGCGGATTCATGTTCAATCCGGCGAATGCGTTCCGCGAAAACGACGTCACGCAGCTCAAGGACCGCCCGGAGGTTGTCCGAAGCATGGAACAGTCGGTGCGCGCCGGTAAAATCCGCAAAATCGGTCTGATCGTGGAAAGCCCGAAGCAGGCGCATCCGCGCGCGGCTCTGAATGGACTGGGCAGGATGACGGACGCCATGCGGAAGATCCAGCCGGTTGCGGAGGAGTCCGTGGACAAGGCGCAATGGGACCCGAAGCGGCAGCCGGGATATGAGCGGCAGGATAAAAAATTCAAAGAAAACAATCCCGAAGAACGAACGAAAATCCCGAAGAAAATACAAGATGATTTTCCTGCGGAAATCGAGGTCGGGAAAATATCCGCGCAGACCTGTTCGGACGCCGGATTCGGGAGCGATCCGATCCCCGTGACGCTGGAATTCGGGGATCAGAAAGCCTCTTACGGATTGACTCATAACTGGCAACATCATAAAGAAGTTTTTGCCGATCCTGCCGAGGGGGAACGGATTCTCCAGGCGACTTTGGGAAATCCGAAAGCACAAACAACGGTAACTTTGGAGAAAACGGAAGATGGTGTTCGGAAAATTATTACCTTTTTCGATCCGAAAACGAAATCCTACTGCGTGGCGCGGTATGATGAAAAAACGAAGAAGTTTCAGTTAATGAGCTGGCATCGTTCTCCCGCATCCTACGGAGAAAACCAGTGGGAGATTTCAGGCGGGCGAGTGCTGGACCGGGAACGGCAGAAAGAATACTGGAAAGAGCGGCATGAAAAGAAATAACGGCGGTCTTCCGCGCCAGCTCCGCAACATGTGCCATACTCGTAACGCGGGAAACCGCCGTAGGCAAGTCCAATGCCAGTTCTCCAACAGGGTGGACTTCTCGTAACATCGGACTTGCCTGAATGTTACAATAACGCCTGTTTCGAGGAAGTCAAGGGACTTTCCGGACTTTTTTGACGGGTCGGACGAACATCGGGAGGGTGTGATGGAAATTAAAATCAAGGTCGACGCGGGCGATACGCCGAAGACATTCCTGGACATGGCGCCGGAACGTTTTATGAAAAGCTGGGCGGTTGCAATCGCGAATCTGGCGCGGAAAAACGCATTTGAAAAGGGCGGCCGCAGTTTCTGGAAACGCGAGATCGGGCAGAGCGTCAGGGAAGAAGTGACGGGACCGGCGACGGGAAGCGTTTACAGCGACAGCTACATCGCGGAACACGTTCACACGGGCGGCGTGATCCGCCCGAATCCGCCTGCGAAATTTCTTGCAATTCCGATCGACAAAAGCATCCGGCGAAAAAAAATATTCGCCCGGGATTATCCGTGGCCGGGAGGCAAGCCGGTTTTCATGCAGGATAAAAGCGGGAAGGTGTATCTCGGCGCGCAGTTGAAAACAAAAGTCAAGCCGCTGTTTGTGCTGAAACGGTCGGTAATGCAGCAGGCGCGCCCGTGGTGGCCGAGCGAGGCGGAAACCGAAGCGGAAAGCAGACGTTTTTTTGAACAGGAATTTTAACAAAAGGTTTTAACATGAAAATCCAGGGAATACGGGCCGGGGAGCTGATGCTGCATGACGGGATCATGTTGAGCGCGGAATCGCCCGGAGTCAAGCGCGACGAAAACGGCGTTCCGATCGAATGGACGCTGCTTAAAATCGGAGAAAATCCGATTGTCAAAAACGGCGAAGCGGGGAGCCTGACGCTCTCCGGTGAGGACATGAAGTCCATCGTTGATTATTTTGAGTCAAAAGGCGAACTGATACCGGTTGACTCGAACCATTATCTGCATGAGCTTGCCAATATCAAAAAACTCGACGAGTCCGAAGTCCTGCGGCTGCTGCCCTCGGGCGTCGCGGCGATGGGTTACGGTTCGCTTGCTCTCAACGGCGACGAGCTGCGCTTCAAAGTCAAATGGACGCCGACAGCGTACGAGCTCATGAAAGAGAAAATCTTCAAATATTTTTCACCGGCTTTGCGGGGGCTCGTAAAGGGTCCGCTCCGCCTTACATCGGTCGCAATGGAGAATGAACCGGCAATCAATCATCTGGACGCGCTCGCCGCGTCCGCAAACTTAACACCGTCCGACAGATCGGACAAGTCGGGCAGGTCCGACAGAAAGGAAAGCATGGGCAAACTTGAAAGTGCGCTCGGAAGGCTGCTCGGGCGCGACAATCTCGCGCTGAGCGGGGAAACCCCGGAAGAGGAAAAAGACAAGATCGCCTGCGAGGTCGAGGAGAAAGCTGATCTGCTCGAACAGATCAAAAAACTCATGGGGCTCGCGGAAGAAGCGGGCAACTCCGAGATCGCGGCGGCGCTCAAGGCGATCATCGACAAAGCCGCCGGAGCGGATGAAAAACAGCAGAAGCTCGACGAAATGGCGGCAAGTGCGGAAAAAGCCGAACATGCGCGTCTGGTTGCAGTCGGAAAATCGCAGGGCAAGGTCGGTCCCTGGAATCAGGCGTGGGTTGACAGTCTTGACAGCAAGGCGCTGAGCGCGGCGCTGCCGCACATGGCGGTCGAGGTCAATCTCAATACCGTCACGCCCGACACGCGCAGAGCCGACGGCGACGACGTCGCATTGAGCGCGGACGAAGAACGGATCATCCGCACGCTCGGAATCAAGAAAGAAGATTATCTCAACGAAAAGAAAGGAGCCTGATCATGGCGGCACTTACGGCAGACAGGGATACCCGCGAACGGGTTCCGCAGCTCCGCACACCGGTTGCGGCGACAAAGATTCACGCGGGGGCGCTGGTCGCTCTCAATTCGGACGGCAAGGCGGTCCCCGCCGCGGATACCGCAGGGCTGATTGTCATCGGCGTTGCGCAGCATCCCGCTGAAATCGGCGAACGCATCAACGTCAAGCGGGGATGTTTTGCGTTCGGCGCGACCGGGATCACAAACGCGGATATCGGCTCGACGGTTTACGTCACCGACGATCAGACCGTCGCCAAAACCTCCACCAACAAAGTCGCAGCGGGCGAAGTGTTCGAGGTCGACGATGAGGGCGTATGGGTTATCACCGGCAACGCATATGCAAAGGCGGATCACAATCATGACGGCGTTTATGAGCCCGTCGCAGGATAAAATCAGAAAGGGTTTTAACAGATGGAACTGAACAGAAAAAATCTTGACGCGATGAGAGTCGCGTTCAACCTCAAATTCAAAGCCGGGGTGGAAGGCTACAAACCGCTTTACAGCAATCTGGTCATGGTCGAGGGCGACATTGCTCACGACTCGATTGAGTTTCCGTATATCGAGCAGTTTTCGGGGATGCGCGAATGGCTCGGCGACCGGCAGTTCAAGAACCTGTCGACCAAAACAATCCGGATCAAGGAGAAACCGTTTGAACTCTCCGTCTCCATTCCGCGCCGGTCGATTGAAACGGACAACTGGGGCATGTACGGGACTGTCATAACAACGATGGGCGAAAAAACCGAAGAACTCTGGGACAAGCTCACGATTGAAGCAATGGCGAATCCCGCCGACTGGTTCGACGGCAAACCGTTTTATGCCTCGAACCGCAAATACGGCACGGATAAAAAAGCGGGCACGATCAACAACACCGCCGAGCTTGCGCTGAGTTTTGAGAACTTCGGCACGTTTTATTTGCAGATGTCGACCTTTACCGGTGCGGCGGGAACGCCGATCGCTTCGCGTCCCACTCATCTGATTGTCGGTCCGCATCTGGAGGATACTGCCCGCATCATCATGCAGCAGGACAAATACAGGGACGCGGACGGAAACGAGGTCATGAACCCGCACAAGGGCAAGTGTCAGATCATCGTGCATCCGCTGCTGACCGGCGATTACGCCAATGACTGGTATCTCGGCAAATTCGACAGCGTGATGAAACCGATCCTGCTTCTGAAAAACAAAGTCGGCAAACTTGTTTCGCTGGACAAAGACGAGGATGACAATGTATTCATGCGCAACGAGGTCGTCTACGGCACCGAGGCATTCGGCAACGCGGCGGCTCTGTTCCCACATCTGCTCGGACGCAGCAGACCGGCCGGAGGGTAAACGATGAGCTACGCGCAGATCCATGATCTTGAGGCGCGGCTCGGCGTGATCTATGAGCCTGTTTACAGCACATCCGCAGAATCGGCGCCGTCCGACGATCTTGAGTCTGCGGCGGCGGAAATCGACGGCGCGCTTGCAAACCGTTACAAGCTGCCGGTCAAAGGCGGACGGTCACTTGCGCTGCTCAAAGACTGGAATCTCACGCTTGCCGAAGAACGGGCTTATGCCCGTTGTGCGGGCAGTGAGTATGCCGAAAAGGTCAAGCTGCGCGTCGATCAGGTCCGCAAGTATCTTGATATGATCCTGGCGAATCAGTTCCAACTCCCCGACGCCGAGGAAAAAAACTCCTCGGAGCCGGGGAGCGGGATTGCTCTTTTTCAGGCGGAAAAACCGGTTTTCGGGCGTGATAAAATGAAAGGATTTTAACAGTGCGAAAACTGAATGAAATCTGTATGGATCTGAAAGAGCTGCTCGCGGAACATTTTGCGACGGTGCGGGTGACGTCGGCTCAGGTCAGCGAACAGTTTCTGCTTGAACTGAAAGTCATCAATCCGGCAAAACTCCCCGCGGTCGTAATTGTGTTTGAACAGAGCTCGTTTTCAAGCGAAAACACAATCCGCGAATTGCGGTTGTCGCTTGTCCTGATCAATGCTTTCATTGCGGGGAACGAGGAACGGACACTGTCGGTTTTCGAGGCGTATGAAAAACTGCTCGGGATTTTTACTCCGGACGGTCTTACATACAACGATGTGTTTTATCTGCCCGCCGAGTGTTACGCCGCGAGTGCGGATAAAAATTTTGCGTGCCTTGCCCTGACGCTGATCGTCAAGCAGGGAACGAACTGAAAAACAGAAAGGTTGTACAAATGTCAATCACATTTGGAACGGTTGCTTACAAAGACAAAGTGACGGGAGTTTACATCACCTCAATCAGGAAAGATCAGACCGGCAGCTCGGTTGATGCGATGAATGAGGCCGGAGAAGTTGTACAGATTGACCGCTATGGAAAAAAGTTGACGATACAGGTCGACGGCACGGTCAAAGATGATATTACAGCTCTCAAGATCGGAGCAGAGCTCACGATCGACGGTACGAAATACACCATTGACACCGTTTCCACGACGCAGACCAACACGGGACATTACACGCTTTCCCTGACCGCTTCCGCGCCGTGGCCGCTTGAGACTGCTCCGGCTCAGGAACAGCAGGGCACATGATGCAGCCCGATGAAATGAAACTCCTGGCAGGTGCGGAGTTCAACCGCATACTTTCCGCTGATCCGGTACTCAAAGAGCTGGAGGCCGCGAAGTATGACGAGGGCGCGGAGTTTCTGGCTCTGCTCGCGGTTCTGCAAATCGGCGGCCTCGGAATCAGGATCGGCAATCTGCCGGTCCGGGAGGCGCTGACACCAGCGAAATGGGCGCTGCTTGACATTTTCAAGAGTCCGTTTCTGCGGGGCGGCACGGTCAGCACGGCGGACGCGGATCTGTTTCTCTACATTCTTGCTCAGCCGGATTTGCGCTGCATGGCGCTTGCGCTCCATGAGATACCGGGCGCGGCGTCCGGATACTCTGCGGCGACGGGATTGAATTTTGAATCCGTCTGCGCGGAGATCAAAAGCGTGATCCATGTCGCTTTTCTGCCGTTCGGGATGCTGCCGCCTTGCGAACCTGCGGAAGATCCGTCGCACTTCGACGCGATGTGGCTGACGAATCTCTGCGGAATCGCCGCGCGGGAAAGCAACGAAAAAATCTCGCATGTCTACTGGCGCATGAGTCTGACGGAGGTCTGCTGCCATTATGTCAACTACCGGCGCCGCGAATGTGCCGACGGCGACAAGGTCAGGCGTCGTCCGGACTCGGAGACCACGGCGCGGATCGAAGCGCGGGTGGATGAACTCGCGGAACATTTTTTAAAGGAAAAGTCTGACAAAAAACACTAACCTCTGAGGGATATCATGCCGACGGTCTGTAAGATCACACTCGACGCGGCCGAGTATAAAAAAGAGCTTAACGATGTCGTCGCGCGGTCTAAGGCGGCACAGACCGAGCTCTCGAAAAGCAGTATGCCGGGAACACAGGGTGCGCAAACCGTCGAGATCAAAGCGGAGAGCGATGTGCCCGCCGTCGCGCAGGAAGCGAAAAATGTGTTGGACGGCATCAGTGATAAAACCGTCAATGTGACGGTCGAGACCGACCGGCAGACTCTGGATTACATTCCGCCGTCTCTGCGCAAGGCGGAACGGGGCGCACAGGCTGCGGGCAAGGCCGCCAATCAGCTCGGCGGCGAGATCTCCAAAGCGGGCGGAATCATGTCGGCATTCGGTTCACAGGCAGGCGGCAAGATCGGCGGTCTTGGACAGTTGATCGGGGCGCTTTGCTCCCCGGTTGCAATGGTTACAACCGCAGTCGGCGCATTGGCGACGGTGACAATGGATTTTCTGCGCAAGGGGATATCCGGCGCACAGGAAGCAGCGGACGCAGCACAGAAAAATGCGGAAGCCATCCGTGAATCCGCCGCAGCCGCCGAACAGCAGCGTCAGAAAAATGAGACGAACTGGAAAAGTCTGAAAAGTCTGAAAGATTCGCTGGATATTTTAAGCGTTACGGAAAAGGCGTCCAACGCACAAAAAACGGAAGCAGTAAGGCTGATCGGGTTGCTGTCGAAAAGTTACGGCAATCTCGGAATTTCCATTGACGGGGCGACCGGTCGGATGCTGGGATTTGACAAGGCTTACGCCGCCGCTCTGGAAAAGGACAGGCAGAACCGCCTGAATGCCATGAAGGGCGAATACAAGGAACTGGAATCGGAAATAGCCAGAAACAATGAAATCATAGGTGGATTCTGGTCATCAAAAAACGATGTAGCCAATGCGCAGGGCAATATTCAGAATGCGACAAAACGCATGGCGGAACTGGCTCCGCAAATCCATGCACTGGATAAAAGCAATCCCGGCAAAGATTATACGAACGCCGCCAAGTCTGCGGAACTGGACCGTAAACAGAATACGTTCGACTCCGCGCACGATCAGCTGAAAAACGAGGAACAGCAGCTCAAATATCAGCAGCTGATCAATGAGGGGCGCATTAAGGAGGCGAATGCCCTGAAGCTGATCAATGACGCCAAAAAACAGGGCATGGAGCTGGAGAAAAGCGACGCCGAATGGATCGCGGAACGCCAGGGAAGAGTCCGCATGGACAGTTACTATGAAAACGAGATGGACTCCCTCGCGACGAAAAAACGCGAGCAGGAACTCATCAACGCCGGTCTTGATGAAGAAGCCGAAAAACTGCGCATCATCATGGAGCTTGAAAAGCAGGGCGCCGAGGTCAGTGATGACAAGGTTGACAAGATCATGCGGGAGCGCAGGGAATTGAAATCCCTTCAGCTGGCGGGCAGCCTTAAAGAGCAGGCTTACGGGTTGCAGAATCAGGCGATGCACAAGGTCGGGCTCGGCAAAGAGGCTGACGAGCAGAAAGCGCTTCGCGACGCCGAAAAACAAAAGGGTGCGAAGCTTGACGAAAATGAAACGGCGCTGGTGAAAAGCATCGCCGATCTCACTTACAAAATGGGACATGAGACTCTGCCGCAGCTGGGCGATCTTTCGATTAAGACCAATTCCCTGACTTCGCGCGGCGGTTTTGCCTCCGGCGCGGTCATGCCGGACAAGGATGCCGTCAACAAGGCGGTCGCAAGGTTCAACCAAACACAATGTCAGCTGCTTGAAAACATCAAGGGACTTATCGGAAAACTGAATACAACAGTAGAAAAGAGCGGGAAGGTATAATGGCGGCAATCATCAAATTTCAGTCTCGGCAGGTGGAACGGAATGAAAGCGGGACGTCGCGCACAATCATCTACTCCGGGACGTTGGAGGAGATGCAGGAAATCCTCAACACACAGGCAATTGGGTCCGGCATGGGCGGCGAGCGGGTCGTCAGCGCGGCGATATCGCAGGAATCCGGCGAAATCTGGCAGTGTGAGGTCAGGTATCAGAATGACAGCATCAATGATGCGATTGTCGGCCCGGACGATACCGCTTACGGTAAAAAATCCGCGCAGCTTTCCTGCGGTCTGCTCTCCATGCCGCTGGAGGCGCATCCGAAGTATCTGGCGTGCTGGAACTATTACCTTGCGACAAGCCTGCCGGAGAATACGGTCCCGGAATGGTGGGAGACTGCGAAAAGCACGGTCCTCAACGACGAGACCAGAAAAAATTACAACTGGGTCAAATCCATCGGCGAGCTGCCGATCGGAGTCGACAACAACGGAAAACGCTGGCGGACGATCCGGAATCCGGTCAAGCCGGGCATAGAGTCCTACGATCTCGCGACCTATCAGATCACGGAGTCCGCGAAATATCCGACGCCTCAGAAAGCGGGACGGATGATCGAGGGTAAACTGAACAAGATCGCCACACCGTCGCAGACGTTCGGACTCGGCGGCGACAAGGTCAAAAGACTGTCGCCGGGCAAGAAGCCTGCCCCGAACTGGAAATGCGACGGCGCCAGCATTTCATGGAACGGCAAATGCTGGATCGCCACGCTCACTTACACACGGTCCGGAGATGATCAGGGATGGGACACCGATCTTTACCAAAAAGAAGCCGCGAAAGGCAATCAACTTGAGGGTCAGTTATGAGCCAGCTGCCTAGTCCGCTGAAAAGCGGCGATGTGTTCAAATCCTCCGCAGTGAAAGCGATCAACGCCCTGATCGATTACATCAAGAGCCACGAACTCAAAGGCGACAACCGGACCATCCGGCTCAATCAGACGCCGTCCGGCATCATGATCAGCGCGATCCGGCAGAGCGGCGGAGGAGGAGACGGAACCGCGCCGGAGCCGTATGACGGACCGTTTGCCGTGAGTTATGACGCGGAACGCGAACTGCTGCGCGTCAACGGCGGCTGGTGCAACATCAACGGATACAAGTTTACCGAAGTCGCCGGAACGGACTCCATCACGCCCGAAGCGGGCAAGCTCTGCCTGCGGGTGCGGTTTGACGCCGCCGCTCAAAAAATCACCGATCCGGAATTTGTGATTGCTGAACCTGATCTCGAAAATTTTCCGCTCGCGGAAATCGAAATCATCGAAGCCGGAGAAAATGAAAAATATGTCGAGATCCGCCAGTATTATGTAACGGTCGCAGTTTTCCTGCTCGGCCGCGAGTGCATCTACGCTAAAAACAAAGGATCAATCGATGGCTGACGACGAATATTATCTTGACGAGCGCCCCGGCGAGGGCTCCGGGCAATGGAAGCCGGGCGGCGGCGGCGACGACGGCGGCGGTTCCGGAGGCGGGGGCGGATCAGGCGGAGGCGGCTCGGGCGGTTCCGGAGGCGGGGGCAGATGGGATTACTGGTGGGATGATCCGGACGGCGGCGACGGCGGGGATGACGACCAGCCGGGCGGCGGCAAACCGGAGTGGCCGGACGATGAGCATTCCATGCCCTTTTTACGTCTCGACGGACAAGGTCATCTGCGGCTTGATCCGGTCGGCAGAATCCTGCGCGGAACGCGGTCATGTTTTGTCGCATCATCCCTGATTGTCTACCTTGCAAAAGAGGCGCGGACGCACTCCCGCTGCGTGCTCTGCAAGTCGTCTGCTCCGGAGCGTATGATCACACTCAAGTCGGCATCCGATTTTCTCTATGAGGACTTTGAGCCGCGCCCCGGCAGATTTGAGCTGCACATGCGCTGGCAGGGCGGGCATTACGACTACTCGAAAATCAGCGCTGTCCGCATCATGGTCTACGGCGTCGATCTCGGATGGGTCACTCTGCCGCTGTCACGCTGGATGCGGGTTGCGACGATTGACGTCAAGGACGATTACACCATCTATGTCAACAACATCAAGGGGAGCATTTCCGGAAATTTGAAGTATCTGAAATAAGGAGAGATTATGATACGTTTGTACTATAATTACGATGCGCGTTTTCTGTGCGACGCGGATGCGCGCCAGATTTACGAGCTCCCCGAACTGTCGTTTGACGAGCAGCCGACATGGGTTGTGACGCCGCTTTATGATGATGCAACTCCTCTTGACCTCGGCGGCATTACGACGTTCCGCGCGGCGATTGACGAGGATTTCAAAAGCGAAACATCTGTCATGTGCCGCACACTGCCGGAGTCGATCACCGTTGACGAAAACGGCATTCATGTGCCGCTGGATTCCAATACACAGCGGTTTCTGGAGGTCGTAAACGGCAAAGATCAGATCAGGGTCATATTCGAGCTTGCCGGATTCGACGCAGCGGGCAAACGCGCGTTTTACCTTAAATTCAGGCTCAATGCCTCCGCGCTGGTCGATCCCGCCGATACGGATACTCTGCCGGAGACGGTCGATCTTTTTGCCGACCGCGCGTATGTCATGGCTCTTTTCCGGTCCGGTTTTGAGATTCAGTTTTCGCAAAACGGGACGGAATGGGGCGGCGATGCCGACGATCCGCATTACTACCGCATCCGCAACCGTCAGGCGGGCGGCGAGTGGTCGGAGGCGATTCCCATGCTGCGAGGCGCAGACGGCAGGAGTCTGCGCCCCGACGCGGCGGGGCTGCTTGCCGACCGGCCCGGAACCGTCGAAGAAAAATATTGTTACCTTGCAACCGACACGCGCAAAATTTATCTGTATCTCAACGGAGCATGGTCGGACGGTATTGATGCCGGTGTTGACGGGCGCGGGATCGCATCCATTGCAAAGACCGGGACGGCGGGGCTGATCGACACTTATCAGATTACTTATACAGACGGCTCGAAATATGAATACAACGTCAAAAACGGCGGCAGTCTTTATGATTTGGCGCTTGAAAACGGATACACTGGCACACGGGACGAGTTTTTAGCCTCGATGAAAGGTGAAGACGGCGCGCCGGGGCAGGACCTAAAAATTGATGCGACCGGCGACATCGAGGAGCTCGCGACGTATGCGGACAAACCTGCCGGATTTGTGTTTGCGAGCACGGTCCGCGACTCCGCCGCGCGCACAACGACGATGTATCTGTATGTCAAAAAATCTTATGCGCTCAACGACTGGTGCAAGCCTCTCGCGATCACCTACTACTCCAAAGGCGAGACGCTCCCGCTGATCAAACCGCTGGAGTTTCAGGCTCCGGAGGGCGATGCAAAACTCTTGAGTTTTCAGTTTGCGGATTACCCGGCGGCGTCGGTCGCGTCGGTGGTCATTGATACGACGCTCGGCGAGCTGACGTTGCCTTACTGGTCGGCGCTGGGCATCGAAAAAATCTACCGGCAGGAAACCGGACAGGTTGACATTTATTTCGGCTCGCTCTGTCCCGAGTTTGAGACGGGCAGAGTCTACTTTTCCCAGGGCGCGGCGGGGCTGACGCAATATCAATGGTATGTCGAAAACGGCGGAACGCTCACGTTTGACGAGTGGGTGGCCGCCGCATCCAGCGCGGTGCCGGAAGCGCCGAAAGACGGCCGCATTTACGGACGGTGCAACGGCGCATGGATCGCGCTCGAAAACGCCGGAGCCCTGACCATTACAGGCACAACGAGCTATACGGTCAACGGGGCGTTGGAAACGGTTTTAACACAGACGCTTGACGCGGTCGCCTCGGACGGTTCGGCGGTCACGTTTGCCGTGACGGAGGGCACGCTGCCTGCCGGATTGACACTCAACGGCAACACGATCAGCGGCACTCCCACGGCGACTGCCTCGACAACGGTCAAGATCACCGCCACGGCGGGGACGGCGTCGCTGGTCATCAGCGTGACATTTCTGATCGCCGACGCTCCGGAGCCGATGTATTACGGTTACATCACCGGCGAGGTCGCCGGATCGGTCATCAAGGTGACGCAGATTACAACGGCGATGATTACGGCGGCGATCGAGGCGGGGACGATGCAGGAGGCAATCCCTGTCGCGCTCAACAAAACAAGCATCGGCACGGTGCCTGCGGGCGCTCTGATCGCGGTCATGATCCCGACTGCGGCAGGCATGTCGGCGGCAAAGTTCGACGGCATCGGCGGACAGGCGGCGTTTGACCTCGACAACGGCGGCGCCGG
>CASDPB010000126.1 GCA_949282305.1 uncultured Lentisphaeria bacterium | reverse complement strand
TGTCGAAAATGCATTCATGATATTAAAACGTTGGCGCGGAGTCGCAACCAGATATGCTAAAAACACCGCTTCGTTTCTTGCTGCAGTACAAATCAGGTGTATTGCAGCTTGGGTCTTTTAACTATTGACGACACGATCTAACATAGTTCATTCTTGCCAATTCTGTAATTATCCCCAATATACATGAATGCAAGAATAATAAAAAAAAGATGATATGATTTAATATGTTTTTATTTTTTTCTGTCATAATTGTTCCCCCCTCCCAATAATTTGTTATAAATATCACTTCCGCCTATTTTCTTTATATTCTTTCTTTTACAGTCATATATACGTTGGATTTACGGTATCCAGCGCCTCTCTCCCCCTGCTTGGACAACTTTTTATTGAAAGATCAGTGCAAACTCCCTTGAAATTACTATATTCCATTATTTCCCGATTGCAAGTCCTGAAAGACACTCATGAGGAATGCTGAGTCACAGGAAGCATCCTATTTAATTCTTACAACTCGAAGCGGATTGACCAGAATATATTCCGAACCTCCTGTTTTTTTACTGCCGAGTCCATTTCCTCCCCATTCTTCAGTAGCTAAATGAATATGTTCCGGGGCGGTGACCATTTTCAGATATTGTAAGTTCTTACACAGTTCTCCAATATCTTCATCGTCCAAACAAATCGCAACTTCAGAAATATCATCTTCTGTGACCTTATCGGCAAAGAGTTCAATACGGATCATTCTTCACCCATATCCTTTCTGTTGACTGCGTCTGAAAGTTTTACAAGTGAATAATTAATGAACTGTAATCCTTATTCTTTGTCATAAATCCATTATTCTCTCAAAATCCTTGTCTTTGATAATATGATCATACCTTTTGATCGTGGCTGGAATGTCAACTTTTTTTCTTTCAGCCTGATCAAAATATTGTGCGGCAAGTTCTGATTTTCCCTTTTTTTGAGCAAGAACACCTGCCAAAACCAACGCTACCGTATTTTTTCTTTCTAACGCCAACAAAAAAAAATCTTTAGCTTTAACTATGTTCCTTGACGGGAATTCTCCTTCAGTAAAAAACAGTTCAAACAATATAAAAGGAGCATTGGGATCTTTGGAATCCGCCGCAATTTGGAAATATTTGATAGCATTTCTCATATCCTGGGAGGTTTCACCCTCCATCTGATAAAGTACTCCCAAAAGCAGGGCAGCATTTCTTCTCCCTTGACGATCTGGATTGCTGACCGCTTTTTTCAACCATTCAACAGCCAGCTTCTTGTCTCTCTTTTTTCCAAAAAATCCTAAACAATAATATCCTAAATAATATTGAGCTAATCCGGAATTTAAATGCGCAGCTTCTTCCATCAGCTTTATTCCTTTATCCCACTCACCTTTGTCCAAATAGTGAGCTGATAACGCTGCCATTGCCGGGGCGTATTTCTGACTGGCTGATTTTTCTATCCAACACAAAACAGGAAGAGCTGCAGGATCAGAGACGTGTTTCATATGTAAAAATATAGCCACACAAAGTTGCGCTTCCGGATTACCTTTTTCAGCCAGATTATGAAAAATGCGATATGCTTTTTCATAATCTCTTGCCCGATAGTATTTTTTCGCCTGTTCCATTTCTGTAGACATCGCTGAAAAACTAAAGAGTAAAAGAAAAATTAAGATTTTATTCTTCATGGCTTTTCACCTCACATCATTTTCATAATCAGAACATGCAGAAAAACAGTCTTTCCTGCTGTTTTCAGCTCTGCTTGCAGCATGTTGTATTTTGGGAAAATCTCCGAGAAAAGGGACAACCATATAAAAACATTCTGAACTTTTCAATTCCTCTAATGTTTCACAAAAAGCATCTGCCATTTTCTCGATATCAAAAAATTTAATAATCCCAATCGGATGACAATAAGAAGTGCAATCTATGTCATTATTGATACGGACTACAGCATAAGATGGTGCATAGGTTTCAGATTTTACTAAAAAATCTTTCAGCAGGGGAATATCATTAATCAGATTTTGGCAGACAGAATCTTCTATATCCAAAAAAGCTATATGCTCATGTGAAATGGTCGTAAGAACTGGAATATTGTTTTGATCTTGCAGAGAAAAGTCTTCAAAACCCCAACAGGAGTAAATTGAAAGATATTTTAATAAGACATTTAAAGAGTCTTCTGAGAAGTCAAATGTATACCGCGTAGCAGGAATCCCGGTAATTCGTGTCCCCGGCCAGGAAAAGACTTTTTCCTGGCTTATCATGAATTTTTCAAGATTTGCAATGAATTCATCATGATATTTTTTATAAGAACGATCATAAAACTCATTCCTCCAAATGAGCGAAAAAGTTTTACAATATTCCAATAGTTCAATTAAGAGTAATTCAAGAATCTTTCTTTCAATCTGATCAACAAAATAATAACGCATAAAACTCCTATTCCCGTTGTTTAAGAAATATCATTCCTATCGTTGTAATATGAGTCTCCTTATTTTTGATCTTAATGAATGAAAATGATTAAAAATAATAATAAAAGAAACAGCCACTCACATTTCGATAAATTTCTTTCTACCTTGATGAATGCATGTCCTTTTTCAAAATTAAAATCAATTAAGATTTTATTTCTTTTTTCTTGAAACTTTTCTTCTTCTTTACACCATGGAATTTCTGTAATGAAAAAAACGTAACGATGACCGATGTAGTTGATATATTCTTTCTGTTCATTAGGCAAACTACTCGTCCAAAAATACTCTTTCAGCCGACTGTGCATCCTCCATAAGTATAGGTAATATATCAAGATAATGAAAATAATAAATAAGTAAAAAATAATCATATCCATAAACCTATTGAAAACTTAGAATAATGGTGTATTAACGGTGCCATTTCTTCCATCTCCCGAACTTATCCCACCTCCAACAGATTTCCTAATCCCGATTCCGGCACTTATATTAACACCTTCAAACTGAAATTTCAAGTTCAAAAAGTAAATTCACTTTCTCGCCGGTATTGGTAATCAGCATAAATTCCTGCGCATCGTCTTTTTTCTGTGCTGAAAATATTTACTGTTCAATAATCTTCTTGCCCGATGATACCCATGACCAGCTGCAAATTTCAAAAGTGATTCAGCCTTATTGAAATTCATCTTCTGATCTGGGAACTTAATATATATCTTTGCCAATTCATACGCTGATGCGACATGACGATCAATACGATATGCCTTTGCAAAAAACTCACATGCTTTTACTGGATTATGGTATTCATAAAAAAAATATACCCGAGATTATAATATGCCCTGCACTCGGGAGAAGCGGCAACACATTTTTCAAACCAGAATTCTGCCTGTTCCATATTTGCGCAAACACCAATACCATTGAGATAATGCCAACCTGTTGCCAACATACCATCAATATTGTTATATTTTGCACTCTTCTTCGTCCATAAAAAAGCTTTTACCATGTTTTTTGTTGTGCCTGTTCCATCCAAATAAAACAGACCAAGATTATAAAACATATCAGAATCTCGACTATGAATTGCCGCACGGCTTGTCCAGTAAAAAGCTTTTCCATGTAACTTTCTGATTCCAATGCCAAAAGTATAAATCCTTGCCAATAATTTTGCAGCTTCAGGCATATTCCCCATCTTATATGCCTGGATCAAATATTTAACAGCACGACGGGTATTTTGTTTAATGCCATAACCGTATAAAAAATGCACCCCGCATGCAAAATATCCGTTAGGGAAACCTTGATTGGCACTGCGCCTAGCCCAGAAAAATGCAAGTTTGTCATCGGGTTTGACTCCTTCACCATTAAAATATGCAATACTGACATTATAGCGATGATATAGGAGAATGCCTGGACATGGCTGCTTTTAGACTCCAATAAAAAGACTTTTTTTCAGACTTTTTTACACCTTTCCCAATGTGATAGCACCAGGCAATCTGTTCTTGAGATTCCACATTTCCTTGACGAGCAAGTTTAAACTCTTTATGAATATTCATATTTATTTCTTCTTTTTTTAGAAACAAGTTCCGGTCTGTGTCTGTATGCGTCTCCCCCCGCCTGGACAACTTTTTATTGAAAGATCAGTGTAAAGCCCCTTGAGTTACTATAACCTGGAGTCTGCCGATTACAAGTATCAAAACAGATTCCATCAGAAGTCTGATATTGTCGAGTCGAATTAAGCCGGCTGAAATTGTAAAAATTTACACAATGCAGTATTCAGAGCGAAGCTGCGGCAACTGACGTTATCCCTGATTTTAATGTTCTCATACCTTTCCAGCTTAATTCAACGGTTATTCCGCACCGGGTCAACTTGTCCGGCTTTCAGGGAGAAATGCAAACAGGCAGCAGTCGGAACCGCAATTGCTTAAGATTGCAGCAGCCTGCGTTTCTGCATAAATTTCACGATAAACGAGGAAATTATTTCCGGGCTGCGCAATATGCCCTCCATTTCTGTCTTTCAGCGAGCCCGGATCGTATGCCCGAAAAAAATCCGTCCGGATTTGAATCAAACCACTCGGCGTGATATACTACCGACTAAAAGTAAGGATGATAAGATGAAACGAATTGTAACGATTCAAGATATTTCCTGTGTCGGCAAGTGCTCTCTTACGGTGGCACTGCCGATCATCTCCGCAATGGGAGTCGAATGCGCCGTGCTTCCGACATCCGTGCTCTCCACGCATACCATGTTCAGCAACTTCACTTTCCGCGATCTTACCGATGACATTACCTCCATTGCAGCACACTGGAAAGCGGAAAAAATCGGCTTTGACGCCATCTATACCGGTTATCTCGGCTCCTTTCAGCAAGTGAAACTCATATCAGACTTTATTGACGAGTTCCGAACCCCGGAAAATCTCGTGTTCATTGATCCGGTCATGGCGGACAACGGCAAACTTTATCCGGGATTCACTCCGGACTTCGCCCATGCGATGGCCGGTCTCTGCGCCAAAGCCGATGTCATTGTCCCGAATCTGACGGAGGCGGCGTTCCTGCTGGATCTTCCCTACAAGGGCGAAGGCTACACCGAGGCCTACATCCGGGATCTGCTGAAGCGTCTTGCGGAGCTCGGCGCAAGAAATACGGTATTGACAGGGATCAGCTTTGCCCCGGACGAACTCGGCATTATGGGCTACAACGCAGAAAAAGATGAGTTCTTCCATTATTTTCATCGCCGCATCCACGTTTCATTCCATGGAACCGGCGATATTTTTTCCAGTACCGCGGCGGGAGCACTGGCACGCGGTCTCCATCTGGAAAAAGCACTCGCTCTGGCGGCGGATTATACGGTGGCATGTATCGCCCGCACAATGGAATCCCCCGACCATGTCCAATACGGAGTCGAATTTGAACGCATGATACCGATGCTTGTGGAGCGAATCGGAAAAAATGAAATATTATCATGACAAATATATCCTGATTGCGGATTCCCACATTCAGAGCGGTTCGGAAAAGGCGGAACTCTTTTTCCGGATGCTGGATCATCTTGCAACGCTGGAACCTGCCGGAATTATATTCCTCGGCGACATCTTCGAGCTGTGGATCGCACTGAAAGGATATGAAATGCCGGAACATCAGCGATTCATCGACTGGTGCCGTTTTCATTCCGCAAAAATGGAAATCGGCTTCATCGAAGGCAATCATGAATTCTTCGTCAGCGGTACCCACCGGGATGCGTTTTCATGGGTGACAGACCAGAAACACGATCTGAATCAGACAATCCGGCTCATTCACGGAGACACCGTCAACAAAAAGGACTGGCGGTATCTGCTGCTGCGCGGAGCAATCCGCAATTTTTTTACGAAATTCCTGCTGAAACTTTTTGCTCCGACGATCGGACCGCGTGTTTCGGATCATATCCGGCTCTCCCTGAAAACCAGCAATATGGCACATAAAAAACACCTGCCGCGCGCCGATCTTGAATCCTGCGCCCTTCAATGCTCGGCACACGGCATCACCACGGTAACGGCAGGGCATTTCCATACATGGGAGCAGATTTCCAGCGCGTCCGGGACAGTCGTCAACATTCTGCCCGCCTGGGATATTGCCGGAGAAATCGCACTGATGACCTCCGACGGAACACTTTCCTGTCTGTCATGGGAAAAACTGTAAGATTTGCCCTGCCGTTCTCTCCGGGAATCCGGATCTTTCCCGGCAAGCCCCGCGCGAGACACCGGCACGCCATGTCAGAACGGCTGCCGGATGTCACGCCTTTACAGTTTCAGGGGCGCGTATAACGCACGGGCGGAAGCGGAAGCGAGTAGAAGTCCAGACTCACGCCGAGCAGATCACGGTGTTTGCGGATATATTCATCCTCCCAGTCGATATTGAGATGGAGCCACTCTTTCTTTGCCTTGACCGCATCAATCCAGGCATCAAGCAGCAGGTCAATCCAGGAATGGACAAAGACGCGTGTATCGCCGTATGTATGAATCCACTTGCGGAACGCCTCAATCTCTGCGACTCCGGCTTCCCCTTTGCGGTAATCATCAAACAGCTTTTTAAAGCGGTAGAGATATTCCGACCAGATCACAAGTTCCCGACGGAAACGGTCCTCCGGAGCCTTCGCTGCGAGTTCAAGCGCAAAGGAACGAACCGTATCATAAGACTCCAGCGTAGTCCTGCTCAGCAGGGAATACGGATACGGAATATGGCAATGCCCCGCGCTGCGGATCAGTTTCTTCAGTTTTCCATAGAAACGGACTGCAATCGACGCATCTCCGCCGAACAGTTTCTGAAGCATGCCGTTCACGGATTCATGTTCGCCCTCTCCGTATGCCGCCTTCGCCATCAGATAATAATTCACGCCGTAAACAGTCCAGTGCGGGATGTGGAACTGCGTCAGAATCCCGTCCACCTTGTTTTCAGCATACCAGTGCATTTCATGAAACATCTCATGGAAATGGATCATCGGAAGGGAAACATAGGGATTGACTCCCATATAGTATTCGTAAATATTGAACGTGCCGCCGTTTTTGACCGCCGCCCAGTTGCGGATGTCTCTGGCGTAACAGGAGTTGACCGGGCACTCAATGTCGTCGATCGTATGGTTGATGCAGCGCCAGTAGGGAGCGAAATGCAGCACCATGCCTTTGTCAAGAGTGAAACCGTCGGCAGGCGTGCAGTAGTTCACGTAGGCGCAGAAAGCGACATTGACGTCGGGGCGTGTTTTATGAACCTGATCCGCGACGTAACGCACAAGGTCATGATAAATTCCGCTCGCCTTGCAGACATGCTCGGAAACGCTGTAAAGATCCCCCTTCCTGTTCTTGTCATAAAATGCGGAACACTCTCTGCATTCGCACCAGCCGAAACCATCATTCGGAATCACGGCGACCGTTCTGACTTCCGGATATTTCTTACAGTATGCAAGGATATTCCTGACCATCTCTTTGCGAAGCGCCGGATTCGTCGTGCAGAGCTGTCCGCTCACCGGAAACACGCCCTTGCCGTCGGACGGACTGATGCGTTTCCCTTTGATCTCCGCAAAGAATTCCGGATGAGTTTTCCCGTATTTTTTACCGGGGATCCAGTAATCGAAACTGTGATGACCGCTTTCAATTTCAATTCCGCGAATCCGCGCCATCTCCTTGAGCTCCGGCGTCAGTTCGTCATAATACTTCATCCAGGTCTGGAGATAGTTCAGTTTATTTTTCGCCATCCAGTCGAAAAGCGAGGGCGTGTCCGCATCAAAGGGAAACTCCTGAATGAATCCCCGGTTTTTCATCAGAGGAGCACGCGCCTTGACAAGCACTCCTTCCGGCAGGGGATGAACGATATTTTCCGCATTGAAATGATCGCGCCCCGGTTCAAAGAAACAATAGCCGAGGTAACGTTCCGCAAAATCGTAGACGCCGTAAAGCACATCCACGGCGGTCGGTCCCGAAATCATGACGGCGCCGCTGGTACATCGAATCTCAAAAGAAGGAAGTGAAGGATCCACATTCAATTTGGCGTAACCGTTGAATCTGGTCAGTTCTCTGTGGGCAAGCTCAAGAGTTTTCTGTTCACAGGCAGTCATCATAAACGACCTCACTTTCTTGTCAGATTTTGAATACAAAAACAGGCATTCCACAGCTAATATAGCATGGACTACCGTCTTGTCACGGGAAAGAGAAAAATATTTTACGATTTTTCTCTCCTGCGCCGTCCGGAGGAACTGGAGAAAATCCGGAAAAACGGACGGCGGAACAGGAAAAACAGGAAATAACTGTTCAGCCGTTTTCCCCCTCCGACTTCCTCTGAAATTCCGGAAGCGACGCTTTCGCGGGAAAGTCCTGCCGTTTTTTCCGAAAAACCGCTTTCCGGGATTCGAATTTTCCATAAACCAGTGTATATTATTCAGTTTAACATAAAATTCAATTATATTGCTCAATACAGGAAAAAGGTCATGTTCAAAACAAGGTCAGGACAGGCGGACTTTCCAGCGCTGGAACGCGATGTGCTCCAGTATTGGAAAGAGAGTAATGTCTTTCAAAAATCACTGGAAAACCGCAAAGGGAACGACGAGTTCGTATTCTACGACGGTCCTCCGTTCGCAACCGGGCTTCCGCACTACGGACATCTTCTCGCGGGAACCATCAAGGATGTCGTTCCCCGCTACCAGACCATGCGCGGAAAATACTGCGAACGCACATTCGGCTGGGACTGCCACGGGCTGCCGGTTGAATATGAAATGGAAAAGGAACTCAAACTGTCCGGCAAGAAAGAAATTGAAAACTACGGGATCGACAAATTCAATGAAGCCTGCCGCGGAATCGTTCTGCGCTACACCGCGGAATGGGAAACGGTCGTCACGCGCATGGGCCGCTGGGTCGATTTCAGGAACGGCTACCGCACCATGGACACAAAATACATGGAGTCCATCTGGAACGTCTTCAAGCGTCTCTGGGACGAAGGTCTGATCTATGAAGGATACAAGATTCTGCCCTACTGCCCCCGCTGCTCCACGCCGCTTTCCAATTTCGAGGCGAATCAGGGATATGAGGAGGTGACGGACCCCGCAATCACAATCCGTTTCAAGGTCATCGGCGAGGACAACACCTATTTCCTTGCATGGACAACGACTCCGTGGACTCTGCCCTCCAACATGGCGCTTACCACCGGACCCGATATCGACTATGTTAAGGTCAAGGACGGCGACGAATACTATTATCTGGCAAAGGCGCGACTCGGAGCCTATTACAAAAAAGACGCCATGCCGGAAATCGTCGCGGAAATGAAAGGCGCCGATCTCAAGGGCATGCAGTATGAACCGCTCTTCCCGTATTTTGCCGACTATCGCGAAAAAGGCGCGTTCCGTATGATTAACGCGGATTTCGTCAGCACGGAAGACGGAACGGGAATCGTGCATACCGCCCCCGGATTCGGCGAGGACGACGCCATTGCCGGAAAGGCAAACGGCATCCCGGATGTCTGCCCGATCGACGAGGAATGCAAATTCACAAAAGCCGTGCCCGATTATGAAGGCATTTACGTCAAGGATGCAGACAAGGAGATCATGCGCCGCCTCAAAGAGGAGGGCAAGCTGGTTCACCGCGGCACGATCAACCACAACTATCCCCACTGCTGGCGCGATGACTCCCCGCTGATCTACAAAGCGGTTTCCACCTGGTTCGTCCGCATTGACAGAATCAAGGAGAAAATGCTTGCCGCCAACGCACAGATGTCCTGGGTTCCCGCACACATCAAGGAAGGACGCTTCGGCAAATGGCTCGAAAACGCACGTGACTGGGCAATCAGCCGCAACCGTTACTGGGGCTGCCCGCTTCCGATCTGGCGCAATAAAGAGACCGGTGAAACGGTCTGTGTCGGCTCCGTTGCGGAGCTCGAACAGCTCTCGGGACAGAAGATCACGGACATTCACAAGCATTTCGTCGATCCGATCAAGCTCAAAGGCAGGGACGGTTCCGTGCTTACCCGCGTGCCGGAGGTGCTTGACTGCTGGTTCGAGAGCGGCTCCATGCCGTATGCCCAGAATCATTATCCGTTTGAAAACAAGGAACGCTTCGAGAAAAACTTCCCCGCCGACTTCATCGCCGAAGGACAGGATCAGACGCGCGGCTGGTTCTATACGCTGACGGTTCTCGCGTCCGCGCTGTTCAACAAGCCCGCGGCGCGCAATGTGGTGGTCAACGGAATGATTCTTGCGGAAAACGGACAGAAAATGTCCAAGCGTCTCAAGAACTATCCCGACCCGATGTATATCGTCGAAACCTACGGAGCAGACGCCCTGCGCCTGTTCCTGCTCGGTTCGCCGGTGGTGCGTGCGGAAGACCTCAAGTTCTCCGAAAACGGTGTCAAGGAAGTCATGCGCGCCGTAATCCTCCCGATCTGGAACTCGTTCAGTTTCTTCACGACCTATGCGAACGTCGACAAATGGGAGCCCCCCGCGGACGGCAAGGCGCCGGAAACACTGGAAAATCCGCTGGACCGCTGGATTCTCTCCTCGCTTGCGGACATGGTCGAGGAAATCCGGAACGCCATGGATACATTCCATCTCCAGAAAGCGGCAAACAGTTTTGAAAAATTCGTCGAAAACCTCACGAACTGGTATATCCGCCGAAGCCGCCGCCGTTTCTGGAAAAGCCAGAACGACAGCGACAAGAATGAAGCCTACGCGACACTCTATTACGCGCTTCTGACCTTCACGAAGTGCGCCGCGCCGTTCATTCCGTTCATCACGGAGGAAATCTACCGCACGCTCCGCACGGAATCCATGCCGGAATCGGTGCATCTCTGCGATTATCCGGAAGCGGAAATATGGCGCCGCGACCCCTATCTTGAAAAACAGATGGACGCCACCATGAAAGCGGTTTCGCTCGGGCGCTTCCTCCGCACTCAGCGCAATCTCAAGGTCAGACAGCCCCTCAAGCGGGCGATCCTCGTTTCCGGCGATGCGGAAATCCGCAAAATGCTGGAGGAAACCGAAGACATCATCGCGGAGGAGCTCAACGTCAAGAACATCACAGTCCGTGCGGACGAGGAAGAGCTTGTGACTCTTTCCGCCAAAGCGAACTTCAAGACACTCGGCAAACAGCTCGGGCCGCAGATGAAGGAGGCGGCGGCGCTGATTCAGGCACTTCCGTCTTCTCAGATCGCATCGGTGCTGCGCGGCGGAAAAGTTTCAATCACACTCAAATCGGGAACGGTTGTCGAACTCGGCAAGGATGACCTGAACATTCTCCGCGAGGAAAAAGAGGGAATGCCCGTGGCGACTGAGGAAGGCGTGACAATCGCGCTCGACACGGAACTGGATCAGGCGCTCATTGACGAAGGCTATGCACGTGAGTTCGTCAGCAAGGTTCAGAATATGCGCAAGGAGATGAACCTCGATGTATCCGACAGGATCATGATCGAATTCAAGTCTTCGGCAGAGGCAGTAAAAGCCGTCAACGAATTCAAAGATTATATTGCGAACGAGACGCTGGCTGTCTCCATCGCCGAATCCGACTCTGCGGAGACCGGATTCGACCTCAATGGACAGCCATGCAAAGTCTCGGTCAGAAAGGCATAACTCATCATGGGCAGAAGAATTCTTACCGGTATCCAGCCGTCGGGCATTCTGCATATCGGCAACTATTTCGGGGCGATGAAAGCGTCGATCGAACTCCAGAATCAGAATCCCGGCGATACGTATCTGTTCATCGCGGATCTTCATTCGCTGACGGTCAATCCGAAACCGGAGGATCTGCGTATGCGCATCCGGCGTCTTGCGCTCGATTATCTCGCGTGCGGGCTTGACCCGGAAAAAACCGCGTTTTTCCGCCAGTCGGATATTCAGGGCGTCTGTGAACTGACATGGATTCTGAATACGATTACCGGGCTCGGACTGCTTGAACGCGCCCACAGTTACAAGGATAAGATTGCAAAGGGATTCATCCCGAACAACGGGCTCTTTTCCTATCCGGTGCTGATGGCGGCGGATATCCTGCTCTATAAATCCAATGCGGTTCCGGTCGGCAAGGACCAGAAACAGCATCTGGAAATCACGCGTGACATTGCAATCAAGTTCAACCAGATGTACCGGGAAGTCTTCGTAATTCCTGAACCGATCATCAGCGAGTCCGTCGCCGTGATCCCGGGAACCGACGGGCAGAAGATGTCCAAAAGCTACAACAACACGATCGAACTGTTCGGAAACGAGAAGACGATCCGCAAGAAAATCATGTCCATTCCGACCGATTCCACTCCGATGGAAGACCCGAAAGATCCGGACAAATGCAACATCTTCGCACTGTTCAAACTGTTTTCGAATGAACAGCAGGTCGCTGATCTTGCGGCAAAATACCGTGCCGGAAATTTCGGCTACGGACACGCAAAGCAGGCGTTGTTCGAGGCTTATATGGACTATTTCGCTCCGATGCGCCGCCATCGTGAAGAGCTGGAAAAGGAACCCGGATATATTGACGAGGTTCTGCGCAAGGGTGCGGAAAAGGCAAACGCCGTCGCCGCACAGACTATGGATGAAGTCTACCGAGCGGTGGGTCTGCGCTGATGTCCGTCATCAGGAGACTCATTCTTTTTCTGGCGGCGCTCTGCTGCTGGGGGCTGGCGATTTTTTTCGCCGCCTCCTGGCTCCGCGCCCATATCGAACTCGGCGAGGCGCGCAAGACCTCGCTTGTTCCATTTGCCATCACTCACAAAGGCAATGCCACAGTCCTTTCCGCATCCGTCGACATGGATTTCTGCAAATGGCGTTATCACCGGGGACCGGCACGCATCATAGTCAGCCTGCCCGGAGAAACCAGCCTGAGGAAAAGTCTCGAAACACATACCGTCCGTGTCCGCTTCAATTCAGAAATATTGCCTGTCACGCTCGGCAATCTATATGAACCCTATGCCTATATGAAAAGATACGCCGCCCATCCCGACAACTGCATGGTCGTGGGGCTTGAGCGGAATTATATCAGGGGCAAAAATCATATTTCAATAGAGATCACTCCCGCACTCTCCGGACAGACAGGGCTGTATGCGGCGCTCTATTTTCAGGACGCCGGCGAACTCACGGCAATCGTGCCGGTCAAAGCGGGCATCACCCTTTTCTTCTTTTTCTGGGCGGTTGTCCAGACTCTCATCTTCTTTTATTACGAACGGCACAAGGAGGGATGCCTGCATAATATTTTTATCAGAATCTTCCGGCTGGTTCCAGTCGAGTTCATTCTGATGTTTGCATCCGTCGCTTTCTGGAAAGCATGGCTGCTCCGGCTGTATCCGGACAGTTTTCTTCATCTGCTTACAGGCTTCGTCTCCCACGATTCATACTATGCACTGCCACTGCTGTTTTTCGAGCTGAATCTTTTCCTGCTTGCCGTTTTCGCGCTTTATTTTCTGATCGCGCTTCCGGTCCGCCTGATCCGGAAAAAACAAAAAAAAGGAAAGGGGCAAAGTTAGTCCTCTTTCAGAATATGCCGGATGCGGGGCTCCAGAGCTTCCGCCCAGATACGGTAACCGGCAGGTGTCAGATGCGTAAGACAATCCCGGTAGAGTTCTCTTTTGAGGGAACCGTCCGGATATGTGAACCGCGCACTCAAATCCAGATACTCTGTATGCGGCAGAGTCTTGGCATATTCACGCACAATCGCATTGGTCTCACTGATTTTCTCCCGATACTCCATTTCCTTCGTCCCGCGCGGCAGGACCGCCATGACAATAAGTTCTGTTTCGGGAAACATTGCACGGAGTCTTGCAATAACCGCCTTGATTCCCTCCGCCGCGTCCGCGGAAGTATCGCAAGGATAGTTCGGAGTCGCGGAAAACTGGTTTGTCCCGATATTCAGCACAACAAGCTTCGGACACTGCCCGTCAAGTTCTCCATGCTCCAGCCGCCAGAGAACGTTCTGAGTCCGGTCAAAACCAAATCCGAGGTTCAGGACCCTGCGCCTGCCGTAATATTCCCGCCAGACCTCCACACCATGCGTAACTCCGTCTTCGTCCGCCCAGAAATGCGTGATGGAATCGCCGATAAATACAATGTCGTATGAATTTTTCTTTGCAAGTTCACAACGGGTTTCATGACGTTTATACCAGTCATAGGCATCGTTTTCGATTTTGGGACAGGGGATACAGGAACGGGGCGACATTTTGTTCAGGCACCTTTCTTTTCCAATTTTACAGGCAGTTTCTTCTTATTGACAACAGGATGAATTCCGAAGCGGGTCAGTGCAAAATCATATTTAACGGGATCTTCCGGCGCAAATGCGGCAAACGCGCGGGTAATCTCCAGAACCGCATTCAGATTCGCAGAGGAACGCGAACACAATCCAAGCTCCTTTGCAATGCGGAACATGTGCGTATCAAGCGGAACCAGAAGTTTACGCTTCGGAACACGGTCCCAGCAACCCGGATCGACTGCATCCGTCCGCACCAGCCAACGCAGCATCAGATTCGCGCGCTTGCATGCGCTCCCCTTTTCCGGCGAAGGCAGGAGATAGGAAGCATGTTCCGGAAAAAAACAGCAGAGTTCATGGCTGAACCCGGTCAATGCAGGCAGAAGAGTCTCATCCGTATCCGAATAATGGAATAAAAATGTCTGCTGAAGTGATCCGTGTGTTCTGAGAGCTTTCCGGACACCGCACATCAGCAGAGCCATGTCTTCGCCTGTTGTAAACCGGTGTCTGAAATCCGCAAAAGCCGAACGGAATTGTTTCTCTGACCCCTTTAAGGCAAAAGAAAAAGGGGAACTCCCCATGACGGCAAGAGCACTGCGGATGCTTTTCAATATCTGCTGCACCCGCCCATAAGCGAGCGAAGAAGCAATCAATGCCGCTATCTCACGGTCGGCAGGTTCTTCATATTCATAAAGAAACATCAGCGGGTCGGGATCAATATACTCCCGTTTCGTATAATCACGGTAAAGCTTTTCGAGTTGACTGTTGAGAGAAAGTTTCATAAAAAAAGTTGCAGTTTTTCCGCATTCCTGCGGAGAAACTGCGTCAGAAAATTACCGGAAAGACCAGGGTATGAGAAAGGGAAAAACTGATCCCGCCCGCATCCCCCGATCCTGCGCGATTACTGTTTGGAGAACTGGTCCTTGCCGGCTCCGCACTCAGGGCAGACCCAGGTGTCGGGAACCTTTTCCCACGGTGTTCCGGCGGGGACGCCGTTATCGGGATCGCCGACTGCCGGATCATAAACATAACCGCATACATCACATACATACTTGTCCATTTTACATTCTCCTTATTGTTGATTGCTTCAAGCCTTTGCAGCGGCTCTCTCCTTGAGCGCCTTACCGATCTGCAAACCAAGCTCGAAACATTTTTTCAAATCATCTTCCGCCGGAACATACTTCACTTTCATGCCGTCCGTAAGCAGTTCCGCTTTCATGCCGGCCAGATATTCATTGACCTGTGCGACGGCTTCGCCGCTCCAGCCGAAGGAGCCGAAAGCAACCCCCAGCAGATTGCGCGGACGCAGCCCGCGAATATAGGTCAGCACGTCAGCAGTCGCCGGATACATGCCGTTATTGATCGTGGGAGACCCCACAACCAGCGCGCCAGCGCAGAGGACATGAGTGGCGACATCGCTTCTGGAATGGGCATCCAGCGGCAGGACCTCCACATCGGAGCCGCCTTCCCGGATACCGTCCGCAATCGCGACCGCCATCTTCTCCGTACTGTGCCACATGGTGCTGTAAATCAGGACCGCTCTGTTTTCAGGAGCCTGCGTCGCCCAGATCTTATACAGTTCAAAAGGCTTTGCAAGCATTTTCCCGCGCCAGATCGGGCCGTGGTCGGTAGCGATGATCTCGACATCCAGCCCCAGCTTCGGAAAATCCTCCAGAAGCTTGAGCACCTGCGGCGAGAAAGGAAGAAGAATATTGGCATAATATTTCTTCATTTCCTGTTCGACAACCGCCCAGTCATTCTCCTCGACAAACAGCTTGTCCGTCGCAAAATGCATTCCGAAGCCATCCTGCGAAAACAGGATTTTCTCCTCCGGGATATAGGAAAACATACTGTCCGGCCAGTGAAGCATCTTCGTCTCGACGAATGCCACGGACATGTTTCCGAGGCTGATGGAATCACCGGTTTTGACCGCCGTCAGCTTGTCGCCGATCCGGAAATGAGCATCAAGAGTCTTCACGCCCATCACGGAGGCATAAACCTTTTCCGGCTGGACTTCGCGAATGACATCGGGAAGCGAACCGGAGTGATCCATCTCCGCATGGTTGGAAACAACAATGTCGATTTTGGCGGGATCGCCGATCACAGAGGCAATTCTCTGATACATTTCCTCCTTGAACGGAGCCTTGACGGTGTCAATCAGTGTAATCTTATCCGCCAGAACGAGATACGCATTGTATGTCGTTCCTCTTGCGGTCTTGTAGCCGTGAAACTCTTTGAGTCCCCAGTCAATCGCGCCGACCCACCAGACCCTGTCTGTGACCTTTATGGCTTTCAAATGGCTTTCCATCATTCTGAAACATGTCCTGTTTTTAAGGTTGAACTTCGCCGGGACATGCCCGGACTGCGACTTATTTTACTTCATACTTCCAGAGTCCGTGAACATTGCAGTATTCGCGGACAATCATTCCCTTTTTCAAGGCGACATAAAATTCCGCGGACGGCTCTTCGCCGGGCTTGAGGTATCTGCGGTTGACATACGGTCCGTTCTGAACCTCAATCCATACAATGTAATGCTCGGGAAGCATCGGATGCGCCATATTCTCGCCCACCACGACTTTTGTGCCGCCCTTGCCGTTGTCCATCGGGAACGGAACGTGCTTCTCCCCTTTGGAATCCGCGGTCTTCTCATCCAGAACAGCCATCGGCTTGCCGCAGCAGGTGATCTCGCAGTTTTCGCATTTGCACTCCGCAACAACTTCCGTAACGAATCCGCAATCGTTGCACTTCAGGATTGTGTTCTGCTTCAACATATTATCCCCCTTTTCTGGTTTGGTTATGACACTTGCGCCTTCTGACTCAGCTGAGACGCACACTTTCTGCAATATCCGGAAAAATCAACGCTGACTCCCGTAATGCGGCCGGTCAGTTTCGATTCCAGCTCCTTTTCCACACTGCCCATATCCCCCGGCACAATGTCTTCAACGACGCCGCACCGGCAGCAGATCAAGTGATAGTGACGGCTTGTATCGCCATCAAAACACATCTGCTTCTTGCCACCCCCCAGTCTCAGGATTTCCCCATTTGCAGAAAGCACCTCCAGATTCCGGTAAACGGTTCCCAGGCTGATCCGGGGCAACTTCCTACGTACCACTTCATACAGCTCATCAGCCGTAGGATGACATTTCAGCTTCCGCAATTCATCCATGATGACTTTTCGCTGAACAGTCCTGCTTAACTTCATTTCTCAAATCCCAGTATTTTGATAACGATTCTTAAATTAGTGCCTGAGAGATATTTTTCAAGTCCCGTTATTCAAATACAGAATAAGAAATCATAAAAAAACAGTTTTTCAAGCCGGAGAAAGACCCGGAACAGGGAAAAAGTGCGGGGAACGCAATTTTATTCCGCTGAATCCGAGTCTGACGATCCGCCGGGGAAAAGCTCACTTTTCATCTCTCCCGGTTGTTCCCGGAAGATTCGTGAAACGGCTCAAACTTCAAACATCCAGTTGTGGGTGTCCGGAAGTTCGCCATACTGGATACCGGTCATGGCATGGTAGAGCTTCTGCAGCGTGGGACCGCATTCCTCCCCGTATTTGAAGACCTTGTCCGCAGTGACGATCTCCGAAATCGGCGTAATCACGACCGCAGTCCCGCAGGCGCCGATCTCCGCAAAATCGCCGAGTTCATTTCTGTGAATATGACGGCATTCCACCTTCATGCCCAGATCCATTGCAATCTGCTGGAGCGATTTATTTGTAATGCTTCCGAGAATGGACGGGGAATCCGGCGTTGCATAAACCCCGTTCTTCGTAATTCCGAAGAAGTTGCTGGTGCCGAATTCATCGACATACTGATGCGTCTTCGGATCCATGAAAAGCGGAATCGGGAATCCCTTTTCCTTTGCAATTTTTGCCGGTTTGAGACTTGCGCCGTAATTTCCGCCGAGCTTGATCGTCCCGGTTCCGAGCGGCGCCGCCCGGTCGTAATCCTCAATCACAAGCGCGGGAACAGGCTTCATGCCGCCCTTGTAGTACGGCCCGACGGGCATGACCATAATCAGCAGCTCGTAATCCTTGCTGGGTGCGACTCCGATCTGCGGACCGGTTCCGATATAAAGCGGCCGGATGTAAAGGGAACCGCCGGAGCCATAAGGCGGAACATAGTCGATATTGTCAAGCACAACCCGTCTGACAAGGTCGCAGAACTGATCGACAGGAATTTCAGGACCGAGAATACGCGAGGCGGAGAGATTGAGTCTGCGCCCGTTTTCATCCGGACGGAAGACTCTGACCTTTCCGTCCCTGCAGCGGAACGCCTTGAGTCCCTCGAAGGCAGCCTGTCCGTAATGGAGACAGGTCGCGGCGATGGTCATGGTGATGGTGTGTTCATGCATCAGGACGCCGGAGTTCCACTTGCCGTCTTTATACGAGCAGCGGATATGCGATCTGACCGGCATGTAGCTGAAGCCGAGGGCTCCCCAGTCGATGTCGGTTCTGATGTTGTTGAGTTGTTCTTGCGTTGCCATTTTCACTAACTCCGATCCGTTTATATTGTTTTGCAACAGCCCAAAGCCGTTGTTTTGTTCATTTATTTTTTAAAATCTACTTGCTTTTCGCGTATAGTCAATTTAATTACTATTGATTTTTCCGGAAAAGTGGGTAATTTTATATATGTAAGTGAATTTTATCATAAAAAAAAGGACAAAACACTATGAAATTCAGAAGATTTCTCTCGTTGGGTGTCGCGGTCGGACTTGCCGTATTCGGAAGCGCATGCGGTATTTTTGAATCTTCGGAGGATGAGGAAAAAGATCAGTTCTACCGCCCCCTGAATAATGATGCCGGGCAGGAAAAAATCAAAGTGAAAGACCCTGTCAATTCCGGGGATGCAGACCTGGAGCAGGGAGCCCCGAACGATTTCAGCGGTCTCAATGCTCCCGGAACACCGCAGGATGGGGCCGGGCTTTCCAACTACGACGGTTTCGGCACACCGATTCCGGGCGTGACATTCCAGACGGTCTATTTCAAGTTCGACCAGTCCCGCATCGAATCCACGGAAACCGGCAAGCTCGACGCCATCGCGAATTATCTCAAGAGCAATCCGGGCACAGGCATCGTGGTGGAAGGCAACTGTGATGCGCGCGGCAGCGAGGAATACAACCGCGCCCTCGGTGAACGCCGCGCCCTGACGGCACAGGAATATCTGCTCGAACAGGGAATTGCACCTTCGAGGATAAAAACGCTCAGTTACGGCAAAGAAAAACTGGTTGCGCTCGGAAATACGGAAGAAGATCACCTGAAAAACCGCAGAGACGATTTTGTCGCGGTCAAGCTCCTGAATCCCTGACGCCTCCCCTCATTCCGAATTCTTCAGCCATGCCGGAAATCACACTCCGTCATGGCTTTTTCATTGAAAAGACACGTCCTCTATTGAAAAAGTGTTTTTTTCATGTTATATTGCTTTTATTGCGTTATTTTACTTCTAACTTTCAAGCTGTTTTCTGAGAAGGGAGCGCCCCATGGCAGGCAAACAAAAAAAAGTAATGAACATGACCATTCTATACATCCTGATCGGGGTATTCTTTGTGCTCCTGACGGGGTTGAACATCTATGCTTACTTTACGATTGTCGGCATGAGTCGCTCCTATGCGGAACTCGGTTTCATATCCCGAAATTTCCGCTTTGAATTCAAAAGCGCAAATGACGCCCTCCAGGAAATTCTGAACGGCGAAAAAGAGAAAAATCTTGATAAAGACGTATGGGATCCCCTGAAAAAGGCGGAAAGTTTCATTCCCACCCTGAAAAAGCTGGAACCCAGCCTCGAAGATTTGATGAAGAATATTGATAAATTCAAGGAAACGGCGCAGGAGGCATATCAGGAAAGCGATCTCAACATCAAGCAGCAGCATTTCTCGGTCTGCGAACGTTACTACGAAACGTCTGTTCAGAAACTGGATATTTTTGAAAGCAAAATCAAGGACGTCATTGAAAATGAGATGGGCTTCGTGCGCCTGATCTATATTATACTGCTTTCCTCCAACATTCTGGTTTTCGCCGCAATCTTCTTCGTCGTATACCTGAACAACAAACAGCATCTGGCACTGTCGCAGAAAATGATGGCGGAAAATGCCAATCTGAATGCCATTATGGCGGGGCTGGACTCCATACTGCTCACGATCGACAATGCGGGAATCATCCGCACCTGGAACGCCAATGCGGAAAAATATTTCGGCAAAGAGGAAAAAGAGGTCATCGGGAAAGACATCTACGAAGTGCTGCCGGTTTTCAGCCAGTTCAAGGACTTCTTCAACACCGTTCTTTATTCGTCCAAACGCTATTACAAATACCATGAACGCATTAATCTCAACAAGGGGCCTCTGCGCGTTGTCAACATCCTTTGCGTCCCGATGCAGTCCTCGGCCTTCAAGGCGGGCTACTCCGAGCTTCTTGTCAAATTCGACGACGTGACCTCCTACCGTATCGACGACGAATCCTACATTCAGGAATGCCAGCGGAACTCAGTCAAGGATTCCCTGAACATGCTTTCCGCGGATGCGGCTCCCCTCTTTGCGGAAGTCAATGATTCCCTCGCCTCCCTGAATGCTCTTGCCGAGACAGAGGGGCAGACGGATGTCATCCCCTACAGCACCTATGTGCAGACTCTTGCCTCTCAGCTGGCGCTCCTGCCGCAGAAGTATGTCTCGTCGCTTACCTGTCTTGAGGACAACAGAATTCATATCGATCTGAATGAAATGATTATGTACGTCCTGCGGATCTGCCAGAAGACCTTCGTGCACACGGTCAGCATCGAAATGGCGCTGAACGAGTCCAAATCCTGGGTTCTTGCGGATCCGGCACAGCTTGCGCAGGTCTTCCTGAGTTTTATGGACAATGCGGCGGATGCCATGACGGTAATGAAGGAGAAGCGCGGCGACAAGGAGCTCGGGGGAATCCTCTCCGTATCCATTGAGAAAATCACCGGCGACAAAGTCGCCTGCGACACCCTGATCCGCTTCCGCCAGGCGCTCAACGAGCCCGCCTACTGGATTATCATCATTTCCGATACCGGCGTCGGTATCGAACCGGATGTTCTGCCGCGCATCTTCGATCCCTTCTTCTCAACCAAGGAGAACCCGGCAAACAAAGGTCTCGGTCTGACTCATGCAATCACGACCATCAACGCGCTGGGCGGCTGTGTTGATGTCAGCTCGAAACCGGGACGCGGAACCATTTTCAAAATCTACCTGCCGGAAACCGACAATGCCGCCGGCAAGTCGAACGACACGGCTGTGGATTCCTCCCTGAATTTCGATGAAAAGCAAATCCCCCACGGCGAAGGACTGATTCTTCTTGTCGATGAAGACAGCCTGATGCGCAAGGTTACGAAAAAACTGCTGGAGAAGATCGGCTACACTGTGATCGACACCGACAACGGGTTCAGCGCACTGAATCTCTATGCGGAAAACATTCAGGAAGTCGCCTGCGTGATCCTTGATGTCTCTGTGCCTCAGATGACCAATGCCGACATTTATCTGTCACTCAAAGGCATGAATCCGAACGTCAAAGTGATCGTGTTCCCGGATTCCGATCAGGATGAAAGTTCAGTCAGGCTTCGTGAAAACGGCTTTACCAACTTTATCCGGAAGCCGTATTCCCTGGAGATGCTTGCCAAAACGCTTCAGCGCCTGAATGAATCCGCGGACTGAATCCGCAGAAACCGCCATTGAAAAAACAACTTGGAATGATAAGCTATAATTATTGCAACAATCAAAGAGAAAGGATCTGTTATGATTTATGTAATCGCTTCCATTGAGGTCAAAGAAGGGGCAAGGGAAGAATTTCTTAAAATATTCAAGGCAAACGTCCCCGCGGTCAAGGCGGAAAGCGGCTGCATCATGTATCAGCCGACCGTCGATTTCGACTCCGGAATGGATGCGCAGAAACACATCCCAGGCAATGTCGTGATGATCATCGAAGGCTGGGCGTGCATTGAGTGCCTCAAGAAGCACCTCGCATCTCCTCATATGCTCAAATATCAGGAAGACGTCAAGGAGCTTGTCAAGGGAACGACATTGAATATCGTCGAGCCCGCGTGACATCCGGAGACAGAGAGCGTCAGCAATGAGAACAGTACTTTATCCCGGAAGTTTCGATCCGGTAACGAACGGGCATCTTGACGTCGCCCGCAGAGCAAGCCGCATATTCGACAAGGTTCTGATCGCCGTTGCGGAAAACGCGGAAAAGAATCCTCTCTTCACATTTGAGGAGCGTATGCACTTGTTGGAGCTTGCCTGCAAAGGCATCGACAATATTGAGATCGTGACCTTCCGCGGACTGCTTGTCGATGCAGTCCCGGCGTTCAAGGCATGTGCCGTTCTGCGCGGCATCCGCGCCGTCTCCGACTTTGAATATGAGTTCCAGATGGCGTTGATGAACCGGGAACTGAATGACTTGTGCGAGACATTGTTCATGATGCCGAGCCCGGAATATTCCTATGTAAGTTCACGCCTGATCAAGGAAATCGCCAAATGCGGCGGAGATATTTCACCGTTCGTCCCGGAAATTGTAAGACAGGCAATCCGGGAAAAGTTCCCTTCCAGGAAAGGAGCCTGACATGATTAAAATCAACACCGCCCGGATCGCCCCCGAAGGACTGCATGTCAAAGGGGAGGAGGATTCCGCAATTCTGGAGCTGGAATCAATGCAGGGAATTCCGGTATTCCAATGCAGCCCGATTCATTACGACTTGAATGCAGTCATGGTCGGACAGGATCTGCTCGTGACCGGAACGGCGTTTATCGAACTGGAAACAGAATGCGTCACCTGTCTGGACAGAATCAAGGTCAGAGTCGGTGATCCGAAAATCTGTGTGCATGTTGAGAAAGTGCCGGAGGAAGAGGTCGATATGACTCCTGAAATCCGCGAAGATATTCTGCTTGCCATGCCTTCCAGATTCAAATGTTCGGACAAATGCCGGGGACTTTGTCCCGGATGCGGTGCCAATCTCAACAAGGAGAAATGCCGCTGTTCCTCAAAAAGAAAAAAGCAGAAACAGCCTCCCGCCGACAATACATGGAGCGCCCTGGATGACTTGAAGCTGTAGTTTCGACACCCGGGATACCTGCTTGCAAAACTTTGCATGTTCAGCAACCGGTTATCCGAAGTATTCAACCGCGTGAATCGCATCTGTCCAGACAACTTTCAGAACAATGCAGTCTGACGGTTGTTCGTGTTCCCTGGTGCCTGTTTACGCATTTCTTCAAAAGCCCCCGTTTCTGAAACATGCTGTCCCAAAATGAGAGTTCCGGTTGAAGACCCTATGGCAATGAGCGCCGCCCGTCCCGGATAGCGTCATTTGCAGATGTCGCCAATAGTCCGGGCATCAAAATCAAAGTTATTCGCCTGCAGAACAGGCATCTTATGATTCACGACATCACAAACGACCACCTTTCTCAATCACACGGGGTATTTTCCGCAGGAGTGATGGGAAAATACATCAAACACGATCCAGCAGGACATGTATGTTGAGACTTGTAATCAGTAAGTAATGGACTATAGTAGTTCAAAGGCTTTTACGACCCATATTTTAATCATAAGTTGTCCTATTCAGAGGAGAAGATATTTTGGTATTCCTTTTTATGGTTGATTTTGTTCCCATCAGGCAGGAATATTATTTGGGGACTCTGTTTCTGCTGCTTGCTGTTTGTGTGATGTTGCTATATTATCTGCTGTCAGCAATTGTTCCGAGTATATTTCGTTATTTTTCCATCCGTAACTTGCGTCAAGCTGCGGAACAGGGAGATTCGCATGCGCAATTTAATCTGGGAAAACGTTATTATAAAGGAAATGGTGTAACTCAAGATTTAAGTGAAGCTGTAAAGTGTTTTTGCAATGCTGCGGAAAGAGGAGATGTATACGCGCAGGTTTATCTTGGATGGTGCTATGCGAATGGTGAGGGGGTCGCAAAAGATTTGGAGGAGGCTGTAAAATGGTATCGTAAAGCCGCGGAACAGGGAAATCCTGCAGCGCAATTTTATCTCGGCAAATGTTATTATAATGGGAATGGGGTTGCCAAAGATTTGAGCAAAGCTGCAAGATGTTTTCACAAAGCGGCGGAAGAAGGAGATGCATACGCGCAGGTTTATCTCGGATGGTGTTATGCGAATGGTGAGGGGGTTGCCAAAGATTTGAAAGAAACCGTGAAATGGTATCACAAAGCCGCGGAACAGGGAAATCCTGCAGCACAATTTAATCTTGGCTGGTGTTATGAGAATGGAAATGGTGTAGTTAAAGACTTGAAGGAAGCTGTAAAATGGTACCGAAAAGCTGCAGATCAAGGCGCGCCAATTGCACAATATAATCTCGGAACATGTTATGAAAATGGAGGTGGGGTCGCAAAAGATTTGGAGGAGGCTGTAAAATGGTATCGTAAAGCCGCTGAAGGGGGAGATGTAATTGCACAATATAATCTGGGGGGACACTATTATCGCGGGAATGGTGTAAACAAAGACTTGGGTGAAGCTGTAAAATGGTATCGTAAAGCCGCAGAAGGGGGAAATCCAGACGCACAGGTTTTTCTTGGATTGTGCTATGAAAATGGAGATGGAGTCACAAAAGACTTGAAAGAAGCCGTGAAATGGTACCGCAAAGCTGCAGAACAGGGAAAACCAACTGCACAATTTAATCTGGGAATCTGTTATGAAAATGGAAATGGTGTGGTCAAAAACTTGAGTGAAGCTGTAGAGTGGTATCGTAAAGCCGCGGAACAGGGGGATGCATACGCGCAATTTAATCTGGGAATCTGTTATGAGAATGGAAATGGTGTAGGCAAAAACCTGGAGGAAGCCATCAAATGGTATTGCAAAGCTGCGGACGGGGGAGATGCAGTTGCGCAATTTCGTCTTGGCTGGTGTTATGAGAATGGAAATGGTGTAGGCAAAGACTTGAAAGAAGCCGTAAAATGGTATCGCAAAGCCGCGGAACAGGGAAATTCTGACGCACAGTTTCATCTTGGCTGGTGCTATGAAAATGGAGAGGGTGTAGGCAAAAACCTGGAGGAAGCCATTAAGTTATATTGCAAAGCTGCAGAAGGGGGAAATCCAACTGCACAATTTCATCTTGGCTGGTGCCATGCAAATGGAAATGGTGTGGTCAAAAACTTGAGTGAAGCTGTAGAGTGGTATCGTAAAGCCGCGGAACAGGAAGACGCACACGCGCAATTTAATCTGGGAAAGTCTTATGAGGACGGAGATGGTGTTGCCAAAGACTGGAATGAAGCCGTGAAATGGTATCTCAAAGCCGCGGAACAGGAAGACGCACACGCGCAATTTAATCTGGGAATCTGTTATCATTGCGGGCATGGTGTCTCTCAGAACTTGTGTGAAGCTGTCAAATGGTATCGCAAAGCTGCGGAACAGGGAGTTCCGCGTGCGCAATTTAATCTGGCCTGGTGCTATGCAAACGGGCATGGTGTCTCACAGAACTTATGTGAAGCTGTAAAGTGGTATCGCGAAGCCGCGGAACAGGGAGATTCGCATGCACAATTTAATCTTGGCTGGTGTTATGCAAATGGAGATGGTGTTGCCAAAGACCTGAGTGAAGCTATCAAATGGTATCGCAAAGCCGCGGAACAGGAAGATGCGTATGCGCAATTTAATCTGGGAAGGTCGTATGAGAATGGAAATGGTGTAGTTAAAGACTTGAAGGAAGCCGTAAAATGGTATCGCAAAGCCGCTAAACAGGATCATGTTGAAGCTGGAGAAGCGTTGGTCAGACTGAAAAAACAGCTGGGATGTTTGTCGCAATCCAGCATTCATGTTCCATAGAAAAAATACTCTGCGCCAGGAGAATGGATAATTATGTATGTTCCCCATCGCTTTTATCTGAATGTGTCTTCCTCTTCAGGGCAGCGGAACCGGATGGATATTCGGAAGCAAATCCGGCAGTTGACGATACAGACTTATATTTGTCAGACAGGTGTGATGTTCAATATGAAAAAGGCGCATCTGCAATACCAGTACAGTGCGCCTTGCGTTGTATCTCTGAAAATTCGTTATTTCAGAAGACTCTTCAGATGGGCGACATATTTTTCAGCGCCGCCCGGTTTGTAGCCCGTCGAGCCGATGACTTTGCCGTCGCCATTGATCAAAAGCACCGTCGGAAATCCGCGGATACCGTATTTTTCAGCCAGTTTCTGATTCTGTTTCTTTACCGCGTCACTCTGCCGGATGCCTCGCGGAAAATCAATCTTCACCAGAATGAGATTCGCAGCGGCATATTCCTGAAACGCCTTTTGAGCAAAAACCTCCTTGTCAAGACGGATGCACCACGGACACCAGTCCGAACCGGTAAAATCAACCAGCATCGGTTTCTTTGTCTTTTCCGCCAGTTTCTGCGCGGCGGAAAAATCGGTCATCCAGCCTTTTTCAGCTTTCTCAACGGCTTTTGCCGGAGTCTGAGCTCCAAGCTCCGGAACTGCCAGAAATGCGGAAAAGCCCACGGCAAGAATACCTGCCCATAACACTTTTTTCTTCATGCTTCCCCCTTCTCAAATTGATTTTTCGGATATGCGACAATTATTTGACATGACGGATTCGGGAAAGTTCAATCAAAAACTGTTTTTTTACAAAAAAAATTGCAAACGCAGCCAGCGCCGCACGAAACTCCGTATGCGAAACCATTTCCGTTCAGCGCCGACTCAAAGTCTTCTGCAGTCGTTTCGGACGTCACTGCGGCAAAGCCTCCCCCTGCTCTTTCCGTTTTATCTTATAAACCGGGGAACCGTTTTCAATTTATCATGGAAAAATACCGGAATCCAGCTCCGTGTTTCTCCAAAATCGCCGCTCTCTTTCCGTTTCAAATTGAAAGCGGAGCATTTGCACGGTATATTATCCGGTCAATGAAAAAGGAAAGGCTGCAATGGAACTGCTGGCACCTGCGGGAAATCTGGAATGCGCTCTTGCGGCGTTCGACGCCGGAGCCGATGCCGTGTACTGCGGATTGAAACGCTTCAATGCGCGCGAACGAACGGAAAATTTCACATTTGAAGAGATGTCCAGGCTTCTGGCATATGCGCATAAACTGAACCGTCATGTCTATGTCACATTCAATACTCTGATCAAAGAGGACGAACTGGATGAAGCCGCACAGGAACTGGCACGGCTTGAGCAGCTCCGCCCGGATGCAGTCATCCTTCAGGATCTCGGAGCTGTCCGGATCGCACGGGAATATTTCCCGAAACTTGTTCTTCACGGCTCGACTCAAATGGGACTGCACAACTCCGCCGGACTCGCTTATGCAAAAACACTGGGACTCTCCCGCGTAATTCTCGAGCGTCAGACGACACTTGCGGAGCTGGAACAGATCATGCGTTCAAAACCGCCGGTCGAGGTGGAAATCTTCATTCACGGCGCACTCTGCTGCTGTATTTCGGGAACCTGCCTGCTCTCCTCCTGGCTCGGCGGCTGGAGCGGAAACCGCGGAAAATGCAAACAGCCCTGTCGCAGACGGCACCGTTCAGCAGACGGAAACGGATTCTTCCTTTCCGCACAGGATCTCGGAACGCCGGAACTGATTCCGCGCCTGATGAAATCCGGTGCCGCCTCATTCAAGATCGAAGGGCGCCTGCGCCGCGCGAACTACGTCACAAATGTCGTCACCGCCTACCGTATGCTGATGGACGCCGCCTCGAAGTCCGATGAGGAGTTCCGCATGAAACTGCCCGAAGCGAAAAACTGCCTTGCCCGCACCTACGGGCGGAAATGGTCGTCCGGCTATTATACGAAAGAGTCCGCCGCATCCCTCATCAAACACGATGCCATGGGAGTGTCGGGGCTTCTCTGCGCCAAAGTGGTCTCAACATCGCGGAACGGTTTCACAATGAGCATGGGGCGCAATGTTTTCACCGGAGACATGATCCGGATTCAGCCTCCGAGCGGAGACGAGGGACCGGCGATCCGCATCACAAAAATGACGCTTCGCGGCAAAAACATCTCCTGCGCACGCAAAGGAGAAGAAGTTTTCGTCCATGCGGACAAGGAAATTCCACGCGGGGGGCTCGTCTACAAGATCGGGGAGCGCACGGAAGATTATTCCGCGCGCATCGCGGCGCTCCCCGCCCGCCTGCCATTGCTGGACATCAATGTAACCCTGTCGCGCACATGCTGCCGTGTGGAGATTCAGGGACAGATTTACGAGCAGGCGCTTAAACTCTCCGAAGCGGAAAAACAGCCGCTCGACCCGAAACGTGTCATTGAAGAATTCAGTAAATTGCGCGACGGCCGTTTTGAAACAGGAAGCGTGCATGTCTCCATTTCCGGCAATCCTTTCCTTCCCTCCAGCGTCCTCCGGCAGCTCCGCAAAGAGTGCGGTGAAAGTCTTCTTCCGCGCCTCGACCCGCATCAGCCGGCGGAACATTCCGAAGCCGGACTCGAACACTTCCGCAGAGATCATGCGGAGCTCGCGCATCAGCGCCCAAAAGAAAAATGGCAGGATACAGCGCTGATACCGCGCGGCAGGCATCCGAAACTGGCATCCCGCTGCATCATCGCCCGTGAAATGGACGACACTCCCGCGCCCAATGAAGAACTTCTTCTGCCGTTCTACATCGATGAATCCTCCTTGAAAACAGTTCGCGAAGCAATCGCGCAGTATGTGAAAAAAGGAGGAAAAACAGTCCGGATTACTTCTCTGAGTCATTTTGAACTGCTGAAAGATTATCCGGGGCTGATGATCAAGACCTGTATGCCGCTTCCCGTCTGCAACTCAATGGCAGTCAGAGAGCTGGCGCAGCGCGGCGCGGCTCTTGTCCAGGGATCGCTTGAACTGGGGAAAACGGAACTTGCGGCACTGGCAAAAAAATCGGTTCTGCCATTTGAACTTTACCGTTACGGGCGTCCCGTTCTGCTTTCCACGCGCGCCCTGCTTCCCGTCCACGGCAGAATGCAGGACTCCAAAGGAGACGAATTCCTGGTGGAAAAACACGGCATTCTGACCCAGGTTCTGCCGCAGAAGGTTCTGAGCCTTCCCGGATTGGAAGAAGCGGATACGTTCTTTTACGACCTGCGTTCCGCCGCCGAAAATGAACAGGATACAGCGCACTTCAATTTCGACATCACGCTTGCCTGATTTCCGCATGAAACTTCCGGAACCGGCAAAGCGGACGGAAATCATTGCGGCAATCAGAGAACCCGGCTCACAAAACCTTTGAGGTAAAGTCCTTCCGGGAAAGACAGCGGAACCGGATGATCGGGAGCCTGTGTCAGTTCGCGGACAATCAGTGCCTCGCGTCCGGCGTCAAGCGCGGCATCGGCGGTAATTTTCTGGAATAAAGCCCGTTCCATCAAACCGGAACAGGAGAAATTCACCAGAATCCCGCCGGATTTCAAAAGTCGGAATGCAAGCAGGGCAATATCCTTGTAAGCGCGACAGCCCCGCATCAGGGCGTTTTTCGAGTCGATGAACTTCGGCGGGTCCAGAATGACCATGTCGAAAAACTCGCCGGATTCGCGGCAGTGGCGCAGATACTCAAAGACGTCCCCCTCAATATTATCATAGGCGGATTCCGGCAAGCCGTTCAATTTATAATTCTCCTCGGCGGTTTCAAGCGCCGGACGTGAAGAATCCACATTCGTCACATGGGCGGCTCCGCCTTTCAGGGCGCAGACGCCGAACGTTCCGGTATAGGAAAAACAGTTCAGCACGCGCCGTCCGGCGGAAAGTTCACGGACCACGCGGCGGTTTTCCTTCTGGTCAAGGTAAAAGCCGGTCTTGTGCCCATGATACACATCGACTTTGAAACGGAGTCCGTTTTCGATGATGAAAAGCGACTCCGGCGGCATCTCCCCGGCAAGCAGCCCGACAGTCTCCTCCAGCCCCTCCTTCTTGCGCGCGGAAAGATCAGACCGTTCATAAACGCCTCTGCATCCAGTCGCCTCCATCAGAGCCCCTGCAATCTCATTCTTGAACAGCTCTGCTCCCGCGCTGGAAATCTGAACGACAAGGAAATCACCGTAACGGTCCGCAGTCACCCCCGGCATACCGTCCGCCTCCGCAGCGAGCAGACGGCAGGCACCGTCCCCGGCATTGTATCCGAGAAATTCGCGGTAATTCAGAGCACGACGGATACGGTTCAGAAAAAAGTCCCTGCCGACCGTTTCAGACTGCTCAAAGCTCCAGACCCGCGCCCGAAGCTGGGAATCCGGCGAGTAAGCGCCGTAAGCGAGGAATTTTCCGTCATGGCTGTTGACCCGGATCGTTTCGCCGCACCGGGGCTGTCCCTCAACACGATCGACCGCACCGGAAAAAATCCACGGATGACGGCGAAGCAGAGACTTCTCCCGCCCTTTCTTGAGGAACAATACAGAATCTTTCATTTTCTCTTTCCAGTTTAAGAAAACGTCAACACCACTTTGTAATGGCGTCCACGGTCAGTTTCGGCACATGCAGAGTGTTTTTGTCATCAAGGTAGTAGTTCGTGACAGCTCCGTCTTCGACATCTTCGCAGACAGGCGATTCCGCCGGATAGCCGAGCGCGACCAGATACAGAATCCGGTCGGGATGCTCCAGTCCGAGCACCTCCGCGACCTTTTCCCGTTTATGGGACCCGATCCAGCAGCAGCCGATCCCACGCTCCCATGCGGCAAACTCCATGCTCTGGATTGCCGCTCCCGCATCCGCATGAAGCAGCGGCGCCGGCTCGCAGTTGCAGACCACGGCAATGAACGCCGTCGGAGAAGTCCTGCCGGGAACCGGATCGCGATGCGGCTGCACCAGCGCGGCGTATGCCGTATGCGGCAGAATTTTTGCGACAAGACTGCTCTCCGTCGCCACAAGATAGCGCAGGCGCTGTTTATTCGAAGCACAGGAAGCGAGGCGGGCGGCATTCAGAATCGCGCACAGATCTTCCTTCTTCAAGGGCTCCTGCGTGAACTGACGGATGGTACGTCTCTTCAACACTTCGGAAAAATCCATCGGGCAGCTCCTTTTATTTCAACAGTTTCAGCAATGCCGCCGGAACACGGGAGGGACGGCCGGTCTTCATGTCCATGCAGGCGTGAATCGTGTAACCGTCGGCAAGAATCTTGTCGCCGCAGCGGACTTCGCACTCAATCTTGACACGGACGCCTTTTGCTTCGGCGACACGTCCGGTAATGGAAAGACGGTCCTCGAAATGCGCCGAACTCTTATAGCGGCAGACCGCCTCGATCACCGGCATTGCAATTCCCTCCTTCTCCATCTGGAGATAACTCAGCCCCGCCTCGATCAACATCTCGCTGCGGAACATCTCGAAATACTTCAGGTAATTCGCATAATACACGACCCCCATCTGATCGGTGTCGGCATACGGAACGCGATACGTGAGAACCGTCTCTTTTTCCATGGCGTCCTTCTCCTTGATTTTATCCAGCATAAACTGGAGCGTCTGCTCAATTTCCCATTCGCTGTTGTCGACAAGAACCGCATCCTCCGCCCGGCGCAGAGGCGCAACGGCACGGTTGCTGTCCTGCTCATCGCGTGCGGCAATGTCCCGCGCCACAGATTCCAGCGTCGCGCCGTCCACAGTCTCGCCGCTCTGGGAAAGACGGCGGCGCGCACGAACCAGCGACGAAGCGGTCAGGAAAAATTTGAACCGCGCGTCAGGAAACACGGCAGTGCCGATATCGCGTCCCTCCATGACGATCCGTCCGAGTTTCGCCATTCCCCTCTGGAGATCAAGCAGCCAGGCACGCACATTCGGCATGGTCGCGACCTTGGACGCCGCGGCGGAAATTTCGGCACTGCGCAGTTCCGATCCGGGAAATACACCGTCGATCTTAATGTCAAGCGGAGCATCCGGCGTCATTTTCTCATACGAGATCGACGTCTCCGCAAGAACCTGATCCACCTGTTCAGGAGTCACGGAGTATGGATCAAGTCCGCAGCGGTATAACTTCCAGGCGACGGCACGGTAAAGCGCCCCGGTGTTGATATAGGCGATTCCCAGCGCTTCGGAAAGATTGCGCGCAACCGTGCTCTTCCCGGAAGCCGCGGGACCGTCAATGGCAATAACGTTTGAAGACATGAAAACTCCCTTTCTTTCGTGGCAGTAAAACTTTTTCCGGGGTAATTTACACGGGAAGAGCCCTTCCGTCAAGATTTTGATTAGCATATTCGCATTTTTGATGTATAATATATAGCGCAAAAAATCTGGAACTCACGGGAAGATGTGAAAATGAAAGTAATATCATATAAGGATGGAGATTATAAAAAGTCTCTTGATCTGCTCTACAACCGTCCGGCATGTCCGCCGGAAATCGAAACGGCGGTCGCGGCAATCGTTTCGGAAGTCCGCAGAGACGGCGATCAGGCAATTTGCAAATTCATGAGAAAATTCGATTCTCTCGACATCACACCTGCCGGCTTCCGGGTCACGGAAAAAGAATTCGAGGAGGCGGAGGAGAAAATCGACTCCAAAGCGAAAGAGGCGATTGCCGCCGCACTCGCGAGCATCCGGGACTTCGCATCGCATCAGATGCCGAAGAACTGGAGCTACTCTCCGCGCCCGGGCGTTGTCCTCGGAGAAAAATTCACGCCGATGGATCGCGTGGGTTGCTATATTCCCGGCGGAACGGCTCCGCTGGTTTCCACGGTTCTGCATACTGCGGGAATTGCGGCGGCGGCAGGCGTCGGAGAGATCGTTGCGGCAACCCCGCCGATGAAGGACGGATCAATTCATGCGGCAACGCTTTACGCGCTCAGGGCAGCCGGAGTGAAAGAGGTTTACCGGATGGGCGGCGCCTATGCGATTGCGGCGTTAGCCTACGGAACGGATACCGTCCGAAAGGTGGAGAAAATCGTCGGCCCCGGCAATGCATATGTTGCGGCGGCAAAGAAAATCGTTTATGGAAGCGTTGCCATTGATATGGTGGCGGGTCCCTCCGAAATCATGATCGTCGCGGACTCGGAGGCAAATCCGGCGTTCATTGCGGCGGACATGCTGTCTCAGGCGGAACACGGAAGCGGTCTTGAACAGGCGGTTCTCGTAACGGACTGCGCGGAAATCATCCGTCAGGTGCAGGTGGAACTTCTCAAACAGGCAGAGACTCTCTCCAGAAATGCGACGGTGGAGCGCGTTCTTGAACATGGGGTATTCTTCATCGAAGCGGAAAATATCGACGAAGCCCTCGCGATTGCCGGCAACTATGCGCCGGAACACATCGAACTCATGTTCAAAGGCGCGGAACATCGTGCGGGCGATGTCAAAGCGGCGGGCGCGGTCTTCCTCGGACAATGGACACCGGAACCTGCGGGCGATTTCACCGCGGGTCCCAGCCATGTGCTTCCGACAGCGGGAACCGCGAAGTTCTTCCACGGGCTTTCCGCCAATGATTTCATGCGCAGGAGCAGTACAATTCAATACACCGAAGATGCTCTCATGCGCGAGGTTGACTATATTGAAAAATTTGCCGGAATGGAATGGCTCGACGCACATGGGCGGAGCGGTTCCATCCGCAGAAAAGGATCGCAGAAATGAATTCCTATATCTCCTACTTCAGGCCTGAAATAGACAATATGACAGGCTACACGCCGGGAGAACAGCCGAAAGGGACTCCGGTCATCAAACTGAATACGAACGAAAGCCCGTATCCGCCGGCTCCCGGAGTCCAGAAAGCTCTCGCCTCATTTCAATATGAAAGACTGAGGCTGTATCCCGACCCGCTGGCACTCGAAGTGCGCGCGGAAATCGCGGCAATGACCGGGTTCTCGGTGAATAACATCATTGCGGGAAACGGTTCCGACGACATTCTCACAATCGCCACCCGCTGTTTTTCCGACGCGCGACGCCCGATGGCATGTTTCGAGCCCACCTACTCCCTGTATCCCACGCTCGCCGGGCTCCAGGGCGCTCCCTGCATTCGGATTCAGCTCTCGGAGGATTTTGAAATCCCGGAAGACCCGCTCCGGCAGGCGCGCAATGCAAATCTTTTCATCATCGCACGCCCGAACGCTCCGACGGGAAATCTGTTCCCCAGGGAGAAAATGGAGGAAATCTGCGCAAAATTCAACGGCATTGTCCTGATTGATGAAGCGTATGCGGATTTCTCGCGTGACAACTGTCTGGATTTCGTCCGAAAATATCCGAACGTAATCATAAGCCGGACATTTTCAAAAAGCAGAAGCCTTGCCGGACTCCGCTTCGGATTTGCCGTCGCACACGAAAAAATCATCGACGGAATGATGAAAATGAAGGACTCCTACAACGTTCCGATGCTGACGCAGAAACTTGCTCTGGCCTCACTTTGGGACAGGGGTTATTTCGACACCTGCGTCGCAAAAGTAAAGACAACCCGTGAAGCGCTGACGCTCGCATTGCGCGATCTGGGCTTCCGTGTGATCCATTCCGACACCAATTTTGTCTTCGCCGCACCGCCGATTGATGCAAAAAATTATTTTCTGGACTTGAAACGGCGAAATATACTGGTAAGGTATTTTCCAGCGGCAAGAACCTGCGGTTTCGTCAGAATCACCATAGGCACCCCGGAAGAGATGACGGAACTGCTGAAAGTAACAAAGGAACTGATCGGAAAAAACTGAACAGTGCGGGTCATGGACTGCACTGTTTGAAAGCCGGTATCGGAAGGGAGGACAACATTGGACAATTTTGTAATCAAGACCGAGAATCTCACCAAAGATTACAGCAGCTGGCTGCGGAAAGCAAAACGTCCGGCGCTGAACAATCTGACAATATCAATCCCGAAAGGATCGGTATTCGGATTTCTTGGACCGAACGGAGCAGGCAAAACCACGACAATTAAAATCCTCATGGGACTGATCCGTCCCACGGGGGGAACAGCCACCGTTCTCGGCAAACCGTATGACGATGTCGAGGTCAAAAACAGGATCGGTTTCCTTCCCGACAGCCCGGCGTTCACACCGCAGCTTTCGGCAACGGAATTTCTGGATGTCTGTGCAAGACTCCTGAAGATTCCTTCCAACAAAAGAAAACAGCGCGTGCAGGAAGTTCTTGAAATCGTAAGAATGTCCCAGCACGCAAAATCCAAAGTGGGAACATTTTCCCGCGGAATGCTTCAGCGTGTCGGAATTGCCCAGGCAATCCTGAACAGCCCCGAACTCCTGATCCTCGACGAGCCCCTGCTGGGACTGGATCCCTATGGACGCCAGGAATTCAAGGAAATCATTCTGGAGCAGCGCGACAAATTCGGAGCGTCGGTTTTCTTCAGCAGCCATATTCTTTCCGATGTGGAGGAAATCTGCGACAGCATTTCCATCCTGAATAAGGGGCATCTCCTTTGCGCAGGCAAACTTTCCGATCTGCTTTCCCGAGACAGCGGCAACGGAATTCTGGTCAGAATCACAAAATGTGACGAGGCCGTCAAAGAGCTGATGACCTCGGCGGACAATGTTCAGAAAAAAGAAAACGATGAATGGGAGTTGACATTCAAGAGCACAACGCCGGAACTGGACCGGAAAATCAATGGTCTCACGGAAAAATATGGTGATTCGGTCAAACGCCTGAATGCCAGAGAAGACCTTGAGACATTCTTTTTCGGAAAAATTGAAGAAGATAATTTGGAAAAAGCATGAACAGATGCTATATTTATCAACAGGCAGGGATTAATCTAACAAAAAATAACCAAGGGAGCGTGTCAAGATGAGTGAGATCATGGCAATCGCAAGCGGAACGTGGAAAAACATTCTGCGGATGAAGGTAGTGTATTTCTTAATTCTGTGCGTATGGATTCTGATTGGAAGCGCCGCGTTGTACGAGGTTCTTTCCATGGGGCAGCACAAACCGTTGATGATTGATGTGTCATTGGCGTTGAACGCGGTGGCAGCCGCACTGGTGGTCATCTCGATCACATTCGAGATCCCGCGTGAACTCAGACAGGGAGTTGCGTCCACACTGCTGACAAAATCTCTCGGCAGAACCCAGTATCTTGCGGGCAAGCTGATCGGCATATCCTTTGCCGCTTTCGTAATCTGCGCCCTGATCACTTTCGGCTCCTTTGTAATCTTCTCCTATACGTTCTCCGAGACCATTGCCCTTCCGATGTTCCAGGCACAGCTTCTGCAGATCCTGAGCATTATCCCGATGGCGGCGATCGGTGTCTTCTTCGCAACACTGTTCCCGGAAGTTGTAGCCCCGGTTCTCACGATCATCGCAATCTGGTTCTCCTATTCCGTCGGAGTCCTGCAGAACATTCCGCTGCTTTACGGAGGAATCCTCCCGAATCTGGATCTCTTCAACTTCCGTTCACAGGCCGTTTATCATGCCGATATTCCGTGGTCCTATGTCGGACTTGTCACACTGTGGGGAATAGCATTCGCCATTTTCGCGCTGATGCTTACAAGCCTCTTCTTCAAAGTCAAAGACATTAAGTAATAAGGGTGAAAAATATTATGAAAAAAGATACTCTTATCCGTGTCGTGGTAATGGTTGTCGCACTTCTTGCCGCTTCCTATCTTGCCGGCGTTCTGACTCCCATGCAGAAAGAAATCTCCATCGAAAAAGGACAACTCACCAAGGCTCCGATCGCCGGTCTTCATAAAATCATGGCGGATGTCGCATGGATGCGTTTCATCAATGTCGCAGGCGGCATGGACACCATCGACACCAAAAATGTCGACAAAATCTCCGCCATGCTTGAAAAGATCATCGCTTACGATCCGAACTTCGAGGAAATGTATCAGAGCGGTGTTCTCTGCATGAGCAATGCCGACCCCAAGAAGGCCATTGAACTCCTGAAAAAGGCTTGTGACAATGAATACCTGAAAAACAATTCCAAGCTGCCGTTCAATGCCGGATTCCTGCTTTCCCGCACAATCATTGACCAGAATGATCCCAACAATATTCTTTCCACACCGGACTATACTCAGGCTGCGAAATATTTCAGAATGGCAATGCGGCGTTCTTCCCAGCCGGAGCCCTATGTGGTCAGCAGCTATATCAGGGCCAAGGCAAAAGCCAGAGTGGAAGCGGATAAGAAAATTGACGAATATTATGCCACGCTTGCAGTTCTTTATGACGAGTGGAAGGCTTCCAAGAAAGGTTCTTTTGAAGGAACAATCATTGAGACCAGCTCCATTCCGGATTTGGAATCCCGCCTTCTCAAGGCCGCTCAGAACGCCAAGAACCCGGTTGACTACGATGGAAATCCCATCAAGCCGCTCCCGGAAACCCTGGCTCTCATCAGCAAAGTTCAGCAGGAAGTTCTTTCCGACAACCATCTCTGCCCGAACTGCATTACACCCACTGAAGCCGGAGCGAAATTCTGCACTTCCTGCGGTTCCAAGGTCGCGGTATGGGGCACCTGCAAAACTTGCCAGAAGGTTCTGACCGGCGGCAGCTACTGCGCCGACTGCGGCACCAAGAACAAATAACCTGAGCTGACAGAGTCATACTTATGACACAGAAAAAAAAGACCGGTTTGATTCTTATTATCGTACCGGTCTTTTTGCTTTATTTCCTGTCCGAGGCGGTTCTGAGAGAAGCGGCAGTGGCGAATATCAATCCGCAGAAAGTGAAGATTGATTCCATTCTCAATGAACTGCCCGAATCCATACGGGACCTGGTGACTTACCGTATCGAGCGGACGGAAATGCTGAATGATCTCGCCGCTGCGGAAACAGAAGAAGAAAAGCTCGCCGCAATGGTTTCGCTCGGCATTTACACCCGGGATCCTGTGGAAAAGGAAAAAATTCTCTGGGATGTGCGCAGTCATTATGCGGACAGACCGGAATCTGCCCCGGCATTTGCCTATTATCTTCTGAACGAGGGAAACCCGAAAAAGATTTCCATTCCGGAGTATCAGGCTTACCTGAAAAAATTCCCGCAGCAGTATCAGTTCAATATCTGGGCGATCGGACTGAACCGCCTGAATGATCTCAAAAAACAGATCACATGGAAAAACCGCCTGGATTTCCTGATGCCGCTGCTGAATATGAAACCGGAATTCAGAGATTATTCGGTTCTCTATACGGAAATATCCAGAATTGCGGGCCGTTTTGAGTTTCGTGACATTGAGGAAAAGGCGGAAGCCCTGTACGATGAAAGCAGACTTTGCCCCTCTATCATGGAATTCATGATGCAGGAGGAAATGGAAAGAATGAATACCGCCGGAAAGGACGGGAAATAATGTTTGCAATCACGTTGCTCAGTATCAAGCGGATGAAAGAGCCGGCATTCTTGATTTTTCTTTCCATTGCACTGGTCATTTCCTATTTTATGGCGGATCTTGACCCCCTGACACAGCAGGTTGCCGGAGATTCCATTTTTGCGCAGGTTCTGGATGCGGGACGAAGCTCACAGCCGTTGTTGTCAGCCTCGTTCGTCATGTTCATCGTCTGCGCGGTTCTGGGCGGCTTTCTCGGGGCATCCGAAATTCCGAGAGATATTTCGTCCGACCTGATTCTCATCATCCTCTCCAAGCCGATCAAAAAGATCAGCTATATGCTCGGAAAATATTTCGGCATGCTTATTGTCTGCGTATGCCTCTTCATCATTTCCGAGGTGGTCATCTATATAACCCATTACATCAATACCGGCGAATTGTATTCGGTGATGCTGATGCTGAAACAGCTTTATCTGATGCTGGCGTTCATTCCCTTCTGCGCGATGATCATCATGATTTCCTGCTTTACGGGGGAACTGGCGGCAATGATTGTTTCGTTCTTCTACCTTGTATTTTCACTCTCTTTCAGTTTCATTCCGATTGCCATGGCAATGCTTCCCAAGGGAATCGCGGGAGCCGCGGGCGGTGTTATTTTCGTCCTGTATTATTTCTTTCCGAACTTCATTTTCTATTTCCAGGATTTCAAAATGTTCGGTCTGGTCTTCATCATGCTGCTGATTTATTCTTTCAGCCTTGCGGCAATTTTCCTCGCGGTAGCGGTCGGCAGACTTGAAACCAGAGATTTTTCCAAGAGTTCCGATCTCTGATTCAGTGTTAACAAAAGGACGGCTGCCATGCGGTTTTGTATCTTGTCAATCATTTTACTATTGTCTTTTTCTTCCCTTCATGCGGATGTGTTCTCATTATGGCCGTTCCGGGGGGGCACCATTGCCTCGGGAGGAAACAAGGCAGCGGACATCCTGGAATCGCAGAGGCTCTGGCAGGAGGAAGTCATTATCAACGGGCGTCACATGGAAATGGGAGTGGCGCTTGTGGACCGTACTTTGAAAGATGCTCTGCAACTGCTGCGGCGGAAATACCCCAATGCTCCGATGGCGGTGAACTCCAATTCCGTTCTGTTTGAGATTCCCCTGGAGAACGGATTCCGCAGAAGAATCTTTCTGGTCGGATTCGACGGGAAGGACACCATTGTCCAATTTACAATGGACATACCGAAGGCAAATCTCAACACCTCGGTTCCGTGGCCCTCTGAGCTGCCGCTTCCTCCCGGAGCGGTTCCCGTGACAGTTATGAAATTCCCGGCAAGAAAATCTGTTTACGGCACATTCAAAAGTCCTTATGACAAACAGGCAGTCCTGCCGGATCTGGTAAAAGCACTGCAGACAGACGGCTGGGAAAGCACCGGAGAAGCGGCGTCATCCGCTGCGTCCGGCGATATTTTTCTCAAAAACGACGGTTCGGAAATGATGATCATCGGAATCATGCAAGGGGAAGAGGCGACCTCTTCCCGCGGAACCCTGTATCTGCGCAGACTGAAGTGAATTTCCCCGGCATACGGGTCCGGCAATCTCCCTGCCGTCGAATAAAAAAAAGACAGATTCAAATGATTCCCGCTTGCGATTTATTAAATCATGGGTATATTTCATAACATTATATTGTTGATGTATTTTATGAATCAAGTGATCTTAAAACAGCCAGAGATACGGAAAGATGTGAGATGAAGTACGCGATATTGAGTGACATTCATGGCAACCTGGAGGCCTTTACAACCGTTCTTGAGAAATGCAGAGAGCTCGAAGTGGATCAATATATCTGCCTGGGAGATATTGTCGGTTACAATGCCAATCCGAAAGAATGTCTGGACATCATCCGCACTCTTCCTCTGGCAGGCGTCGTCAAGGGCAATCATGACGAATACGCCTCCAACAATGATGAAGTCATGGAAGGCTTCAACCCTCATGCCAGAACCGCGGTTCTCTGGACCAAGGCACAGCTTACTTATGAAGACCGCGCCTGGCTCTCCGCTCTCCCGATGCGCCTGACGGTCAAGGGCACCTCCATCACGGCTGTGCACGCCACGCTGGACAGCCCGGACGCCTGGGGATACATTTTTGATGTTCATCATGCGGCGGACAATTTTGCCTATCAGTTCACGCAGGTCTGTTTCTGCGGTCATTCCCATGTCCCGGTCGGATTCTGCAAAAAGCCGATCACACTTCATTCGGAGCGCCAGATTGATGAAATCAAGGAGTGGATCGCCAGACCGGAAGATGGTGCGGTCATCAATCCGGATGAAGCGGATTCCATCGGCGTGGAACTTCTCACCGGCTATAAATATCTCCTGAACGTCGGCAGTATCGGGCAACCGCGCAACAAGGATCCGCGAGCTTCTTTTGCCGTTTATGACTCGGATGAAAGACGTGTCACAAGGTATCGTCTGCCTTATGACATCAGAACCACACAGGAAAAGATTCTTGCAGCCCAGCTTCCGGAAAGACTTGCCTCGCGCCTTGAACGCGGGAGCTGAACCGGTGCAGAGCCCGCGGAACACAAGATTTCTGATCGTCAAGCCCAGCAGTCTGGGAGACATTCTTCATGCTTTCCCTGCGGCGGACGCGTTGCGCAGAGCGTATCCCGGAGCAGTCATAGACTGGGTTGTCAATCCGGCTTTTGAAGAGCTGCTTGACTACATGCCCGGAATTCACCGCCGGATTCCTTTCCGTCGGAAGGAACTGGGAAAATGGAACACGTTTTTTCCGGAGCTGTTTTTTCTCTGGAAGGAAATACGGGAAAACAGATATGACGCGGTCATTGACCTGCAGGGACTGATGCGGAGTGCGCTGGTGGCGCGTTTCGCAAGGGCTTCGGAGTATTACGGACCGGATCACGTCAGAGAAAGCCTTGCAAAACTTTTTTACAGCAGGAAACTTTTCTTTCCCGCAGATGTCTTTCATGCTGTGGAGAGGAACTGCGAGATGATCCGGCAGATTCCCGGTGTGACAGATGTCAACCCGTATTTTGAGCTTCCGGTTCTTCCGGGATACAAGGAAAAAGCGGAAAGACTTCTGGCGGAGGAGGGATTCACACGCGGCCTTGAAACTTTATGGATTGCAGTTGCCCCGGGTGCCAGATGGGCGACAAAGCAATGGCCGCCCGAATTTTTTGCGGAAGTAATGCGCGGGATTGCGGAAAGGAGAAGCAATGTCTCGTTTCTGCTGCTCGGGTCGTCCGCGGAGAAAGAACCCGCGAGGAAGCTGAAGGAATCGCTGGGCAACGGAATTGAGGTTCTGGATCTCTGCGGAAAGACAAGCCTGGGCGAACTTGTCGAGCTGATTCGCATGACGGATCTTCTGATCTGCAACGACAGCGGTCCCATGCACATTGCAGCATCGGCGGGAACAAAGGTTCTGGCGTTTTTCGGGCCGACGTATCCGGAGCTGACGGGACCGTACTGCAAAGTCAAAAAAGTTTTTCAGCCGAAGCTGGATTGCATAAAATGTTTCAGGAAGTATTGTCAGAACACATTGTGTCATCGTTCCATATCAGCCGGGGAAGTAATCGACTCCGCCTTGGAGTTGACGGGAAGGAGTAAAAATTCATGAGATCATTCCGGGCAGCAGCCGTATCCGCGATTTTTCTGTCGGCAGTTTTTTCCCTGCTTTCATTCAATGCTTCCGCCCAGGTTGCCTTGAGTGTGGAAATTTCACAGTTGAACTATCTTCAGTATGAACCGGTCTACCTGCGGGTCACGATGCGCAACTACAGCGGACACCCGCTTGCATTCGGAGAGAACGAAGGACTGCGGGGACGTCTCCGCTTCGAGATCAATTCACCGGGCCGCGATCAGTATGCCCAGCTTCTGGGCAATGAATACCCGACGATGCGCGGCGTGATTCTCCAGCCCGGCGCATCGCGCACTTTCACATTCAACGTCTCGCATTATTACAACGTGAAACAGCTCGGACATTATTCCATCCGTGCGATTCTCTCCCATCCGCAGCTGAAAGCGGAATACGGCTCCAAACAAGTCCATTTCACAGTCGTCAAAGGGCTGACGCAGTGGGAATCCGTAGTCGGGGTTCCGAAATTCGCAGACAAAAGCCGGAATCAGCAGAATGACAAAATCGAAACAAGAAAATACAGCATTCTCACCTACAACACCGGACGCGCCTTTTTCCACGCCTTGATGATTGAAGACGAGGAACGGGTCTATATGGTTCGGAAGATTGCACTGGATCTCGGAAAAAATCTGGCGCCTTATTGTGCGGTGGACGATATGAGCCGGCTCAACATCATTGCGGCAGCAAGCCCGAAAGTCTATATTTATTATCAGTTTGACACCAATGGAAAACTTGAAAAACGGGATGTCAGGATCAAGACGGATACAACGCCGAGGCTGGTGGTGAACAAAGAACTCGGAACCGTCATCGTAGATGGCGGCCGCACGGCACGCCGCGATCTGGATTATGAGGAAATCAAGGAACTGCCTTTCATCCGGACTGCGATGGAGGAAAATGTGACGGATATCACTGAAGGCAAGAGCATTCTTGACCAGGCGGAGGCGGAGGAAGATGAATAACGTCATCGACACCGTTTCATGGCTCGCTCCGGACGGTTCCTGTCATTTTCAATGGACGGATCAGGTGAAACTGACCGGGGGCAAGCTGAGAATCATAGATCAGCGGGAACTCCCCGGCAGACTAGTCTATTTGTGTATTGATACTGTCAAGGACGCCTGTGATGCGGTCAGAACGCTTGCCGTGCGCGGAGCACCCGCAATCGGATGCGCCGCCGGACTCGCGCTCGCCGCTTCCGGATGGCATATCCAGACGGACAGCACCGGAGAATTCCTGAGTCAACTGCGGAAACAGGCGGATTGCCTCAACTCCTCACGCCCTACCGCCGTCAATCTCTCCTGGGCTCTGAACCGATGCCTGAAACATCTGGAAGAAAGGAAAACGCTTCCCGTTGCAGAATTGAAGAAGGAACTCCTGAAAGAGGCGCTGGCAATCCTGCGGGAAGACATTGAACTCTGCGACAGGATCGGCGAATACGGTTCCACCCTGCTTGCGGACGGAATGGGGATTCTCACCCATTGCAATGCGGGAGCGCTGGCAGCGGGCGGCAACGGCACTGCACTTGCCCCGATTTACGCCGCAATGCGGAAAGGAATGAAGCTCAAGGTTTATTCCGATGAAACACGCCCCCTGCTTCAAGGTTCGCGCCTGACGGCCTGGGAACTGATGCGCGCCGGGGCGGATGTCACGACGATTTGCGACAATATGGCGGCACAGGTCATGCGCGAAGGCAGGATTCAGGCAGTGATTGTCGGCGCGGACCGGATCGCATCCAACGGAGACGCCGCCAATAAAATCGGGACCTACGGCGTGGCGGTTCTGGCACATTGGCACCGGATTCCTTTTTATGTGGCGGCACCTTATTCCACATTCGACCTGTCCCTGAAAAGCGGCGAAGATATTCCGATTGAACAACGCGATTCCACGGAAATCACCGGAATGCCATGCGGAGCAACCGCGCCGGAAGGCGTCAAAACATACAATCCGGCGTTCGACGTCACGCCTCACAGTCTGATCCGCGCCTTCATCACGGACCGCGGAATCGTTCATCCGCCGTTTGCTGAAAATTTTGCACTCTTCACAGAAAAAACAAAAAATCTGAATCAATAAACGAAGGAGGCCTCACATGAAACATTTTATTTTTGCACTCGCAATCTTCCTGACGGCGGCAGGTGTTCACGCACAAAACCGGACGACATTCAAATCAACTCAGGAAGCCGTCCGTTATTATGAAGAACTTGTAGGTTCTCTGATCCAGCAGGTAAAGCTCATGCAGGACGACAACGCAAAGCTGCTGGCAAACGTGGACGATCTGAAAAAACAGGTCAATGTCCTCACCGCCAAGGCGCAGAATACGGACAGGGAACTCGAAGCGCTGAAAAAGCAGATTGCCGCGGATGCGGAAACCCGCAAGGCGCAGCTGAACAGGCTGGCGGACAGACTCTCCAGTCAGCCAGCTCCCGCAGCACAGTCGCAGGAAACTCTGCAGGGGGAATTCATTGAACATACCGTGGAACCCGGAACAACGCTTTCCGCCCTCTCCAAAGCGTATGGAGTCACGATATCGGATATCAAAACAGCCAACCGGCTTTCCAGCGACAATATCCGGATCGGACAAAAACTTCTGATTCCGGTCAAACGCTAATCCGCCGCCGGAAAGGTTCTCATGCACCTGAATGCGAGTTTCCGGCGAAGAATCACACCTTTGCTGTTGTCACAGTTCTTCGGCGTATTCAATGACAACGCATACAAGATGTTCGTTGTGCTCGCCGTATTCGGGAACAATGTCGATTATTTCCAGAACTCGGCATTTCTGTTTGTCCTGACCGCGGCTTATGTCCTGCCGTTCCTCCTTCTGGGCGGTCCCGCGGGCGATCTTTCCGACAAAATGCCCAAGCGCAGTATTCTGATCCTTGCAAAAGTGGCGGAATTTGCGGTCATGCTCCTCGGCACGGTCTGCTTTGCCCATACGGAAGACTGGGGAATTCTGCCGCTGATGGCGGTCATGTTCCTGATGACGGCGCAATCTTCCTTTTTCAGCCCGGCATTCAACGGCATTCTTCCCGAAACGTTTCCGGAACATGAACTTTCGCGCGCCAACGGCTATGTCGGAATGTTCACCTTCATAGCGGCAATCATCGGCGCGGGCAGTGCGCCGCTTCTGTGGGCAGTGTTCAAAAAAGACCTGACGGTCTGCGGGGAACTGATGTGCCTCTTTTCGGTTCTCGGATTCTTCGTTTCACTTCCGGTTCTGCCCGTGCCTCCACAGGAAAACAGGAAAAAGCAGAGCATTCTGAAAAGCATCCGGGCAGGCTGGAAAGCCGTCACGGAAAACCGCGGGATTTTCATTTCCGCCCTCGGCGACACCTTTTTCGTATCCATCGGTGTCGCGATTCAAACTCTGATCATTATTTTTGCGAAGTTCACGCTGAATTCCACCCCGATGGAACTGAGTGCGCTTCTGCTCGCACCCGCTCTCGGCATGGGACTGGGCTGTTATCTCGCCGGTCTGCTCTCCGGCAACAAGATCGAGCTCGGGCTCGTTCCGTTCGGGGGACTCGGCATTGCGCTGTTTCTTCCGCTTGCCGGTTACTTTCCCGGTTCCGCCGTTCCCGTCCTTGAAAAGTTCGGGCTTCTCCTCCATCTCCCGGCGCTGCTTTATCTGCTGCTTGCAGGAATCGCGGGGGGACTTTTCATCGTTCCGTTCCGCGCCTATTTCCAGCAGCGGGTTTCGCCGCAGTCCCGAGGTGCGGCACTGGCGTTCAGCAATGTCCTCACGTTCGGCGGCGTATTGATTTCCAGCGCCGTCGTTTTCCTGCTGATTGCAGGCGCGGCGGCAAATGTTCCGGGACTGCCCGCATGGGTGGACGCAATTGTCCGTCACATGCCATCCTTCGCGCCGCCGACGCTGTTTCTGGCGGTTTCGCTGATGACCCTTGTGTTTCTGTTCGCCATCATGCGGCTCATGCCGGACTTTCTGGTGCGGAGTTTCATCTTTCTGCTGACGCATACGCTCTACCACCTGAAAGTCACAGGAGAGGAGCGGATACCCGATCACGGTCCCGCCCTGCTGGTGTCGAACCATGCCTCGTTCGTGGACGGCTTCATGATCAGCGCCTGCACTTCGCGGCGCATCCGGTTCCTGATGCACGAGGATTACTATCAGATCCCTCTGCTGAATCCGTTTGTCCGCTTTGCCGGGTTCATCGAGGTTCCGCGCCTGAACCGCATCAAAAGCATGAGCAATATGATTGAAAACGTCAAGGACGCCCTGCGGCAGGGAGATATTGTATGCGTGTTCCCGGAAGGCAAGATCACGAGAAACGGCATCATGGACGAGTTCCGGAGCGGGTTCAAGGCAATGCTCCCGGATGATGTCCACGTTCCCGTGATTCCGGTTCGCATCGGCATGATATGGGGCAGTATTTTCAGTTACTGCTATGGCAGACTCAAATTCCGTTTTCCGAAGGAAATTCCGCATCCGGTCACAGTCTCTTTCGGCAGACCGGTTCCGCACGGAATCACCGCCTATGAACTGCGCCAGACCATTTCCGAGCTTGCGGCGGATACCGATATGATGCCGCGCCCGTCGGAACGTCCCCTGCACTATCAGATCGCCAAACATGCGAAACTGACTCCGTTCCGGGTTCTTGCCTGCGACTACGGAGGAGGCGAAACGACCGCGTTCCAGTTCTACGTGCGTTCCGCAATCCTCAGCCGCAAAATCCGCAGGCTCGTCGCGCCCGACTGTGAATATGTCGGCGTGATGATGCCGAACTGCACCGCGGCGGCAATCGCGACCGTCGCGGTCATGATGGCGGACAAGGTTCCCGCGATGATGAACTTCACGGCATCGCGCGACGCAATGCTCAGCGCCATTGACAAGGCATCCATCACTCATATTCTCACCAGCAGGAAATTTCTTTCAAAGATCAAAATGGAACCGCTTCCGGAGATGGTGTTTCTGGAGGACATCGCGGCGGAAGTCACACGCGGGGAAAAGATTCTGATGACTCTGGCGGCGGCGCTGCTTCCGCATCAGGAGTTCATGAACATCCTTTCGCCCGTCAGCCACCGTGATGTCATGCGGACCGCCGCCGTTCTGTTTTCCAGCGGTTCCACGGGAATCCCGAAGGGAGTCATGCTTTCGCACCACAACTTCAACAGCGACATCCATTCCTTCCTGAAAGTCATGAACTGGACGGACAACGACTCCATCCTGGGAAGTCTGCCTCTGTTCCACGCATTCGGGCTCAACACCTGTTTCTGGCTGCCCCTGATGATCGGCTGCAAAGTTGTCTACGTCACGAGCCCGCTCGACAGCGAGGCGGTGGGAAAGGCAGTGGAAAAACATCAGTTGACCATTCTGCTGGCAACGCCGACTTTCATGCAGAACTATATGCGGAAATGCAGACCGGAACAGTTCAAGTCCCTGCGTCTCGCCATCGCAGGCGCGGAGAAACTGCGGACGGACATATCCGCGAAATTTGAACACATTTCCAATGGCGAGCGCGTCCTGATTGAAGGCTACGGATGCACGGAACTCTCCCCGATCGTCGCAATCAACATCGGTTCCTCGGTGCTTGACCTGGGAAAACAGTACGGCAAAAAAGGCAGCATCGGTCCCGCCATGCCGGGCATCTGCGCACGAATCGTCGATCCGGTGACGCGCAAACCGCTGCCGCAGGATACTGAAGGACTGCTGGTCGTCAAAGGTCCGAACGTCATGCAGGGATACCTCGGAGAACCGGAACTGACGGCGGAAGCGATTCAGGACGGCTGGTACAACACCGGCGACATTGCGCGCATCGACGGCGACGGATACATCACGCTGTGCGGCAGAATTTCCCGCTTCAGCAAAATCGGCGGTGAAATGGTTCCCCACGAACTGGTGGAGTGTGCAATCAACGAAATCATCGGAACGGATGAGAAAATCGCCGCAGTCAGCAGCATCCCCGACCCGCAGAAAGGCGAAGCGCTGATCGTGCTCTACACGAAACTGCCGCTCCCCCCGGAAAAGATCATTGAGGAAATGCGGGTACGCAGGATTACAAATCTCTGGATTCCGAAAATATCAAACTTTTACAGGATTGACGCCATCCCGATGCTCGGCAGCGGCAAACTGGATCTTGTCGCGCTGCGCGCCGAAGCGGACAAGATCGCAGCACAGGTTCAGAACTCCCGGCAGGAAAATCAGCGCACCGGCGTATAGTCAATTTCGGAAGTTTCGTCCGTTGCCTCCAGTTTGAAGATCACCGGACGAAGCCCGTCGTTGCACGAACAGATCGCCACACCGGGAACACGGATCCAGTCGCCGTAGTAGAACAGCCCTTTCTCCGCGCCATGGGCAAGAGCAAACACATACTGATAGATCGCTTTCCATGCCTCGTCGCAGAAGCCTTCCGGTCTGGCGTAATCCGCATAGAAAACCTGTCCCTCTTTCAGCATGGGACACGCAGTAAGCCCTTCCGCGCCGTATTCCTTTGCCAGTTCCGCGTCCAGAGTTGTTTTCAATACCGTGATTTTGACTTTTTTCATATTCAGCCTCCTTTTCCGGTAATATTAATATAACCCGGAGAAAATATTTCTCAAGAAAGACAATGCAGAAACAGAACGGCCGTTCCGCAAAAACAGGGAACAGGCTTGACATCTTCCGCGATTCTTGCTATTTTTATACGGTAAAACGGAAACAGACACAACACAGGGAGAAAAACATGTCATTTTTCAAAGAGACTGCAGACCGTTATGAGTCTGAACTTCTGAACTCGGTGGTTCCATTCTGGGAACAGCACAGCATTGATTCGGAATACGGAGGTTTTCTGACCTGTCTCGAACGAGACGGCACAGTTTATGATACGAACAAGTATATGTGGATGCAGTGGCGGGAAGTCTACCTGTTCGCAGTGCTTTACAACTCCGTATTCTCGCAGAAACGCTATCTGGACTATGCGGTTGACGGATTCAATTTTCTGACGCATTCCGGCAAAAAGCCGGACGGCAATTACCATTTCTCTCTGGACCAGGCGGGAAATCCCGTCTCCACCGAGGTTCCCGACGGCGCCGAAATTTTTTCGGAAAGTTTTGCGGCAATCGCCTGCGCCGAACTTTACCGCGCGACAGGTAAAAACTGTTACCGGGACGAGGCTCTCCGGTGCTGGAAAATCTACTGGAGCAATGTCAGCAAGTCGGAACAGAAACCGGCTTTTCCCGACGGAACGCCTTACAAGAGATTCGGTCATTACATGATCGCGCTCAATGTCCTGCAGATCATGAAAACGGCGCTCCAGACGGATGAATTCAACAAGGAACTGGAATTCGCGGCACGCATGGTCTTTGAATTCTGCAATCCGGAATTCGGCATCATTCAGGAGAAAATCAAGGCGGACGGTTCGTTCGATCTGAGTTCACCGGAGGGACGGCTCGTCAATCCGGGACATGCACTGGAAAGCATGTGGTTCATGATGGAATATATCCGCGGCTCCGGCAGAAAGCCCCTGCTCGACCGGACCTTGAAACTCACGGTCAACACGTTGCGCTGCGGCTGGGACAAGGAACTGGGCGGCATCGTTTCCTTCCGCGACATTCTCGGAAAACCGGTTTTGAAGGACAAGTATATGCAGAAGACATGGTGGCCGCAGAATGAGGCGGCAACCGCGGCGCTTTCCGCTTATGAAATGAGCGAAAATGAGGAGTTCCTTGAGTTTTTCCGCAAGATCGACGCATTTGCATGGAAATATCTGCGCGACACGGAGTACCCGGAATGGTTCTCCTGCGCGGAGATCGACGGCAAACGGGCGCATACTTACAAGGGAAGCCGCTGGAAAGGTCTGTTCCATCTGCCGCGTTATCTGATGAAATGCGCGGAAATCTGCCGCAGACTCGAACAAGGTTCATGAAGCGCGTCCCGACGGATGCCCCCGGAAACAATCCGGGAATCCAGGGGAATGAAGCGCGGTTCCGTCAGACAACGCACTCAAGACCGGAGTAAATCTCCTGCCGCGGGGAAGCAAAAACAGCTCCGCGCCCTTCCACTTGTATGGCAAGCGTATCAAGAAGCTCCTCAGGCGAAGTCCGGACATTGATCAGGTTCAAATCCGCATTCCCGAGCAGTCCCGTGTTGCAGGCGTTGCGGAGAAATGCGAGAAGATGATCGTAATACCCGTGAATGTTCAGCAGCCCGCAGGGTTTGCGGTGATTGCGTATCTGAAGCAGGCAGAGGGCGTCGAAGAATTCATCAAGAGTCCCGAAGCCGCCGGGGAGAGCCAGCCATGCGTCGGCAAGTTCAAGCATCAGTGCCTTGCGTTCCGCCATGCTGTTGACAATATAGGTGTTGGTGAGGTTTTTCTGAAGTTCTTCGTGGAAATGCCCCCGCGGATAAACGCCCGTAACCTGTCCGCCGTTCCGCAGAACGGAATCCGCAACCTTTTTCATGAGCCCGACGCAGGAACCGCCGTAAACAAGTTCAATCTCACGGCACGCGATCTGCCGTCCCAGTTCTTCCGCCATTTTCCCGAACGCCGGATCCAGTCCGTTTCTTGACGAGCAGTAGACTGCCACTTTCTTCAATTTTCTGTTGATCATACTTTTTCCTTCTGTAGTTTTCAAGAAACTGGAAAACACTACAGCCGGAACCGGCAGGAATCAAGAGAAAAGCGGCAGAACTGACGGAATCGGAACAAGTTCCAAACCATTGTCAAACATTCAGTAGCCGACCGGATCAAAATTGTCTTTCCAGATGCGAATCGCGCGGGCATAGTCATTTCCCGCATAAAACATCGACATCGGATTCTGCATCACATGCCCGTCCGCATAAAGATGATTCGCCCGGTTGTTGTGGACAAATCCCATCAGAACCTCATTCCCCGCGGAATATCCGGGAATCTGGCTGACGGTGAAACGATGCGGATTGCTGCCGTATTCCTTCGGCCGCTCTCCAAGCGCAATCACGCGGGAGGCATGTCGGATCTTTTCCGGACGGATCACTCTTTCCGGTTCATCGAAACGGCCGCTGACGCCGTAGATGCCGAATCCGCTCATGCCATAGGCAAGATTGTAGGAAGGCAGACGGCCGTTCTCGCCCGGAGTATAGGTGAAGTTCTCCGTCTCGGAACACAGCAGAAAACTTTTTGACGTCACATCCCTGCCGAGAGCGCGCATCGCCTTGTAAAGATCCCAGACCGGCAGATTGTTTTCCATGCCTCGTCGCAAAAGCCTTCCAGTTCGGCGCAATCCGCATAAAAGACCTAAGGAAGGCCAATTACGTTTTTATATAAATGAACATTCCATGGCAAATGAGTTTCTATTATATTCTTATTCATCAGCAAGCTGACGGGAAGTGTCCTGACATTACCGCCAATCATCAATACATTTGCAGAATTCTGACCATGATTCGAGCTAATGTTACCTGTTGGATCACTTACGCTGGAATAATATGCCAGATAATGACTATAGCCTGATATACATGATTGCGATGGGAAAGGACGAATCTCCGTAGCAAAGAGATGACCTCCAGGCTGTGGTATATGACTTAACTTCAACGGCCATGGAGTATCCTCCGGCCACACAAGTTTTTTACAGATCATATTGTTCATTCCATAGGATATACAATCTCCATAAAAATGGGGGCAAACATTCTTATGCTGATCTGAAGGACATGCAAATACACTTTTCTTCCAAAGTTCAGCACGTTGTGCCGGACTTGTATTACGAAAAGAATCAGACGTATAAATATAAAAAGAAAGATTCACCGGCCAAAGTTGTTTCCCCATCTCTCCACCCGGAAGAATATAATCATTGTAATCATTAAAATAATTATGCAATGCCAATCCCTGCTGCCTGAGATTATTAAAACAGGCTGTTCCTCTTGCCTTTTCACGTGTTAAATTTAACACCGGCAATAAAAGAGCTGCCAAAATTGCAATAATGGAAATCGTAACCAGGAGCTCTATTAAGCTGAATGAATAAGAGAGGCAAGGGAAACGCTCTATCCCTCCTGTTCTACAATGTTTATTCTGAAACGGAAGAAAATTTTTCATTTCGATACCTCACTATAAGTAAAAGTCATTTTATGACCAGTTTGCCGAACCGTTCAGGCTGATGAAAACTGCCGAAGGTTGGACTCCAACATGTAGATTCAGCAGGAACCACAGTTTTGCGGACACGACAAAAATTAATACCCCAAATATCGCCGCGAAGTTCTGTTTTATCCGTCATGGAAGCAAACGGGAGCTTGACTTCGGCACTCCAGAAGTTCGAGCCGCGAAAAGTCCGAATTTCTTCTTTTGCCTCCCATTTCATTGATTTCGAGGCATATAAGAAACTCCTCACAGTTCCCAACGAGTTGAAAACCAACTGATAATATTTTTTCTCCTTATTTGGCGGAGCAATAAAAAGATCAATGCAGTTCTCCTCCCAAACAGGACTATCACAGCTTCGTCCAATATCCGCAATTTTACTGACAAACGGCTCCTCGCAATGGATCCCAATATAGAGATCATTCCCTACTATGGCAACACGGATATCCGCACCAACTTTCAGTTTCATTGCCTTTGAGTCCAATTCAATACGCTGGGGCAGTATATTTTCCCAAAAACTTTCATTCAACTTTCCATCAAGAACCGGTGGAGTTCCATAACGCTCAGCCGTTATATATTTACGGGACTGCGCAGCCATCATATATTTCAACATATTGCGGTCAGGCAATTTCGCAAAACGATTGTTTTTTATGACAGAATCCGTTTTACCATAAACATTGGCTGGGGGATTGCCTTGTTTTTTCAGAATCTCTTCTCTCCGGACAGCCAGATTATCAGCAACAGCAAGCAATTTCGGATCCGGCACAGAAGAAGCAATCAACGTGCAGGCAATATTGTACAATTCTACTGTTGCTTTACAATATTCAAGATTGTCAATCACTATTTGGAGTCGGGCTTTTTGTCCATGGTCTTTTGTTTTTTCCATCGCCATTCGAAGCTCCGGAAGCCATTTTTCAGCAAGTCCCTCATACACCTTTTTAAATATACGGGGGTAACGTTTAATATAACCAAGTGCAATATCCTCTTCCATAGTTTCTGCGGCAAATCCTGCCATACGTTTTTCAATGTCCGCAGTATAGGTTCTCATAACAGTTGCTCCTACGGAACCGTAACAATCACGCAAGGCATCCAAATATAATTTTTCCGGTTCAGACACCCCCCACGCGAATTTCAAATAAAGATAATTGTTCAAGCCGGAAGCAGAAAAACCAGTAGGATTGTTCATTAGAATGCCAGAAACATCAGCGGCATATAAATCATCAAAGAGCAATTTAATATTTCCATATTGATGGCAAGGCAGTTCCAGTCCGGTCATTCCCTCAGGAGTACAATAATAGTACAGCTTACTCAAAACTTTCCTCCATGCTTTCAAGTTCTTAAGATGTGCGACACGTCTTGCCGAATCATAATAACCGATACCGGTATCATTCAGAACTTCCATCACCGTAATGGAAGGATCAAGCCTGATTCCGCTTACAGCCTCATAATAGAAAGCATAAGCATTGATGCCAAATTTCTGTCCAGGCAACTCCTGCTTGACTCTATGGGCAACTTCATTGGCATATGTCATAATTCTGGTTGTCATGATTCTGGAACCATCAGGACGCAATCCGTCATCAAGCGAGATGCAATTTGCACATTCGCAAAAATTACCGCTGTCATTCGGGGTAAGACTTAACATCCATGGATGTTTCCAGCCTTTGCGCGAGTCAATCAGATTCTTTGCATATTGATCAAGTGCTTTTGGGTTTGTTGTACACATTTTTACGCCATAACCGCCTGGATCATCATTGCAACGGCGACCTTTAACCAGTGCAAACCAGTCCGGATGTTCTGCAAAGTATTTCCCCGCAGGAAAATCATGGCGCCAACTATGCCACCCACACCATGGTTCAACATTACCATGACGATTTCGGCGTAACCACAACTGTCCTTCCCGGATATTTTTTTCGGCTGTATTGCCAATTGGATATGGAATTACATATTGCATGATACGCAATTCCATACGAGGAGACTCAGAATAATTGAGTTCCTCTATAGACCATTTGTCCCGTTTCGGCACATACTCCCCCAATTCTCCCGGCATAAACCATCGAACACCAAGCTGTTTCTCTAAAAAATCACAGACTCCGTACCAAGTGCCGACATGTGCTCCTTCTGCTAAATGCGGTTCAAAGATTGCTCCTTCTGTATCATAACCGGAAATATAAATATCATTCCCCATAGTTCTGACAACAAAACTTTCCGGCTTATCCACAGGTAAAAAACCAAGCATAAAAGCGGGTCTTCCATTCTGTTCCCCGGTAATCGGCAGACAAGCACCGGTTGCCTTTCTGATGTATTCCTGAAGGTCATGGGCCGCATTCAATATACAAGGCGGACCTTTTCGATTCACCACAATACAATAATCACTTCTGCCGTCCTTGACGATTTCAAGCGTCTTCCCATAAATTGTCAATGTTCCCGCTAAAACCGACAAAATAAGAAATATCTTTTTCATGCATTCCCTCTTTTATTAAAAAATTGGTTTAATACTGCGATGCTTCACATCGCAAAAAGAGAATCGCAGGACTTTCTCCTGCGGCAAGCCAACTGCGCAAGTCGGTCGCCGCAGGAGAAGTCTCCTGACACCCCGTATGCTCTGCATCGAGGGGTGTTCATTGAATTGCTTCCGGCAAAGGTTTTCCGGCAGAAAAAATCTTTTGTGCCTCGTCCATGGACAAAGGACGTTTGAACAATGCAATGTCATCAATCTGCCCATTAAGATAATAACTGGCTGCATAGCCGATGATAAAATCAATCGGCTCCGGATTAATTGCATAAGACGATGCTTTCTTGCTGGAGTATTTCCCATTAACAATAATCTCCGTGTTCATTGTTCCATCAGCATACTTCCAATTAAAAACAAAGTGATACCAGCCATCTGAAGGTTCCTGTTCAATATCCTTGAGTCCAAATCCAAGTGTAACGGTACTGTCCTTACCTTGATTCGCATCAAAAAAGCATCCATCCCAGACAGAAATCCATTTCAAATAGTTTGTTCCGAATTTGCCTTTTGCCTTCTCAGCCCAACGAACACTCAGCAAACCAATTTTTGAAACTTTAGAGTCTTTTTTGAGCCATGGGGCTTTTACCCAGCAGACAAATGCCCCTGAAGTTCTATCAAAAAGAGTCGGCGGTAAAACAATCCAATCAACGTTGCGCATCTTTCCCGGCGCATGATAAGTATTGGCAAAGGAAATTCCCTTGTCAAACATCAGCTGACTTAATGTAATTGCCTGTTCTGATCTGATTTTCAATGTAACACTATCTGATTTGGGAACCACTGCAATACTTGCCCGTTGCGGATTTACCGTAGCATTCAGTTCTGCAACAGTGACACTCCCCGCATCGGAATCAAGAGTTACCGTTATTTTTCCACTTCCGGCATAGATAAATGAAAGGCAGTTTTCACTGGATGGTCTGATTTGCGGAAACGGCAATGCAACAAAACCGTTGGCAGGCAACTCCAAGATATTGTCCTTCCCCTTCATGGTTACCCCTTCTCCAAGCACCATCTCTTTAGGATCCGCAAAATTACAAGTGCGGCGCTCAATTAAAAAGCTCTGCCCATATTTTCCTGGACGCAAACGAATGGAATTTAAAATCTTACAGCCATCCACCGGTGTTTGCATATCATCACATGAAAGATAAAATTTCAGTTCATTCTGCAGAGCATCGGCAAACAGCGGCAGTATGCCGAAAAGCATGGTGGCGACAAGGAAATTTTTTTTACTCTGTCTTTTCATTTCTTACTCCTCTTTTAGTGTTTGATTACCGTAATAAAAAATTATGATTATTTTTCCGGGACGACCTGATCCGCATGTTCCGCGATCCAGCGGCGCGTCCACTCCACTTCCGGAATTCCGAGATCCGCGATGCAGTTGGAACAGAAGATGATGCCTTCGATCTTTCCGTCCATGACATACCTCAGATAGACTTCGCATTGATGCTTCATCTGTTCCGGCGTCAGCGGCTTTGACTCTCCGTAATTCCACATGTAACATCCGGCAAGACGCCTTTTCCCCGGCGTCATTGCAATGACCGTGTCAAGATTCTCCTCCAGACGCTCCAGGTTTTTTCCGCGCCATGTCCAGAACGTCACCACATCGCATTCCTCAAGATACGGCCTGACTTCCGGCGATATCTCATGCGCATAAAGCACGACCCAGAGATCAAGACGCCGCCCGGTCTCATGGTGCAGCCGCTCCCGGAAAAGAGCGACATCCGCCGGGGAGAAAAGCTCCCTGCGGCGCGCATTGAGAAAATCATCCAGCACTCCGCCCGTCACATTCGGATATTTCCGCGCCTGGTCAAGAACCTCCTCCAGATCGCCGAGCTTTGCGTCGGTCCGCGATGAACCGCCGGAACCGACCACGGACCACACCACCTGCTTCAGGTGTTTCAGAGCTTCAGACTCCGGGTCAAAAGGCGGCGGGGGAAGATTTTCCATCACCACGCGGCAGCAGTTCGGAATTCCGAAGAATTCGCACCCCTCCGCCGGAGTCATGCGGTTGACTCCCGGAAGACGGTAGCGGTTGTTGCTCTCTCTGTGATGCGATCCCGGGGACTGTCCCCAGAGCCATAGCCTGTCACGAAGTGTCGCCATTGAAAAAAATCCTTATTTTGAAAAACTGACCTTTGCATTTTTAATTATAAATGATATTATTGTTTTGACAATACCATATTTCAGATATTTTGATGTCAAAAGCTAGAAAAACAGGCATATTCTACAGATTCTGCAAAAAAAGATGATCGACATTATCAGAAAAGCGAAAGTCGTAATGGAAGTTGCGCGGAAACAGGAACTGGACAGCTTCTGGCAAACCAGAAACTTCAATCCGATGCGTCTGATCATTCCGTTCACGCGCCTCTATTTCCCGCTTGCCGGAGAAGGTTACATGATGTATTCAGGGAAGCAGTATCACCTGCGCCCCGGATTTCTCTTCCTGATCCCGCCCTATGCGCCGGTGGAGGTCTCCTGTCCGGAACGGCTTGTGAAATACTGGACGCATTTCAATGTGTTCATGGCGGATTCCGAGGTTGATCTGTTCAACATCGCAGACACGGTCAGCGAGCTTCCGGTGCCGGACGTGAAGGAATACTGCATTCTCTTTGAACATCTCACGAAGTGGTATCCCGTCTCATACTGCGAAAAGCAGTATCATGTTCCCCCGCTTGCTGAATTCGAGGCGCAGTCGGCGCTGCATCTTCTGCTGAAACCTTTTTACGAAAACATTCTTTCCAATGCAAAAAATCCGGACGGGGGCAATCTGCGCCTTGTCAAACTTCTGAACTACATTGAAAAAAATCTGGACCGCGAACTGACTCTGAAACAGCTTGCGGCGCTCGTCCATCTGAATCCGACCTATCTTTCCAACCTGTTCAGCGAAAAATTCGGAATCTCCCTGATTCAATACTGCAACAACCGCCGGATCGTGCGCGCAACGGATCTCCTGATTCACACGGACTACTCCATCGAAGAAATCGCGTGGCGGCAGGGGGCGGAAAGCACAGCCGCATTCTCCCGTCTCTTCAAACGGCACGTGGGCTGTTCTCCGGTCCGGTTCCGCCAGCTCAAACAGGGCAGGAACGCCGGACCGGAGTCATGAATCCCGTCAACGATCTTCCTCGGAGGCTGTGAGTTCCATCTCAAGCACGGTGCCGGCATGGTGCAGGTCAAGAAGACGGGTCTCTTTTCTGCCGTGTTTCCAGTGAATGCGGAGATTTTTCACGCCTGTCCCGTGGAAACGGAGCCGCGCGCTGTCTTCACTGACGGAAAGAATCTCGGTGTGAACCTCAAAATCCGGTTCAAGCGCCGCAAACGGGAGCAGGGTCAGAAGCAGAGGCACTCTTTCCTGCACCTGCGTCCGGAAAAAATAACCCGGTGTATGAATCCCGACCGTTTTTGCATTGGATTTCGTCCAGTCCGTATTCAGGAGCATCAGGCGCGAACAGCCGTTTTCCTCCTCCCAGCGAGTCCAGAAGACCTCCCCTGAGGGATCATCCGCGTAGACCGTTCCGCGATGCTCCGCGGCAAGCTTTGCAATCCACGATGCGGAAACCTTCTGGAGCCGCTCATGCCCCGGATACGCCCACGCCGTCAACAGATAGACCTGCCCTTTCCCGAGTTGATGCCGCACGACCAGCGGCTTGCCGTTCGCGGCGTCCCACGCGACAATTTCCGCTCCGGCAAGCTCCACCTCGGCAAGACGGCAGGGGCCGTCCTCGTCCACGGAACGGCTGGGAAGCGCGGAAAGCTCCGGCTCGGGAAACGCCTCATGTCCCGCGGCGTTCCATTGTCCGCTGTATTCCCCGCCGGGACCGGCCACTCTGACTCCGCAGAGCTCGGAAAGATCGCCACCGTTCCAGAGCGCAAGATCTTTCCAGTCGTGCAGGAAGTCGCGTTTCGTATGCGTGCTGAACTGCGGCAGCCCGGTAAAAAGTGTTCCGCCGTTTTCAACAAAACTGCACAGTTTTTCATAATCCTCGGCAATCATCGTGTTCCAGCCGAGATTCAGCAGCAATTCATACTGATGGAAATATCCGCTTTCCGCCTCCGCCGGGACTTCGTCGAAATCCCCGTAAGGCGTGCCGGAAAAGAAGAAGCGGCGGCGGTCGTAACGCTGGCGCAGCGGATGCGTGTTCGCGCCGGGCATCAGGACATCCAGAAGCTGGCGGCACTTTTCCGGCTGCCCGTGCCCCCATGCGGAATCGGGATTCCCGAACAGTCCCCATACCGAATATTCGGGAGTCTGTTCGACATCGCAGATAAAACCGTTGAACGGCGCCGCATAGCGTCCCTCAAGAAACGCGATATTGCGCTTGTTTTTTCCCGTCCGGGGATGCGTCCTGACGAAACGGTAGAAGTCGCGCGTCATATCGCGCTTGCCTTTTGTGAGGGCGTCGTCCCAGCTTTGCCGCTCCTCCTTGAACAACTGGAACAGGCAGTCTTCTTCGTAAATCATCGACGCCCCCATCATCCACGGCTGAAAAAGCGAGAGGAAATACATGCCGAGATGCGTTTCAAAATAAGGCTGGACCGCGTGCTGGATCGCGATATGCACCCCCCACTCGCCGGAACCGAGCGATTCCGCCGCCGGACGCGCCTGTGAACAGAGATGCTGAGTATGCGGGACCATCGTCTCCGTGCGGATGAAATCGGCTCCCGCAAGGTAACAGTAACGGTGTCCGCCGGACGCATCCCCGAATGCCGCGCGGGGAGCTGCCTTGTGGGCGCGGTCGATCTCAATCTTCAGATATTTGAGATAGTGCTCCATTGCCTCCTTCATATCGCCGGAACTCCACGGTTCCTTCGGGTCGAACGCATAAACGGCTCCGGGCCATTCGTGTCTGCCGACGCTGTGCAGGGCATCTCCGGCGGCTCTGACCAGTGCGCCGTCGTCAAAATCCGTCGCCGCCTCCACAGCGATATGATGTTTCCGGCAGAATTCGCCCCAGCGCGCCATCAGTGCGGGATCGACGGAAACCGCCTCACTGGAATGCGGGTCTTTCCGCAAAAACGCGCGGAACACCACAAGATTGCCGAGACGGGTCCGCCATGTGTAGTCCAGCAGCCAGTCCATGAACCCGTTTCCGTCATGCGGCACCACGGTCATGTCATAACCGACCGTCACCCGCGGCGTTTCGTCCGCCAGCGCATAAACCGCCGGAATCACGCCGGAGGAATTGCCGGCTTCGACGGCGACATTCACTCCGGGACGGGATAAAGTGAACTCAAAATCATTCCAGCCGGGCTGAAGCACACAGTCCGCCGAGCCGCCCTGCCAGCGGATCGTGACCTCGTCCGGGCAGACCGCGAAAATGCGCCCGGTCAGCGGCTCATTGACCAATGCCCACGGAGGCAGGGAAAAATCCAGGTGATTGTGCGTGCTCTGCTGGAGAATCAGACGGCTGAACAGCAGATAAAACTGCGGATTGCCGTTTCTGATCCCGAAGGTATGTCTGCCCGGCGCCGCCTGAAAACACACCCAGACATCCTCCAGCATCTGCATGAAATCATCATGTTCGCGGAAATAATGGGCGAACTGCGCCACCTCCCCGCCGTCGCAGAAAAGAGTCATCGGAAAAGTGTCGTGAATCTGTTTCTCTTTCTCCGGCGTGTAACCGGGCGCCGCCATGCCGACGATATGCAGAATGTTTTCGACGAAATCCGCTTTCCTCTCCGGGATTTCCGCCTCGAATTCAAGCGTTTCGCCCGGCGCAAGCCATGCGGTGCGCATCCGCGCCCAGTCATGAACCGGAAGCGGAAGATCGTCCGCCTCCCAGACCTGCTGTCCGTCTTTCGGCGCGGGGCGGAACCAGAGATAGTTTGTACGGGTCACGATCACATGGCATCCGAGATACTTCGGGCCGACGGGAAATACGATCCTGCCGTTTTCGAGAATCTCTTTTGCGGAAAAATCGAATGTGCCGGAAAGCGTAGTCAGACGGAACGTCGCATTCTCATCCGCATCCGCCACGAAACGGACTCCGGAAAGCCCCCTGCGCGTGCGGTTCTTCCACTTCGGTTCGGCGAGTTTCGTCTCGTGCGCACAATGCCCGGGACCGTACCAGATGACCGGATAATCCAGCTGATAAGTTTCTTCGATCCTGCCGCCGTCGCAGTCCAGTCTTCCATCCCAGAGGTAGACGGGATGATAATGGCAGCGCGAATACAGATACTGGTATCCCCAGTCGATGCGGAAATCAAGTTTCATGAACAGTCCTTTCAAATAGTTGAATCAGGTTTCATAATATGCCGCGACAGAATGATTTTTCAACTGCTGCCGGGCAAATGGACAGAAAAACAGTCTGTTCTGAATTCATTTTTCCGATATAAAACAGGCGAAACCGCGTTTTTGTCCGGCGGATCAGACACCCCCCGGAAATGAAATCCCCGTTTCCGGAATAAATTCTTTCTGGATTTCGGCTTCGGGAAGTGTTATATTATCCGGTGGTTCTTGTCACAAAACATTCACAGAAAGAAGCTGCTCATGGATGAAGCCATTCAGAAAATGATCCGCGGGTTCCGCCATTTCCGGAAAACTTATTTCTCCGATGAACCGGAGCTTTACGATCAACTCAAACACGGGCAGATGCCCAGTACTCTGATGATAGCCTGCTGCGACTCGCGGGTTGATCCCGCACTGATAACGAAAAGCAGTCCGGGAGAAATGTTCGTGATCCGCAATGTGGCGAATCTGGTTCCGCCTTATAAACCCGATTCCAGTTTTCACGGGGTGAGTTCCGCAATCGAATACGCGGTACGTTCCCTGGAAGTCAGACACATCATTGTGCTCGGACACTCCAACTGCGGCGGAATCCGCGCCCTGATGTCCGACGGCGGGGAGCATCATGACAGTGAATTTCTCGACCAATGGCTCTGCCTTGCGCAGTCCGCCCGGAATGAGGTCATGGAAAAACTGGGGAACCAGCCGCGGGAGGTGCAGCTGCGGGCATGTGAGGAAAGTTCCATTCTGCTTTCCATGGAAAACCTGCTGACATTTCCGTGGATCAGGGAACGAGCGGATGCGGGGAAGATCAAGATTCACGGCTGGTATTTCAATATGAACAACGGAGAAATGTATTATTACAATACGGAACAGGAGCGTTTTCTGCCTCTGGCGGAACATCATTGAAGCGTGCGGTGCCGTTTTGCAAAATCGCGCGGGGGAAGCCCTGTCGCCTTTTGGAATTGCAGTGAAAAACAAGTGCTGTCGTGAAATCCGCATTCCCGGCAATATCGGATACGCTTCTGCCGGTATTTTTCAGGAGTCCGGCGGCATGGCGGATGCGGATCAGATATTCAAACGGCGGTTTCCGGAGCAGTTCCCTGAAGAGGCGTGTCCCGACGGCATTGGAGGTCATCCCTTCGCGCATGATCCGGTCGCGGGCGATGCCCTTAGCATCGTTCTTTTCAATGAACTGAATCTCTTTATATTTTCAAAGCGATGGAAAGGTGTTTTATATGATTGAAGAACAAGTTGTCTCCGTGCAGAAATGCGGGGAGGAAATTCAAACCGTTGATTTCGGCAAAGACGCTTTCGGGTGGCTGGAAATTGAGCTGACGGGAAAAGGCGGCGAGGAAGTGGAACTCGCAATCGGAGAAGTCATCAGGGACAGCAGGATAAACCGCGATCCCGGCGGGTTCCGCTGTTTCAGGAAAATGAACCTGATTCTGGAAGAGGGGACGCATACTTACCGGTTCGAAATTCCGCCGCACGTCGCCCCGAACCCGGCTCTGCCGAAGTGTTATCCGCCGGAGGAGGCGGGCGGGGAAATCGCGCCGTTCCGCTATGCCGAAATCCGCGGATATTCCGGAGCTTTCAAGGCGATTCGCCATGCCGTTTTTGCTCCGTTTGACGACAACGCGGCTGATTTCAGATGTTCCGATGAACGTCTGAACAGAATCTGGGATTTCTGCAAGTATTCGATCAAGGCGACCACCGCATTCGGAATGTATGTTGACGGCGAGCGGGAACGTCTGCCCTACGAGGGCGACGCCTACATCAATCAGCTCGGACATTTCTGCTGCGACGCAGATTATGACATGGCGCGGCGGACAATCGAATATTTCTTCGTGCATCCCACCTGGCCCACAGAATGGCGGCTCGTCACCGTGCTTCTTGCACGGGATTACGCCCTTTATTCCGGCGATGAGGAATCAGTCCGGCGCTGGCTGCCGGAACTGAAGGAGAAACTCCTGCTGAATCATGCGGGGACCGATCTGCTGATCCGCGGGACTCCGGATGTCAGGGACATTGTGGACTGGCCCGTGGGGGAGCGTGACGGATATGAGTTCGGGGAAGTGAATCTGGTTCCGAACTGCTATCATTACGGCGCGCTGCTTGCAATGTATGAACTCTCCCGCGAGGAATGGTATCTCAGGCGCGCGGCGGAAGTGAAACAGACGATCCGGGATTCCATGCTGAAAAACGGGCTGTTCGTCGATCATCCGGGCTCCGCGCATACCTCGCTTCACAGCGCGATGTTCGCGATCCGTTTCGGCGTCGCGGATGCGGCGGAATATCCGGCGCTGGTTTCCGTAATCCGTTCCAGAGGCATGGCATGCAGTGTCTACGGCGCGCAGTTCCTTCTGGAAGCGTGTTACCGGTGCGGGCTTGCGGACCATGCGCTCGCGCTGATGACCGGCGGAGGCCTGCGCAGCTGGCAAAACATGCTCGACAAGGGTGCGACGATCACCATGGAGGCATGGGACGACTCCCTCAAACCGAATCAGGACTGGAATCATGCGTGGGGCGCGGCTCCCGCGAACATCATCCCGCGCGGTCTTTGCGGGATCCGTCCGCTTTCGCCCGGCTTCGGAACGTTCGATGTGAATCCGCAGATCGCCTCCCTGAGCGCCGTTTTCCTGCGTCAGCCAACGAAACACGGTCCGATTGAACTTGAAATTCAGAACGGCAGAATGAGGCTTTCCGTTCCGGAAGGAACCGGAGGAATCTTCCGGAAACAGGTTCTGGCTCCGGGGCGGCACGAGATGAAATTGTAAGGGAATTCCCGCCGGCTGACTTAATTCAGCCGGGTTCAGCCGGCACTCTTCGTCAGTCCCGCCGTCCCTCGCGGTAAAAGAGCGGAGAAATGCCGATGTAGCGTTTGAACTGTGCGGAGAATTCATAGGCGGAAGAATAGCCGAGACATTCCGCGATTTCGGCAATCGTCCGCTGCTTGTCCTGCAGCAGAGCCGAAGCCGCGTCGAGTTTTCTCCGCACCCGGTACTGCCATGGGGAAATGCCGAGGCGCGCTTTGAACACTTTGCGGAAATGCTCGTATCCCCAGCCGTGGCGGGCGCAGAATTCGTGAAGATCCACCGTTCCCGTGAAATTGGTGCCGAGAGCATGACACGCCAGTTCAATGACATTCTCCTTTCCCTGGTCCGGCAGGATGACGCCGGTTCCGGTCTGACAACACCGCAGGAGTTCCAGCACGGTCACTGCCAGTTCCGTAAGACGCTCTTCCGTGGCATTCCGCAGATCATGGATCAGGCGCCAGATGCGCTGCGGCAAATCCGGGATGTCGCCCAGCTTCTGGACAGGGCATTCCGTGCGGATGATCCGCATGGCGCGCAACGACTGATAGAACAGCGGGCCGACCTCAAGATACACTTCAACCCAGCCGCTTCCCGTTTCAACGGTGTTGCTGTGGGGAATTCCCGGCTGGCGCTGAAAAAAGGAACCGGCATCCAGCCGGTAGCACTGACCGCGGTCATCCGTGAAAGTGCCCCGCCCGCGCAGCACGATCACCATGACATAGCGCGGCGAAATGAAGTTGAGAAAATCGACTCCGCCTTCCTTGCATGTGATTCCCGCACCGATCCCTTCCCGGGAACCGGCAAGCCCCATGGAACGGAAAACCATGATCTTCTTGCCGCATCCGATTCCGGGAAACGGCGGACAGTCCGCATTATTACCATTTTGCATATCAACTCTTACCATCGAACCTATTCCGATTTGAAAAAAAGAATCTATATTAAGCGATAATGTAAATCGGCTTTTTTTAAAATCAATACAGGAAAAGTACAAAGGGAGATTCTCTCATGAATTTCAAACTGGACGAGTTGATCTATCAGAGCCCGGAATGCACCGGAATGAACAGGGAACCGAACCGTTCCCCTCTTTTTCCGTTCAAAAAGGAATCCGACGCCCGTCACGCCGGACAAAACCGGGGTCCATGGTACCAGACTCTGAACGGAAACTGGAAATTCAATTACTACGAAAAACCGCAGGACGTCCCCGAAAACTTCATGGAGCCGTCCGTCAATGATTCCAGATGGAAGACAATTGACGTCCCGAGCTGCTGGGATATGCGCGGCTACGATTATTCGCATTACACCAACGTGCAGATGCCATGGCCGGAACTTCCGCCGAAAGTCCCCGCGGAACGCAATCCCACAGGAGTCTACCGCAGAACATTCGACATTCCCAAAAACTGGACGGGAAGACGCATCATACTGCACTTCGACGGTGTGGAATCCTGCTTCGCCGCATACGTCAACGGAACCGCGGCAGGCATGAGCAAAGATTCACGCGGCTCCACGGAATTCGATGTCACGGAACTCGTCAGAACCGGAAAAAATCAGATTTCCGTCCTTGTCATCAAATGGTCCGACGGAACGTTTGTAGAGGATCAGGATCACTGGTGGCATGCGGGAATCGTGCGCAGCGTCTACCTTTATTCCACCGGGAAAAACCATATTGCGGATGTGCATGTCACGGCAACGCTTGACGACACTTTTGAAAACGGTCTTCTGAAAGTCGACATGCAGACGGGGCATACAGGAAAAATCGACCCGGAAAACGCTCCGTTCCTTGCCGTTCGCGTATACGACGAAGACGACACCCTGGTTTTTGAGCAGAAACAGGACTGCGGCAGACAACCGGACCTGAAAAGAGGAACTACGGACCGCCGCAGAATCCATACCGGTCTCTCCGGCATGATTGAAAAGGTTCATCCGTGGAGCGCCGAGATTCCCTCACTTTACACACTGACCGTAACCCTTTATGATGAAAAAGGCAAAGAACTGGAGGCTGTCTCCCAGCGAATCGGATTCCGTACGGTCAAGGTGGAAAAACGGCAGCTTCTGGTCAACGGACAGCCTGTCCTGATCTGCGGAGTCAACCGGCACGAACATGATGATTTGAACGGCCGTACAGTTTCCGTGGAACTGATGCGGAAAGACCTCGTCCTGATGAAACAGTTCAACATCAATGCGATCCGCACGTCCCACTATCCCGACGCGCCGGAATTTTACGATCTCTGCGACGAATACGGTTTTTATGTGATCGACGAGGCGAATCTGGAATGCCATGCCTTTTATAACGATCTTACAAATAATCCGGCATGGACCGCAACGTTCGCCGACCGCGCCATGCGCATGGTCATGCGCGACAAGAACCATCCCTGCATTATCTTCTGGTCGCTTGGAAATGAATCCGGCGTCGGCCCCAACCATGCCGCCATGGAAGGCTGGATCCGCCATTATGATCCATCGCGCCCGATCCATTATGAAGGAGCGACCCACGGCTGGGAATATGACTTCAACGCACATCTTTCCGATGTCGTCTGCCCGATGTATCCCCACGTCGACCACATTGCGGCATGGGCGGAAAAGATCACCGATGATCCGCGTCCCATGATTATGTGCGAATACACCCATGCCATGGGGAACAGCAACGGCGGACTCAAAGAGTATTTCGACGCCTTTGAAAAATATTCCTGTCTCCAGGGCGGCTTCATCTGGGAGTGGCTGGACCACGGCATCCGCACCGGCGAAAAAGACGGCAGACCGTGCTGGTGCTACGGCGGCGACTTCGGCGACAAGCCTTCCGATTACAACTTCATTACGGATGGTGTGATCTGGCCGGACAGAACGGCGCATCCGGGGCTTTATGAGTTCAAAAAGCTGGCGCAGGAAGTGAAATTTGAAGAAGTCGATGCAAAAACGGGACGGTTCCGCATCATCAACCGCAGATATTTCAAAGATCTTTCCGATCTCCGCATCAACTGGGAACTCTCGGTCGACGGCAGGACAGTGCAGCAGGGCACCCTCGGCACCTTAAACCTGCCTCCGCGTCCGCGCCGCCTTGAGAACAAATACCCCGGAGACTCATGGATCGCCACTTATCAACTTGAGAAAAAAGACAATACGGCGGCGTTTCAGCTCAATCTGGAACACCCCGAACTTGTCGAAGGGCAAGAGTGCATCCTCACCTTCCACGCGGTTCTCGAGGAGGAAACCAAATGGGCGGACCCCGGTTTTGAAGTCGCGTGGGAACAGTTCAAAATGCCGTTTGCCGCAAACAGGCGGAACAATGTGGAACTTGTTCCGGAAAAAAATATCAAGATTGATTTCAATGCAAAAAAAGCGTTTCTTGCTTTGGGAAAACAGCCTTTGGTTCTCCAACTGCCTGAACTCAATATCGCACGTGCGCCAATTGACAACGACGGACTCAAAATCACGACACTTCCGCTGGAACAGAAGTATAAAATTCTGTATCAGTGGGAAAAGGAAAAAGGCGTTTATTCCTTCCGCAAGGTGAAACAGACGCTTTCCGGAAAAAAGAACGAGACAGTCATCACCTCTGCCTGGCAGGGAGATGTGCTCAAAGACCGTATCATCCTGCGGGAAACGGTAACAATCGCCCCGGACGGCGTAATCCGTTTTGACAACCGTTTTGAAATCGGCAAAGGGCTTGAAGACCTGCCGCGAATCGGCGTTCTCCTGAAGCTCCCGGCGGACTTTGAAAATGTCGCATGGTTCGGGCGCGGACCGCAGGAAAATTACTGTGACAGAAAAGCGGGATATCCGGTCGGATTCTACCAGTCCACAGTCGATGAAATGCACGTCCCGTATATCATGCCACAGGAAAACGGCCAGCGTACGGATGTCCGTTTCGCAGCACTGAGCAATGCCGCGGGGCAAGGCATCCTGATTACCGCCCCGGAACACATGGAATTCTCGGTCAGCCGTTACTCCATGCAGACTCTTTACAGGACAATGCATGAACATGAACTGGAGGCGGATGACTGCATCTACCTGAAACTCGACTTTTTCCAGCGCGGGCTCGGCACCGCGTCCTGCGGACCCGATACGCTTGAAAAATACAGGAGCAAAGCGGGAATCTATGAGTTCCGCTTCCACCTCTGTCCGTTTGCGGAGTTCCCGGAAAAACTCTCCGAAACGGCGCGGGCGGTAAATCTGATGTGATGAAAGACAGCGCAGGGCGTAATCCGTTATGCCCTGCGTTCAATTCTTCGGAAATCTCTTTGCTCCGGCATGACGCCTGAACTGAAACGGCGTCATGCCGTTTTTTTTGTCTGAACGGGACACAGAAGCAGGCGGACTCCTTACAGCCGGGTTCCAATGCCAGGCGGCGGACAGAACATTCTGAAGCGGATGCGGTAAAAAAATCACGGGAAACGGACAGGAATTTTTCTTTTCCCCGTCCGTTTCCCGAATCCTTGCGGTAAAACAGTCCCAAGCCGGAATCTTATTTTTCTCCGAGGCGCTTTCCGATATAGACCTGACGCGGACGCACGATTTTGGTATTCGCGCCGATCATCTCCTTCCAGTGGGCGATCCAGCCGGGCAGACGCGCAAGAGCAAACATCACCGTGAACATATTCTCCGGAATGCCGAGCGCGCGGTAGACGATGCCGGAATAAAAGTCCACATTCGGGTAGAGGTGGCGGGAGATGAAGTAATCATCATGCAGGGCAACGTCCTCCACCTCCAGAGCGACATCCAGCAGAGGATCGCTGATGTTCATTTTCCTGAGGAAGTCGTGACACTCCTTCTTGATGATCTTGGCGCGCGGGTCGAATGTTTTGTAGACACGATGCCCGAATCCCATCAGGCGCTGCGTGTTCTTCTTGTCCTTGACCTGATCCACGTATTTCTTCACATCGCCGTTCTCCTGAATATGGCGGAGCATCTCGACGACCTCCTGGTTGGCGCCGCCGTGAAGAGGACCGGAAAGAGCCGAAATTCCTGCGGAAATCGTGGCATACAGATTCACCTGCGCACTGCCGATCGTCCGGACCGTCGTCGTGGAACAGTTCTGTTCGTGATCCGCATGAAGGATCAGCAGAATGTTCAGGATGCGTACCGCTTCGGGACAGATCGTATACGGCGCAACCGGCGAATCGAACATCATGTTCAGGAAGTTGGCGCAGTAGGAAAGATCATGACGCGGATACACGACCGGCTCGCCGATGCTTTTCTTGTATGCCATCGCCGCCATCGTGCGGACCATTGAAATGAGGCGCGCCGTGGAAAGCTCGATATCCTCGTCCATAGAAAGCAGGTCCACATTCGGATAGAATGCAGCCAGAGCATTAATCATGGTCGAAAGAATGTGCATCGGATGAGCGCCGCGCGGGAAATGATCGAAGAAGTGACGCATGTCTTCGTGCAACAGGGAGTTCTTGTTCAGAAGACGGGAGAAAAGCCTCCCCTGCTCTTCATCCGGCAGCGTTCCGTGAACCAGCAGGTAGGCGACTTTGACAAACGCCTCCGTTTTTACAAGTTCCTCAATCGGGATGCCGCGGTATCTGAGGATCCCTTTCTCTCCGTCGATGAATGTGATGCTGCTGTAGCAGACCGCGGTATTGGTAAGACTCTGGTCCAGAGAAACATATCCTGTCTCTTTCCGGAGCTGGGCAATGTCAAATGCTTTTTCTCCCTCGGTTCCGACGACTACCGGCAGTTTGATTTCCTTGCCGCCAACCTTCAACACTGCAAATTCGGATTCAGAATTCATTTCCATCATTGTTCCCCTAAGTATACTGTTATGAAAGCCTTATAATGTAACCCCCTTTTCCGGATATTCAATCTCGGATTCTCTTTTTCAGCACGATAAAAAACATTTGTTCCGTTTTTGTGCGGTGACTTGAAAAATCGAATTTCAGAGTATAGACTATCAGGCTAGTCTTTAACCGGAAAACCGAAAGGGGGACAACGATGAATGATCTTCTCAGAAAAGAACTCGACAAAATTTCAAAATTGATTACACAAACCATTGCGGAAGACACCTTTCCGTCCGGGATATCACCGGAGTGCCTTGCCTCCGCCGTGCGCGCCTATCCCCTGCACGGAGGAAAGCGTCTCCGTCCCGCACTCCTGATGTGGGCCTGCGGCGCCCTCGGCGGTTTTCCCGACACCGCAGTTTATGCGGCAACGGCAGTCGAGATTTATCATTCCTGGACCCTGGTTCACGACGACATCATTGATGAAGACGAGATGCGGCGTGGATTGAACACCTCGCATATTGAACTTGCCGTCCATGCGCGGAAAGCATATCGTAAAGAAAAGGACGTCTGCGCGAAATTCGGACGCGATTTCGCGATTCTCGCCGGCGACATCCAGCAGGCGTGGGCGGTCAACATGCTCCTCCGTTCCATGGAAAAAGGATGCTCTCCGGAACTGACTCTGAAACTTGTCGGCATTCTCCAGACCACAGTCAACCGCCGCCTGATTTCCGGGGAAGCCGTCGATGTGGAATTCCCGATGCGCCCGCTGGAATCCATCAGACGGGATGAGGTCATGAAGATGATCTCCGGCAAGACATCGTGTCTGCTTCAGTTCGCCGTGCAATGCGGCGGAGCCATCGCGCTGAATTCCGCCGATTTCTCCGCGGAACCCATCGCCGCGCTCGGCTGTTATGCGGAAAATCTCGGGATCGCATTCCAGCTTCGCGACGACTATCTCGGGCTCTTCGGCGATGTGAAGAAATTCGGCAAACCGCTCGGATCCGATTTTCAGGAGGGCAAGCCGACTCTGCTCTATCTGGAAGCAGTGCACCGGCTTTCCGAAGCGGGCAGGAAACGTCTCAAAGAACTGACCGGACTGGATGAATATCCGCCGGAAGTCATTGACGAACTTCGCACGATGATGCGCGACTGCGGAGCGGAAGACACACTTCTGCGGCAGACCGCCTCCTTTACGGAAAAGGCGGCGGATGCCCTTTCGCTCCTGCCGGAAAACAAATACACGGAACTTCTCGCCGGGCTCCTGAATTATCTTCTGGAGCGGAACGTCTGAAGCGCAAACGGGAAATTCCGTTGTTCAAAGCAGACTGTTGAGGCGGAGCGTCTCGGCAATGCGTTCCACCGGCAGCCCGATCACATTATTGACAGACCCTTCCACACGGTCAACGATCAGCTCGCCATGTTCCTGAACGGCATACGCCCCTGCCTTGTCCATGACGTGCACCAAATCCATATAATGCCGGACTGTCTCAAGACTGATCTCTTTGAAGAAAACCCTGCTGACATCCGCGAAGCAGATCCGTATCCGTCTGTTCATGCAGACCATGCAGACGCCGGTAACGACATTGTGGGAGCGTCCCGACATGCGCAGAAGCATCCGTTCCGCATCTGCGCGGTCGGACGGTTTTCCGAGGATGGAATGTTCCAGTTCGATCACGGTATCCGCGCCGATGACAAGAGCATCGGGAAACACTTCGGCAGCCGCGTCTGCCTTGAGTTCCGCATTGGAAACGGCAACCGCCCTGAAATCAATTCCCTGCTCCAGCTCTTTCACCTCCAGCACGAACACCCGGAACGGGATGCGGAACGATTCCAGCAGTTCGCGTCTGCGCGGCGACCCCGATGCCAATATGATTTCCATAAATATTTCTTTCCTTCCACTTTTCCAATGTTCTGCTTTCCCGTAAAAATTAACACCTGTTTTCATGAAATCAAATGCCGGCGTTTGAAAAAGGGCTGCTTTCCATTTAAATTACCGCTTCAACTACTTTCAACGGATGAATCAAATGGATTTACAGGAAAATCAAAGCAGTTACGGAAAAAGGCTCTGGCTTCTGTTTTACACGTTCGCTAAAATCGCGGCACTGGTGGTCGGCGGCGGATATGCGATTCTGCCGGTCGTCGAAGAAACCTTCAGCAGAAAGAACAAACTCATATCCAGCGAGGAACTGCTCGACATGATGGCATTGGTCCAGACCATTCCCGGCATCATCGCCGCAAACTCCGCGATTTACGTGGGCATGAAAGTCGCCGGAATCGGAGGGGTGCTCGCGGCAGTATTCGGAGTCTGCCTGCCTTCCGTCACGGTCATTATCATCATTGCGGCGTTTTTCCCGCATCTGAAACCGGAAAATCCGTATCTGCTGGGTGCCTTTGTCGGAGTACGCGCCTGCATCACGGGGCTCATCATCGTAACAGCCGCAAGACTTGCGAAAAAAACGATTCAGGGCTGGTTTGAAATCATCTGCGTCTCCGCCTTCCTGATCCTCGCCCTGTTCAAGCTGAATCCGATCTGCATCATCGCCCTTTCCATGCCGCTGGGAATTCTTTACACGCTCTTCTGCACATACAGAATCAAACGGAACGAGGTGCTGAAATGAGTGTGCTTTCCCTGTTCTGGACGTTCTTTCAGTTCGGACTCGTCAGCTTCGGCGGCGGGTATGTTCTGGTTCCTCTGCTGATTGCGGAATTCGTGAACCGCAGAGGAATCATTTCCATGGACGCCTTCGGCAATCTGGTCTCAATCGCGCAAGTGACTCCGGGACCGATCGGAATCAACTCCGCAACTTATGTCGGCTTCACGCAGGGCGGCTTCTTGGGAGCGGTTTCCGCCAGCCTCGGACTCGTCATGCCGTCCATCCTCATCGGTTCTGCCGCGGTCTATTACATCAACAAATGGAAAGAGAAACTTCTGGTGAAAGGCATTCTGAAAGGAGTGCGCTCCGCGGCACTTGCAATGCTGTTTTACGCGGTTGTGATCTTCCTCGGCATGTCTGTCTTCACGCAGGAGATTCCCTTCCGGAGTCTCTGGAACCTGATTACGTTTCATGCACCGGAATTCCCCGCCGGATTCGCATTTTCGTTTCCCGCCTTCCTGATCTGCGCCGCGACAGTCCTTCTGATTCATAAAACCAAACTCTCCATGACGCTTCTGATCGTGCTTTCCGCCATCGCCGGAGCGCTGATCTGCCGGTGAACCTGTTATTTCCCTGCCCGCGGGCAATACACCCCGCGCCCGGTGATGATCGGGCGGAAACAGGCATTGCAGGATACACAGGCGGAACGGATTCCGTCTCCGGCGAGCCAGCGGCAGAGAAGCCCGGGTTCGCGGATCAGTGGGCGGGACAATGAAATCATGTCGCATGCACCGCTTTCGACCAGGGAAAGCGCCTTTTCCGGATAACGGATGCCGCCGACCAGAATCACAGGAATCCCTGACACGGCTTTCAGTCTGCGCGCAGTGTCTTCATAATAGACTTTGCCGCCGTCCCGGACGTCTTCCAGACGGATCGGCGACAGTCCGGGTCCCGCCGGCGGAATCCCTCCGGAAAGTTCCACGGCGTTCAGCCCGCGCTTTTCCAGCTCAAGGCAGACTTCGATGCACTCCTCCGGCGAAAACCCGCCTTCGGCAAAATCCGCCGAGTTGATCTTGACCAGCACAGGAAATTCCCTGCCGACCGCGCTGCGGACCGCATCATAGACCTCATACAGCATCCGCGCCCGGTTGGCAAGCGAACCGCCGTAGGAATCCGTCCGCCGGTTGTAACAGGGGGAAAGGAACTGACTCAGGAGATAACCGTGCGCCGCATGAATCTGCACGGCGTCAAATCCGGCTTCTTTCCCACGGACAGCGGCGGCGGCAAACGCGGTCTGCAGTCTCTCAATATCAGCAGCGGACAGTTCACGGCATTCCGGTTTCCCCGGCGCCTGCGCAAAAGCGGAAGGTCCCGCCGCCCCCACCGCCGCGGTATTTCCTCCGGCATGTGCGAGCTGAAGCGCCATTTTCGCCCCGCAGGAATGAACCCGGTCCACAACCTTCCGCCAATGGGGAATCACGTCATCCGAAGCCGCCGACGCCTGAAATTTTGAAGCGCGCCCCTCCGGTGAAACAAAGGCGTGTCCCGGAATGATGAGTCCGACTTCATGCTGTGCAAGAAGCGTCAGGACGTCGGAGAGAGCCTTCGTATAAAAGCCTGCCTCATCCGCAAGCCCTTCGTGTGTTGCGGAACGGACAAAACGGTTGCGGACTGCAAGTCCGCCGATATGAAACGGCGTAAAAAGTCGATTCTCCATCATGAAGTCCCCTTGTTGAGTTGCGGGATACTGTACACCCTCTCCGGCAAACTGTCAAGATTCCATGGAAAAACCGGTATCGCCGCATTGAAATCATTTCCATCCGGGGTATTGTAAGAGCGGACACGGAAAAAGGAGCCTCGCGAAATATGGTAAAGAAATATGCCGCATACGATCTTCATCTGCATTCGCTCTGGAGTTATGATGCGTGCACCCCGCCGGAGTATTATTTTTCGCGCGCGAAAGAACTGAACCTGCGCGCGTTCGCCATTACCGATCACCACAACTTCGATGCGTTTGAGGAAATCCTGGAAACAGCGAAACAGTTCCCGGGAGTCGGATTCATCGCAGGTGCGGAAATGACCGTCAAAAGCCCGGTCGGCAGTTTCGATCTGGTATGCCTCGGACTTCCCCGCGTTCCCCCGCCGAAACTGCAGAAGATATTCGACGCCTATCATGAACTTCAGCGGGAATGGGGCGATGCGCTCTGCCGTCTTCTGCAGGAACGGGGACACAACTACACGCGCGCAGACAGAGAAAAACTTTTGCGCCTCTACCGTCCTGAGCGGACTTTCGCAAAACAGGGCATAACGCATGTCCGCAATGAAATCCAGCGGGATCACCTGATTGCACGGCACTGCATCAGAGACGGAAAGGAATACGGGGAACTCTGCCGGAAGGCAATGTCCGAAGACGGCAGTTACGAGGCGATCCGTCTGCTGGAAGGCAGCGAAATCATCAACGCCGTCCACGATGCCGGAGGAATCGTCATGATCGCGCATCCGGCGGGATATTTCAGGGGAATGAACGAAAAGCGGATGGATGAAATTCTGGAAGCCCTGCCGCTCGACGGTATCGAATGCGCCCATCCGTCCGTTCCGGAAGAATGCACCGCGTTCTATCGCGCCTACTGCAGGAAACACGGTCTGCTTTCCAGCGGCGGGACGGACTGTCACGAAGATCCGCCCCACGCCTGGCTGAAATTCTCCGAGGGGCGCGACATGGCATGGCATACGGGAGAATCCGCCTGGCTCGACGAAATTCTGGAACGGGTCAGGCTCTGGAACACATAAGGGCGTCTTCCGCAAATCACAGGAAAATCATGTTCCGCGCTTGATACTTTGCGGAAAGGATGTAAATTAAAAGGCGAATTTCATTATTTTTTAAGAAGGAATAAGATAAAATGGCCAAGTTTCCTCTCGAAACCATAAGACACAGCGCGTCGCACCTGATGGCGGCGGCGGTTCTTGAACTGTATCCCGATGTCAAATTCGATATCGGCCCGAGCACAGAAGACGGATTCTACTACGACTTCGATTTCGGAACAGTCAGGCTGACACCTGAAGAACTGGTGAAAATCGAAGAAAAAATGACCGAGCTTGCCGCAAAGAAGCTCCCGTTCACCCGTTTTGAACTCACTCGCGAGGAAGCAGTCAAACTCCTGACGGAAAAGAAACAGAACTTCAAGCTGGAACGTCTCGCGGACATTCCCGAAGGCGAAGCGATCTCCTTTTACCAGCTCGGCAATTTCGTCGATCTCTGCCGCGGTCCGCATGTGGACAACACCGGCGACATCGGCGCATTCAAGCTGACGAGCATTGCGGGTTCCTATTACAGAGGCAAGGAGTCCAATCCGATGCTGACCCGCATCTACGGAACCGCATTCTCCGACAAGAAGGAACTCAGGGAATATCTTCAGAAGATCGAGGAAGCCAAAAAGCGCGACCATCGCAAAATCGGCAGGGAACTTGACCTGTTCAGCGTCTCCGAGACCGTCGGCCCCGGTCTCGTCCTGTGGCATCCGCGCGGCGCGCTCATCCGCAACCTCATCGAAACATTCTGGCGCGGGGAGCACATGGCGAACGGCTATGACCTGCTGTATACACCGCATATCGGGCGCGCAAATCTCTGGGAAACCAGCGGGCACCTCGGATTCTACAAGGACAGCATGTATTCCCCGATGGAAATTGACGACGTCGATTATTTTGTAAAACCGATGAACTGCCCTTTCCATATCGAAATCTACAAATCCCGCGTCCGCTCCTACCGCGAACTGCCCTGCCGCTGGGCGGAACTCGGAACCGTCTACCGTTATGAAAAGAGCGGTGTGCTGCACGGACTGATGCGCGTCCGGGGATTCACGCAGGACGATGCCCACATCATCTGCACTCCGGAACAGATCGAGTCCGAAATCGAAGAAGTGCTCCGCTTCTGTCTCCACATCTGGAAGACCTTCCAGTTCAAGGAGATCAAGGCGTATCTCTCGACACGCCCCGAAAAGGCGGTCGGCGATCCCGCACGCTGGGAACAGGCGCAGAAGTCTCTGGTCAACGCGATTGAAAAAAGCGGTCTCGCTTATGAAGTGGATGAAGGCGGCGGCGCATTCTACGGTCCGAAAATCGACCTCAAGGTCAAGGACGCGATCGGACGAGAATGGCAGACATCCACTATTCAGTTCGACTTCAACCTGCCGGAACGTTTTCAGATTCACTACATCGGCGAGGACGGACAGCGCCATCAGCCGTATATGGTCCACCGCGCGCTGTTCGGTTCGCTGGAACGTTTCTTCGGTATCCTGATCGAACATTTCGCAGGAGCATTCCCCGCATGGCTCGCGCCGGAACAGGTCCGCCTGATTCCGATCACCGAACGCCAGCACGAATACTGCCTGAATGCGGCAAAAGAGCTCAAAAAAGCCGGATTCCGTGTGGAATGCGACGTCCGCAAGGAAAGCATGGGCGCGAAAATCAAGGATGCAAGGAACATGCGCATTCCGTTCATGGCGGTCGTCGGCGACAAGGAAATGCAGAACAACACGTTCTCGATCCGCTCCCGCCGCGAAGACCAGCTTGGAGAGATGGATCTCGCAACTTTCGTAAAAAAATTGCAGAACGATGTTGAAAATAAGCTGTAAGCGTGCTATTTTAAAAATCTGTGAGCACTTTTTCCGAAAAAAATAAACTCTAACTGGAGGGTACAGCTATTAGTAAGCTGCTGAAAACTGATAGTCGGGCATATGCAGACAAGACTCTGCTTGTCATCGGCCCGAATGGGGAACAACTTGGTCTGATGAAACTGATTCCCGCATGCCAGGCGGCAAGGGACGCGGGTCTCGACCTTGTTCTGGTTGCGGAAACAAGCGATCCGCCCGTATGCAGGATTATGAACTTCGGAAAACTCTGCTATGAGCAGAAAAAGAAATTGAAGGATCAGAAGAAAAATCAGCAGGCGCAGAAGGTAAAAGAGATTAAATTCCGCCTCAATATTGCGGATCATGACTACGGTCATAAGATTGATCAGGGCATTGAGTTCCTGAACGACGGATGCAAGCTGAAAGTCACGATCACGTTCAAAGGTAGAGAAATGGCTCATACGGAGATCGGTTATGATCTCGTGAACAGAATTACAGAGGATCTGAAAGACGCGGGCACCGTGGAAAGCCCTGCGAAACTTTTAGGTAAGAATATTAATATGTCCTTCAATCCGAAGGGCCACTGAAACAGGCTGACTGGCATCTGCCGTTTCAGAAGAGAAAACCCTGTTTAAGCAATAAGGAGAAAAACGATGCCTAAGATGAAAACGAGAAAGTGCATTTCCAAGAGAGTGAAACGCACCGGAACTGGCAAGTACAAGTATTACAAAGCCGGCCGCAGACACTTGATGACCGGTAAGGGCGGCAAGAGAAAACGTCATCTGAGAAGAGACGGAATCCTCCAGGCCAGCGAAATGAAACGTATCGCCAAGGCTCTGCCTTACGGCTGATGCAACCTGACACCCCTTAACACCGGAGAAGATTAAAAATGAGAGTTACAGCCGCAGTTCCTTCCAGAAAGCGCCGTAAACGCGCATTAGAGAGAGCCAAAGGTTTTTACGGTGCGAGCAGCAAGAGAATCCGTACCGTATATGATGCGATCGACAAAGCCGATGCACATGCGTATGTCGGCAGAAAACAGAAAAAGCGTCAGTACAGAAGACTCTGGACCGTCCGTATCAATGCAGCCTGCCGTATGATGGATTTCACATACAGCAAACTGATGAACGGTCTTAAGAAAGCCAACATCAACGTCAACAGAAAAGTAATCGCCGACCTCGCGGTCAATGACGCGGAGGCGTTTAAAGCCCTGGTGGAAAAAGCCAAGGCTGCCTGCTGACCATATTTCACAAGTATTCTTAAAAATGCGGGTTGCCGATATACCGGTGTGCCCGCATTTTTTATTTTTATACAGGAAGAGATAGAACCATGTTGAATGAATTGCTTGAAAAACTCAGTGCCATTACTGCCGAGGCAGAGGCGATGCTCAAAGCCGCGGCTACCGCTGCGGACGTGGAGAACGCCAAAAACAAACTGACAGGCAGAAACGGTTCTCTTACGGCGCTCGCTCCGATGATGGGCAAGATCGCCAAAGAGGACAAGCCGACCGCCGGCAAAGCTTTCAATGAAGCAAAAAATACTGTCCAGTCCATGATTGAAGAGGCCCGCGGGCGCCTCGGAGGTGGCAAAGTCTCCACGGAGGCGATTGATGTAACGCTTCCCGGACGCAAATGGTCGATCGGACGCAAACATCCGGTCAATCAGACCATTGACGAATGCTGTGCGATTTTCCGCAGAATGGGATTCACTGTTGCCGCCGGTCCGGAAATCGACACGGTCAGAAACTGTTTCGATGCGCTGAATGCTCCGGCGGATCATCCCTCGCGCGATCCCAAGGACACCTTTTACTTCGACGACGGACGCCTTCTCCGCACTCAAACCTCGACGGTTCAGATCCGCACCATGCTTGCGAACAAGCCGCCGATCCGCATTGTTTCGCCGGGACGCTGTTTCCGCCGCGACACGCCGGACGCCACACACGGTGTGCATTTCCATCAGATCGAAGGGCTTTATGTCGATAAAGACGTTTCCCTTGCCGACCTCAAAAGCACGCTGGAGGCGTTTGCCGTGGAATTCTTCGGAGACTCCGTCGCGATCCGTATGCGCCCCCACTTCTTCCCGTTCACCGAGCCCAGCGTGGAGTGCGACTTTTCCTGCGTCATGTGCGGCGGCAAGGGTTGCCGCGTCTGCAAAAACTCCGGCTGGCTGGAAATTCTCGGCTGCGGCATGGTGAATCCGAACGTCCTGCGCAATGTGGGAATCAATCCCGACAAGTGGCAGGGCTTCGCATTCGGCATGGGTATCGAACGTCTTACAATGCTCAAACACAGAATCGGCGACCTGAGACTCTTCTCCGACAACGATCTGCGTTTCCTCAAACAGTTCTAAGAAGGAGTGAACCCGATGAAAGTATCATTGAACTGGCTGAAAAATTATATTGAACTCAAATCCACTCCCGAAGAGCTTGCCGACACTCTCACGATGGCGGGACTCGAAGTCGAAGAAATCACCAGGCGCGGAGAAATCCCCGCTGGCGTTGTCGTCGCAAAGATTCTCAGCCGCGAAAAACATCCGAATTCCGATCATCTCTCCATCTGCCGGGTTGATGCGGGAAACGGCAATATCTGTCAGATCGTCTGCGGCGCGCCGAACTGCGATGCCGGCAATGTGGTTCCTCTTGCAACTCTCGGAACGGTCTTCAAGGATCCCGAAGGCGGCAAGGATTTCGTCATCGGCAAATGCAAACTGCGCGGCGTCGAGTCCTTCGGCATGATGTGCAGCGAGCGTGAGCTCGGCATCAGCGACAGTCATGGCGGACTCATGATCCTGCCGGAGGACTATGTGCCCGGCACTCCTCTGAATGAACTGATCGAAAAAGATACGGTCTATACCGTGGAAATCACTCCGAACCGCCCGGACTGGCTTTCTCACTGGGGAGTCGCGCGCGACATTGCAGCGCTTTGCGGCGGACGCCGTTCCTTCCCGAACACCAGCGTCCCCTCCCCGGAAGGGTTTGAAGACTGGAGCGGACTCGTCACAGTCGAGGCACAGGATCTCTGCCCCGAATACACCGCCCGCGTCATCCGCGGCGTCACGGTCAAGGAAAGTCCGAAGTGGCTCAAGGAGCGCCTGGAGTCCGTGGGCATCCGTTCGATCAACAACATCGTCGACATCACAAACTTCGTCATGATGGAATTCGGCGAACCGCTCCATGCGTTCGACACCCGTTTTCTGGAGGGCAAAAAGATCATTGTCCGCAGAGCGCAGGACAAGGAGAAAATCGTCGCCCTCGACGGCAAGGAATATGAGCTTGACAACTCCATGCTCGTCATCGCCGACGCCTGCAAGCCGGTGGCAATCGCCGGCGTCATGGGCGGCGAATACAGCGGCGTCCTGCCGGACACCACGGAGGTTCTGATTGAAAGCGCCTATTTCAACCCGACCAGCATCCGCATGACCTCGCGGAAACTCGGGCTTTCCAGCGACTCCTCCTACCGCTTCGAGCGCGGGGTGGATCGCGATATGCTCGAAAACGCGAGTTCGCGCGCAGTCTCCCTGATCCTCGAACTTGCGGGCGGCAAACTCGTCAGCCCGCTGGTGAAGGTCGCAACGCTGAAACCGGAAAAACCGCGCATTCTCTGCCACTTCTCGAAAATCACAAGCCTGCTCGGAATGGAAGTTCCGAACCAGCGCATGGTTGAAATTTTCCGTGCCCTCGGGCTCGGCGTCTCCGACATTACCGATGACACCTGCCTTGTAACGGTTCCCGCATTCCGCGCGGACATCCGGGAAACAGCCGATCTTGCCGAGGAAGTCGCCCGTATTCACGGACTCGACAAACTCCCGAAGATTCCGGTCAACGCCAAAAGAACCGCCGCGTTCAGTTCCGACGCCTATGCCGCGCTGGAACAGCTTCGCAATCAGTTCATCGCAACGGGGCTCTGCGAGTGCGTCAACACCAGTCTTATTGATGAGAAAGCCGCCCTCGGCGATCCTGTTTTCGGGAAAGACGACCTGCTTGCCGTCAGCAACCCGATCAGCCTGGATCTCGCGATCCTGCGTCCGTCCCTGCTTCCCGGAATGCTTGCGACAGTCAAACGCAACGTGTCACGCAAAAACAACGATCTCGCCCTTTTCGAGATAGGCAGAGTCTTCTGCAAAAACAGGGAAAAATATCCCGAGGAACGCGATGAACTGGTCATTCTCATGACCGGCAGATCCCATCCTGAGAGATATTCCAAAGAACGCGCCGCCACCTATGACTTCTATGATGTCAAAGGTGTTCTGGAAGCCGTTCTGGAAGCGCGCCGCGTAAGCAGCTATGCCTTTGCCGCGGCGAAAGACCCGCGTTTCACGGACGGTGTCTGCGCACGGCTTGAGATCGACGGAAAAACAGTCGGCGTGCTCGGGAAACTGAACGACAGGATGACCCGGGGAATGCGGCTCCAGCATGATCTGTATGGTGCGGTGCTTCAGCTTGAACCCCTGATGGGCGCCGAAGAAAAATCCGCGCTGTATGTTCCGCTTTCCCAGTTCCCGCCGGTAACGAGAGACGTCGCCTTCATCGCTCCGCTGGATATGGAGAACAGCAGGGTGATCGACTTCATCCGGAAGGCGAAAGTGCCGAATCTGATCAGTGTCGAAATCTTCGACATCTTCAAAGGAGAACCTTTGAAGGAGGGAACCAAGAGCATGGCATACACGCTCACGTTCCGTTCCGACGAACGCACCCTGACGGATCAGGAAGTCAATGACGCGCATGAAAAACTCCGCGCGAAACTGGTTTCCGGTCTGGGTGTCGAATTGAGGTGACAAGGATGCGGGAAACAGTTTTCCGACGCTGTTTCCCGCATTTTTCATGCCCCGGGTCCGGCAGCCGGGAAGCATCCGCAGACGGTTCCGGATTATCATGGTGCCCGGCAATTGCTCCCTTTCAGGTCTTCCCGGATTTCATGAAACTCTCCCTTGACTTCCTTGAAAAGCCAAGTATTTTTCCATGTGATGTTCAACTATTGAGGAAAAGAATATGCTTACTGTTCTGCTGCCGAACTACAAAACGCCGGAACTGACGAAACTGTGTCTGCGTTCTCTGCGGAAATATACGGATTTCAATCAAATTCAGGTGCTCGCCATTGACAACGCCTCCGACGACGAGTCTCTCGACTATCTGCGCTCCCTTCCCTGGATCCGGCTGATCGAGCGCTCCGCGTCCGACATTCAGGGAATGCCTCCTCCTCTGATGCATTCCTCGGCGCTGGATATGGCTCTGGAACAGGTCGAAACCCCCTATGTGATTTCGATGCATACCGACACCATCGTCCACAGCCCGCAATGGCTGGATTATCTGATGGAACATATCAACCGTTCCGAGAAAATCGCCGGCGTCGGAAGCTGGAAACTGGAAACCGTTCCATTCTGGAAATCGGTCGGCAAGGCTCTGGAAGACGGTGTAAAGACGCTCATCGGCAGAAGACATCGCGAATTCCGTTTTCTGCGCAGCCACTGCGCCCTTTACCGGACGGAACTTCTGAAAAAATATACCAAAGGGTTCGGAGACGGCGAATGCGCCGGAAGTTCCATCCACAAGCATCTGCTTGCCGCCGGATATGAACTGGAGTTTCTCCCTGTCGGGGAGCTGAGCAGATATATGGCACATCTGAACCACGCCACCATGATTCTGAATCCGAAACTGACAGGCCGCCGCACCACAAGCGAAAAATCCTTCCGGAAACTGGGTTCCAAAATGGATACGGAAAACTACCGCCGGATCCTGGAAGACGATTCCCTGGACCGCTGACCGGGCAAACCGCAGGCACGGCATTGCGCCGCGGGGATCTTCCGCATTTTCCGCTTCCGCATGGCGCATCCCGGGGCACGGCGCAGATTTTCCCGTTAATTTTTCGCAAAGTTCGTCTCAAGTTGATTTGACGCTTTTTCTTTACAGGTTATAGTATTCTGTTTAACCAATTTGACGGAAGAATCATGCAGGAAACCAATCTTACCCCCGCAATGCGGCAATATATGCAGATGAAAGCCGAGGCTCCGCAGGGCGCCGTTCTGCTGTTCCGCATGGGTGACTTTTATGAAATGTTTTACGAGGACGCCCACAAGGCGAGTCCCATCCTCGAAATTACTCTGACGAAACGCGCCGGCTATCCGATGTGCGGAATTCCATATCACGCCCTGGACAGTTATCTGCCGAAACTCCTGGAAGCCGGGATCAAGGTTGCCATCGCCGAACAGCTGGAAGACCCCGCACTGGCAAAGGGAATCGTCAAGCGGGGCATCACGCGCATCATCACGCCCGGCACCGTGCTTGACTCTTCCGTCCTGAATCCCCATAAAAACAACTTTCTCTGCGCGCTGACAGCATCCAAGGACAAATACGGGCTTGCATGGATGGACATCAGCACGGCGGAATTCAAGGCGACGGAACTGAATACGCTTGCAGAACTGGAATCGCAGCTTTACAGTATTCAGGCACGGGAATGTCTGCTCCCCGCAACACTCATGAAGCAGTGGGAAGAGGAGAAAGCGTTCCCCTATACGCAGAAACACATTCTCTGGACACCGCTTGACGACTGGATTTTCTCCCTTGAGAACGCCGAGGAGCTCCTGAAACGCCAGTTCCAGGTCATGACTCTCGACGGTTTCGGGCTTCGCGGGCGTCCCCTTGCCGAACGTTCCGCCGGAGCCGTCATTTACTACGCTTCGGAAAATCTGCGCCATAACGTGGTGCACATCCGCGCCCTCAAGTTCCACAGTCCGGAAGAATATCTCGCACTTGATCCGATCTGCCAGCGCAATCTGGAACTTGTCGAGCCGATGTTCGGCGCGTCCAGGGAAAACACCCTGCTGTATGTGCTCGACCGGACCAGCACTCCCATGGGAAGCCGTCTGATGCGCGACTGGCTGCTGAAACCCCTGAAGAATGTGGACCGTATTGTGGAACGGCAGGATGTCGTTGGGCTCCTCAAGGACGATCCGCTGACGCTCGCCGAACTGCGCGAAACCATGGGGGCGGTGCGCGATCTCGAACGCATTATCGCACGCCTCAACGTCGGCAATATCAATCCGCGCGACATGCTTGCCCTCGCAAACAGCCTTGAAATGATTCCGGCGGTCCGCACTCTGCTCTCCTCCTATGATCTGCCGCTGATCGAACGTCTGCGGGAAAATATCTGCGAAATGCCCGAGCTGGTCGAAAAGATCCTGTCCGCAATCGTCGATGAACCGCCCGCGACCGTTTCCGACGGCGGCGTGATCCGCGAAGGATACAACAAGGAACTCGACGAATTCCGGTCCGCCGCAACGGACGGCAAGCGGTGGGTGGCGGAGCTTCAGGCGAAAGAACAGGAGCGCAGCGGCATTAAGTCCCTGAAAATCAACTACAACCGCGTATTCGGCTATTTCATTGAAGTCACAAAGACGCATCTTGCGTCCATTCCCAACGACTACATCCGCAAACAGACCCTCGTCAACAGCGAACGGTTCATCACGCCCGGACTCAAGGAAATGGAAAGCAAGATTCTCGGTTCCGAAGACAAAGCCAAGGCGCTGGAGATCCAGCTCTTCGAGGAACTCCGCAAGTTTGCCGGGACATTCACGCCGCAGATTCAGCTGACCGCCGCCGCGCTTGCCGAAATCGATGTTCTCTGCGCTCTTGCGGACTGCGCCCAGCGTTACTCCTACTGCCGTCCGAAAGTCGCGGACGACGATCTGCTGGAAATTCAGGCGGGACGGCATCCCGTTCTGGACTGTGCGATGAAAGGAGAACGTTTCATCCCCAACGACACGCTGCTCGACGGCGATGAAAACCGCATGATGATCATCACAGGTCCGAATATGGCGGGAAAGTCCACTTACATCCGCCAGACCGCACTTCTTACGATCATGGCGCAGATGGGTTCCTTCATTCCGGCATCCAGCGCGCACATCGGCGTGGCGGACCGCATTTTCACCCGCGTTGGCGCTTCCGACGACATTGCACGCGGTCAGAGCACGTTCATGGTGGAGATGGTGGAAACCGCCAATATCCTGAACAACGCGACATCAAAAAGCATTGTCATCCTGGATGAGATCGGACGCGGAACCAGCACATTCGACGGACTTTCCATCGCGTGGGCGGTTGCGGAATTCCTACTGGATCATCCGTCCTGCCGCGCAAGAACCCAGTTCGCGACACATTACCATGAACTGACGGAACTTGCAATTACACGCCGCGGAGTCAAGAATTACAACGTCGCAGTCCGCGAATACGGAGAACAGATCATCTTCCTGCGCCAGATCATTCCCGGCGGTGCGGACAAGAGTTACGGCATCCACGTCGCCAAGCTCGCGGGGCTTCCTCCGGAAGTCATTTCGCGTGCACAGGATATTCTGGAAAATCTCGAAAACAACTCCATTGCGGAAGCCGGACAGCCTTCTCTCGTCACAAAGTCGCGCTACATGATCCGCGAACAGAGGCAGAAATACAAAAAAGGAAAACCGGAATCCGACCATATCCAGCCGTCGCTGTTCGATCAATGAGAAGTCAACGGACCTGACACGGCAGAACACCATGCGTGTCAGGTCAGAGGCATATTTTATTTATGCCCGGCGCAGTCATGATTCCCGCAATCCCTGCAAATGCCGTTTTCCAGCGGTCTGCCCTCGGCGAAATCACGAATATTGTTCATCGTGATTTCAGCGATGTTGTTCATGGCTTCCTTCGTGAAAAACGCCTGATGCGAGGTCACAAGAACATTCGGGAAGGTCATCAGACGCGCCAGCACATCGTCCGCGATGGCTTTGTCCGAACGGTCCTCGAAAAAGTAATCGGCCTCCTCCTCATACACGTCAAGCCCCGCGCCGCCGACTTTTCCCACTTTGAGCGCATCAATCAGCGCCTGCGTATCGACCAGTTTCCCGCGGCTGGTATTGAGGATAATCACCCCGGTTTTCATCATTACGATGCTTTCCGGGTTGATGAGATACATGTTTTCCGGAGTCAGCGGGCAATGCAGTGAAATAATATCGCTTTCCCGGTAAAGCCGTTCCAGCGGCACATATTCCATGTGAAGTTCCTTCGCCGCTTTTTCGTTCGGATACGGGTCATGGGCGAGAATCTTCACGCCGAACCCCTGAAGAACTTCGGCAAACGTCAGCCCGATCTTTCCGGTTCCGATGATGCCGACCGTTTTGCCGTGCACGTCGAAACCGAGAAAACCGTTGATCGAGAAATTATTCTCGCGGATGCGGCAGAAGGCACGGTGCAGACACCGGTTCAGGCAAAGCAGGAGCCCGACCGTGTATTCTGCAACGGCATACGGAGAATATTTCGGGACACGAACCACGTCCAGCCGTTTGCAGGCGGCGCCGAGATCCACGTTGTTGAAACCGGCGCAGCGCATGGCGATGAGTTTGACCCCGTATTTGACTAAGAGTTCTATGGTTTCCGCCCCGAGATCGTCATTGACGAAGGCACAGACGACATCATGACCGTCCGCAAGTTTTGCGGAAGCAGGTTTCAGGCGCGACTCGAAGTAATCAATCTCGAAGCCGTATCTGTCTTTGATTCCGTCAAATGAAAGCCTGTCATAAGGCTTCGTGTCGAAAAATGCGATTCTGATCTTGCCATTCATGATAATCCCCCCTGATTATGAGGTTGACAGTTCTATACTCTCTACAATGCCATCTCTTTCCGGATTTACAAGCGGAAAACAGAAAAAAACAGAAAGACGGGATTCCCGCCGTCTGCGCATGGCTCCTCCGTCCGCAAATTGAAAAGCGAGTTTTCCGAGTTTCCCCGGTCACTGCAAACCGTTCAATCCCAGTTTCGGCACATCGCCATAGACTTTGAAATAAAGGATGCGTGCCTGTTCCGAAGCGGGGTCAAGCAGAAATGCCGCACGGGCATACCGGCCGGCAAGGTGTTCATTTCCATCCATCAAAGCACGTTCCCCGGCAACATAGAGCTTCATCGACGCCATACGGTCTTTCGGCTTGATTACGCGGAATACGGAGTAAACCGCCGATGCCGGCAGGAAACGCATCGGAGGGTCAATCTTATAAAACCAGGAGAGCTTGTTGGAATGATATTTCATCAGATTCACCGGGGAATCGCCGCGAATCGTTTTGGCGGCGGCGATGTAACGCTCCGAATAGATGTGCATCGGGCCGAGATAACCTTCGTTGAAGATGAAAAAGTCCGCATCCAGATCGTTGCAGAACTTGGCAAGCTGAAGCTCCGTCCCATGATAAAGCAAGTTCAGATAAAGCTGAGTGGGACGGCGGATGCGTTCCAGTCCGAACTGCGGCTGAAGCGCAATCGCAGTTCCCGCATAACATTTCAGCATCGGGCCTACAGTAAAATCGGTAATCACGCATTTGCCTTCCACATGAGATCTGCGGAACCACTCAATCAGAAGCGCAGTCTCCCGCAAATGGACATCGCTGGAATAACGGCGGCGCCCTGCCAGCGAAACAACGGACTCCAGCAGGAACAGGACTGCGAGAAATGCCCAGACGGCACTCCTGGCTGCCAGATAGAAGGAGCGTTTTGCAAGCCGTTCCGACCAGAAAAGCAGTCCCCGCAGATAATCGTCGCAAAGCAGCATCAGGGAGATCACCAGAAAAATAATCAGGAACTCATGGTAGCGCACGATATAGAGAAAACCGATCGTGAACACTCCGGTAAACGTGAAAAAGAAGAAGGAACGGGGCATTCCGCGGCGGACAAACCGGAAGATCACCGGCGGGAACGGCGCCAGCAGGAGCAGGACATAAAACAAAGTCAGGGAAAAAGGCAGAGACGCAATCGCCGTATTCAGCATCTTAAGCGGAGTCTTAATGCCGGGAATCACGCCAAGAGACGGGAAATAGGTCACAAGAATCCGCCAGTCCGCCGAGTGCATGGCGGGAGTCCACATGATACGCGCATCATACGTGAGCTGATCCGGATCGCGCGGCTTGACATTCTTGAACTTGAGCTTTGCCGCCGTCAAATCTCCGAAATGACTGTAATGAGAAACATAATGCGGCGTTTTGACACAGAAATTCCAGAACAGGAACAGCAGACATGGCGGAAGGAGAATCCCGAAGAGGCGGCGTTTGAAACCGACTTTCCCATATTTTCCGTAGAGAATGAAAACAAGAAGAAGCGACGGCAGGAGGACAACGATCAGCGGCGACATGATGAGATCGTATGCCCGGTTGAACGGAATCAGAGTGGAGCTCAGCACTACGGAAGCGGAAATGATGATCCAGCAGTTCCGGCGGGCTGTTGAAATTTTTCCGCTGAGCAGATAACGGATCAATTCAAAAATCACGATTGCGCTGAGAAATCCGAGACTGAGATCCCATGAGGAAAACAGACCGAAAGCCACCAGTCCAAGTAAAAGATATTTCCATCTTGCCGGGCGGATGCAGCAGGAACAGAGCAAAAGCAGCAGCGCCGTGACCAGCGGCAGGGCAAAATTGCCGCGGATGATGTCCTGTCCCGTGGAACGTGCAATCGCGGCAATCGCCACAGAATGCAGCAGTCCGCCCGCCAGAGCCAGAGACCGGCGGCACCGCAAAGTCAGGAGTAGCAGAAAAATAAAACCGGAGGAAAGGCTGATCCACGCCCGGAGCTGAAAACTGACCCATTGCGCCAGATAAACATTGTCCTGAAACCGTTTCTCCCGCGGTGTCGGCACCGGGTCCTTGAAAATCAGGGACTTGAACCGGTATCCCCATCCGAGAAACCATTCCAGCGCCATAATCATCTGACTGTAAGGCGGAATATCTTCCAGTCCATGCAGGTTCCTGTCCGAAGCCGGCACCCCTTTCCCTGCGGCAATGTCCTGCGTATAACCGAACATCATGGCGCTTTCGATTGTGAACGGCATGAAGTTTTTATGGGTCACGGGAAGAAATTTCCCGAAAAAGCTCTGCGGAACAGGTCTTGCATCCCCGATGATCTCCGCGACAGCCTCCGCTTCGCGGTTGTAATTATGCGTGCGCATTGCAAATGCGGCAAGACAGCAGACAAGAAAGAGAATCAGGTTCAGGATACGCGGATGTGTTTTCAGAAAATTCATATCAGTATGCTTTCCTCATTTGAGATGACTGAATGGAAAGTTCGTCGCGGTACTTTGCCACAGTCCGGCGCGCGACGTCGAACCCGCGTTCTTTCAGGAGCTTGGAGAGCTTGCTGTCGGAAAGCGGTCTGGCGGGGTCTTCCCTGGAAACCAGTTCCTGAATCATATCCTTGATTGCATGGGAGGAGACTTCCTCGCCCTCCTCGGACTGGAATCCGCCGGAGAAAAAGAATTTGAACTCGAACAGACCTACCGGCGTCTGCATGTATTTGTTCGCCACGGCACGGCTGATGGTGGTCTCGTGAAGACCGAGCTTGTCTGCCGCCTGCTGCATCGTCATGGGCTTCAAGGCTTTTGCGCCGTATTTCATGAAGTCGTACTGCGTGGAGACAATCAGCTCGGCAATGCGCCGGATCGTGTTTCTGCGCTGGTCGAGATTATGAATCAGCAGTCTGCCGTCCGCAATCTTGCCGCGGATATACGCCTTGTCTTCGGGCGAGACCGCCGGGTCTTCCAGCATTTTCATGTAACGGTCGGAAATGGAAAGCCGTCCGCTGAACGGGTCGTTCTGAACGATGCGGAAAGAATCGCCGTCTTTTTCCACGGTCACTTCCGGAACGACGTAAACCGGCGTGGACGGCGCGACCGCATTTCCCGGATGGGGATTCAGGAGCCGGAGCTCCTCAATCAGTTCATTGAGATGATCCAGCGTGATGTTCATCTTCTTTGCGATCAGCGGCAGACGGTTATGCGCCAGGTCGTCCAGGTAATTTTTAATGAGCCGGATAAGATCCTGGTTCCGCGTTCCCTCCGCCTTCAGCTGAAGAAGCAGACACTCCTTCAGGTCGCGCGCCGCAATGCCCGGCGGATCAAACCCCTGCACCAGCGCAAGCGCCTGTTCCGCCTCGTCCATCGTGCAGTCAACCGCCTGGGCAATTTCCGCCGGCGGCGTTTTCAGATACCCGGCTTCGTCAAGACTTCCGATCATGTATTCCGCCGCATCCGCGACTTTCCGCGGCACATCCGCAAAACGGAGCTGGTCGAGCAGGTATTCCTGAAGCGAAGTCTCCGCCGCGATGGAATTGAAAATGTAGTTGCGCCGTTCCTCTTCTTCGGCGGAATATCCCGACTGCTGAGGCGCATCCGTCGGATCGTCGTGGGAAAAGGCGTCCCATGTCTCGGGAGTTTCCGCAATTTTGTCGAGATGTTCCTCAAAATCCTCACGGTTGGAATCCAGCATCTGCGCCTTGTCTGCATCCGGGCGCAGATCCGGAGTCTGCGGCAGCGGCGGCAGGTCTCCGTAAGACTCGTCTGCCGGTTCCTCCCCCGAAGTCTCATTCGCCCGCTTCTCGTCAAGTTCGAGAACAGGATTCGAGCTGAGTTCAAGTTCCACCTTCTCCTCCAGCTCCATAACCGGCGCCATGAGAAATTCCAGGGAAAGAATCTGCTGCGGAGCAAGGGTCTGTTCCTGCCTCAGCTCCGTATTCTGTGAAAAACCGTTCGCCTGTTCCATAGTTCCAACAATAAAATTTTGCAATAAAAATCAATTTTCTATTTTACAATACAGCAGAAAGAATTATAATAAACCCGCGAAAGATAAAAAAACAAGTAAATTTTTCCGGGAAATGGAAGGGAATTCGTGAATATTCAGGGCAAATTCGGAATCACGGTGCTCGGGAGCGGCAGCAAAGGCAACGCCAGCGTGATTCATGGACCGGAGGGTTTGATCCTCCTGGACGCGGGTTTTACGGCAAAGGAGCTCGAAAACCGCATGAGCTCATGCGGAATCCGCGCGTCCGACATCAAAGCAATCATTGTGACGCACGAACACGGCGACCACATGAAGGGATGCCGCGTGTTTTCCAACAAATACGGCATAAAAACCTATATGACCTCCCTGACGTGCAGCGGAGGTCTCCAGGCGAATCTGCTTCCCGAACGCAAGACACTCTTTTCCACCGGATGCGCGTTTGAGCTCTGCGGCATGAAAGTCGAAGCATTCACCGTTCCGCATGACGTGGATACGGTCGGATTCGTCTTCCGCGTCGGGGACATGAAGCTCGGCGTGGCAACCGACCTCGGCCATCTCAACATGCTGGCAAAGCAGAAACTGCACGACTGCGCCGTACTGGTCCTCGAATCGAATCACGACAAGACGCTCCTGATGAATTCCCAGCGCCCGATTCAGCTCAAGCGCCGGATCATCGGCAGACACGGACATCTCAGCAACGACGACGCCCTGGATTCGCTTCCCGAGCTTCTGACGGAACACACCCACGACCTGATTCTCGCACATCTGAGCGGAGAATGCAATAATATGCAACTTCTTCAGAAACTGGCGCTTGACAGGCTGGCGAATCTGCAAAGACGGGATATATTACTGGAGATCGCAAGACAGGAAATGCCGCTCGCGACCCGCTGGCTGCTGTAACAGAAAACAAGACCCGGTCAACATAGAGGTGTGAAAATGGCAGACGGAACAGATATGCAAATGAACAACGCACAGAATCAGACCGTGTCTCTCGGTTCGCCTCTGCCTCCGGATTCCGGACGCAGGCCGGTCAAGATCTTCTGTCATCACTGTCAGCAGAAACTGGACGTCACAAGCCTTGAGCCGTTTTCCCGGTTCGCCTGCCCCATGTGCCGGACGGAGCTGATCGTCCCGACGTGGTTTGACAATTATCTGCTGGAGGAACCCGTCGGAACCGGCGGCATGGCGACCGTCTACCGTGCCCTGGACATCGCACTCGACCGGGAAGTCGCAATCAAGATACTGAAAGAGGAGGTGCTCCCCGCCAGCGAACTTTCCGATCTGTTTCTGAACGAGGCGCGGACCGCCGCCACCATCAACCACTACGCGGTAGTCCCCATCTATACCTGCGGGATATGCGACGGAAAAACCTATATTGTCATGCAGTTCATGAACGGAGGCTCTCTGGAACAGAAACAGAAGGCTTCCCCAAACCTGGCTGTCCCGATCAACGATGCCGTAAAATGGATTCACGACATTGCGGAAGGACTCGAAAACGCCAGCAGACACGGCGTCATACATCACGATGTGAAACCCGCCAACATCATGCTGGATACCGACGGCAACGTCAAAATCGGAGACTTCGGACTCGCGCAGGTTGTGAAAGCCGAAGCCGTCGGCACCCGGAAACCCGTAACCGCCTGGGTCAGTCCGAATTACGTAAGCCCGGAACGGATCTCCACCGGGACTGAGACTTACCTCGGGGATATTTACAGTCTCGGAGCGACTTTTTATCACCTTGTGACGGGAATCACTCCGTTTTCCAATCCGAACATTGAGGAGCTCATCTGGATGCGGACCAGGCACAATCCCGTTGCTCCGAACCAGCTGCGGCCCGATCTCGCGCCGGAACTGTCCACCTTGATTATGAAAATGATGAACCGTGCCCCGGACATGCGCCCCTCCTACCGTGAAATCATCACAACACTGGAAGTCTACATGAGGCGCACCATGCCGAACTCGTCCAGCATGAGACGCTACGCAAGCAGTGTCCGGAAATCAGTTCCGCCGGCATCTCCCGGAGTCATGAACAAAAACGGCGCTGCCGCCTCTCCGCCCGTTGTGCAGTCCGGTCCCGTGGAGGAATCCTCCCCGCAGCCCGGCGCTTTTCAGCGTTTTCTGTATCATCCGCTGGTCATCATCACGGTTTCCGTCTTTCTGCTGCTGGTGATTCTGGTCGTTGCCTTTCTTCTTTTTTCCGGAAACGCCAGCAGGGAAAACGTAATGAACCAGCCGGGACAGCCGATCAGAAACGAGGCGGCATCATGATGAAGATACAGTCAAAACTTCTTCTTTTCATCGGAGTGACGGCAACGCTCTCCACGGCGGCGGCACTCTGCATTGCATTCATCGCCATGAATCAGTTCCTCACGAAATTCCGGCTTCAGGAGTCCGCGTATTCTTCGAGGCTCATGAAAGACATGACAAAAGCGGCAATCACCTATGAAGCCAAACTGATCGACGAACAGGCAAACCTGCTGTTTGTCCAGCTTGACAATTTTCTGAAGGACATCCATATCCATCGGGAACGGGAGAAGAAAGCCGCCACGACCTTCATCAGGGAAACCCCTCTGGCAGACCAGTATGTCCGCTGCAAGATCAAGGAAAAGGAGCCGGGGCGTTTTCTCATGCTGAACTCCTGCCCGGACACAATCACATCCATCTCTCAGAAAACGCATCCGGCACTGATTGAATTCATTCTTTCCCAGAAGGATAAGAAGGAAAGCCGTTCCCTGGTCTATTCTCCGGAAAACGAGTTTGTCCCCGCCTCTCTTTGGCTGGTATTCTGCTATCGCTCGGACAAAGACATCGCCGAGGGGGTTCTTTCCGCCATCATGCTCCGGCTCAATGACCATTTCATCCCGCTGGTTCTGGCAAAAGATCCGGCAGACCAGCGGCGCTACATGCTGTTCGACGGAAAAAACATTCTCTGCAAATCGCCGGAACTTCTCAGGTCGCATCACCCCATTGACCTCCATGACCTCTGTGTCAAGGCAGACAGGAACATTCCGGACAGCGCAGGCACCCGCCTCATCACTCAGGAAGACGGCTGCATTCTGGGAACGGCGGCGGCAAATATCCTGACTCCGGAACACGGAACCGACCAGGTGCGGCTGATCTGCTTCTTCAACATGGAAGAAAATCTTCCCAGTTTTTTCGATTACATCAACTCCCGGTTCAGAATAGCCTTTCTGATTGCAGTCTGCGTCGCGCTTGCGGGACTGCTCCTGCTGCTTCCGGTCATGAGAATTACCGCCAGGAGCATTGCCGACCCGATCGCGCGTGCAACCGGATTCGCCAATGCCCTTGCCCGAAACGAGTTTCCGTCTGAACCCCTGAAAATGTCGGGAGCGGAAGAACTGGTGATCCTGGGCAAATCCCTGAATTTCATGCGGGACCGTCTCAGCAGCACGATTTCCAAATTAAAACGGAGTCATGAGCGGGAATCGGCGGCAAGGCGGGATGCCGAGGACGCCAACACGCTGAAATCCGAGCTTCTCTCAAAGCTGTCCATCGAACTGCGGAATCCGCTGAACTCGATCAAAGGCTTTTCCGCCTTGCTCCTGAAAGACATGGCGAAACGGAAAGACGCCTATCCTTCCGAACTCAGGCCGATTGCAATGACAATCCATGAATGTGCGGAAAACCTGAACGACACAGTCAGCGCCCTGATTGAACTGGCAAAACTGGATCAGACCCGGCGGACTCCGCAGTTTGAAGAGACGGATACGGCATCTCTTCTGAAAAACGTCATGAAATATAATTCCCCGTATGCCGTTCACCGCTCCATCACTCTGGAAGGACGTTATCTGCCATCCGCCGTGCCGGTCATCATTACGGACCCGCAGGTGCTGACTCATGCCCTCTGCCTTGCCGAAACAAGCCTGATCCGTCTGCTGCCCCCCGGCGGAAAGGTCACAATCACCTGCGGCTGTGACGGAGAACAGCTCCAGTTCTGCATTGAAGATTCGCGGCAGGCGGCGGGAAAGAAAGTCTTCCGCTCTCTTGCCGCGGCCTATGACTGTTACAACAAAGGCGGCAAGGAAAACGTCACTCCGGGAGAAGTTTCCTCAATCCTCAATCTGATGATTATGGAGGAGAATGCGGAACTTCTGGGAGCGGAGTCTTCCATTGCGGAAACGAAAGGAAACAATACGCGGATCTGTCTTTCCTTCAGAAAAAGCGACATTCAGAACGAGGTCACGGCGGAATCCCGTGACAGGAATCCTCTGACGGACATCCGGACAGGCATCCTGCCGGGTTCCGGGCACGGGAATCACGGAAAACGCAGGCACTCCGAAGCCAAGGTGCTGGTCGTCGATGAAAACGACCTGAACCGCAGACTGATTTCCATGATTCTTTCCGATACCGGAGCGCATCTTGAATTCGCCTCGTCCGCTTTGGAATGCACGGAGATTCTGAAAAACCAAAAGTTCGATATTCTGATTCTCGATCTTGATTCCGGCAACATGAACGGAGAAGAAATTCTGGAAAAACTCAAGGAAGACAGGCATCATGAAACGATGGTCATCGTTCTGGCATCCTATCTGGAGGAGGAACTCCGCCGCCGTTATCTTTCGCTCGGCGCAAAGCATTGTCTGCTGAAGCCGATCAACATTGACGTTCTTCACGACGCAGTCCGTCCGGAATGCTGACTCATGCCCGGAAACCGGAAATATCGCAGGATAACGGGCAGCCGTCGTTTCATGACTTGATTTACAGAATCCCGCGGATTACATTAATGCAGCGGATTTCAGCAGATATGGAAGAGTGGAAAAATGGATGAGATCAACAGCTTGAATGACATCAGGGCACTGGTTGCATTTTCAGATGTAAACGGAGAAGACGCCGCAGGAGTGATGAAATTCATTCAATCGGACGTCAGAGTGGAAAAAGTCAAGGCGAATCCCAAACGTTCCGTTTTCCGCCTGACAGACGAAAACGGCAGGGTGCTTTATCTGAAACTCTTCGGAAGACAGAAATTCCCGTTCAACATCATCCGTTTTTACGCAGCCGGAGAATACCGGATCGCCAAAGCGCTTCAGAAGGCGTCCGTTTCGATCATCCATTATCTCGCCTGGGCAACATTGAAAAACGGCGGCGGGTTCTGCGTGTCCGAAGGACTTCCGAAGGCGGTTTCCGGCAGACAGTATTTCTTCCAGACCGCAAGATTCGACGCACAGAAGCGCAGAGTCTTTCTGAACCGGGTTGCGGAACTGGCATGTGCATTGTACAAGAACCGTTTTTATCATCCCGACTTCCACACCTCCAACTTTCTTTTCGACATGGAGGCGGAAAAGACATGTCTTGTCGATCCGTGGGGTATCCGGGAAGTCATTTTCTACCCCGAATTCAGGAAAATTGAAATGTGCTCGCCGTGGATGGAGCTTCAGGACTGTCTGACCAGCGATGAAATCATGGAGGGACTTCTGTCCTCGTCGCTTGCAAAAAACAAGTTTGCCGCATTGGAACTGATGGATCGTGCGGGGGCCGCCTACCGCAGACAGCGGGAGCTCCGCTGGCCGAAAATAAAACGGCGGATTCTCAGCGGCAGGGCAAAGTTCACGACGCTCGAAACACGCGGAACGGACCGCTATTACTGGCGTCATACGCGATGGTTCACGCCGCCGGAGAAGTTTGAAGTGGACCCGGACTGGGAAATCAGGTCGTATTCCAATGCGGCGGAAGCGGAGAAAATATGGCTGGACTCTTTTCGGAATTTTCAGGAAAATCCGCCGCTCCTCCGGGTGATTCATCCGGATGACAGTTCGGATCTTTACTTCAGTTCAAAATCGAACACGACCGGCAGATGATCCGAAAACCGGACGTCCGCCACGCGGAAATCAAGCGCCCGTATTTCCGGGGAATAAAGAATGAAGTCCAGCTGCTTCTCCGCGTTCCATGAGGGAAACGTCGGCACATTGCCGCGGTTCGCATTTTTCAGCGACAGCTCCTCCATGAACGCGTCCAGCTCATTGTCACCGTCCAGAGTATTGAAGTCACCGCCGATAATCACGGGTTTCCCGCGCGGAACAAGGCGGCTCAGGTGCCTGAGCTGAATTCTGCGCGCCCGCCTCAGCAGTGCCAGATGAACCAGAAAGATATGAATGCCGTTCAGTTCGACTTCGATGACAAGGCGTTTGAAGCCGATCGGGAAATAATGAAACGCATAGGGCGTCAGCTTCTGTTTCGTGAGAAGAGCGTTTGCCTGACGGCGGAGAATCGGAATCCGCCGGGAAAGAGAGTCCAGACCGTATTTCACACCGCAGTGGTAATACTGGTTCAGAGCCATGGCGACACGGTCCGCCTGATTGACATAGTCCGTCCGGAAGGAACCCGTATCGACTTCAACCAGTCCGACGACATCCGCCCCGGCATCGGAAATGAATCGGATGATGTCCTCCAGCGGTTTCTCCGGCGTTCGGAGATAACGGTGCGCCGTCAGGATATTCTTCCCCATGCCGCCGGGCGCACCGGTGCCGTAGGCGATATTATAGACAAGAAACCTCATGATTCCACTCTCTTTTTCTTCAATCCGTAATATATATGCGAAATCCGAATTGCCAAAATGAAATTCGGTGCTAAATTACTGTGGAAATGCAAAATTTTATAAATCAGCGAAAAATCATTTGCTTAATATGCCGGAACGGTATAATATATACTGCATGGGAAATTTTAGGAGAATTCTGAAATGCTGTTGGAAATGTGCAAGAGCAAGATTCACAGGGCAAGGCTGACGCACTGTGATCTTGACTACGAAGGAAGTCTTGAAATTGACATTGCGTATCTGGAAAAAGCCAATATGCTTCCTTATGAGAAAATTCTGGTCGTCAACGCGACAAACGGGGAACGCCTCGAAACCTATGCGATTCCCGGCGAGCGCGGTTCCGGAGTGTTCCGACTCAACGGAGCGGCGGCGCATAAAGGAAATGTGGGCGATATTGTGACAATCATGTCCTTTGCCTGTTTCACGCCGGAGGAAGCAAAGGAACATCTTCCGGACATCATTGTCTTAAACGAAAAGAACGAAATCATCGCCAGACGCAAAGGACGCAATGTCCTGCCTCTGGTCTGAACAGCAGGAAAAAAGGAGTGCCGCTTCGGCGGCGCTACGGGAATATGTGTCTGACTGGCAGAAAAAAGAAACGGCGAAGAACGACGGGGCAGGTGTTGACTGAATATGCGGCAATGCTTGTGATCTGTGTTCTCTTCACTGTAATGCTTTGTGCGCTGCTGGCGGCGTTTTCCCAGTATGGAGCAAGATTGATCGGGCTTGTCTCGTGGGAGCCGAATCCTCCGGACAGGTCACAGATGGAACAAATAATCTCAGGGACTCTTTAACAGTAAGCAAGGAGCAGGAACAATGAAACTCAGAAGAAACAGAAGAAAAGGACAGGCGATTGTCGAGTACATCATTATCATCGTCATCGTCGCAGTTGCGGCTCTTACTGTCATGGGGCTCTTCAGCGACCGTATCAGGACGATCATCGCGGGTGTGGCCTCCACTTTCGGCGATACCAATGCAGCTGCGGAAGTGGACAACAACAAGTCCGCGGACATCCTGAAGAACATGGACAAGGACGGCATCGACATCAGCGGAGAATAATCCTCCGCATTCAGATTTTCCTTACGGAGCTGCTTAAGCCGCGGTTTTCTTCATCCCGTTTCCCGGAACGGGAGGGACTTTCCGTGAACTTCTTCTGTCCTGAAACCGGACGGGGCATACAGCATGAAAATTTTCTCATACCGTAAAAACAGAAAACGGGAGCATGGGGCGGCGATTGTGGAATCGCTGCTTTCCATGTTTGTGATTTTTCTTGTACTGTTTGGACTGCTTCAGGTTTTTTATTTTATCATAGGGCAGTATTTCATTGACTATGCGGCGATCCGCGGAGCACGTTCCCATGCCGTCGGTTTCCGCGACTATCTCATCGGACGCGAAGTCCGTGTCAATGCTCTTCCCGCTTCGGGGGACATCGTTTCCCCTGCCCTGGATGAAAACTCCACGGCAGACAGACTGACACGGGAACGCTCTTACATCAACAGCTATGTCGGCGGCAACCGGTGGCTTGAATATGAGTTCTGGTACGGGAACGCCAGCGATGCAGAACGGACGGTCAACACCACGCTTACTTATACGGCGGCGGTCAGCATGGACATGACTGATCTTTATACAAAGTTCACTGATTACGCATTCCCCGACACCTATCTGAAGCATCTCTTCTTCGGACAGGGAAATGGAATCGACCTGGAAGGCAAAGCGACCCTGACCGATTACAGCGCGAACTACATCGAAAACAACAGCAGCGGAGGCAACTGATGAAAGAACTCCGCCATCTCCGCCCCCGGTTCCGGCGGGAACGGGGACAGACCCTGATCCTCGGAGCCATGGCAATGGTCATTATCCTTGTCGGGATTCTGGTTCTTTTCGATGTCCAGCGGGTGATCCGCGGCAAGGTGAAGGTCATGTCCGCAATTGACTCCGCCGCTCTGACCGGCGCAAAATGGCAGCAGAACACCTTGAACCTGATCGGGGAAATGAATCTGGTCAAAGCATGCACCGTGCTGATTACCGATCCCGCCTACCAGATAGGAGGCGATCCCGGCAGTTTTTTGGACGGCAGCGAAAATGACCGGGAACTGCTCAGAACCTCCGCGGATATTTTGACCCAGATGCAGATCCGCGTGGCTTTCGTCGGTCCCTTGATCGGATTCGGCGCGGCACAGCAGGCGGCAAAAAACAACGGGCTGACCTACAATGAGAGCTGCAATATATTCCTCAATGAAATGCTCAACGACATCAGCAGTGAAGAATATTACGGCAATCCGGACATCGTCAGTCAGGAATATTACGGATTCCGGTGGCGGGAACCATACGCGGACATGGTCGCGGAAATCCTCGGCGGTTCCAGCGGAGAATCCAAGGGGGTGGCGGTCGGAACCAACGTCGATTACCTCGGCATGCCGAAACTGATTGCGGACAAATCCGAAAAGCCGCCGGTCACAGTGGTGAATTATTTGCAGAACCGGACGGTCATGGAAGCAATTGCGGCGGAAGACTGGTGCACGCTCCGCGCCCTGCTCCCGAATGACGACGGGATTTATTACCAGGAAAAATGGTGGGGCAACATCAGACTGGAACGGAGCACGAAGTCCCTGGAGGGCTCGGAAATCCTTCCGGTTCACATCACAGCATACCGGGGGGAAGACGTCTATAACCGGGCGGATGAGAAAGGGATGCTGGATGAAGTCATCAGGCGGCTTCCCGGACGGGAGGAGAAGCTGAAGAAACTGGGCACCGTATATGATGCCTACGACAAGGACGATCCCAACGACACCGACGGAAAAGACAATCCTCTGCCGGAAATTTCGTGGGCGACGTTCGACAACGACTGGTGTTCCTATTCCGAATACGGAGTTGACAAAAGCGGATGGGAAAACTATCTGCGCGGTCCCTTTCAGGAAGGAGTGGATTACCGTTCCGGCGCACTTTCCTATTTTTCAATCCGGGTTCCCGATGAAACCATTCTGAAACAGTTCCAGTTCAAAAGAAAGTTTGCGGAAGATCACCCCTTCCGTTTCGGCGGCAATCAGAGCGGCATGGGGCAAAAGATCAATCAGTACGGCGCCAGAACGGAACAGGCGCTGGATTATTTCGACGACGATTCCTATTATATCACATTCGACGCCACGGCAAAACCGCTCGGTTATCTGAAAACGGAAGAGGGGGCGATCCGTTACCCGTTCATCGCAGGCATGGTTCTGCCCGTTTTCGACAAAGTCACCCTGATCCCCGTTTCTCTGGAACCTGTCTACGGAATGCCCATGGACGACCGGGCATGGATCATCTACATCACAAAGTATCTACCGGCACTCGGTACCGTAAACGATATTGATGATGTGCAGGGGATTCTGGATCCCGCGGATTTTGCAATGTGCCGGAAATATCACAATCTGATTAAAAAACTGGACGATCTCTCCTGGCGTCTGCGGGGACGCGCATGGCTCAATGCTGAAGCAACGGGACATGACGTCTACGATGCCTTCGGCAATGTGATCGGTCATGTGACGGATACCACAAACGAGGATCATTGCGACGACTGGGGCAGCGGCAGCGGAGGCGGACGCTATGGTCCGGGAAAACTTCATTGATTTGTATTTTATGAAAGGATTTTGTTCTATATGAGTTGGTTGGGAGCAGTTGTCGGCGGTGCGATCGGCGCCGTCCTCGGAGCGGGTCCGCTGGGAGCAGTCATCGGCGGAGTCATCGGCCATCTCGCCACTGGCAGCAGCGATGACAAGGCAAAACGCGCCAGCCGGAGGGATGAGCTTCAGGCAGCGTTCATCACGGCGCTTTTTTCCTGTATGGCGAAACTCGCAAAGGCGGACGGTGTGGTCAGCCAAGACGAGGCGGACTACATCAAGGTTTTCATTCAGGCGAATTTCCGGCAGGAGCAGAAGCAGTTCATTCACAAGGTGTTCAATACGGCGCGCGACAATGATGTCTCATACCGGCAGTATATCAATGACTTCGATCAGCTTCTCGGTTACAATCCGGCGGTCAAGCAGAACTTTCTGGGACTGCTCTGCGAACTTGCGGCAATCGACGGCGATCTGACGCAGAAAGAACGTGAAATACTTCTGTATGCGGAACGTGTCTTCCGCCTGAACGGTTATGTCAATGCGTTCTTCCGCGTCCAGACGGAATCCCACGAGATGGAAAACCTGGACACTTATTACAAAATTCTGGAAGTATCTCCCGACGTCACAGATCAGGAGCTGAAAAGCGCATATCGCAAAAAATGTATCGAATTCCACCCGGACAAACTGCAAAGCAAAGGACTCCCGCCTGAAATGCTTGCCCATGCCGAAAATGAAATGCGGCGCATCAATCAGGCATACGACGCAATTTGCGCATTCCGCGCAAAGAAGTCAGGCAGATGAACGATCTCCGCGGAAAGCGGACACCGGGCTGAGAGAAACAAACGGGGAGCCGCCGTCCCGTCCGCGTTCCGCATTTTCACTTCCCGCGTCCTGTCTGATCCGTCATTCCCCTGATCCGGTCGCGAAGCTGGGCGGCACGTTCAAATTCAAGATTTTCAGCGGCTTCCAGCATCTCGCGTTCCAGTTCGGCGATGACCTCCTCAAAATCCATGTCCTCCAGACTCTTTGAGTTCGCGCGGGCGACCTTCCCCTTTCTGGTGCGTTTTGAAGCGGAACCATAGGCGGCGCGTTCCTCCCTGACGGCAAATGCCGCCGTTTCCTCTTCAAGTTCCCGCGGGTTGCAGGTCGCTCCGGACGGCGATTCCGTCCTGGAAGAGAGTCCCATGACATCGGTAATTGTTTCCCGTTCCGCCTTGATGATCGTCTTCGGGACAATATGATGCTTTTTATTGTATTCCGCCTGTTTTTTCCGGCGTTCTTCCGTCGTGTCGATCAGCGATTTCATGCTGTCCGTAATGACATCGCCGTAAAGAATGACCTTTCCTTCCGCATTCCGCGCGGCACGCCCCGCCACCTGTATCAGAGAACGGGAGGAACGCAGGAAACCTTCCTTGTCCGCATCGAGAATCGCGACCAGCTTGATTTCCGGCAGGTCGATCCCCTCGCGCAGAAGATTGATTCCCACAATGCAGTCAAAATCTCCCCGTTTCAGTTCGGAAAGAATGCGGACACGTTCAATCACATCAATTTCCGAATGCAGATATTTCACCCGCATTCCAAGGTCGCAGAGATAATCCGAAAGCCGTTCCGCGCTTTTTTTCGTAAGCGTGGCGACAAGGGATCTGCCGCCGCTCTCCGTGCACTTGCGGATTTCCTCAATCACATCATCCACCTGCCCTTCCAGCTTGCGCACCTCGACCGGAGGATCAAGCAGTCCGGTCGGGCGCACAACCTGCTCGACAACCTGTCCTTCGGAAAGTTCCAGCTCATATTTTCCCGGTGTTGCGGAAACGAAGATCACGTCTCCGAGAAGCGCCTGAAACTCCTCGAACTTAAGCGGGCGGTTGTCCAGCGCGGACGGCAGGCGGAACCCGTGATCCACAAGCGTCTGCTTGCGGTTGCGGTCCGCCTTGTACATTGCCTGGAGCTGAGGTATCGTGACATGCGACTCATCAATAATCATGATATAGTCTTTCGGGAAAAAGTCCAGCAGACAGAACGGACGCGATCCCGGGGCACGCCCGCTGAGATGCCGCGAATAGTTTTCAATCCCGGAACAGTATCCGATCTCGCGCATCATCTCCACATCGTAATTCACCCTCTGATAAAGCCTCTGCGCCTCGACCAGCTTGCCCTGCGATTCAAACATCCTGACCTGCGCCCGCATTTCCGCGAGAATGCCGTCCATCGCGGCGTTGATCCGCTCCTGCGGCATCACAAAATGGCGCGCCGGGAAAATCATGACATGATCGGGACGGGACTTGACGCGGCCGGTCAGCAGTTCACAGCGGGAGATCGAATCAATCGAATCCCCCCAGAATTCCACGCGCACATACTCCTCCTTCTGAGCAAGATAGATCTCCACGCAGTCGCCGCGCACACGGAACTGACCGCGTTCCGGAGCCGTATCATTGCGCTCGAACTGCACCTCGACCAGTTTCCGCAGAAGATCGTCACGTTCCAGAGTCATTCCCACCTTCAGAGGAATGCACATCTCTTCGTAATCCTCGCGCGCCGTCAATCCGTAAATGCAGGATACGCTGGCGACAGCCATGACATCGCGCCGTTCGAGAAGCGAAGCCGTCGCGGAAAGACGCAGACGTTCAATGTTCTCGTTGATGCTTGCATCCTTGGCAATATAAGTATCCGTCTGCGGGATATAGGATTCCGGCAGATAATAATCGTAGTAACTGATGAAATATTCAACGGCGTTGTTCGGCAGGAATGACTTGAATTCGCTGTAGAGCTGCGCCGCCAGCGTTTTGTTGTGCGAGAGCACCAGCGCCGGACGGTTCACCCTGGCAAGCACATTCGCAAGGGTGAACGTCTTGCCGGAACCCGTCACTCCGAGCAAAGTCTGATAACGCCGCCCCTCCTGAAGCCCGTGGACAAGCTCCCTGATCGCCTGCGGCTGGTCGCCCGCCGCCTTGTATTCCGAAACCAGCTCAAACATTTTCCCTGTGTTCCTTATTCTCCGTCATGAAACATCCGTCACCTGACGCACCAGCATATCCCGGACGATTTCCTCAACGCCATATTCCGGACGCCATATAAAATACTCCGTCAAACGGCTGATGTCCAGCGAAAAAACGGGAATCTCTCTCCGGCTCTCGTCGTTCGTAATCTTCACAATATTTCCCGTGGCAGACTCGCATACAGCCGTCAGCTCCAGCAGGGAAACACTTGCACGGACTCCCCCGGACACATGATACAGCCCCGGACGAAACGCATGAATCTGCTCCCGGACCAGCGAAACCAGATCCCCGACATGAAGAAGATCAAATACCTGTTTCCCGCTTCCGCCGAAAGACACATAACGCAGACAATCTGTTCCATTGACATGGGCAGACAGCCATGCGCGGCTTTTTCCTGTTCCCCCGATTTCACAGCAGCGGTTGAGAATCACATTGTCCGGCAGACGCACGGGCTGGAATTCTTCCGAAATCCCCTTTTCCGAAATCCCGCGCACCGTCTGCTCCTCCGCCAACATGAACCGCGTTTCATACTCGTCATATCTTTCCTCCAGAAGCGCTCTTCTGCCGGAAAAACTCTCCGCCGCATCGGCAAGAAAAATAAGTCTTCCGGAACACTCCCGCAGAACTTTTTCCAGTTCCGCCTCTCTGCCGCAGAAAATCAGCGTTTCCGCCTCGGCGGATTCCTTCGCCAGGGCGGATGCAAGACGTTCCCTCAAAAAAATGTTTGAACCTGAAACTGTAATATTATTCATTGTCCGAAAAAGGGATGAAAAAGAATGAAAAAGACAAAAAGGCGGCGCGTCCCCCGCCCTGCCTTCAGCACTTGGCTATTCTGCCTGTTCCACAGTAATGATCCGTTCCTCTTCCTTCTCTCCGCGCCGGATGTCCACATAAACCGTATGCGGCGGGAACAATCCCTGAATCCGCTCCGGCCACTCAATCAAGGTGATGCCGTCTTCGGCATAAAGAAACTCGTCGATGCCGAATGCAAGCGCCGCCTCCGGATTGTCAATGCGGTAAAGATCCAGATGAAAGAACATCCCCTTTTCAAAAGGATATTCCTGGACAATCGTGAACGTCGGGCTGGACACCGCCTCCGTGATTCCGAGCGCCCGGGCAAAACCGGAGGCGAAAACCGTCTTTCCCGCGCCGAGATCGCCGTGAAGAGAATAAACCGAACCCGGAAGCGTCTGCGCGGCAAGCTCCGCCGCCACAGCCTTTGTCTCCTCCGTGGAATATGTTTTATACTGTTTTTTCATTGAAATGATCAAATCCTGTTTTAAGTTTTGCCAGATTCAGACGTTCCAGTCCGGCAACATCGCCGGGAGTACCGTCAGTAAAACGCCCCACGCAGTTGAGCGGCGTCTCCGGGAAGGGCCAGGCCCCCTCCAGTTCCTCCGAAAGAGACGGCGGAACCGCAATGATGAGTTCATAATCCTCGCCATCCGTCAATGCGGCTTCGACGGTGGCGCCGCGGCGCAGGGGAATCCGCAGCGGATCAAGCGAAAGAGCGCATCCGGAAGCATCCGCGACCCGGAGCGCATCCTTCAGCAACCCGTCGCTGACATCCATCATGGCATGGGTGAATCTGCCCGCGAGAAACCGTGCCTCCTCCAGTCTCGGTTTGAATTCAAGATGATGCCCCGAATGGAAGGAGTTGCCGAAAGTTCCCGTCACATAAAGCAGATCGCCGGTCTTCGCACCGGAACGCAGACACAGTTTCTCACGCTCCACCTTTCCGAGAATCGTCAGGGAACTGACCTCCCCCTTCGTGAACAGTTTTGCAATGTCGCCGCCGATCACGGAAATTCCATACGCGGAAGCCCTCTCGGAAAGTGAGGCATGAAAATCCGTCAGCCAGATTTCATCCAGCGGATTCACAGCCAGAGTGACCAAGGCATGAGTCGGGAGCCCCCCCATCGCGGCAATGTCGCTGATATTTCTGTGAAGCAGTTTGCGGGCAGCATAGGCGGGAGGACATCCCTCCAGGTAATGAATTGATGAAATCAACTGATCCGCAGCCGCAAGCACCAGTAAATCGGAACCGTTGTCAATCACGGCGCAGTCATCACCGGGGCCTACCAGAATATCTTTTCCCTGCGGAAACACATTCGCCAGCTTTTTCGTAAAATTTTCTTCGTCCATAGTCTTCTCCGGAAACACTTCCCTATAATCTACCGATTTTTTTCACGTCATCAAATGAAAATCTGAAATATTTCCATGTTTTTATTTGATTTGAAGACTTTTCTGAATTATTGTCACAGCGATGAAATGATTCCGCGGGCGGCGGATTCCCCGCTTATGGAGGTAACAGCCATGAAAAGAGTTCTGATGACATGTCTCTCATTCTGTTTCAGTTTTTCTCTGCTTGCCGTTCCGATCCGGGGGCGGCTGGATGAGAGCATCGCACGCGAGGCTTCCGCAGCCGCCCTCCGCGGGGTGTATTATCTTGCCTCAAAACAGATGGATGCGGGGCATTTCAGCGACGACCCGGCACTGGACCGGAAGATCGCAAAGCTGATTGAACTGTCCGTTCCCGAAGCGCCCGATCTGGGCATTCCGCTGGAAAAGTGGAAAAAGGCGGCAGAAAACATGCGGAAAACCGCAGCCGCCCCCCGCACATCGGAGGCGGAAAGCTACCGGAATCTGTTTGAACTGGTCAGGACGCTGAAAAGAATGGATTCCGATCCCCTGCTGCCCGGGGATTTCCGGAACTGGCGCATGAATACGGCAACGCATCTCCTGGAAAAACAGCGCGGCGACGGCTCATGGGGCGGCGTGTCTTCCACTTTTTACGCCGTGTGTTCGCTGTACACGATTTTGTGATTTCCCGATTTGACTCCTGCTGAAGCGGCGGTATTGTACATGAAAATAAAAATCATAGGAGTGTGGTTATGTCATTGCTGAAACAAATTTCGCTGGCCGCAGTTTTTGCGGCATCCGTTCTGTTTGTCTCCGATGCTCTTGCGGATGAAAAAGAAAAAAATCCTTTCACCAAGGAGATCAACGCAATCAAGCGCGCGGAGAAAAGACTTCAGAAAGCCAAAAACAATGCCGCGCGCAAAAGAGCAGAAACAAACCTGAAGAAAGAAAAACAGGCGTTGAAGAATGCCGTCAGGGAAGAAACGGCAAAATACGAAAAGGCATTGAAGGCGGTTGAAGAGCAACTGGCGCTGAAGTCGGAAGACGAGGCAGAGAAAGAAAAAAATGCCGCCCTGATCGAAAAGCTGGAGGCAAAACAGGCAGCCCTGAAAGAAAAAATTGAAAAGCTGGAAGCCTTCGGCAAAATCAATTCCGACGACGGCAAGGATGAGGAAAACGCGGACAAGAAAGCCGACAAGAAAGCCGACAAGGCGAAAAAATCCAGGAAACAATAAACCGGCACTTCCCATTCCATGCCTCATTTTGAGCTGATACATCTGATCTGTGCGGGAATCGTTGCCGTTGCGGTTCTTCTGATTATACTGCACATACTGTTTACCATGCGCGATGACTCGGAAAGAGCATCCCTGTGGATCATTCTTGTGCTCTGCCTTCCCGTTCTGGGAATCATCCTTTACCTGCTTGCCGGAATCACGCGCAGAAATACGCTGGGAAAACGGATTTCGCACGCGGTCGAAGAGTTTCTGAAAAACAGGGATGAAGCGGAACACCGCAGTCTCAAGGATTACCGCGATGCCATGAAGCATTTCATATCCCGCAGCGACGCCGCGGAAGACACAATGGATCATCGCCGAATGCTGGACTCTCTGCTCTATGCCGCGCTGGAAGACCCCGCATCCGCCTCCATGATCCCCGGAACAATTCCGCTTAAGGGAAACCGCCTGGAGCTGCTCTGCGACGGCTCCGCCGCCTATCCGGCCATGATTGAATGTATCCGTTCCGCAAGGCACAACATCAATATGCAGACCTTCATCTTTGCGGACGACCGCATCGGGCGGATCATGATGAGCGAGTTGAAGAAAAAAGCGCTGGAAGGCGTTCAGGTGCGTGTAATCTGCGACCGTTTCGGCAGTTTCAAATCTCTTTTCTCCCTCTTTTTTCTGCCCTACCTGAAAAAAACGCCGAATCTCAAAATGATTCCCTTCTCCAACGCATCGCTTCTGACTCCGTGGCGGATTCAGCTCAGGAACCATAGGAAGCTGCTGATCGTGGACGGCAGGACCGCATTCATAGGAGGGTTGAACATCAGCGAGGAAAATTTCAAATGGATGACCAGCCCCGAAAAGGAAATCCATGATTTCCACTGCCGCCTGACAGGTCCCGCCGTCGGCGAACTTCAATATGCGTTCCTCTGCGACTGGTTCTATGCGTCCCATGAAAAAAACAAGGAGGATCTTTTCACGCGGGACTACTTTCCCATGCCGGAAAAATGCGGAGACTCCATTGTGCGTGCCGTCGCCAGCGGACACGGTTACCTGTTTGAAGGTTCGGAAAAAGTTTTCTTCACCGCGGCTTCGACCGCAAAGAAGTCAATCTGGATCATCTCCCCCTATTTCGCCCCGTCGAAAGATTTCTCGAAGGCGCTCCGCATGGCATCCGCGCGCGGCGTGGACGTAAGGCTGATCGTGCCGCGGAACAACAATCACTGGTATGTGAAGCTGGCGGCGCGCAGTTTTTATGAATCGCTGATCGGCAACGGGGTGCGGGTTTTCGAGCGTCTCGGCACGTTTACTCACGCAAAGGCGATGCTTGTCGACGGCGCGTGGGCTTATTTCGGTTCAAGCAACTGCGACATCCGCAGTTTCCGCCTGAACTATGAACTGGATCTGCTGGTCTCACAGGGAGACTTCGCCGAAGCTCTGCAGCGCCAGTTTCTTGAGGAACTGAAAAATTCCGAAGAGATGGGAGAGGCTTATCTCGCCTCAAGGAGCTGTCCGCAGAAACTTCTGGAAAGCATCTGCGCGCTGATGACGCCCGTTCTTTAGAGAACGGGAGGCGACTTGCAACCTGCGGTTTTCCATGCTATATTGCAGGTTCAGAAAACGGGAGAATTATGGGTTCCACATTGAAAAAACTGTCAGTCATCATTCCTGTCTACAACGAGGAGGGCACTGTCACAGCCATCCTGGGCAAAGTCATTCAGGCAGCCGTGTCCGCATCGCTGGAAATCATCATTGTGAACGACGGTTCAACGGACAACTCTCCCGCGCTGATCGAACAATGGATCCGGGATCACCGGAAATCCAGGGCGAAGATTCTTTATCTGACACAGGAAAACGGCGGCAAGGGAGCCGCCGTCAAAACCGGCATCAACGCCTCGACCGGGGATGTCGTCATCATTCAGGACGCCGATCTGGAATACGATCCGGGGGATTATGAAAAGTGTATCCGCCCAATACTGGACGGCGAGTGCAAAGTCGTCTACGGCTCACGGGAAGAGGAAAACCGGAACCGGCTTTATTCTTCACCGTCATTCTATCTTGGCGGTCTTCTGCTCACTTTCTGGATCAACCTGCTTTATCATTCCAATCTGACAGACGAGCCGACCTGTTACAAGACATTCGACGGTCCCCTGATCCGTTCCCTCGCGATCGATGGGAACAAATTCGAGTGGGAACCTGAAGTCACGGCAAAACTTCTGCGCATGGGATTCGCAATCCGTGAAGTCCCTGTCTCCTACTGTCCGCGCAAGATCAGCGAAGGCAAAAAAATCAAATGGAGCGACGGCATCCAGGGACTCTGGACCGCGCTCCGCTGGCGTTTTACGCCACTGGGAGCCGTCCGGCGGAGGGTCTCCGCCTCCTCCCGGGAGCTGGCAGCCGCAGTCCGCAGCGGAAAGCGGATGACGGTTCTGCTTTTTTCGGTTTTTATTCTGGCTGCCGCAATCCGTCTGCTGTTCGCGCTGCCGGGCATGAACAACCCCGACCTCCAGATGCGAACCGAAAGCAAGTCCTTCCTCACCTCCGCCAGACAGATACTGAAGCACGGGACATTCCGCGCCCGTTATCCTTCCAGCATTGCGGTGTTCCCGACAGGCACTCCCGCATATGAAATCACGTCGCTGGATCAGGTTCGGGCTCCGCTGTATCCGGCATGGCTCGCAGGACTGTTCGCCGTCGGCGGGGGCAGTCTCGCATTCTGCATTGCAATGGGGTGTCTGCTTGGAGCGGCAGTCGTTTTCCCGGTTTATTTTTCCGGGCGTCTCTTCGGTTCGGAATACATCGGACTGACTGCCGGGTTCCTGTTCGCGCTGAACCCTACGGCAGTCGCCTTGAGCCCGATGTTCCTGCCGGATACGCTGTTCACGCTGATCGTTGCCTTTCAAGGCTATTTCTTTCTCCGGTTCATCAAAAGCGCTTTCGGGATGAACCTGATCTGCGCAATTCTGCTTGCCGGAATCGCGGCTCTGATCCGTCCCGCAAATGCCCTCTGGATTATTCCCTGTGTCATTGCAATCCTCTTTTTCCATAAGCTGCGCGCTGCTTTGAAGTTCAATTATGTTGTCATTTCCCTGCTTCTGTTCGCGGCGGTGATCTTCCCGTGGACATTCGGCAACCGGCTGGCGGGAATCGGCTGGCGTATTGATACGATTTCGTCGGAAGTCCTGCTGAAAAACGCTTCCGCTCTCGAAGCCGATCTGGGAGGAAGCGGGGATATGGCGCCGTATATCGAAAAGCATCGTCAGGAGGAACGGGCATTCTACGCTTCCGATCCGGAGAAGTATGCGCAGCTCGCCCCTCAGCTGGCACACCGGGATAAGAAAATGTGGAACATCATCCTGGAACATCCATTCCGTTATCTGAAACTCCATTTCAGCATGGATTCCCTGCGCCGGATCACAGCCCCCGATTTCAACGCACTGTTCGGCAACCTGGACCTGGGGAAAAACGGGAAAGACCGGCCCTCATTCGCGTCCCGGCTGATTATGACAGTCTCCTTCACGATGACGGCGGTTCTGTATATGTGTTATGCGCTCGGGCTGGGCTGGTTTCTCCTGACGTCGCTGGACCGCAGACACTTTCTGCATCTGCTGTTGCTGCTCCTGCTTGCCGGATATTACGTTTTCATGCCGGGTCCGATCGCCATTCCGCGCTACCTGCTCCCCGCACTGCCGTTTCTCTGCACGGCGGCAGCCTGCGGCATGTTCCAGTTCTGGCGGATCATCAGGAAGAAACCTCTGCCCTGCGGTCTGGATCTTTGAAATCAGGCATGGCTGGAGTCTGTGAAGTCAGGAGGAAATTGCGCTCTGCGGGAAAACGGCAGGTTTCCGCAAAAGGGAAATCCATGAGCGGAAGGAGAAACTTGAATATCCGCGAATCGGACAGAAGATCAAGGTTGCAAAGAGAAATTTTGCGGTTATATTAACCGGGTGAAAAATCGTTGGGGTGTTCCGGTCATTCGGGCCGGAGCTGAGATCAAACCCGCAGAACCTGATCCGGATCATGCCGGCGTAGGAATCACGATGGGACCGCACTTGCTGTCAAGCGCCCGGATTCTCCTGACTTCCCGCTGGACATGCCGGAATCGAAAGAAAGGAAAGTCGAAATGTCAATTGAAAATGTGATCTCGTCCGCAATTATCAGAAGTTTCTCCGAAAAACTGCTGGATCATCTGACTCTGGACGTTGCAATCGTCGGAGGCGGACCGTCCGCCCTTGTCGCGGCGCGCTACCTGAGCGACGCCGGACTCAAAGTCGCGATCTTCGAGCGCAAACTCGCGCCGGGCGGAGGAACCTGGGGCGGCGGTATGCTCTTCAATGAAGTCGTGGTGCAGGAAGATGCAATTTATCTGCTCGACGCATTCCATATCACACACCGCCCGATTCCGGACGCTCCCGGCTACTATACGCTGGATTCCGTGGAAATGGCAAGCGGTCTGATTTTCGGCGCACTGAAATCCGGCGCAAAACTGTTCAACTCCGTAAGCGTGGAGGACATCGTATTCAAGGAAGGCAAGGTCAACGGACTCGTAATCAACTGGACTCCGGTGGAGCGCCTCGGAATGCACGTCGATCCCCTGACCGTGATCGCCGGCGCGGTTCTCGACGGAACGGGACATCCGAGCGAGATCATTCATCTTGCCGCGGAAAAGGCGCAGATCAAACTTAACACTCCCACCGGCGGCATCCTCGGCGAAAAACCGATGTGGGTGGACAACGGCGAAGCGCAGACCGTCGAAAACACGCAGGAGTATTTCCCGGGACTCTTCGCCTGCGGAATGAGTGCGAACAATGTCGCCGGCGGTTACCGCATGGGCCCCATCTTCGGCGGAATGCTCCTCTCCGGGCATAAAGTTGCCCGCCTGATGATCGAAAAGCTGAAAAAATAAGCGGAATCCAGGATAAGACGGAGACGCAAAGTGCAGGATGACTTCCGGACTTTGCGTCTTCTCCGCATTTTCGCACAAAAAAGACTTTGAAACGGGAGCCGGACTTTGACATAACCGCTCCCGCGGCATATATTACGGGAATCTGCCGAACTGAAAGAGAGTCATGGAAAATGAATCCGCAAATGAAAATTCCGCGCGTCAATCTTCATACGCACACCTGTCGCTGCAAACATGCAAAAGGGAGGGTCTCCGATTACTGCGAAGCCGCCCTGAAAGCGGGAATTTCAATACTCGGTTTTTCCGATCATTCCCCGTTCCCGGATGCGGAATACGCCCCTTCCCGGATGGATTTCAGCGAACTGCCCGATTACAGAAAAGAGATTGAGGACGCAAAACAGAAGTTCCCGCAGCTGACAATTCTCGCCGGTCTGGAAATTGACTACCGGCCCGTGCTCGGACCCGCATTCTACCGCGAGGAATACCTCGAAAAGCTGAATCTGGACTACCTGATTGCCGGAGTCCATTTCCTGCCGGCGGAAAACGGCAGTCCCGCACGTTACCTGAGCTTTGAAAAACCGTTTTCGACGGAGACGGTCCGCAGGTTCGTGAAGGAAACGCTCCGGGTCATGGAGACGGGACTCGCCGTCTACATTGCACATCCCGACATCACGGCGATCAACTGCGAACGCTGGACACCCGATCTGAAAGCCGCATACAAAGACATTTGCGAAGCCTCGCTGTCGCTGGGGATTCCGCTCGAAATCAACGCTTACGGTCTGCGCAAACCTCCTGTCGACACCCCGGAGGGGAAACGCCCTCCCTATCCGTGGCTTCCGTTCTGGGAACTTGCCGCGGAATACGGAGTCAAAGCCGTTGCCGGGGCGGACGCGCATCGTCCGGAAGACGTCTGGGGCAACATTGAGGACGCCTTTGCCATTGCTGAAAAGTTCGGGCTTGAAATCTGCAATGCCGAAGTGGCACGAAAAATCCTCGCACAGCGCTGAAACATGTCCCGCGTCTTCTCCCTCCGGAATCCGGGCGGAAAAACGCGGAAATCACATGGGTTCAAAAGCAAGCATGACTCTTGCCGATTTCGCCTTGTCCTTCAGCGTTACGGCAAGCCGTGTCACCATTACGTTATCATAGCGGATGTCGTCGCGGAAAGAGTCGCCGGTCACTTCAAAAGGAACTCCGTCCGTATGGATCGTGAGCTTCAAAGTCTTTCCCCGGTATGAAACGGCAAACCGGTCGTCCGCAAGTTTCCGGAATGTCCCGAATGTGATGACCGCCGTTTCAAAAAGTTTCGGTTCTTCAAATTCCGCCTCGTCCATGACCTGAAAACAGCCGCTTCCGGAACGCGAATAGCGGAAAGTCCGGTTCAGTTTGCGGATGCCCGGAATGTTGCGATAGGCATTCCTGATGTCGAACGCCGCCATAACGGAATCAGCCGTGATCTCTTTTTTCAGAAGATGCGCCTCCGTATTCCTTCCCGCCACCTGAAGCCGGCCGTCAATCCGCGGGACACTGTGCCCGTAGGAGTTGGTAATGCGGCTGCTGTAACGTTCGCTTGAAAAAGTCCTGCGTGTATAGGCAGGCAAGCCGGGATCAATCACGACCGGACACTTCCCGTCCACGGAAATCACGTAACTGCCAACGTCATTGTGATTATGGCTTTCATGATTGTGTCTTCCCTTGAATGAAACCGCAAGTCTGCACGCCTTCTTTTCACCGGGACGAAGGACAAACACCCCCGAATCGGGAAATCCGGAAAGAAACTCATCCTTTCTTCCCGCAGAAGCAACTTCCCTCTCCTTTCCGGCAAGCATGATGCACAGCAGTGTATCTCCCAGATTGGCAGATTTCTCACTGGGCGCAGGCAAAGGATACACAGGTTTTTCTCCCAGCAGATATGCCGCAAGCGCCAGACGGGCACGCGGAGTCCTGGCAAATGCGTTGGAATCGCCATACGCGGGAAACACATCGTCCGCAAGCATCAGACGTTCCGGAAATCTTGCAACCGCCTGGAATTTCGGATCTTTCATCAAATCAATCGCACCATTGCCGACCTCATGGAATTTCAACGCCATCCTCATATAATATCCCAGTCCATAGCTCCAGTAATCCATGCCTTCCGAACAATAACCGTCGCCTGAAAATCCCTTCACGTAATTCCGGGAATAAAAGACCGCTTTCCTCAAAAGTTCTGAACGTCTGACGTCGTTCATATCCGCCGCAAGCAAGGTTCCGACCACCCCCTCAAGGCAGACGGGGTTCCAGTTCATTCTTGATTCCAGCCAGTCCTTCTTCTGCTTTCCATTCGTCATATCCTCAAAATGACCGATGATTCTTGCTTCCAGCGTCCTTTTGACCAGCTGCTTCAGTTCCGGCTCCAGTTCCGGCTCCAAAAGCATCGCGGCCAGGGCGATGTTCTGCCCCATTCCGGAAGAAACAAGCTCGATCCGCATCGCTTTTCCATCATGCACAAGGTGGTCAGTGTCATGGGCGGGCAAAATCCACGACGGCATGGCACAGGCAAGACGCATCAGCCGTTTTGCTTCCGCGATGTGTTCCGCTCCATTGCTTAAACACGCCGCCAATACCGTATTGCAAAGGGTCCGCCTGAAATCACTGTAAACGTTCTCATACCGGTATCTGTTACCGGTCTCGTAAAAAAACATGTAAAGACCTGACGGCGGATATTCCTTCACTGTCACGGAATGATCTGCGGCGGCAAGAATCCCCGCGGCGTAAGTTTTCTTCGCCTCTCCATCCCAGAAGGAACGTTCCCTGATATTGGGAACGGGGCTCCATCGCTTGAACTGCACTTCAACATCATTCTTCCCCATCCCGGAAAATCCGGCAAACGCCAGAACCATCATAAGAATAAAACGAAACATGAATGCTCTCTCCTTTTCAATAGCCGATGCTGACCAGTTGTTTTCCGGTCCCCCTGTAAACTTTCGTGATCCGGTAAATCTTCATGGGCTTCGTATCAGTTATGGTAAAAGCGGCCACATGACCGTCCAGCAGAAGCAGATTCGCCTTGTTGTTGTGTATGAAATATATCGTGCCCGTCGTTCCGTTCGGGGCGGGTTCATGCCCGATCGTCCAGGCGGCCTGCCATTGACCACTGTAATTGCGGAGACTGTCACTCAAAACCATCCACTCTGACGGTGTTTTTGCCCGTGTCGGGATAAGATAGCGCAGATAATCGCTTTTTCTATATGCTGCATTCTTATAGTCTTCGTCAAGATTGTCCGGATCAGTGTACATTACGCCATAAACACTGTCAAAACTGGCGGCATGGTATCGGAAAGGCCATGTCGACGGACAAACCCCGGTCCCCTCTCCTGCAAGATAAGCGTTTGTTTCTGACTTCCAGTCCTTGGAGTCCCTGCTTCCGGCAAGAAACTTCAGCCAGGAACGACCAGTGCCGGAAACCCGGTAATACGCCAGCGGTACCATATTGTTGTTGTCATCCGAGTACTGGGCAAACGCCAGACCGTTCTGTTTCAAATTATTCAGACAGGCGACTCCTCTGGCGGTTTCTCTCGTCTTGTTCAACGCCGGCAGAAGCATTGCCGCCAAAATTGCAATGATCGCAACAACGATCAACAATTCGATCAATGTGAATTGAAACCTTCTTTCCATCTCAAGGAATCTCCTTTTTAAAATTTTAAAAAAAAATCAAAAACATTATTTTAGCGATGCTGTAATGGCACTTGCCTGAATATTTATTATAAAGATTTTTCCGTATTGTCAAGAGGCGGAAACGAAAAAAAATCTATTTTTTTATGCTGTCGCCGAATATGATGTTCCCCGGAGATGACAGTTCCGACGGCATTCATCGACATTTCCGGAAATGGTCTGCGGATTCGGAGCGCATCGCCGGATTGTGAAGCTCGCCCGCTCATGATTCAACAGATTCCGGAGAGCTTGTCAGCCATGAAAAAGCGGACCGGACATATAAGTCATCGCGTCAAACGGCATCCGGCATCATCCTTTTCTGAAAACCAGGATTTGTTCAGGACTGCATTCTTATGCCGTTATGACTATGACAGGGAAAAGCAGGTCTGCAATCACTGTCTGCATTTTGCCACACTCTGATGGTAGGCGGGCGTCATCGGGTAAAACATGACCGAGCCCGGATGTAAGGCTCCCGGTGCGGATTTCAGCAGTTTACGGAGAAGCAGCACCAGTTCCTTTGTATTTGGTGTATAGATTGAGATCGGGATGTTATGCGTCTGCCACTCGCCGCCGATGGGAGCGTCCGCACTGATGACTGAAACATCGCGCGGTACCGAAAGATTCAGTTTTTTCAAGTGTTCCAGCAGGACTTCCAGATTTGACAAGGTAAGGCAGATCCATGCGGTGATTTTCCGGAAACAGACGTCGTCAGAATTCGGAATATCCGCATTTTCAAGTATGGAATAAGGCAGGATCGGCAGTTCATGTTCAGTCATTGCCTGAATAAAACTGTTCAGCCATTGCTGAAATGTGTAATGATTGCAATAATGCCATACAAGTCCAATGCGTCGATGCCCCTGTCTGTATAAATAGGCTATCGCGTCACGTGCCGCGGCGGGGATGTCCGGATGCACATTGACAGCCATGTAAAAATTGGTACGCGGTTCTACCGCGATGATCCGAATTCCGCCATCCGCGAATTTTTCCAAGGTCGGCAGATGCTGGGGAAGCGGATCCACAGCAATGACGGCATACAGATTTCTGGTATCTTCCGGCAGCGGTTCATGAAACGGGCGCATTTCAACGTCAAATGCTTCGAGAAATGGTTCCGGCATTCTGAGATCATGTGCAATGACCCGCTCCACCTGGTTGCCCGTTGTGTAGTTCCATCGGGGCAGGAGTATGATTACCTTGCGTCCTTTTTTAGGTGCGGAGCATACCTGCAGCGTTTTGTCCGTTACAATAATACCGACCTTCTGACGCCGTTTCAGGTAGCCGACGACTTCCAGTTTGCTGACGGCATGGCGGATTGTTTTCCGGCTGACCTGAAATTTACGGCACAAGTCTCCCTCTGTACCCAGGACACTGCCGGGAGAATAGGAGTTCTCGTAGAGTTCCAGGAGAATCCGGTCGCGGATCAGCTGAAACAACGGAACCGGAACAATGGGGTTGTATTTGCTTTTCAAATCTTTTTTACTGTTGTTCTGCATATGACGGTAATATACTTGAAATAGATATTCCTTTCAAACGCATAAATTGCAGGAAGAGGTGACAATTTGAGATTTATTCCTGCATAAAATTTAATTTTTTTTTACGAAAAAATGATTCAATATTCATATAATATCGTTATAATTCATTATTTATAATAAAGTTGCGAAATTATCACCTCTTAAAATCAAAAAAAGATTCAATTCGCGCCGAGTCCATATTGACAAAACTTGACTTTTTCATATAATATATTCTAAAGAAAAGCATAAAGAAGGCGCAAGGAATCACGGAATGATCAAATTCAAATTTCCAAAGGATTTTCTCTGGGGGTGTGCTACCGCATCGAATCAGATTGAAGGGGCAGTGGATGCAGACGGAAAAACACCGAGTATCTGGGATGCCAACTATAGTATTGCAAACAGTTTTCGCAGGGAGTGGGAAATGGTTTTCGCAAATAGTATGGTAACTGTGAAAACTGAGTGGAAATGACGGGAAGAAAAGTTGGAAACGGTTTTCGCAGATCATGCGGAGACTGGCAGGGACAAAATCAATATCAGTGCCGATAAATCATAGTGACAGGATTTTCGTCTCCCTTTTTGTCCCCTTATAGAAAAGATGGTCCCCCTTGTTTTATACTGTAAATGGCAATTCGGGTTTTACAAGGGCAGGATGAAAGTTTGACCTGATTTTATGGAATGGCCCGGATTGCTCCGGGCGTGAGGGGAATTACTGTTTGGCGCCG
>CASDPB010000125.1 GCA_949282305.1 uncultured Lentisphaeria bacterium | reverse complement strand
TTCCCAGCTTGAGCAGGGCTTCCACTTTTTCAGCGTTCCGATACCATCTTCCAAGAATCGCTCCGACTCCTTCCGGGTAGCCGTCGTTGTGGCAGTAGATTGCTGCTACTTCACCGTTTTCTCTTTTCATTCCGATTGCACACCGTGTACTCATTTTGGCCTCCGTTGTTGGCTTTTTTGTTTTTTCGGGCGGTGTCTTCACCGCCCCCGTTTACAGTGCATACAATGCCATGAATTTTGTTGATAGCCAATGAGTTGCGCAGGAAAATAGCGATAATAAATATGGGTTTATTTCGCTGATTTTAAGGCATTTGCATTTGCAATAAAAACAAAGGATGCTGCCGGAGATAAAGGCATTTTCTGTGGCAGCATGGATAAGGGTCAAGGCAAGTCTGACACAGGGAAATCTGCGTTTATTATTTGAGGGCACCTCAGACAGATCGGCATAAAAAATATGGCAACGGTTGTGCACAAACGGCCCAACGTTCGCTTTTATGGGGGCGGCTGAATCGGCCTGATGCTGGTCAAGAATGACAGCCCCACAAAGGGCATTTGTGCGCAGCTGTGCGGGATGGTATTCTGAGCATGCTTTCTGTTTTATTGACAAGTTGAGCCGAAAACGGCTAAACTTATCAATAAATAACTTGACAGCAGAGAAAAAAGCATTATATTCATTGACAGTTAGAACCGAAAAACGGAAAAGATTTCAACATGCGGGGCGTTTTTATGGTGATTCAACGCAATCAATATCTGAAAAAATTGATTGATCGGCAATGGAACGGCCAGATCAAAGTCATCACAGGGATCCGACGTTGCGGCAAATCCTATCTTCTGCGTAATCTGTTCAAAGAATATCTTTTATCACGAGGCGTGAGAGACGAACAGATTATTCACTTCGAGCTTGATTTGATCAGCAATATTCGTTACCGCAACCCGCTTGAGCTGTCGCAATATGTTCATGACCGCCTTGACGGGAAAACGGAAAAGTTCTATCTGTTTATTGATGAAATCCAAATGTCCGAGCCAGTGAAAAACCCCTATCTTCCTGATGGGAAGAAAATAACCTTCTATGATGCATTGAACGATTTCAAAGCGATTCCCAATCTTGATGTTTATGTGACCGGGAGCAACTCTAAAATGCTTTCCACAGACATCCTCACAGAATTCCGTGGACGCGGAGACGAAGTCAGGATACATCCGCTCACCTTTGCTGAATTTTATTCCGCAACAGGTGGCGACAAACAGGAGGCAATGAAACAGTATTCCTGGTATGGCGGGATGCCGCTTGTACTTCAGCAAAAGGACAACGGGGAAAAATCAGCGTATCTGTCTTCCCTTTTTTCAGAAGTCTATCTGAAGGATATTATTGAGCGAAAAAAAATTGAGTATCCGGATGAGCTTTCTCAAATCCTGGATTTGCTCTGTTCTTCCATCGGTTCGCTTTCAAATCCCACTAAAATTGCGGATACGATCCGCTCGAAAAAAAATGTCAAAGTTTCCGCAAATACGCTGAAAAGTTATTTGGAATATCTGAAAGATGCGTTTTTGTTCTGCGAGTGCAAACGATACGATGTAAGGGGAAAAGCATACTTTGAATACCCCATGAAATATTACTGCGAAGATATCGGTTTGCGCAATGCCAGAACCGGATTTCGTCAAATGGAAATGACTCATATCATGGAAAATATAGTCTGTTCCGAATTGCGTGCAAGAGATTATCATGTCGATGTCGGAATTGTTTATGAAAACGGGAAAAGTAAAAATGGAGCGAACATAAAGATTTCTCGTGAAATAGATTTTATAGCAACCAAAGGGAATAGAAAATTTTATATTCAGTCTGCATTCGCGATGCCGGATGAAGAGAAAAAGACAATCGAACTGAAGCCTTTTTCTTTGACAGGGGATTCTTTTCCAAAGATTGTCATACGACAGGACATCGGGAATCCCTGGTACGACGACAATGGTTTTTTGAACATCAGCTTAATTGATTTCCTGCTTGATGATTCCTATCTTAATTGAATAAAAAGCCCGGCCGGAAAGCTAGCTCCCAGCCGGGCTTCATTTTTACTCGGAAACTTCGACGGCCACGTCTTTGACTGAAAGCTCCGCAAGTTTTGCCTGCAGAGCCTCGTAAGAACGCCGGGAGGCTTCCTTAAGCATTTCTCCCTGTTGAGGTGTGATCTTGCCGTCGGCGACGAGCTGGTCGATCTTCTGTTCGACAAGAACAGCTCCGCCGGAGGTGTAGGCGATATCCAGAATGGTCCCGACCGTTTTGTGGATTTCGGCGACCTTTTCCTGGGTAAAGTAAGAGCAGCCGCACATGACCGCCATGCCGAGACTGAAGGCGAATGCAAGGGCGAGGACAGCAGTGATTTTCTGTTTTTTCGTCATGATGAGGTTTCCTTTCAGAATGTTTGAAGCTATTTCAGGTTTTCGATGATTTTTTCGGAATCGGCTCCGGCTTTCACCAGATCGACAGCAGCGCCATTGATCTGACGGCCGATTTTGAGTCTGAGATTGCCATCGGAACTTGCCCCTGCGGAGTTTTCATCGCCAGTCATCCCATTGGCATCGGCCTTTCCGGAAAGCTCCAATTCGACATTGTCACGGACAACGGCGGAAAGGATTTTGCCATACCGCAGGTTCAAGGACAGCATGTAGTTGTTGGGATTGATTCCGACGTCAAAGCCGATGCCGTCCCCATACTGAATGGCGTTGTGACCGCATCCGGTCAGAAG
>CASDPB010000124.1 GCA_949282305.1 uncultured Lentisphaeria bacterium | reverse complement strand
TCGCGTGTTCCGTCGTTCGCGACAATCTGCTGGAGGACAAGCTCTGCATGTATGTCTGCACGGAGTCCGGCACGGGCGACATTCTGGCGAGAATCGCGGCGCAGTTCTGCGGGGTCAGCCATCAGATCGCCAACATGGAGTATCCGCCGGCGCAGGAGATGCAGACGCTTTCACGGCAGATGCGGGAGCTTGCGGAGGATTACGCGGAACGGCTGTTCATTTGCGGCTCGGAAACCGGCGTCAATTCTCCGGAGGCGATCCGGCAGGAGGTGAAGCGAATCATCGCGGAACACGGCAGGCTTGATCTTCTTGTCGTGGATTACATTCAGGATTTGACCGCGTCTGCGGCGCTGGGGCGGAAGGATCAGCACGAGCGGATCGGCGGCATGGCGAAGCATATTCACGACACGCTGATGCTTTACAACGTCGGCGGGATTGTCCTGTCGCAGTTGAGCCGCGACACGAAAAACAGCGGACCGCCGGGGAAGAACCGTCTGCGCGGTTCCGGCGAACTGGAACACTGCCCGCACGCAATCATGATGCTTTGGCGCGACCCGAAGAACCGCGAAACGAAATTCTACTCGGTGAAGGCACGGAACATGGCTCCGGTGTCTCTCACTCTGAAATGGAACGGTTCCGGATACGAGTCCGCGCCGCGTTTTACACCGATCCGATAACCAGTTAAGAGTTAAGAGTTAAGAGTTAAGAGTGAAGGAGAAAAAGGTAAAATGAATGACAAGCAGAAACCGAAACAGAGCAAAGAAGATAGACGGCCGCCCTGCCTGCGTGATGAACCCTGCCGGAAAAGTCCTTACTGCCGCCCCGGCTGTCACTGTATCGGATGAGGTGACGTCATGACGGAAAAACAATGGAACAGAAAAGTTTTCTACAAGCCGGAACTGTATCACGACCACTTTCAGAATTTCAAAAGCTACGGAATTCCGAAAGCTCAGCTGATTATCGCCGACGTGCCTTACAATCTCGGAAAAAATGCATATGCGTCCAATCCCGAATGGTATGTCGGCGGCGACAACAAAAACGGGGAAAGCTCCAAAGCGGGGAAAGCGTTTTTCGAGTCGGATCACGATTTCAGCCCGGAGCATTTCATGATTTTCTGCTCGCGTCTTCTGAGGGACGAGAAAAAGAAAAAGCAGGAGGACGAAAGCCGGAAAAATACCAGGGAGAAGAGCGATGCGCCGTGTCTGATTCTGTTTCTTCCGTTCGAGCAGCTGGGTGTCTACATCCGGATTGCGAAAAGCCACGGACTGAATCATTACATCCCGCTGATCTTCCGGAAAAAATATTCCGCGCAAGTCCTGAAAGCGAACATGAAAATCGTCGGCAACTGCGAATACGGGCTTGTCCTTTACAAGAACCGCCTCCCGAAATTCAACAACGGCGGCGCAATGATTTTCAACTGTTTCGACTGGCCGGAGGATTACAAGACAGTTCCGAAGATTCACCCGACGCAGAAGCCGGTTCCGCTGCTGGAAAATCTGATTTCGATTTTCACCGATCCGGGGGATGTGGTGATCGATCCAGTTGCCGGAAGCGCGTCCACCTTGCGCGCCGCCGCCAATCTCGGCAGACGCGGTTACGGGTTTGAAATCAAAAAGGAGTTTTATCAAAGGGCGAATGAATCGATGCTTTCGGTATTCGAACCGGAACTGTTTTCAATATTGAGAAATGAGAAATGAGGAATGAGAAATGAGAAATGAGAAATGAATTGAAACCGTGCCCATTTTGCGGGAAAACACCGATTTATGCTGTTACTCCCGATGGGGAAAATGACAGCATTGTTTGTCGATGTGGAGAAAGTGAATGCTTTTTAGATGACGGTCGTCTTGACCAATGGAATTGTCGTCCCATCAAAGACGCTTTGCAAAAGCGCATTGAGGAACTCGAAGCCGAGAACAAGCGGCTGCGGGAGGCTCTGAAAGAGATTGCAGAATTCGCGAATAACGAATACTGGAAAAGGCTTCCCGATCCATCATGCGTGAAATTTATGACAATCAAACGGTATGCAGAAAAAGCCCTGAAAGGAGCGGTGGAATGAGATATGCGTCCGTATGCTCGGGTGTGGAGGCGGCGAGTCTGGCATGGATGCCGCTAGGATGGGAGGCTGTATTTTTCGCCGAAATCGAACCGTTCCCGTGCGCCGTATTGAAAGAGAGGTTCCCGGACGTGCCGAACCTCGGAGACATGACAGAAATCGAAGGAGGAAAATATCATGGAACAGTTGACCTTCTGGTCGGAGGAACCCCCTGCCAGGGCTTCAGTGTCGCAGGAAAACAGGGCGGACTTGATGACCCGAGAAGTGCGCTCTGTCTCTCCTATTGCCGACTTCTTGAAACTATGCGTCCAAGATGGTTCGTCTGGGAAAACGTCCCGGGTGTGTTCAGCACCAACGGCGGTGAGGATTTCCGTGCATTCCTCCGGAAAATTGATGCGCTCGGGTATTCTTGCGCGTGGAGAGTGCTGGACGCTCAATACGTGCGAGTGGACGGATTCCCTCGTGCCGTTCCGCAGCGTAGACGGCGTGTGTTCGTTGTCGGACATCTTGGTGGAGACTGGAGATATCCCGCCTCGGTATTATTTGAGCCCGGCTGCCTGCCGGGGGATACTCCGCCGCGCCGCGTCAAGGGGGCGGGAGCTGCCCGAAGTCTTACGGCAAGCACTGGAGGCACAAGCGGGAAAGAGCAGCAGCATACCTTCATCAGCGGAGACGGAAGACCGCTGAACGCGTTGGGAGTTGACGGATATAACGGAGCCATTTCCGGTCAGGTATCAGCAACGGTTTACATCAATTGCAAAAACGTAAATGGACCGACGCTTGTAATGGCGAACGGACAGGCAAATTCGGAGACGGCGACCGATCATTGTGTGAATCTGACCTGCAACCACGAAGCGCCGATCGTTTGCGGTTATGAAACCGGTCAGGGATATTGGCAGGATGGCGATATTGCCGGAACGCTTCGGGCGGAGGGCGAGAACAGACCATCAAGACCGTCGAATATCATATGCGCCGGATTCAGCGGTGGACAAGGGGAGAAAGCTGGAGGGATCGGATATCGTGAGGAAGTTTCTCCGACGATCAGGGGTGCCGAATCAGGAAGCAATCAGGTTCCGGATATCCTATGTCAGTACGGCGATATCGCCGGAGCGTTGACCGCCCGGCACGATTCCAGCGCCTGCGCGGATCGCGGCATGAGCATTGTCTACGAAAATCACGCGCAAGACAGCCGCGTGAAACCGTGCGGGGAATGCTCCCCGCAGATCAATGCAAAAGCCGGAACTGGCGGAGGAAATCTTCCGCTTGTGCAGGAGCCGCTTGCCGTCCGCCGCCTTACTCCTGTCGAATGCGAGCGTCTTATGGGTTTTCCTGACAATCACACGCGGATACCGTGGCGGGGAAAACCGGCGGAAGATTGTCCCGATTCCCCGCGCTACAAGGCGTGCGGCAACAGCATGTGCGTCAACGTCATGCGCTGGATCGGAATGAGAATCGAAAACGTTGAAAGAAGAATGAAAGGGGAATCGTACGAATGTTGAAAGATAAATATACATTTCAGGAAATCAACGAGTTTCAGAAAAAACCGTTAAATGAAAAAATTAAACTTTCTGTTGAGGTTTTGAGGCAGTCGGATGTGTTGAGCCGCCACAATATCGCACTTGCATTTTCAGGAGGGAAAGATTCGGAAGTCGTTGCTGATTTAATCGAACGTTTTTGT
>CASDPB010000123.1 GCA_949282305.1 uncultured Lentisphaeria bacterium | reverse complement strand
TCGCGTGTTCCGTCGTTCGCGACAATCTGCTGGAGGACAAGCTCTGCATGTATGTCTGCACGGAGTCCGGCACGGGCGACATTCTGGCGAGAATCGCGGCGCAGTTCTGCGGGGTCAGCCATCAGATCGCCAACATGGAGTCTCCGCCGGCGCATGAGATGCGGACGCTTTCGCATCAGATGCGGGAGCTTGCGGAGGATTACGCCGGACGGCTGTTCATTTGCGGCTCGGAAACCGGCGTCAATTCTCCGGAGGCGATCCGGCAGGAGGTGAAGCGGATCATCGCGGAACACGGCAGGCTTGACCTCCTTGTCGTGGATTACATTCAAGACCTGACCGCTTCGGCTGCGCTGGGGCGGAAAGATCAGCACGAGCGGATCGGCGGCATGGCGAAGCATATCCATGACACGCTGATGCTTTACAACGTCGGAGGGATTGTTCTGTCACAGCTGAGCCGCGACACGAAAAACAGCGGCCCGCCGGGTCGGAACCGTCTGCGCGGTTCCGGAGAGCTGGAACACTGTCCGCACACGATCATGATGCTTTGGCGTGATCCGAAAAACCGGGAGACGAAATTCTACTCGGTGAAGGCCCGAAACATGGCGCCGGTGTCCCTCACGCTGAAATGGAACGGCTCCGGATACGAGTCCGCGCAGCGATTTGAGAGATTGCGAGATTGCGAAGTAGCGAGACTTAATTCAGATTGCGAGATAGCAAGATAGCGAGATTGCGAGATAAGGAGAAAAGGAACAATGAGAGATAAACGTGTTACAAATTACAATCAAAAACCGAAACAGAGTAAAGAAGACAGACGGCCGCCATGTATGCGTGATGAACCCTGCCGGAGAAGTCCTTACTGCCGTCCCGGCTGCCACTGCGTCGGGTGAACCGAAATAGAAATACAGAAAAAGGAGAATCGAAAATGAACTATCAGGATTTTATAAAAAACAAAATCGCGATTGCAAAAATCTGCGGTTTTGAGGTGGCGGACAGTGAAATACCGTCTGTGCTGAAACCTCATCAGAGAGATATTGTAAAATGGGCGATCCACGGAGGATGCCGCGCGATTTTCGCCAGCTTCGGGCTCGGAAAGAGCGTGATTCAGCTTTCCATCATGAAAATCATTTCCGAGCGGGAAAAACGCAAAACGCTGATTATTGCGCCGCTGGGCGTGAAACAGGAATTTGTAAGAGACGGCCGTGATCTGCTGGGAATGGATTTACAGTATGTCCGGACTGATGCGGAAGCAAAAGCCGCTGGCCGGTACTGCATCACGAACTACGAGCGCGTCCGGGATGGGCAGTTGAACCCGGAACAGTTCGTGGCTGTCACGCTGGATGAGGCAAGTATCTTGCGCGGCTTTGGAACGAAGACCTACCAGGAGTTCCTGCCGCTCTGCCGGAACGTGAAATACAAATTCGTCGCAACGGCTACCCCGTCGCCGAATGAATACAAAGAACTGATCCATTACGCCGGATATCTTGGAATCATGGACACCGGCGAAGCATTGACGCGGTTCTTTCAGCGCGATAGTGAGAAAGCCGGAAATCTGACGCTTTACCCGCACATGGAACGTGAGTTCTGGATGTGGATATCCAGTTGGGCGGTGTTCCTGAATCGCCCGTCCGATCTCGGCTATTCCGATGAGGGTTACGACCTCCCGCCGCTGAAAGTGCATTGGCACCGCGTCGAAATCGACCACATGAAGAAAATCCGCATCGATCGCCGGAACGGGCAGATGGAATTCTTTCATGACGCGGCACGGAGTTTGCCTGATGCCGCGCGGGAAAAGCGGGAAACGATCCCGCTTCGTGTCGCAAAGATGTTGGAGATTGTCAAGGCGGAACCGGAGAAGCATTTTCTGCTGTGGCATCATTTAGAAGACGAACGGAAAGCCATTCAGCAGGCATTGCCGGAAGCGGTTGCAATCTGGGGAGAGCAGGACATCGAAACACGGGAACAGTCTGTGATTGATTTCTCCGACGGGAAAATCAAATATTTCGCCACGAAACCGGAACTTTCCGGCTCCGGATGCAACTTTCAGCGGCATTGCGCCGATGCCGTTTTCGTCGGCATCAATTACCAGTTCAACGACTTCATTCAGGCAATCCACCGCGTCTACCGCTTCTTGCAGACGCGCGAGGTGAACATTCACATCATCTATGCGGACAGCGAGGATGAAATTAAAAATGTACTTCTGCAGAAGTGGAAACGGCATGATGAACTGTTGGAAACGATGGCGGAGATCATCCGGAAGTATGGACTTTCCGCCGATGCAATCCGGGCGGGAACACGCCGCGCTCTCGGAATCAACCGACAGGAATTTTCCGGACGGCATTACACCGCGATCAACAATGATTGCGTGGACGAAACATCCCGCATGGCGGAAAACAGCATTGACCTGATTCATACCTCGATCCCGTTTTCCAACCATTACGAATACACGCCGAATTACAATGACTTCGGACACAATCTGAACAATGAAAAGTTCTTTCAGCAGATGGACTTTCTGACTCCTGAACTTTTCCGGATTCTGAAACCCGGCCGTGTCGCCGCAATCCATGTGAAAGACCGGATTCTGTTCGGCGCCGTGGAGCATACGGGCGCGCCGATCGTTGACCCGTTCAGCGATGAGACGGTATCGCATTTCCGCAAACATGGTTTTCTGTTTTTCGGCCGGGTCACTATTGAGACGGATGTTGTGCGCGAGAACAACCAGACCTACCGCCTCGGATGGAGCGAAGATTGCAAGGACGGCACAAAGATGGGCGTCGGATGCCCTGAGTATCTTCTGCTGTTCCGGAAGCCGCAGACCGACCGCACAAAAGGCTATGCCGATGTCCCTGTCACGCACTCGAAAGCGGAATACACGCGGGGGCGCTGGCAGATCGACGCCCGCGCAAAATGGAACAGCTCCGGCAACCGGCTTTTGAGTGATGAGGAACTTGAAAATTATACGCTTGAAAATGTCAACGAATTTTTTCACGAACGGGCGGCGACATGGGTTTACAGCTATGCGGAGCACGTGCGGACGGCGGAGAAATTGGAAAAGCGCGGGCGGCTGCCGTCCACCTTTGAGACCTTGCGGATTCCTGCACGGTCGCCATGGGTATGGGACGATGTTGTGCGGATGCGGACGCTGAACAGTGAACAGGCGCGGAAATGCGTAGAAAAACATATCTGTCCTTTGCAGCTCGACATTGTGGAGCGTGTCATTGAACGCTGGAGCAATCCCGGAGAGACCGTACTGGATCCGTTCGGCGGCATTATGACCGTGCCGTATATGGCGCTGAAAATGAAGCGTAACGGAATCGGGATTGAACTGAATCCCGGTTATTGCCGTGACGGAGTCAAATATCTGGAACAGGTCGAAGCGGAACAGGATGCTCCGACTCTGTTTGAAAATGAAGCAATACATGTGTGAAAGGAGAATGAATCATGGCAAAAAAAGGCAACACCATCCACGAAATCAAGTGCGCGGCATGTGGCAAGCATATATTTTTTACGCGCGATCAGAAGCAAGCGAAAGAAGAGCTTTTTTGTTCCCGAAAGTGTTTAAGGGAAATAATCAAGAAAGAGGCTAAGGTGAAATGAGTAAAGATTTGAAGCTGTGCCCGTTTTGCGGGGAAACAAGACTTACCATAGAGGACAAGCAAGATGCTCGCGATGTTCATGTCTTGTGTAAAGACTGCGGAGCAAAAACGTCCTTTGATGGAATTCGCTACGACGTAGCAGGCAGATGGAATATCCGTTCCGTCGAACGCGCTTTGAAAAGGCGCATTAAGGAACTCGAAGCCGAGAACAAGCGACTGCGGGAGGCGTTTCCGAAGTGGCAATCAGGAGAGGAACTTCCGGAGCTCATGGGAGAGATGATTTTAATCGAAACGATAACAGGAGGATACAGAACAGGATCCTTTTCCGGAATACACTCATCAGGGGCTATCCGTTACAACACTTTTGACGGGCTGACAAGGACCATTTATCCGGCCAACATAGCCAGATGGGCGTATATCAAAGCCCTGAAAGGAGCGGGGGAATGAGTAAGATACTGTGTGCGGATTTATTCTGCGGCGGGGGCGGAACGTCAACGGGGATGATCAACGCATTCCACCGCGCCGGAGTCAATGATTATCAGTTGATAGGCGTCAATCACTGGGACATCGCCATCGAGACAAACAAGATCAATCATCCGTTTGAAAAGTTATATTGTTCAACGATTCAGAATGTCAAGCCGCGCGAGGCGGTGCCGTCCGGGAGACTCCATTTTCTGTGGGCGTCGCCGGAGTGCACGAACCACAGCCGCGCAAAGGGCGGACGCCCGAAAGATGAGCAGTCCCGCGCGACCGCATGGGACATCCTGAAATGGGCGCAGGAGCTCTACATCGACCGTATCTATATCGAAAATGTAGTTGAGTTTTTGGAATGGGGTCCGATTGACTCAAAAGGGCGCCCGATGGCGTCGAAAAAAGGCGAAACGTTCCGGGCGTTTGTCGCGGCGCTGGAGTCGCTCGGCTACCATGTGGACTGGCAGGCCATGAACGCCGCCGACTTCGGGGCTCCGACATCGCGTGTCAGACTCATCATTCAGGCGGTGCGCGGACGCGGAAAAATCGTCTGGCCGGAACCGACTCATGCAAAAGAGCCGGGGATGTTCGGAGAAAAGCCGTGGCGGTCTGCGCGGGAGATCATTGATTGGAGCATTCCGGGCAAG
>CASDPB010000122.1 GCA_949282305.1 uncultured Lentisphaeria bacterium | reverse complement strand
TTACGCCCCGGTAGCAAAAATTCGATTTTAGCCCAAGATTCATCCGATATATCATGTCGTTCGTATGCATTCGCCATTTTCCCTATATCCTTTTTTGACGTTTGCATAATATAGCACAAATCTATTGACGACACAACCTAGGGATTGAGGAAACTTTCCCCCTCGACACGGTCGAGAAGGATCGGAGCAAGGTCGACGTTCCAGGAGAATTTCAGTACCACGAAGCCGATAATGACCACGAAGATCGGGTAGCTCATCAACCCCTGGATTGAATCCGTCACCAGGAGGGAAACACGGCCGCCCGGCCAGATAATCAGCGTCGCAAGCGTCAGACACATCACGACGATGATTGCGTAACACGGCAGGTTGATTCCGCAGATCATCACCTCATGCGGCAAACCGAGAAAATAGATGAAGAAGTTGGTTGCGATGGCTGGTCCGATCGCATTTGTCACCATCTCCGCCATCGTGCTGACGAAGGCGGTGATGAAACGAAAACTCCTGCTGCCGTAGCGCAGTTCAATAAACTGACCTTTGGAAAGACACCTGGTTTCGCGCCAGCGATAGGTGCAGAAGCCGGTCAGTGCCAGCACGATTCCGACCGGCGCGGTGATGTTTGCCCAGAAAGCCACTCCGAATCCGGTCTGGTAATATTGTTCCGCATTGGCGACCAGGGTAATCACGGAAAGCCCGGCCATCAAGTCCCCTACCGAGATCACATAACGCCCCGCCACACGGCCGGCTGCCAGATAATCTACCACCCCTTTGACGTATCGTCTGGAAAAGAAAGCGATCCAAACGACGAACACGATCGGCAGGACGACGATCAGCCAATCAATCCATGACATAAATTTTACCTCCAGATTCTTTTACATCATTTTATTTTTTGAATATTATTGTTTTGAATATTAACTTGACTTGCATATAGTGAACTTTCTGTATGAAACGTTTTTGTGACGGGGAATGAGTTCCAGCCTTCGGTCATCATTTTCAGTTCCGGGTTCATCTCCCGGAAAATGTCGGCAGCTTCGGTTTCCGCCTGTTTTCGGATCGGGGGGAACTTGTTTTTCAACCAGTCCTGAACGGCGGCATAATTCCGCTGATACGCTCGTTTTACCGGTTTTTGAGGCGACAGACGACGGCAGTTTCCAACCGGGCGACCGCCTTCGTCTACTGATTTCAGTTGTCCGAGTCCGGAACTTTCCCGACTTCTTACCCGTTTTCCTGTCGTATCAGGATGAGCTCCGGCAATGTTTTCTGTTTCCGTATGTCTTTTGCACTGCCCGCTTTGATAAGGGCGGACGACCGGCTCTCGCCTTTCGACAAAAGCAACGGAACTAATCTGATGTGCTGTGCTACTACTCATAATAGCCCGTACTCTACATCAAAAATAAAAAAAATACAAGCAATGTTATTATATAATGATGAATAAGAAGCATTTTATTCTCATGCCTCCACTATCCAAGCCGCTTTTCCGGATGACCGGGGGAATCACTCCTTCTGAAGATCCTCCAGCAGACGGCGCGCCTGTCCGGAATCGGGATTCAGGCGTAAAGCATCATGCAGGGCGTCCAGGGCTTCGGTTCTGTTTCCGGCAAAAAAATAAGCCAGGGCGAGATTGGTGCGCAGCCGGTCGTTTTCCGGTTCCAGAGCACATGCCTTCCGGAAAAGACGGATCGCCTCCGCATAGTCCTTTTCCGCCAGGGCAAGAGTTCCAAGATTGTTCAATGCTTTCCGGTGAGAAGGGACGAGAGACAATGCTTTTCTGTAGTATTCCTCCGCTTTTTCCATATCGCCGCGCGCATGAAAAAGACGCCCGGTGTTGTAATCCAGATCCGCCATTCCCCCGCTGCTCCCGACCAGAGGACGCGCTTTCCCGAACTGCTCCTCCGCCTCTCGCAGACGTTTCGCATCCAGCAGGAGCGCACCGAGATTCATGTAACCCTGATATTGTTCCGGGTATTCCCTCACGGCTTTGGAAAACCACATGGCGGCGGTTTCCGGATCCTCTTTTGCCAGCCGGATTTCCCCCAGAAGATTGTAACGGCGGTCGTTGAACAGTGAATTGCCCGCGAACTTTGCCAGCAGTTCTTCCGCCTTCCCCGCCTCCCCTGCCCTCAGCCAGGACTCCGCAAGCACGGTTGCAGCATAATTTTCTTCCCATGCGATATTTCTTTTGAAAGGATAAAACGTCACAGCTGCCGTCAAGAGCAGCACCGCCCCCCAGCGCGCCGCCCGCCGGTTTGAGGAAAAACGCTCCGGAAGACTGCAAAGGAAGAATGCCGCAAACACGCACAATGACGCCACCAGAGGCAGACGATACCGCCCTGCGGTCAGAAACAGAATCTGCGAAGCGTAAAAAGCGGCGAAATAAAGGATGAACCATTTCATCCTGTCACGGAAGACGGGTTCCGCAAGACCGCAGAGCAACGCCGGCAGTCCCAGAAGCAGAAGAAGCGAAAAACACCATTGAAACGCATAACGGTGCAGAGCAAGCTCCCGCAGAACCGCAATATCCGACCATGTGGTGAACTCCTGTCCGTTCAGCGCCATTGCCGCTTTTTTCGCAAGCATGCCGATGAAATGACGCGGATGATGAGCCATGTAATGAAACGCCTCCTTCAGAAAATAGGCATCGGCGGAAATGCCGGATTTTTCAGCCTCGCGAGCGGCGAAGCGGTGAACGGTGTCCCAGAGAAAACCGGGAGGGATGCTGCAGGTGCCGTTTGCGGAGGGATTGTTCCCGAGATAATAATTGAATCCGCTGTTCGCCTGAATGAAGACCGGTCTTCCCGCGATATGAGTGTTCCAGGCAGACAACAGCAGAACGATCACCAGAAGAGGAACGGCAAACAGGCAAACCCCTTTCAATATTCCTTTCCAGCTGTCCCGCCTCATTCTCCATAACAGAAAAAGAAACAGAAATCCGCAGAATATGACGCTGGACGGATGCGTAATCATCGACAAGGCGCAGAAAAGCCCCGACAGGCAGAATGCCGCAGTCCGCCATCGGGCGGTTTCCGTCATTGAGGCAAAAAAGAGTCCCCACAGACTCAGCGCGATCATCAGCGGTTCGCTGATCAGTTCACATTGATAGACCGCCAGCGGCGGGTAAAGTCCCAGCAGCAGAACGGAAAGATAAGGCAGAAAACGCTCTCCGTCCGGTTCCTCTTTCCTGCCATTTCTCAGGAGCAGGAACACGGGCAGCGCCGTAACCGCCATCAGGATAACGCCTTGCGCCAAACGGACGGCAAAGTAATCCAGGGAGAAGATTTTCAGCAGCAATGCCAGAAAAAAAGCATACAGCGGCGCATGAATCTGGAGTGTTGACGGAAGCAGTTCCCCGGACAAAATCCGCATGGCGTGGGCATTGTATTCCGAAACATCCGGACCGATCACAACGGAAATCAGAGGCAGGGAAGCATAATCCGCAAGATGAAACGCCCGCAGGAGCAGTCCCGGCAGAAGCAGAAGGGGAAAAAACAAAGCGGGAGATGCGGAAAGCCTGTGCAGAATATTCTGTAGGTATTTCATGCAAACACACTTATCATGGTTGTATTGTCCCGCGCTCCCCGCTGGAGCACAAGGTGCATCAGACGGCGCACCGCCTGTGACGGTTCAAACGCATCAAATAAAGTCCCGCGGATTTCGTCTCCGCCGACATGAAGCGTAAGACCGTCCGAGCAAAGCAGATAGCGGTCGCCAAACTGGCGGTCGTGAATATGAATCTCCGGTTCCGCATGTTCCGCGGGTCCGACGGAACGGGTGATGACATGCGCATAAGGGTGTGTCTTGGCTTCCGTCTGCGTCAGTTCCCCGCACCGGATCAATTCGTTCACCAGACTGTGATCTGTCGTCAGCAGCTTCAATTCCCCGTTGCGCAGACGGTAAAAACGGCTGTCGCCGCAATGTGCCGCCACGACCCAGTCGTCCGATATGATGATGACAGCGAGCGTTGTCCCCATGGGCTTGCTGCCGTAGGAATCGTTGATTTTGTATATGGCGTCGTTGATTTCCATAATGGAACGTTCCAGAAAATCCGCGGCTTCCCGCGATGCAGTCTTTTCCGTTGAGGAAATCAGGCGCCGCCAGCGCATGAGAAGCATTTTGCAGACGAGACGGCTTGCGATTTCTCCGTTTTCGTTGCCGCCGATTCCATCCGCCACAGCCGCAATGACCCGGGAGCCGTCCGAATCCAGCGCATAAAAAAAATTGTCCTCGTTGTTTCTCCGGACAAGTCCCCTGTGGGAATCCGCGGCGATACTTGCGCGGTCGATTCGCGTCAGGGCATACGGATCATCCGGAACTGCCGTCTTTTCCGCCGGCACGTTCCGTGCCGCCTTTTCAGCCTTTAACGCCGCCTCATTCATTCTTACCGCCATACCGCTGTTTTATTTTTTTTCGACCTTTTAATATAATGGACATACCGGAAAAAACAATCCGGAGCTAGTCAACATTCCCGTATTTATTCTCATTTGCCATAATCTGCCGTGGCAGACACAGCCTGCGGGCACGCCCGGAAAACGGCGCATCTCTCCGCTCCGGACCGCTTCATTTCTTCTTTGCCTTGTACATTTTCAGCGCCGCGGCAAGCTGATCCGGACAGGAAGTCGGCTTTCCGCCGCATCTGACGCCGGAAAGTTTTTGAATGACGCTGTCGATGTCCATCCCCTGTACCAGTTTTGAAATTCCGAGCAAATTGCCGGGGCATCCGCCGACAAATTCCAGAGATTCAATTTTATCATCTTTGATTTCCAGGATGATTTCCTCGCTGCAAACCATATCCGAAGTGCGGAACGTAATTTTATCCACATTGCCTTTTGCATTGCCCATCTTGATTTTCTCCTGATTTTTTTTGAAGTCCGTATTATATTCCATATCCGTGAAATTTGCAAGCGGGAAACACCGGGATGCCGTTCTGAAAAATCCGGGAAGAGCCGAAAGCCCGGGCGTGACTTTCCCCGACCAGTCGAACCGCCTCCAAAAAAGTCAATAAAAATATGAACGAAACTTGCAATATCCGGGAATCAGTGATAGTTTATACGGTTTTCGTGTCATTATGACAAAACAAAAAAAACATAGATGAAAGGTTACAGAAATGTCGTCGTGCCCGTTTGAGGATCTGAAAGTCCGGGGGTTCATTTACCAGAACACTTCCGAAGATGCAATCAAAAAACTTCTCTCGGAGGAAAAGGTGTATTATTACGTGGGATTCGACCCCACCGGCGACAGCCTTCACGTCGGTCATCTTCTTCCTGTGATGGCAATGCGCCGTCTGCAGCAGGCGGGACACGTTCCCATCGTCATGGTCGGCGGTGCGACCGGGCAGATCGGCGATCCCTCCGGCAAAAGCGAGGCGCGCGTAATTCTCTCCAAGGAAGTCGTTGCGCACAATGCCGAGTGCATCCGCAAACAGCTTTCGCGTTTTATTTCAGAGGAAAACGCCATTTTCGTGAACAATGCGGAATGGTTCAACAACATGCTCTATCTTGATTTTCTGCGCGACATCGGTTCCAAGTTCAGCGTCAACAGAATGCTGACTGCGGAATCCGTCAAAATGCGCCTTGAAACGGGGCTCTCCTTCCTTGAATTCAACTATATGATTCTTCAGGCGTATGACTTCTATATGCTCAACAGGAAATTCGGCTGCAAACTCGAAATGGGCGGTCAGGATCAGTGGGGCAATATTGTCGCCGGAACGGAACTCGTCCGCAGACTTTCCCAGCAGGAAGTCCATGGAATCACGATGCCGCTCCTCATCAACAGCAGCACGGGGCAGAAGTTCGGCAAGTCCGTCGGCGGCGCAGTCTGGCTCGATAAGAACAAGACTTCCGTATTCGACTACTATCAGTTCTGGCGCAACACGGATGACGCCGATGTGCAGAAGCTGATGCTCTACTTCACGGCGCTTCCTGTCGATGAGATCAAAGACATCTGTTCCGTATCCATCAACCGTGCGAAGGAGATTCTTGCGTTTGAAGCCACGGCTCTCGCCCACAGCGAGGAGGAGGCGGCAAAGGCGTATCTCGCCGCCGGAGCGAAATTCGGATTCTCCGACAAGGAAGGCAAAATCCCGACTTCCAGCGCAATTGCAAAAGTCAACACGGACCAAGCCGTGATTGACGATCTGCCGACTTGCGAACTGGCACTCCCGGAGGAAGGCGTCTGGTTCCCGAAACTGATGGTGGAGGCGGGGCTTTGCAAATCCAACGGCGAAGCGCGCAGACTGATTCAGGGGGGCGGCGCCTACTTGAATGACAGACGGATCAGCGATCCCGACTTCACGGCAACGGCCGCTGACTTCCCCGATGGCGCCGCCATTGTGAAAGCCGGAAAAAAGAATATCAAGCGCATTGTGCTGAAATAATTTTCATTTCACGGAATCTTTTCAGAGTCTCCCGGATTACCGGGAGGCTTTTTTTTCGCGGCATTCCGGCGCTGCCGGGTTAAGAAAAATCCTGCCGGGGGTTCCGCACCCTGCTTCCTTTCCCCGTCCGAAACTTGCAGCTTTGCAACTTGAAACTCCTGCGAAGCAGGTTATAGTATGGTGCCATTGAAAAAATATAATGACGAGGAACCATGATACGATTCAGAACATTGATGTTTCTGCTGTCCATGACAATTCTGACGGCGCTTGCATCTTACACTTTCTTTGAACCGTTTACACGAGGCGGAATTCCGCAGGCTGTCCTGGATGTCAACAGCGACACCAATCCGTATGACAACGATTTTTTCACTCCTGACAATTCGGGGCTCCGCTCCAGCCGTCTGAAGGGAATGAAAGAGGAACTCGTTCCCGCTTTGGAAACGCCGCTGCCGGAACGCCGCACGACGGAAATCCAGCCGGAACGCCGAAACGTTCCGTTTTGTGTCTCCTTCCTGTCAAAGCACGAAAATCCGGGACTGCTCCTTTCCGACTGCCGGCCGGTGCGGGCGGGTCCCCGGGCAGTCTGACCGCGAACTCATTTTTTTATTGCAGCAAACAATCTGAAACCGGAAAGGCTATCGACTTTATGACACAGAAATCACAATGCGAATACACAGGACTCACCGATGCGGAGGTGGAAGCCAGCCGCGCAAAACACGGCATCAACGCGCTTCCCCCGCCCCAGCGGACTTCGCCCTGGAAACTTTTTTTTGAAAAATTCAAGGATCCGATCATCTGCATTCTGCTGGCGGCGGCACTGATATCCGCTCTCACCGGCGGCTTTATCGAAGGCGCGGGGATCATTCTTGCGGTCATTCTTGCAACGGGAATCGCATTCCTGAATGAGTACCGCGCCAACAAGGAGTTCGACATTCTGAACAAGGTTGACGACTCCCTGCCCTTCAAGGCAATCCGCAACGGGGAATTCGTCCAGATTCCGAAACAGGATCTTGTCGTGGACGATGTTGTATTTCTGGAAACCGGGGAAGAGGTTCCCGCGGATTCGCAGGTTCTCTCCGCAGTCAACCTGCATGTGGATCAGTCCAAATTCACCGGTGAACCGGAACCCGTGCCCAAAATGCCGAAGCAGGACGGCGAAGTCCCGGAATCCATGCGCAATGCGACTTATCCTTATGACCAGCTTCTGCGCGGGTCAACCGTTCTCGAAGGATATGGCTACGTGCGCATCACTGCTGTCGGCGGCAATACGGAGATGGGCAGAACGGCAAGCGCGGCAACGGACATCACTTCCATTGAAACGCCGCTCCAGAAACAGCTGAACCGGCTCGGAAAGCTGATTGCGATCGTCGGAACAACCCTCTCACTGACTCTGCTCGCAATCCTCATTGTGAAGGGGCTTTCCAACGGTTCGCTTCCGGGTTCCATTTCCGCTTACGCACAGTGGGAGAATGTCAATACGCTTCTGGGACTGTTCATGGTCGCCGTCACGCTGATTGTCGTGGCGGTGCCGGAGGGACTCGCAATGAGCGTCACGCTGAGTCTTGCCTACAGCATGCGCCGGATGACCGCAAGCAACTGTCTGGTCCGCAAACTGCACGCCTGTGAAACAATCGGCGCAACAACGGTCATCTGCACGGACAAGACCGGCACTCTGACCATGAACCAGATGCGGACGCGCGCCATTGATCTTCCCTCGCTTCCCGGCACCGAAGCCTTAAACCCGAAGGATGAGACGGCGAAGTTCATCGTGGAATCCATCTGTGCGAATTCGACTGCGAATCTTCATGGCGACGGCGCGGAGCTTGAGGTGATCGGTAATCCGACCGAAGGCGCGCTCCTGGAATTCGTCCGCCGGAACGGTTTCCCATATCAGGAAATACGCTCCTCCTTCAAGCTGGAGCGCCAGTGGACATTCACCACGGAAACAAAAATGATGGCGACACAGGGCGATTCCGCGCTTCTTTCAAAACAGGTGCTGTATGTCAAAGGCGCTCCGGAAATCGTGCTTTCCAAATGTTCCCGGGTGAAAACCGCAGACGGTCTGCGGGAACTGACTCAGGCAGACCGTGATGCAATCATGGAAAAACTTTATCAGGCGCAGGGAACCGGATGCCGCACGCTGGCGCTGGCATATCGGGAGACGGACAGCCTTTATGAAGAGCTCGCCGATGCCGCACGGGATCTGGTCTATCTCGGTTTCATCAGCATCGCCGATCCTGTCCGCCCGGAAGTTCCCGCGGCGGTTCAGGCGTGCCGCGATGCGGGAATCCAGATCAAGGTCGTGACCGGCGACACGCCCGGAACGGCGTCCGAGATCGGTCGTCAGATCGGACTATGGAATACCCCGCGTCCCCCGGAAGGCTCGCTCATAGAGGGGCGCGACTTCGCGAAGCTCTCTGAACCCGAGACGATAAAAGAGGTAAGACAGCTCCGACTGATCGCACGGGCGCGCCCGGATGACAAGATGAAGCTGGTCAAGGCGCTCCAGGCAAACAACGAGGTTGTGGCAGTGACGGGCGACGGCACCAATGACGCGCCGGCGCTGAATTATGCGAATGTCGGTATCGCGATGGGAAAAACCGGCACCGCGATTGCCCGTGAAGCATCGGACATCATATTGCTGGACGACTCTTTCAGCAGTATTGTCAAGGCGGTTCTCTGGGGACGCTCGCTCTATCTCAACATTCAGCGCTTCCTTGTGTTCCAGCTCACGATCAATGTGGCGGCGGTCGGCATCGCCCTGCTGGGACCGTTTATCGGAATCTCCCTGCCGCTGACCGTCATCCAGATGCTCTGGATCAACCTCATCATGGATACGATGGCGGCGCTCGCGCTTGCGACCGAGGCGCCGAATCCGGAACTGCTGAAACGTTCGCCGCGCGATCCGGACGCATTCATCGTCACCAGAAAGATGGCTCTGGATATTTTCGTTACCGCGGCGGTGTTCATCGGCATCTTCATCTGGTATGTCTTCACGCATGCGGATAAAAACGGGGTTTCAGATGAAGACAGGTGCATCATCTTCAGCGGCTTTGTCTTGCTCCAGTTCTGGAACCTGCTGAATGTGAAATGCTTCGGAACGAAACGCTCCGTCTTTTCCGCCTGGAGGGAAAATCCGACCTTCTGGATTATTGCCGCAATCATTCCTGTCGGGCAGATTCTGATTACGCAGTTCGGCGGAAAGATGTTCGGAACGGTTCCGCTGAATTTGAATCAATGGCTTTCCCTGATCGGGTTCAGCGCGCTGATCCTTGTAATCGGCGAAATTGTCCGCCTGATTGTCAGGATGAACAAAAAAGCATAAGCAAGCGCTCCCGTCCATACTGTCGGACGGGAGTTTTTCTTTCCGGGCTTCCGTTTTCTCAAAAACGGATGACAAATGTTTCGGCTGAGTTGCAATTTCAGTAAAGAAAACTATCTTAAATATGCAGTGCCCCGGCGCAGTCGAGGACTGATAGAAAAAATCAACAATCAAAGGGTAAAGACAAGATGAAACAAGTGATGAGACAAATCATGCTCGTCGCCGCTATGGCGATCATCGCAGGGTGCCAGTCGGTTCCCAACGCCCCGAAAGAGGCGGAAACAACTTTTGCAAAAGACGCTTTGATGCCTTTTGTCAAAAGCGGACAGCTTCCCGGCGCAATCAATGTTTTCTACAAAAACGGCATTCAGGAGACCGCCTGCGTCGGATATGCGGATGTCGCGGCGAAACGTCCCATCACGATGAACGATGTTTATATGCAGTGTTCGCAGACCAAGGGATTTTGCGGTGTGACCATTGCCATGCTGATTGAAGAAGGCAAAATCTCTCTGGATGATCCCGTTTCCAAATATCTGCCGGAATTCAAAGAACTCTGGGTGCTGAAATCCAATAAGGATGGAGTGAAAACACTTGTCAGGGCGAAGAACACGCTTACCATCCGCATGGTCATGAACCATACCGGCGGATTTCCGTTTGAAATTTCAGCAAAACAGGGCAACATCAAAGGCGGCGGCTGGAGCGGCGGCGCACCGATCCGCCAGACGGCTGCCATTGCCGCGGCCTCTCCGCTGTTGTTTGAACCCGGCACCAAAGTGCAGTATTCCAACACCGGAATTGACATCGGCGCCGCCGTTGTCGAGGTGGTGACGGGACAGCGCTGGGAAGATTTCCTCAAAGAGCGGGTTCTGATTCCGCTCGGTATGAATTCCAGCTCGTTTCGCCCGACCGACCGGCAGCTGGAAACACAGGTCGAAATGTATGACTGTGTGAAAGACGCTCCGGCAAAATACCGGCGGCAGAATGACATGCAGCAGCGTCCCTACAACGGTCCCAATGTCTTTGCTTCGGCAGGCGCGGGACTTTGGACCACCGCAAACGATCAGCTGAAATTTTACAAGATGCTGATGAATCTCGGCGTGGGAGACAACGGCGTAAGAATTCTCAAAGAGGAAACCGTCAGGGAACTGCTGGCAAAATCGACTCGCCCGAAAGGGATGGGCGGCTATTCTCTCGGTCTGACTGCTCCGGAAGAAGACCAGGAAAACTCCTGGTTCGGACACGGCGGTGCATGGGGTACGAACTGCATGGTCAACTGGCATCGCAAGGAGCTGAAGCTGTGGGTTGTGCAACTCTGCGGACAGCCGCGTCCCTGGCAGAAAGCACGTGCAGAGGCGGAGAAGAAATTCTTCCAATATGTCATTGACAACACGGCTGCGGATGCCTATACCGGCAGGGTCAAGTAATCGCGGCATTTGATTTCTTCACGGTATTTTGCGGCTGTTTCAGCGCAAAATACCGTTTTTTCATTTTATCCCGTCGAAATCATTCCGGAAGATTGTTCTTCCGTTCCAGTTCCGCGAGAATCATTTCAGCCGGAGTCAGGTATTTCTTTTTGTTGTTGCACTCTTTGCAGCAGGGCACGATATTGCCTTTATTGGAGCGTCCGCCGCGGGCAACGGGGACAACATGATCCATGCTAAGCTCCTCCGGTTTGAACTTTTTGCCGCAGTAGTGGCAGATTCCCTTGTCCAGCAGACTGCGCCACCATGCGCTTTTCCTAAGTTCCCTTGCCTTTTCCCGCTCCCGGGCGATGTGCCTCGGGTCTTTTTGAATATCAATCCAGTCGGACATTTCTCAGCTCCCGTAAAATTTCCGTGATGTCAGACATGCCAGAGGAAAACAACATGTAGCCGTAATTCCCAGCGAAAGAGAAAACGGCAGGATGACGGCACACTGGACAAGAATCAAAGTCCGTATCAGAAAACCGATTTTCTTCTGGACGGCAGCGGGTTCCTGCATCTTTCCGAATGCAAGCCATGCTTCCGCCGATGCTCCGAAAAAAAGCAGGAGAAGGAGAAGCCCCGGCAGCATGATTATATCCAGTTCGCCGGCGGAAGAAACTCTGCCGGAGGCTGTCATGGAAATTGCGCAGGAAGGGGTGGACGACAAAATCCGGAGACCGGCGGCAAGCGCCATCAGAAGCGCTCCGGCAGGAATGAAAATGCGCCCCGGACGGGATTTCAATGTCTCCGTTTCACGCCGTGCGACCAGAGTGATTCCAAGAATAAAAAGAAACATGCCTGCGGCATACAACGCGCACAGCATCATGTCCGGGAAGGGAATTTCCGGATAGACGGCGGCGACACCGATCCCGAAACTGAGCACACGGCAGAGAGCCATCAGCGCTGAACTCAGCAACGCGGATCTGCGTCCGCAGTAATTGTAAAGCAGAATCACGACCAGAAGCAGCATCATGCAGAAACAGGTATACATGGTCTCTGCTGCAAAAGAGGTCAGTTCCAATGCGACGATGCAGAGCACTACCGCCGCAATAGACGCCTCTTTCATTGAAATTTCACCCGAGGGAAGCGGGCGCTCCGAACGTTCCGCCATATCCGTTTTCAGGTCGGCAATGTCATTGGTGACGAGTCCGAAAGCATAGGCGCACAGCGCGGCGACCGCAAGAGAGACGATCTTTTCAGGATGTATCCCGACACAATCGCTGATGTCCCCCATATCTATTGTCTGGAAAAATACCCCTCCTGCAATCAAAAAACCGCAGACGGGGTCCCACGGGGCGGTAAACAGGTTCGGAATACGCAGAAGCCGTCCCCATGCGCGCAGTTTTCCGGTAAAGGTCATTTCGCTCATTCCAGTCAGGCTCCTTTCGGCAGATTGAAAAAGCGCATTGCATTGCCGGCAGTCTGCGCGGCACATTGTTCCAGTGTGATCCCCTTGAGCCATGCCAGTTTCTGCGCAATCAGGGGAATGTATTTTGAATGGTTCGGCTTGCCCCGGTAGGGGACGGGCGCAAGATACGGTGCGTCGGTCTCAAGCATCAGACGCTCCATCGGTATGGCGGCTATGGTTTCCCGGATATTTTCCGCCATCTTGAAAGTCAGCATCCCCCCTGCCCCGAACATTGCTCCCGCCTCCATGAATTTCTCCGCATACTCCCGGTTTCCGGCAAAACAGTGCAGAAGATATTTTCCGCCTTTCCGGTGAAACTCCGTCAGCATTTCGAGAGAAATATCATAAGCGTCAAAACATCCATCCTTGTCGCGGCAATGAATCAATGCGGGAACATTGAGTTCAAGGGCAAGCTCCAGGAAAACGGCAAAAACTTTCTGCTGAACGGAACGCCCGGACGTTTCATAATAGAAGTCAAGTCCGATCTCCCCGACCGCCACGAATTTGCCCGAGGAGGAGAACGCCTTGAACTCCGCAACACCGTCTGTCATGCTGTCCGCCTCGTGCGGATGCACTCCCGCGGCGAAATAGACAGCTTCGTTTTCCGCCGCAAGCTGTGCGGCGCGTTTCGATTCCCCCAGGTTCCCGGAACAGAGAATCAGCTTCGTAACGGACTCCGCCGCTGCCTCCCGGCAGTATTCCCTCATGTCCGGGATATATTCACCCGCATGAAAGTGGGTATCAATAAAAAACATACTTGCAAACCCTGTTGTTACACTTTTTACCGCCATGAAAAACGGCATTGCATCCGCGCCGCATGACATAAAACAAACACAATTCATTCCCGCCATGCGGAACATTATGACAGGAAAAACAATATTCCTGACAATATTTTATTTGACTTTTCAGAAATAACCGATAATATAATATAAATGTGTAATATTTTTCTTCAAACAGAAAGGATGTAGAAATGTCCAATATTGGTCAAATTTTTAAGGATGAGATTCTCCGTCTCTCCCGCAAGGAAGTCAGAACGGCAATAAAGAACCTTACCGCCGCAATGCAGGAACTGAAACGCCAAAACGCCTTTCTGAAAAAAGAGATCGCCGGACTTCAGAGACAGCTTGTCGTTCGGGAAGCTCCGAACCATTCCGATGCGGAATCTCCCGCATCTCTTCCGCAGGAAAAACAGAAACGGCTCGGCGCCTCCGGAATCCTGAAATTGAGAACCCGTCTGGGGTTGAACAGACAGGAAATGGCACTTCTGCTCGATGTCAATCCGAATTCCATCTTTCTGTGGGAGCGTGCCAAATCCAAGCCGCGTGCCGCCACAAGAAGCCGAATCATCGAACTGCGGGCGAAAACAAGAACTGAAATTACCGCAATGTTAGCGGAGAAGAAAGCCGTTGCTGTTTCGGAAAAGAAAGCCGTTGCTCCGGCTACCGCTACGGCTGCTGAACAGGAGAAAGAAGCTGTTGCTCCAGCTGCCGCTCCGGCTCCGGCCGCTAAACAGGAAAAGAAAGCCGCCGCTACGGCTCCGGTTGCTAAGCAGGAAAAGAAAGCCGCCGCTACGACTGCTAAACAGGAGAAGAAAGCTGTAGCTCCGGCTACCGCTCCGGCTCCAGCTGCTAAACAGGAGAAAAAAGCCGTTGCTCCGGCTACCGCTACGGTTGCTAAACAGGAGAAAAAAGCAGTCGCTACGGTTGCTAAACAGGAGAAAAAAGCAGTCGCTCCGGCTACCGCTGCCAAGCAGGAAAAGAAAACTGCGGCTTCTGCCGGAAAGCAGAAAAAGAAAACAGTCGCTGACACTTCAAAGTAATTCCACAGAAAGCAATCACATTGGGACGACACGCCGCGGGGAATGATTTTCCGTCATTTTCAGACATCGCATCGTGTCTCTCAGTGTTCCTTTTCAGGATTTATTGTCCGGGAGAAAAGTTTCCGTTATGTTTCTGAGTCTCTGTCGGCAAACCGCAGATTTCTGCCGGAAACAAATAAAATTAGCATTCTCTAATTGAATTTTATGTTTTCTGCATTATATTTCCTGTCAAAAAATATATCGCACGCCTGTTGCGGAAGCGGGGCGTGCTTTTTCAGAACAAGAGAATTAGAATAATCTAATAATGAAAAAATATGAGATAATGGCGAAAGGATATTGAACATGAGCAAGAATCAAAGATGTTCCTGCGGCTGCGGCACGATGCCGAAGACGATGAAAGAATATTCCGTCGGCAAAAAGGAAATGACGCTGGCGGATTTGCCGGTAGGGACCACGGCAACCATTCTCAAGGTCATGCCGGACTGGCGCGGGCGGAAGAAATTTGCCGACATCGGGCTGGTGGCGGGGACGGAACTTGTGATGGAGGCACATGCTCCGTTCGGAGGACTTCTGCGTGTCAGGGTGATGGAAACCAGTATGGCGCTGCACCGTGACGATGCCGCCAACGTGATGATGAAGCGTGAGGAAATGGCAAAATGAAAACACATTTTACGGTCGCATTGGCTGGAAATCCGAACTGCGGCAAGACCAGCATCTTCAACGCCCTGACGGGAGCCCGTCAGCATGTGGGGAATTATCCCGGCGTCACGGTGGAAAGTAAATCCGGATATTTCATTCTGAACGGGATGAAAATCACGCTGATCGACCTGCCGGGAGTCTATTCGCTGTCCTCCAGTTCGCCGGAAGAGGATGTCGCATTTCAGGAGCTGACGAAGCCCGGCATCGACCTGATCCTGAATGTGGTTGACTCCACCATTCCGCAGCGCAGCCTGTATCTGACCACACAGCTTGCCGAGCTTCATATTCCGATGCTTCTTGCCTTCAATATGAGCGATGACGCGAAAAAGAAAGGTCTGAAGTTCGATATTCCGAAACTTGAAAGATATTTCGGCTCTCCAATCGTTCAGACGGTCGGCTGCAAAGTCGGAGGGGTTGAGCCGCTCCTTGAAAAACTTGCCGACACCTTGAGCAAGCTGGAAGACCACGGGGTGCCGATGCTTTCCTACGGGGGCGATATTGATGATGCGGTCAAGGCAATTGCCGACAAAATCGATGCTCTCGGCATTGAGCGCTACAAGCATATCCCGTCGCGCTTTTTCGCCATCAAACTTCTGGAGCATGACACGTGCGTTCAGAGACTTGATGAATTCAAGCCGGTTCACGAGGAAGTGGAAGCACAGATCAAACATCTGCTGGAAAAACATGCGATAGAAACCGACACCTTCATGGCGGACTGCCGTTACGCGATGCTTGCCGGCGCATGTCGCGACACGATTTCCATGAGTCTGGAACGCCGCCGCGAAATATCCGACAAGATTGACGTGGTGATGACCAACAAATACATCGGGCTGCCGCTCTTCTTCCTGATTATTTATGCAACGTTCTGGTTCACCTTCACATGTGCCGATCCGTTCATGGGATACATTGAAGACGGCTTTGCCTGGCTGTCGGACTTCATCAAGGGCTGCTGGCCAGAAAGCAGTCTGCCGTATCTGCGTTCCCTTCTCACGGACGGCGTCATCGGGGGCGTCGGCGGGGTGCTGGTCTTTCTGCCGAACATCCTGTTTCTCTTCTTCGCCATCGCGCTTCTGGAGGATTCCGGCTACATGGCGCGCGCCGCGTTCGTAATGGACGGCGTCATGCGCAAATTCGGGCTTCAGGGACGTTCCTTCGTCCCGCTGATCCTCGGTTTCGGGTGTACCGTTCCCGCGATCATGGCGACACGCTGCATTGAATCGGAACGCGACCGGAAAACAACCATCATGGTTCTGCCGCTGATGAGCTGCGGGGCGCGTCTTCCGATCTACGCGCTGATTATTCCGGCGTTTTTCGTCGTGAAGTATCAGGCTTTTGTCATGTGGCTGATCTACCTCATCGGAGTAATCGTCGCACTGATCGGGGCACGCATCATGAAGTCGACGCTTTTCAAGGGAGAAGGCGAAGTCTATCTGATGGAACTTCCCCCCTACCGGATGCCGACGTTCAAAAGCCTGATGCTCCACATGTGGGATCGCGGAAAAATGTATGTGCAGAAAGCCGGAACAATCATTCTCGCCGCCAGCATCCTTCTCTACATCTGCAATACCTGGCCGGAGAAGACGGAATTTTCCAGAAATTACGATGCTGAAATTGAGCAGATACAGAAAGACAAGGCTCTGACCGACGCCCAGATCAAGGTTCTGGAAGACTCGAAGCTGCTGGAAATGGAAGCCGTCTCCGAACTGAAAGCGTCCGGTGCGCTTTCCGAGGAACAGATTGAAACGCTCAAAGGGAAAGAGCTTTCCGACGTCCAGAAAGCTGTTGTGAGCGCGGCGGAAGAACGCAACGGTGCAGTCGTCATGCTGGAAAATGAAAAGCTGGCGGAAATGATGGAATATACGATTTCAGGCAGAGTCGGGCATCTGCTGGAGCCGTTCTTCCGTCCCATAGGATTCGACTGGAAGCTGACGACAGCCAGCATCGGAGCCCTGGCGGCGAAAGAGGTGTTCGTCTCTCAGCTTGGAATTCTCTATGCCGAAGGGGAAGCGGATGAAGAGTCCGTTCCGCTCCGGGAACAGCTGATAAGGAATTATACGCCTCTGCAGGGATTCTGCATCATGCTGTTCTGTCTGCTTTCGATTCCATGTCTCGCCACGCTGGCAATCATGAGGCGGGAGCTGAATTCGTGGAAACTGACAATCGCGGAAGCGATCGGGCTGTTCGCACTGGCGTATCTCATGACATTGATCGTATATCAGGCAGGGTCCATTCTGCAGATCGGGACAAAGCTGATCGGCTGATGCGCTCATGCACTTTCCAGATACAAAGCAGGGACAGGAAAAATTTCTTTCCGCCCTGCTTTTTCTGTTTTCTTCAAGACAAAAAAATTCCCGACTGTGTTTTTTCACAGCCGGGATTTTGAAAAATAAAAACGGAACGGCAGGTTCAGCCGAGCGCTTTCTGAAGTTCAATCTGAAACTCTTTGATGTCCTGTTCCGTCGGCTTGCCTGTCGGTTTGTCGAGTCCGAGGCGTCCAAACTGGTCAAGCATCCATTCCGCCGTCACACCGGAACCGAATTTGACCGAACCGCTGGCAACAGCGCCGGGACGCGCAATCGGGCTGACTTCCACCGTCGTCCTGCCGGAAACCGTCTGATCCGCAGGAGCTGTTTCCTCCGAAGAGTCTTCCGCATCGACAGGTTCCTTTTCCTTTTCCGCTGCCGGCTCCTCTTTTTTCCGCTCCGCCTCAGTCTTTGCCTCGGTCTCCTTCCAGACTTCGCTTTCAAGCTCGGAAGCCAGAAGACGCAGTTCCATGAATGTGATGTTCACATTCTGCTCCTTGAGCATATCCTGTATTTTGGAAAGGCTGTATCCCTGCGGAACTTTCTCCGCGATGAATTTCTTGATTGCACTGGTATCCATTTCAAACACTCCTTCTTAAACGGACAAGGACGGCGCAAAGCCGTCCATAAGCATATCGGGGCAAGAATTATCCCAGCGTCTTGAGATATTTTGCATACATTTCTTCGGTCATCAGATCCTCAAGTTCATCGAGGTCGATGTTGTCCAGCTTGCAAATCCATCCTTTGGACTCGGGGAAATTGGAAACGATTCCGGGATCGTCATCCAGATTCTTATTGATTGCTATGATGGTTCCGCTGATCGGGGAATATACATCGGAAGCCGCCTTCACGGATTCGACCACACCGAGAGAATCGCCGACAATCACATCAGACCCTTCTTTCGGAAGCTCCACATAAGTAATGTCGCCAAGCTCTTTGGTCGCATAGGCGGAAACGCCTACTGTGGCATCGTCGCCGTCAATCTCAACCCATTCATGTGTTTTAGAGAAATACTTGGTCATATTTGACTCCTACGTTGTTTTTTCACGTTTTCGCTTTTCAGCGGTAAAAAAGCATGTATTCCGCTTTCTGTCAAGAAACAATTCAAGTTTTTTTGATTTTTTTTCTTGCCGTTCCCTCTTTATAGAAAGGGAGAGGCTCAATTTTCGCCGGAATGCGGACTCTGCCGGTATCCACTTCAAACACGGCATCCATATCGCCCGCAAGCTCCGGAGGAAGATAAGCCATCGCAACCGCACGCTCCAAAGACGGCGCGAACGCTCCCGAAGCAACCTTCCCGACCGCGTCGCCCCCGTAAAGAACAGCACAGCCTTCCCGTGCGGCGCGCCTGCCTTCCAGCAGAAGCCCCGTCAACACCCTGGAAGGCTTGCTCCCCCGCAGGACATCCGAACCGATGAATTTCCGGGGATTCTCCTCCAGCTTCAGCATTGCTCCGAATCCCGCCTCCACCGGCGTCGTGCTTTCATTCATTTCATGTCCGTAGAGCGGATACCCCATTTCGAGGCGCAGAGTATCGCGCGCGCCGAGTCCGGCGGGCTTCACATCACGGAACGCGAGCAGTCTGCGCCACATCCCGACCGCGCTCTCCGCATGGAAGTAAAGTTCGTATCCGAGTTCACCGGTATAACCTGTGCGGCTCAGCAGAACATCGACGCCGTCGATTTTCACATCGGCAAAGTGATAGTAGGCGGGGAGTGCATCTTCCGGAATTCCGAGCTCAGTCAGAATTCCGGCGGAAAGGGGACCCTGCAGGTCAAGTTTTGCCGTTCTGTCGGATTCATCGGAGACCGTGCATTCCCGCGGCAGACGCTTTGCCAGTTCCGCAAAATCGACCGGACGCCGCGCGGCATTCACCACAATGAAGAATTCCTCTTCGGAAATACGGTAGACAATCAGGTCGTCAATTACGCCGCCCTTTTCGTTCAGCAGAAAATTGTAACGGCAGGAAGCGATCTTCTGATCCGCGACGCCGCGCGCGAGAGCCGCATCCAGAGCCTGCGCGCTCCCCCGCCCCTTCACCCGAAGCTCTCCCATGTGGCAGATGTCAAACAAAGACACCGCCTCCCGGGTGTGTTTATGTTCCGCAAGGATTCCGTCCGCATACTGCACCGGCATGTTCCAGCCGGCAAAAGGCACCATTTTCGCTCCCAGCGCGACATGTTCCGCCGCAAGCGGCGTCTCCAGCAAAACTTCTTCCGACATACTCACCTCTCGTTTCTCTATGATTCATGTGTAAAAAGCAGGGGATCCACTTTCAGGCACTCCATGACGACATCCCCTGCCATCCTTGCGTTCTCCAGCAGGAAACATGCGGCGTCTCCGAACTTGACATGCTTCAGGATGCCGTAACTTTCAAACAATCCCCGCATCTTGCCGTAGTAACGCGAATGAGAGCCGACATGACGGCGCGACGGCACGACATGCTCAATCCCGTCCGCGTCAATTGAAAGCAGACGTTCCCGCGAATCCGTCAGCATTCCGGGAACTCCGAACCACTCCTCCACCCCGTGCAGAAACGTGCAGCAGGCAATCGTTCCGGTGCCGATGAAAAGAATCTTCGCATTGCGTTCCGCCAGCTTTCCCCAGGGGGAACCTTTCGCGCAAGGCGTGCTGAACAGTTCATGCCCCGCGACAAACTCCTCCGCATCCCGTCCCCATGCCGCAACGGAATGTGTCGGATGGAGCGACCGGAAGACACCGGGGCGCCGCCAGAACAGGTCGGACAGCACCCCCGTCTGCGACGGTGTTTCGTTCACATAAAACACCGGATTCGACGAGTTCAAGTCGTACGTCAGGGTGGGAAAGACAAGAAGTCCCGACTCCCGGAAATAATCCATCAGAACATCCAGCACCGTATCCGCTCCGCCGTCCACCTCGCCGATGCTCTTCATGGATGAGTGCACAAGCAACGTGTCCGACGGCAGAATGCCCGTATGAACCAAGTCTTCCGTCAAGGATTCCTTCGTGTGCATGAGACGCTCCGCATTCAGAATTTATCCATCCAGCGGACAGCTTCCTCCGCCCACGGATGCCCGTCGAAAAGTCCGGTGCCGTGCGCCCCCTTTTCATAGATATGAAGCTCAAAGGGAATTCCCGCCCTCCGCAGGGCGGAGGCATACATCAGGCTGTTTTCCACTGGAACCGCGTTGTCCTCGTATGTGTGCCAGATGAATGCCGGAGGCGTATTCTTTGTAACATTCTGTTCACAGCTCAGCAGACGCACCAGTTCCGGTGCGGGATTTTTGGTTCCCATCAGCATCTCGCCGGAATAAGAGTTCGCGAACGGCGGTTCAAGGGTAATGACCGGATAGCAGAGAAGCAGCCAGTCCGGGCGCGAGGAGATATTCCGGTCTTCGCCGTCCTCCAGGAGTCCCTGTTCATAAAGATTCCCAAGCGACGCGGCAAGATGCCCGCCGGCGGAAGACCCCATCACGCCGATCCGGTCCCGCCTGATGCCCAGCTCCGGAGCAAGTGCGCGGACAAGGCGGACAGAGCGCGCCGCATCGGAAAGTTCCGCCGGATGGTGATAGCCGTTCGAGCCGAGACGGTACTTCACGACAAAGCAGAAGTATCCTCTGGACGCCAGATATTCCGCGTATCCCCTGCCCTCGTGATCGGCAAGATGGGAATACGCACCGCCGGGAAAGATGATGACGGCTTTATGATTGAACTTCCATGCGCTCGGAATGTAGGGCGTGATCGTCGGCAGATGTTCCGTATCGTTTTCAAGAGCAAGCGGAGCCTTTCCGCTCCACAGAGGCATTTCTTTTCCGTTTTCCAGTTTCATGAGAACTCCTTTTTGATTCCACAATTTACCATAAGTGCGGTTCAGTGCAAATCAGAATCCGGTATTTTTCGGAAAAAGCCGATTTTCCAGGCGGAGTCCGCTGCCGGAGAGTGACGGAACAGGACAAGGCGTCAGCCGTTTTTCCCTGCGGCATCCTCCACTGCGCCGGCATATGCCTTGAGCACTGCGCCGCAGTCCGCGCCGATTGCGATGACGTCCGCGCTGCAATTCAGGAAATCATACCCCATGTCATAATATTCCCTCATGGTGGACATCCCCGTAACCGTTCCGGCGAATTTGCCGTATTTGTGGGCGGTGTCGACGACCAGCCGGCGGACACGCCGGATCTCCGGGTGGTCAAACTCGGCGGGATGCCCGATCGCATGGCTGAAATCGCCGGGACCGAAGAAAATCATGTCAATTCCCGGCACTTTACAGATTTCGTCCAGTTCGGACAGCGGTTCGGGATCCTCGATCTGGACAATCACCATACGGTTCTCGTTGGCAAAACGGATGTATTCCCTGAAATCGAATCTGCAATAAAGCCCGTCCGCGTTTCCGCCATCCACGGGACGCCGTCCCAAAGGCTGAAAGCGCGTTGTCTGAACGATTTCCCGTGCCTCCTCCAGACTCATCAGGTGCGGTATCATAATACCGGATGCGTCGGCTTCCAGCGGACGGATATAATCGCTGTAACATCCTTTTGCAACTCTTACAATGCAATCCGCGTCATGTGCTTTCGCGGCAAGAATCTGCATTTCCATCACATGCTGATCCGTCGGGACGTGCTCCTGACAGATCCAGACGGCATCGAAACCGGAAATCGCGGCGATTTCCACGGCGCGCGGACAGGAGAGATTGCATTTGTAGGCAATTGCCTTCCCGCCTGCGCGCATTTTTGCCAGAACCCTGCTTTTCCTCGGAGTGTTCATTGTTCACCTCTGTGTTATTTGTTCAGTTCCAGTAACTTGAAATAGATTTCATTATGTTTCCCGACCGCTTCCGCAAGCTGTTCCGCATCCTGCCTTTCCAATGCGTCGAGAATGGCGCGATGCTCGGCAATCGTTTTGCTGTACGGAGTCATTCCCCACGGGCGCAGTTTCCGCTGTCTCCTGAGTTCGTTGAAAAAGTCAATGAGAAACGGCAGGAGCCCGTCCAGAATCCGGTTCCGCATCATGCGCAGAAGCTCCATGTGAAACTGCCGGTCCAGCGCAGTGAAAGCCTCTTCGCTTTTTTCACCCTCCATCCGCCGGTGAATGTCCTCCAGAAGCGCAAGTCCCTCCTTTGTAACTGCTCTGACGAGAAAAGGAGCGGCACCGACTTCCAGACTGCTGCGTATTTCAAAAAGTTCACGCAGGGAATTTTCTCCCGCGGCAAAAAACGGGAGATAACCCGCATAAGGATTGTCGGGCAGAAGACGGGCAATCGTCGCCCCGAGTTTCGGCTTTGAATCAATGATTCCGAGCGTGCGGTAATGCCTCATTGCCTCGCGGAGAATGTTGCGGCTGATTCCCAGTTTCTGCGCAAGCTCTGTTTCTGTCGGCAACACGTCTCCGGGCTTCAGACGGTTATTCAGGATGTATGCCTGAATCGCATCCACTGCACAGTCCAGAGTGCTTTTAGGCTTGATCGGAGTTATTTTCACAGGAGCCTCCTTATTGTCATCCGTTCATTTTCTAAAATACTATTGTACTACAATTATTCTTTTTTGCAAACGCCGGAAAAAGATTTTCCGGAAAAACTGCATTTCCGCCGGCGGCAAGAATGCGGCAAGGAAAAGAACAAAGAACGTGGAAAGGATTCGGCTGTCCCGGGGATTTTCCCCGGCTTCCATTTCTGATTCACAGAATGCCGCCGATTACTGCTCCTTGTTCTTTCTCCCGCTCTGTCCCTGCCATCCATTCTGATTCACAGAATGCCGCCGGGATATGATTCTATTCGCCCCGACGGAGTTTTTTTCCGCGCTGCCGGTGAAAAAAGCCTCTGCGCGACCTGGCACCGGAACGGCGCTCCAACGGTCCCCGGCTCTTTTCCGGAATGGAGTCATCCGATATGGACTGCTCCGAGATTCTTGTTTCCGGATTGTTTTTGCCATGAAATGCCTTGACGATCCGTTCCGCATCCGCCGCGGAGGCATTGACCAGAGTATGCGTTTTGGAACATTCCACTTTTCCGAGGCGCTCGCATCCGACGCCGGAGCGCCTGAAAATCAGATCCAGGAGTTTCCGCTTGTTGTAACCGGCGTCATAGCCGAGGGCAATGTAGATTTGAGAATGGTCGTGCATTTCCGGAGGGATGAACGCATCGTCCGTCGACAGGCTGACGACTTCCTCCGCTGCGAGTTCCTCTTTGAAACGGTCATAAAGGAACGCGGCAAGCAGTTCCGAAGGCGTATGCCCCGCCGAAAGAAGAAGGTCGGCGAAAGAGAGATACTGTTTATGCTTCTCCTCTCTGATAATCGAATCCAGCAATGCGGCAAAACGTTTTTTCTTCGCCTCGGCGACTTCCCATGTCCGCGGCAGATTCCTGCGCGTGATTTCGCCGGGGACTTTTTTGCGGATCATGTTCAGTTTGCGCTGGTCTCCCGGCGCGACAAACGTAATGGCGGTGCCGCTCTTTCCCGCGCGTCCGGTGCGTCCGATGCGGTGAATGTAAGTTTCATGGCTCTGCGGAACCGAATAATTGATGACATGCGTAAGGTCATTCACGTCAATTCCGCGGGCGGCGACGTCGGTTGCGATCAGCAGTCTGAACTTTCTCTCCTTGAAGTCCGCAATTACTTTTGTCCGCCGGGACTGCGGAATGTCGCCGTGAATCACCTCCGCCGGATAGTGGCGCTGCTGCAGCTGTTCCGCCAGTTCATCCGCTTCGCCGCGGGTGTGGCAGAACACAATGCCGTAAAGATCTTCTTCCATGTCGATGAGACGGGAAAGCGCCTCGAACTTGTTTTCCCGTCGGACTTCGTAATAAATCTGCTCGGTCAACGCATTGGACTGTTCCGCCGTCTTTGTCCGGACGATTTCGTAATCCCGCATGAAACGTTCCGCAATCGCCAGCACTTCTTTCGGCATGGTCGCGGAAAACATCAGCATCCGCTTGTCCTCCGGCGTTGCGTAAAGAATGCGTTCAATATCTTCAATGAATCCCATGTCAAGCATCTCGTCGGCTTCGTCAAGGACGGCGAATCTGATATTGCCGAAGTGCAGCTTTTTTCGTTCCATGAGGTCGATGATGCGTCCGGGGGTGCCGATGACGACGTCAATCCCGGCGCTCAGGAGTTTCAGCTGGACAGCAATATTCTGTCCGCCGTAGAACGCCGCGATGCGGAGGGGATTTTCCCCTTTCAGGGAGTTCAGCTCCTCCGCTATCTGCATGGAGAGCTCCCTCGTCGGAGCAAGAATCAACGCTCCGGGACCGTCTTTTGAGCGTCTGCCGGATTCGATGATCGGGATTCCGAAAGCGGCGGTCTTTCCGGTGCCGGTCTGCGCCTGTCCGATGACGTCCCCGGAGCCGTTCATCAGAAGTGGAATCACAAGTTCCTGAATGGGAGTCGGTTCTTCAAAACCTTTTTTGTCGAGAGCGTCAAGAATCCTCTCGGAAATACCGAGCAGACGGAATCTGGAATTTTCTTTCATCATAACCTTTTGCCATGCCGTCCAAAAATCATGTCACGTAAGAAACGGCAAATCTGACATCAGATTATGAAATTCTTACAAAGGGAATCGGACGGCATCAGTTCCACGATTGACCCGGACAGACGTTTCCGCCGGATGCAGTCACGCCTTTTATTGAATTAAGGCATATAATATACATGCCGGCATTGATTTTGCAAGACAACGGAAGTATATTAATCTTTTCATATTTTTCGGAAAGTGTGATTGCAGCCATGCTGAAAGCGTTGATTCGTCCTTTTATGATCGGTGCGGCATTTATTGCCGGATATTTCTGTCCCTGGGCGCATGAATACAACTGGATGATCCGCATCCTCCTGCTGATTATGCTCTATCTGGTCTGTCTGCAAGTCAAATTCAAACAGCTCAGACCGCATTTCAGTCATTGGAAGATTCTCGGATTCAACATCCTCGTGCCTCTGATACTGTGGGGAATCCTGAAACTCTGCGGGCAGGATGCCCTTGCCGAAGTTGCTTTCTTCACGGCGATCACGCCTACGGCGAATGCGGCTCCGGTCATCATCCGTTTTCTGGGGGGAAACGTAAGTTATGTCGTGGCGGCGTTTGTCATCACAAATCTGGGTGTCAGCACCTCTCTGCTGGGGCTCCTGCCGCTGGTCACGGGCAATTTCTCACTGCTCTTCTTCAAGGACGTCGCAATCAATCTGGCAATCATCATCGGAGTTCCGATTGCCGCGGCAACCGTGACGCGCATGTTCTTCAAACAGGCGAAGGAATGGCCCTCGAAACTGGCGAACTTCTCGTTCTTCCTCTGGGTCGTGACCCTCTTCATCATTGCCGGTTCCGCATCGTTCTTCATTCATCACAATCCGGAACTCTCGCCGCTGGTTCTGATTGAGATTGGACTTTTAAGCGCATTTATCTGCGCGGTCAACTTCGCCGGAGGGCGTTTCATGGGGGAAAGACGCTACCGCAGGGAATCAAGTCAGTCCCTGGGACAGAAGAACACCACCTTCACCATGTTCCTTGCGCTTCAGTTTGCCAATCCTCTCGTTGCGATGGGCCCCACATTCTATGTGCTCTGGCACAACCTCTGGAATGCCGCACAGATGCTGATCCATGACCGCCGCCATGCAAGAAAACTGCAAATGCGGAAGCAGATCCCGCATCACCGCGAGAACAGCGCGCATGGTTCCGGTCAGTAGTTCACCTTGCTTTTGATGAACAGAATCTTCACGGGAACGTTTCCCGGATTCCGGAATTTATGTTTGCGGGACGGAAGAATGCGGACCGTGTCTCCCCGGGACAGAACAAATTCTTCATCTTCAAACAGGATCACCGCCTCCCCTTCCGCAACATAGGCGATCTCCTCCTCAAAATGCTGCGAGAATCCCTCATTCGTTTCATTATCCGGCGACAGCGACATCATGAGAAGTTCCACATTCGATTTCAGCGGCCCCGGCGTAAGACCGTGGTAAACTGCCCCTTTTTCATTCGGATTATGGATTCTTTCCTGATCCGCACGGCGCCGGATCAGTGATTCGTTGCTGATTTCCCCCACAAACAGCGAGGAGAGCGCCACCCCCAGCGTCGATGCAATCGCCCGCAATACGTTCAGGCTGGGATTTCCGATTCCGCGCTCCAGCTGGCTCACCAGCGCTGTGCTGATTCCGCAAAGTTCCGAAAACTCCCTGATTGACAAACTTTTCTCTCTTCGGAACTGACGGATCATTTTTCCTAAACGGTTTTCCTTCATTTCTGCTTTCCTTTTGCCGATATGAACTGGACTTTCCTGCAATATAGCATTGCCATCGTGTTAAATATAATTAAATTCATTAAAAAATACTGCATTTTTCATCTGAAAAATTGTCCGGCAAGGAAAAAATCGACGGGGAGGAATGCAGAATCAAAAGACGGGGAATGCTCCGCGCCGTTTCCTGCTCCTCATCCGGTCAAATTGAATTTTCATTCACTGTATGAAAATGTCTCAGCTTCTTCCTCTCTTTGCCGCCGTCTTCCTGCTGGCTCCGTCGCACTCAACGTCCATCTTCAGACCGCGGGGAAAAGGGCATCGGCGCCCCCGGTTCCGGAAATCTTGCGGAAGGGGGGGGAGTCTGCGCATGAAGCTGAGTGCGGAAAACGGCAGGAAACTTCACTGGTATCTTGCGGAGCGTATCTCGGAAATTTCAGCGAAAAGCATCTGGAAATCGGAAAAGACCCCCATACACTTCAGGCGCGCATGGGAGCCGTCGTTTCAACCGTTGTTTTTTCCGTGGTCGGGAAAGCCCTGCCGTAAACGGGCGGTTTCCGGCTCCCCGCGGAATGTTTTTCCCGAATCAGTAACCCACGGCGCGTTCGTTCTGCCGGAAGCTGCCGGAAAAAAGTGCGGACGGGGATTTTTCCACCGTGACCTTCAGTTTGCGGACGGTGCCGGAACGAAGAACTTCCATCTCGATCACTGCGCCGACCTGGGCTCCGAAGATGCAGCCCTGAAGATCGGAAGGCGATGTGATCTCTTTGCCGTTTGCCTTGATGACAATGTCGCCGGGACGCAGAACGCCCGCCGCGGGAGAACCGCGGAATATCTGCGCTATGATGACGCCGCCGTGCGGCAGATTGTATTTCCGTTTCATTTCGCGGTCGAGCGGCGCCAGTGTCACGCCGAGCCACGGACGTTCCACATGTCCCTTTGCAATCAGTTCATGAGCGACGCGTTTTGCTATTTCGGAAGAGATCGCGAAACTCAGGCCGATATTGCCGCCGGAGGGCGAAAGGATGAAATCGTTCACCCCGATCACACGTCCCTGGATGTCCAGCAGAGGTCCGCCCGAATTGCCGGGATTGACCGAGGCGTCGGTCTGCACATAGTTCTCGTGCAGATTGACCCCCACACCGTTGCGTTTTTTGTTTGACACGATTCCTACAGTTACGGTCCGACTGAGGCTGAACGGCGCGCCGATGGCAATCGCCCAGTGTCCTATCTGCAGCTTTTCCGGGTCTGCGAACTCAAGAACGGGGAACGTTGTTTTCCTGTCGCTTTTCACTTTCAGCAGCGCCAGATCGGTCGGAGGATCAATTCCCACGACCTGGGCGGGGTATTCCCCTCCGTCATGGGTCGTAATCCAGAAGGAGTCCTGATCGCGGACAACATGGTAATTGGTCAGAATGTATCCGTCCTTGCGAATGAAGAATCCCGATCCCTGCCCCGACGGAACTTCCATATAATCAATGCGGCGGCGATAGTTGTTCAAGTCGAAATAAGGGGAAAGCACGCCGACGACGCGCTGTGCGGTAATCAGCACGACAGCAGGCATGGAGCGCTGAATTGCCGCGGAAAACATGTCCTGAGTTTCCGCCGCCTTCGTATTCGGCGGGAGCGGCGGAAGCTGATTGAACTCCTGCGGCGGAACCGGCGTTTCCGGGGCAGCCGGCGCGGCGAAAATCCCGCGCGTCACCAGTGCCGAAGCGGCGCCGATGAATGCGGCGAGAACGGAGAATAAGATGATTTTCATATTGCTCATGAGGTCTCCTGAAAAAGTTGCAAGTGTTTTCTGTCGTATATCGGATAATTGACAGCGCTTTTCCGGATTTGTTTCATCATTTCCGCCGGGAATGCCATTTTTCCCGTTTCCCGCGTTTTCCGCTTGCCGATGGAGCTGCCGCGTTGTATAGTAAGACGGATTTCCGCAGGAGAGACCGGAACATGCAGGAGAAAATTTCAATTCACAACAGTGCCGGAGAAATTGCCCGGACGCCGGAGCTGATCCGCAATCTGCAGATCAGCCAGTTGACTTTTGAGACGGGCGGGCATTCTCTGCCGTATTGCCAGCGGATCACCTGCGGAGACAGTCCCGGAAAACCTGTCCTCGCTGTCTTTCTGCACGGCGTCGGTTCCGTCGGACACGACAATTTTCTGCAGATACGCATCCCCGCCGTCCCGCTGATTCGCTACTGCGAAAAACACGGAATCAAGGCGGTTCTGCTTTTTCCGCAATGCGAACAGGGGTATCAGTGGGTGGATGTCCCGTGGAATTCCGAGTCGCATGTCATGCCGGAAGTTCCTTCCCTGTTCCAATCCCTTGCCATGGAGCTGGTGCGTGCAAAGATCGCGGAATTCAAACCTGACCTCCGGCGCATTTACGGGCTGGGCGTCTCAATGGGCGGTTACGGAATATGGGACATGGCGTGCCGCATGAATGAGCTTTTCACCGCGGTCGCCGTCATGTGCGGAGGTGCGGACACGTCTCAGGCGCCCCGTCTCCGGCATGTCGCCGCCTTCCTGATCCACGGCACAGACGACAGCGCCGTTCCGGTCATCCGCGCCCGCAGCATGTTTGAGGCAATGCGCCGGACGGGAAACCCGAATATCGTCTACCGGGAACTGCCCGGCGTCAATCATAATGTATGGGATCCGTTTTTTGCGGATGACAATGGGCTGGACTGGCTCTTCGCGCAGAAACGGACGGATCATGAGGAAACCTGAAATGAAAGAGGAAATTCTGAAACTCGCCGACAGGCATCTGGAGGAAGCTGCCGCCCTGCGGCATGAACTCCACAAAATCCCGGAAATCGCCGGAAAGGAGTTCAAGACTTCCGCTCTCTTGCGGAAACGTCTGGGAGCCCTGCCCCTGAAAGTGCTTGATCCTTTTCTGGAAACGGATGTCGTGGCGCTCCTGAACGACAGCCGTCCCGGATGCAATGTGACTCTCCGCGCCGATATTGACGCGCTTCCCGTCACGGAGGAGAACTGCTCGGATCACGTCTCGACGCATCCGGGGATGATGCACGCATGCGGGCATGACGGGCACATGGCGATGCTCTACGGCGCGGCGCGGATTCTCTGCGATCTGCGGGACAGGCTTCCGGGTTCCGTCAGAATTCTGTTTCAGCCGGGCGAGGAAGTCGCGGCGCTGGCAAAGCCGCTGATCGAGGCGGGCGCGGTGGATGTCCCGAAAATGGATTTCTGCGCGGCTCTGCATGGATGGCCGAATGTGAAATACAACTGCATCTCCACCAGAGCGGGCGCGGTCATGGCGGCGGCAGGATTCTTTTACCTGACCGTGATCGGGCGCGGCGGACACGGCAGTATGCCGTCGAAGGCACTGAACCCGATCAATGTCATCGCGCGGATCGTGGACGCCCTGCGGAAAGAGTGCCCGCGGGAAGGTGTCTGCACCGTCTGTCACATTGACGGCGGAAACAATACCAACATCATTCCCGCGACTGCAAAAATAGAAGGCACGGTGCGTTTTCTGAAAGACGAGGTCGGCAGGGAACTTGAAACGGTTTTCCGCAATGTCGTGGAACGGATCTGCACGGAGGAGGGCGCAGCCTGGAAGCTGGATTACACCGTGACTTATCCGGTGACTGCCAGTTCTGCCGAAGGTGCCGAACTTGCAAGGAAGGTAACGGAAAAATATCTCGGCGACGGACGTTTCGTTCTGATGAGGGAATCCTCGATGAGCAGCGAAGACTTTGCCTATTTCCTCCGGAAAAGCAGCGGCGTCTTCTGTCATCTGGGACTGGGCGAACATGCGGCGCTGCACAGCAGCCGTTTCGAGTTTGATGACAGCGTGCTGAAAACCGGCATGATCTTCCTTTCCGGCATCGCCGCCGACTATCTGACGGCGCATGAAAGGTGATTTGCCCGTCCGCTTCCGGCAAGTTTCCGCTTGCAATGCAGCCGTTTTTCATGTATATTGCCGGAACACACAGCAGAAAGGGGGTTCCGCCATGGAATCGCTGAAAAACAAAAGCACATTCATTTCCGATATGGACGGAGTGGTCTATCACGGCAACAAACTGCTGCCGGGGGCGTCCGACTTCGTAGACTGGCTGACGGAGCATAAGAAGAAGTTTCTTTTCCTGACCAATTCCAGTGAAAGAACGCCGCGCGAACTGGCGGAGAAACTTTCCCGTCTCGGCATTCAGGTCGATGAAACCCATTTCTACACCAGCGCCCTGGCGACCGCGGACTTTCTGGCGAAACAGCATCCGGGATGCTCCGCATTCGTAATCGGCGAAGCGGGACTTTACAACGCTCTTTATGAAAAAGGAATCTCAATGAACGATTCCTCGCCCGATTACGTAGTCGTCGGAGAAACCCGCACCTACAGTCTGGAACGCATTGAGAAGGCGGTGCAGCTTGTCTTCAACGGGGCAAAGCTCATCGGCACCAATCCCGACATAACGGGTCCGACGGAGCACGGCATCATGCCCGCCACGGGGGCGCTGATCTCTCCGATCGAACTGGCGACGCGCCGCAAGGCATATTTCGTCGGAAAACCCAATCCGCTGATGATGCGCAGAGCGGTCAAGCACCTGAACGCCATGTCGCGCGACACCGTCATCATCGGCGACCGCATGGACACGGACATTGTGGCTGGCATCGAGGCGGAAGTCGATACCGTCCTCGTGCTCAGCGGTGTGACTGCGGTCAATGACCTGCCGCGTTTTCCATACCGTCCGCGCCACGTCATGCGCGGACTGGATGAGCTTATGGAGCAGCTCCGCAAATGAACCTGCTGCTCCTGACCGAAGCCGACCGGATCTCCGGAGATCTGTTTCAAGTCGCCGGACGCCGCGCGGAACACATCAAATGTGTACTTCGCGCCGTTCCCGGCGGACACGTCAAGGCGGGGCTTGTCGGAGGAAACATCGGAATCGCGGAATTGCGGAAAGTGGAACGCAATTGCGTCGAACTTGTCTGTCCGGCATTTGACATCGCCCCTCCGGAATCTTCGGAGATCGTTCCGGTGATTTCCCTGCCGCGTCCTCAGAGTTTCAAAAAGACACTTCACTTTATCGCATCTTCCGGCATAAAGAAAGCCTTTTTCATCGCTTCTGCGAAGGTCGAGAAAAGTTATTGGAAGAGCGGAGCCATGACGCCCGGCGCCATCAGGGAAGAGCTTCTGCTCGGTCTGGAACAGGGAGTTGACACCGTTCTCCCGCAGCTGGAGTTCCGCCGTTCCTTCCGTGACTTCGTATCCGGCGGCGAACTTGCGGAGCTCTCGAAGAATGCGGAAAAGATCATCGCCCACCCCATGAACGATGCTCCCCCCTGCCCCTGCGGAAGCCGGGGCGCGACCTGGATCGCAATCGGTCCCGAGGGAGGATACACCCCCGAAGAAGTCGAAGCGTTTCTCCGCATCGGTTATGCTCCGGTCACGCTCGGACGCCATATCCTGCGCGTGGAATTCGCCCTCGCCTATCTCTGCGGCAGGCTGAGCGGCTGTCCGTCACCCGGCGCCGATGGCGGTAAGTCTCCAGGTAAACCTTGCTGATTTCAGGTCCGCGCATCCATTCGACGGCTCTGCGCCGCCCGGCTTCCGCGGCAGGACTTTCCAATATGGAACCGGCCTTGCACATCATTGAAAAAAAGATACATCGTCACCCCTCGCAGGTTAAGGTTTGTTTGACTTTCCGGAATTTACGGCGGGGACCAGCAGGAGAAACGGCGCGGCAAGCAGAATCGCCGCACAGTACAACAGCAGAAAAGTCCGGTAGCGGCAGACCGTCGTCGCCCCAAGCTGCCATTCCGCGGCAAACATGCCCGATCCCAGCAGCAGGGAAGTGAGAAAGCGGGAGAGACCGGAACCGCCGTAGAAAAAGGCACCGTTGAATGCCATTGCCATGATTTTATTCCCGGGAGACGCCAGTTTCATCATTTCCGCCGAAGCGACAATGGACGAAGCGGCAGCCGCAAAAGAGTAGACCAGCAGAAAAAAGGCGATCAGCAGGTAGGTCGCCATACTCCTGCCGCCGATAAGAAACAGCCCGCCGTTCACGGCGAAAAAGATAAAGTGGAGCAGCAGAAACGTATGTTTCATTCCAATCCGTTTCAGGAGCCGCCCGATGCAGAGATACCCGAAAAGCATACCGGAAAGGGAACATGCGGAGATCAGCACAATGACATTGTCCGGGGCATTCAGCCCATTTTTCAGATACAGCATCATCAGGGGAACCGTGCCGAACGCAGTCAGATTCAACAGAAAGAAATACAGGGAAAATCCTGCCATGGGCTTGTTTCCGACCGCCGTATTCAAGCCGGAGAGAAATCCGGCGCTCTCGTTCTGCCGCCCCTCGAATACGGGGATCCGCGAGATCGCAGCCGCACGCCCGGTGAAGATGACGGCGGCAGCCAGCAGGACAAGCTGCAGTCCCCATACAGGCGGATTCCCGCCGATCACGAAGCCGACAAGAAACAGGAACACGGTCCCGCTCAACTGATGGCAGAAGCGCATCCTGCTGAAAAACAGGGTTCTGCGCTCCGGTTCCAGAAAGGTGTCGAGCAGTGGAAACCAGCCTGCAATGAATCCCGTCAGGCTGAACGCAAAAAGGAAAACTGAGGCAATCAGCACCATCACCCCCGCCTCCCCGAAGAACGGCGAAGCGACCGCGGTGAAATAGGCGGCGGAAGCGCAGAAACACGCCCGAAGAATCTGTCTCCGCATCCCGATTTTCATTGCAAGGCCCGCCATCGGAATGATGCACAGTCCGTTCAGGAGAGGCAGAACTGAGGTCGTGATCATGGAAAGTGCATCTCCGGCGCCGAGCATTCCGGCAAACAGGATGATCACGGCACTGTCCGTCAGCGTCACCTCCCCCAGAAAGCCGCAGCACGACGAAGCGGTCGCCAGACGTTCCGCGCGCAACCGCACCGGGTCCGCCATTTCCTCACTCCTTCGCATAAACCCTGACATAATCAATCTCAAAATCCTTAGGATACTTCAAATTCGGATCGACGTTCCCGATCCAGCCGGAATACTGAAACAGGGCAATCAGGATGAACATCTTCTCCGGCGGAGTCGGCCCTTCGTACGTCTCCATCACCCTGCCGTCGAGATACCAGCGGATCCGCCCCTCCTCCCACTCCATCGCCCACACATGGAAGCCGTCCGAAACATCGACCGGTTCCGTATGCAGGAAATGCCCTTTCTCCGTGAAATGGATATTCAGGTCAACTTTGCTTTCCGTGTCCGTGATGTGGCGTCCCTGCTGCTCGAAAATGTCGATTTCAAGCGCACCGTCCCTGTTTGTCTTTCTCCTGCCGTCAATTGTATACTCCTGTTTTGACGGATCGACCTGATGAAGCCAGAAAGCGCTCATCAGCCCCTCCCCGCGCGGAATGCGGCAGCGAATCTCGAACCAGCCGTATTTCTGGGAGAATTTATCCATCACACGGTATTGTTCAGGCGTGGCGCCGATACGGTGATCGGAGGTCGTAATGCAGCTTACGCAGCGATGACTCCTGTCCGGACGGTACGGCAGTTTTTCCGAAATACGAAGTTTCAGAATGCCATCCTCAATCACATAATGCGCATTGTGATCCACCCAGCGCTGTTCAAGACCGCACCGGTTCAGATACTCGACACGCCCCGAACGGTATGCCGGATACCAGTAGATGTCATTCAACTGCGGACGGTCGAACTCATCGTGGAAAGTCAGCTTCCAGCCCGGTTTTTCCAAATTCATTTTCAAGTTGCCTTTCTGATTTACATAAATTGAATTGTTAACGGCTGATTCTTCCCCGCCGGACAGCAGGGGAAGCAGTACAGCCAGACAAAAAAATACATTGGAGCTTTTCATTCTTCAGCCTTTCTGATTTTATCACTGCATGGGAAAATAAGATCAGTTCATTTTCCTTACACTTCCGACCACCTTGAGAGTCGTCCGGATACTGGTGTGAATCGGAGTGCGTTTTTCCATCATCGGACGGTTGATGATATAATATTCGGTCCAGTTCAGCAAATCTTCCGAACGGAATTCGATCCGGTCGAACTCATGAACTCTTTCATGGAGCGGCCAGAAATCGCAGGGACGGTCATAACTCATGATGCTGAGGTCTTTGAAACGTTCAGGATCACGGGCTATGACTTCCTCATAGAAGACCTGCGCAAATCCTCCCGCGGGAAAGAAAAGAACCGTGGGCTGCGGCGCCGCGGACTCCAGATACCGCAGCAGAGTCCCGCACATCCCCGCTCCGGGCTCCTCCTCCACGGGATCAATCCGGCAACCGGGGTCCAGCACTTTCATGCGCCCGTAAAAACTCTGGTAGCGTTCAAGGCGCGTCGGATGCGCAAGCGCAAGATTCACGGCAACATGGCGATGCCCCATTTTATGAAGATGTTCCGCAGCGAGTTCCCCGCCGAGCGTGTTGTCAGAAGAGATCGTGATGTCCGCACCGCATCGGGTCCAGAGGCAGATCGTATAGATTTCAGGATTGATTCTGCGGACAGCCTCCACAGTTGACGTTTCAGGAATCGAGCAGAATACCAGAATGTCGCTTTCCGCGGCGGCGTCCTGAAAACGGGAGAGATTCTTCCGGTGGTCCGTGATCACGCAACTGTAATCGCGGGAAGAAAGCCGCTGCATCAACTGCATTCCGTAGTGCTGCTGATACTGGTTTTCGGAAAAATCGAAAATGACCCGGATGCGTTTCGTCTGCCTGAGCGCATAAAAGCCATGTCGGTTGAGCGCGTTGATCACGCGCCTGCGCGTTTCGGGCCTGACAGAAGGTACATTGTTCAGGACACGGTAAAGTGTCATGACGCTGATATCCAGTTCCCGCGCCAGTTCTCTGAAATTAACTTTGTTGATCCCTTGTCTTGGTTCCATACGCCACCTGTTTTCTGATACGGATTATACAATATCCCGAAGCAAAAGTCAATGGCTTTCCGCAAAAGCCGTGTCACAATTCATGTGAAAAGCGTCACTTTTCTCCATGCCGGCAAGATTTTCATTCTTTTTTCCATACCCCGCCCCTATGGATCGGCTTTGAGACGGAAAAATGCGAATGCATTCTTCTCGAGTCAAGAACTTTGCCCTTGTCGCGGTCCAACGGCAAACCGCTGGTAGCGTATAGCGCGAAATCTCCGCCCGGAGCGGTCCAAACTGCTCAATGGCGAGAATTTTTCCAATGGGAAAGTTCGAGAGCTCCGGGCGTTCTCCTGTGGTCAGCGTTGCTGGCGGCTCTCGAAGCTCCGTTTCCCGTCCGGTAGCGGTGGAACCGCCGCCGGAGGGATTTCGCCTGCGGCGACCAACTTATGCAGTTGGCTCGCAACAGGTCAGTGACCTGCACCATACGATTTCAGGCTTTCGTCATTCCAATATCCCGCAGCTTACGGCAAAACAGTTCATTTTCCGCTTGCATCTTCCTTTTTGAATGTTATATTATGTGCATATGCACACAATATAGGAAAATCATCATGGCTCGGACCAAAAAATGCAGACGGGTCTGCTGCCGTCCGGCGTGCAGACGCTTTCAGGCGGAATCGGCGGAACGTTCCGTGGAGCTTCCGCTGGACGAACTGGAGGCAATGCGTCTTGTAGACCTGGAACAGATGGAACAGGGGAAAGCATCCGCCAGAATGGGGATTTCGCGCGGCACGATCCAGCGTCTGCTCTACTCCGGACGCGGCAAAGTCGTTTCCGCGCTGGTTTCCGGCATGAACATTGTGATTCCGGACGGAGATTTCGAGCCGCCGGAAGACTGCACTCAGCATCAGCCGGCATGTCGTCACTGCTGCCGGCGCAGCGAACAGAATCAAACTCATAAAACAGGAGAACGCAAAATGATCATCGCGGCAACATGTGAAAACGAAGAAATCTTCCAGCACTTCGGGCACACCCCGTCCTTCGCAATCTTCGAGATTCAGGACGGACTCATCAGCGGAATGCAGATCGTCCCGACGGGCGACAGCGGACACGGCGCGCTTGCCGGATTCCTCAAAGAGCACAATGTGGACGTCCTTCTCTGCGGCGGAATCGGCGGAGGCGCTCAGGCGGCGCTTGCGGAAAACGGAATCAAGGTTGTCGGCGGAGTCAGCGGCAATGTCATCAAAGCCGTCGGGGAATATCTTGCCGGAGAACTGAAAACCAATCCCGATTTCCAATGCAGCCACCACCATCATGACCATGAACACGGCGGGGAGTGCCACGGACACCGGAACGGATGCAAATGCCACGACTGAAAAATACTGCGGGAAAGGAGCCGGGAAAAGCTCCCTTCCCGTTCTTCACTGAATGTCGTAAAGCGCCAGTTTGCGGTGAAGCGTGCGGCGGCTGATCCCGAGTTTCTCGGCGGCGCGTGTGCGGTTGCCGTCACACTCGTTCAATGCGCGCTGAATCAATATTTTCTCATTCTTCTCCAGGTCGCACGTTGACGGGTTCAGAATCGTTTTGGAAATGCCGGGATTGATCTTTTCCCGGATGTTCACGGGAACATTTTCAATGTCGATCTGAGAACCGCGCGTCAGAACGACCATGCGCTCCATGCAGTTCTTGAGCTCCCGGATATTGCCCGGCCATGAATAGGAACACAGTGCGGACATCGCACTTTCGGAAACGGAGAACAGCGGTCTTCCGTTCTCCTTTGCAAAATAATCAAGATAATATTTCACAAGCGGCGGAATGTCCTCCTGACGTTCGCGCAGAGGCGGCAGGTGAATCGTCACGACATCCAGACGGTAGAACAGATCCTCGCGGAACGTCCCCTGCCTCACCATTTCCATCAGGTCGCGGTTGGTCGCGGTCACGACCCGGGTGTCGACGGTAATCGTCTCCGTTCCGCCGATCCGTTCAAAGGAACGGGTCTCCAAGACACGAAGCAGCTTGACCTGCGTTGAAAGCGGAATTTCACCGATCTCATCCAGAAACAGCGTTCCGCCGTCCGCAAGCTCGAAACGCCCCTTTCTCTGCTCCGTGGCGCCGGTGAACGCTCCGCGCTCATGCCCGAACAGCTCGCTTTCCAGCAGAGTCTCCGGCAGCGCCGCGCAATGTACCGCGATGAATTTTCCGGTGCGGCCGCTGAGCTGGTGAACCGCCTGGGCGATCAGCTCCTTTCCGGTTCCGCTTTCACCCGTAATGCTGATCGTCGCGCGAGTCGGGGCGACCTGCCGGACATTGTCGATCACCCGCTGAATCGCCGCGGAATTGCCGATGATGTTTTCCGCTCCGAACTTGGAATCCAGCCGTTTTCGGAGTTCCGCATTCTCCTCTTTGATACGCCCCGATTCCAGCGCCCGCTGTATCAGGATTTCAAGCTGATCGAAATTGACAGGCTTCGTCACGAAATCGAAAGCACCGTGTTTCATGGCTTCGACCGCGGTTTCAATGGAGCCGTAGGCGGTAAAGAGAATGCACGGCGGAGGCGGCGTCATTTTGAGCGTCGCTTCGAGAATCTTCATTCCGGTCGCGCCCGGCATACGGATGTCGCTCAGCACCAGATCATAATGATTGCGTTTCAGGAGATTCAGCCCGATCTCGCCGTCCTCGGCAAGTGTCACCTCATAGTCGGCACGGAGAAACTTCGCCAGGACTTCCCGGGTTCCGCGTTCATCGTCCACAATCAGAATCATCGGTTTGCTTTTCTTGTTGGAAACAGCCATAACTTACTCCTGTCCATGGTGTTGCTTTTCTTCAGGCTCCGGCAGGATACCGGCGTTTTCAGGCGGAGGCGGCAGAACCCGGATCCGGGCGCCGAGGCGCGGCAGGGCAATCGTGAACTTCGTCCCCTTCCCCACCTTGCTTTCAAAGGAGAGACGCCCGCCGTGTTCACGGATCACCCGCTCAACGACCATCAGTCCGAGCCCGTTTCCTTTCTCCTTCGTGGTGAAAAAGGGCTTGAAGAGACGGGCGGCGTCCTCGGGACGGATTCCCTTCCCCTTGTCAGCGACTTCCACAAAAACAGAACGGTCGTCATAAGAACATGAGATCGTCAAAGCGCCGCCCTGCGGCATCGCCTGCACCGCGTTTTTTATCAGATTGTAGAACGCCTGCTTCAACTGATTGACATCTCCCCGGACTTTCGGCAGAGAGTCGCTCAACAGACAGTTCACCGTCACGCCGCGCCCTTCGATTTCATGGCGCATAAACGTCAGGGACTCCAGCACAACATTTTTGACGTCAAGCACATGCATGTCCGGCTTTGACGGGCGAAGCGCCTGCAGGAACTGATGGATAATGCTGTCGAGCCGTTCCACCTCCTTGCGCGACTCCCCGATCATTTCCGCGGCTTCCTCCTTGTCCAGCTCCCCCTTGGCAAGCATGCGCTGGAACAGCTGAAGATTCAGGTAAAGACTGTTCAGCGGATTGCCGATTTCATGCGCGACTTCGGCGGCAAGCATGGAGACCAGCTGGGTGCGCTCCGACTCCGCGGCGGAATTCATGCGGTCGTACATCTCCGTAATGTCATTGAAAATCAGCGTGGCGTAGTGCTGTTCCGAATCGGAATCAGGACGGGGCGCGACGTAGAATTTCAGAATACGGCGGCGCGGATAAAGAATCTCGACCTCATGATATGCACTTGACGGACTCTCTTTGTCCGGCGTGACGAGATCATCCCATGAAATCCCCTTGACCAGATGTGAAATCTTGATGTGCTCGAAGCGGTCCGGAATCCCGAACATCTCCTTTGCGACGGCATTATGGTAAATCAGCCGGAACGAGGAGTCAATGACGACAATCCCCTCTTTGATTGAGTTGAACACCGATTCCAGAAAGCCGTGTTCCCGCGATAGGAGGTGAATATAGGAATTAATGCTGGCGGGATCCAGGGAATCCAGCTTGGAGACAAATTTGTTGAAAAATTCATTTCTGGGCATAGATGACACACCTTTTCCGAATCTTTTTGTTGTGCTATTTTGTCACACACTATACCATTCCGGAATTGAAATGCAAGAGAAAATCTTGATTTTCCGGAATTATGCGGTATACTTTTCCATCCAACCATGAAGGAACAGACAGTCATTATGCAGAAACCGATCATCAACGTCTGCGGAGCAGTCATCCGCCGGGGTTCAAAAATCCTGATCTGCGGGCGCGCCCCCGGCACTGTACTTGCCGGCTACAAGGAATTCCCCGGGGGAAAGGCGGAACCCGGCGAAACTCTTTCCGAGTGTCTCCGCCGCGAAATCAGGGAAGAACTCGGCACGGAAATTTACACCCTTGACACCGCATATCAGGCATGGGCCGAACTGCCGGACCGGATTTACCATCTTCACTTCATCCGCTCCGTCATCAGGGAGGGCGCGCCGGAACCGGCTCCGAAGGAAAACCAGAGCGTCGAGTGGCTCGAAACATCGGAGCTTGGCTCGGTCAACATGCTTCCGGCAGATGTCGGCATTGCGGTGCTTCTTGCGGAAAACGCCGGAAAATCAGACTGAAATGACAAGTTTTTCATAAAAAAATATTTTTCAGCACAATAAACGGGAAGAGCAATCCGTTTACTGAAACAAAAGCAGGGAACATGGATGACAAGCGGATCAACGACGAAATGCTGATTAAAGGGTATCTAGCGGGAAACCCGGAGGATTTCAACACCCTTTACGAACGCTACAAACGCCAGCTTTACGCTTATCTGAACAAGATGCTGGCGGGAAGCGCGGTGTCGCCGGACGACATATTTCAGCAGACCTGGATCAAGGCGGTTGACAATCTGCCGAAATATGAACACAAGCAGATGTTCCTTGCGTGGCTGATCCGGATTGCCCACAATATTGCAGTGGACGGATTCCGCAGAAACGCACGCGCGGGAGAAACGGAAATCAGCCTGGACGAGGAGGAGTCTCCGCATGAAATCGCGGCGCCGGCAAGCGAACCGTGGCGCGAACTTCACCGGGAGGAACTCTCCAAAGCGATTGACGCGGCGATCGACTCGCTGTCGCCGGAACTGCGGGAGGTTTTTCTGATGCGGCGCGATGATGTGCCCTTCAAGGAGATTGCGGAGATACAGAAATGTTCGATCAATACTGTGCTCGCCAGAATGCAGTATGCGTTGAAGAATATGCGGAAGGCTTTGAAAGACTGGTCGGAAAAACAAGGAGGCGCAAAATGAAGAAATGCAGGGATTACAGAATGGATTTCCTTGATGGGAAAGACTCGCAGGAACTTCGCGGACATCTCGCGGAATGCCCGGAATGCGCCGCCGCCCGTTCCGCATGGGAAGCGGTGAAAAACGGTTCTGTTCTGCCGGAGGTGCCGGAACTGCTCTCTGCCAACATCAGAAACTATGCGGCGTCGGCACTGCACAAAAAGCAGAGACGCTTCCGTTTGAAATACATCTGGATGCCTGCCGCGGCGGCAGTTTTCATCTGTTTCGGAATCGCCTATACCGCGCTTCCCGGAATCCCGCAGACAAAGATGGCGACACCGGTCAACATGCCGGAGGCATACAGCGGAATGGATTCTCTGGACTCCGATCTGCTGGCTTTGACTTCCCAGCTGGAGCAGACCTCGGACAAGCTCCTCAGCATGACGGTGCTCTCTTCGATCATGGAAACCGCCCAGAAAAACGGAGGCAGCATATGAACAAAACCCTTTTTCCGGCTGTCCTGCTGATGTTCCTCTGCGCGGGGAGTCCAGCTCAGGCCGCAGGGACACATGGGGCGCTGCTTTCTTCCCGCCCGGGGAATTTCCGCACGTTTTCGCAACGTTCCACCTCCTATACCCCCGGCAAGGTCACAATGCCGCCGGCGTCGTCATTGAAAACACCGTCAACGACCAGGACTTATGACAGCACCAACCGGCAGTCCCCCTCGTATCGGTCAAAGCAGACAGGGACTTCACGAACTTATCAGGCTCCGGCGGTGGCGAAGCCGCTTCTTGATCCGGACAGCACTTCTTCCAGAGTCATCAACGGAGAAGCGGTTCCCGTCAGCGGGGCAAGGCAGGCAAAGACCGCCGGAACCCGGCAGACCGTCTCCGAAACAAAATCTGAAACCCAGGAACAGACACCTTGAAAGGAACACCGTAATGAGTAAAAAACTGAGGATTTTTCTTTCTGCCGTCTTTCTGCTGAGCGCCGCCGTCATGACGGCTCAGGAGCCTCCGCAGAAAGCCCATATTCCTTCGGAGGATATGCCGCCGGGGCCGCCTCCTCCGCCGAGGATGAAAAGCCCCCACGATTATTTCATGGAAAAACTGACACAGGCGGAACGTGACGAGCTTGCAAAACTGATTCGGGAAAAGAAGTTCCCCGAACTCAAAAAAAGAATGCAGGAGCTTTTCCGGAAATACCGCCCGGAGGAAGACAAGCGGGTTTCCGCGCTGAGCGACAAATATCTGGCGGCTGAGACGGAAGAGGAAAAGGCACAGATCAAAAAAGAGCTGGAAGCCGCAATCCGCGTCCAGTTCGCCAAGCGCCTGGAATTCACCAAACGGAATATCCGCGATGCGGAAGAACAGCTTAAGACTGCGGAAAAGCATTTGCAGAGGCTCAAGGAACATTATGAACGAAATCAGAAGGACGCGGAGAAAATGATCCAGATGCGCCTGAAATGGATGTGCACCCCGAAGTCCGAACGCCGCAAGCTCCGTCCGCATCGGGAGAAAAGAAAAGGCCCTCCGCCCATGGAACATTTTGAAAAACAGAAGTAAGAAACACAAAAGCCGGAATCCGAGTTCCGGCTTTTTACATTTTCCCCCTTCCCCGGCAGACAGATGCCCTCTTCAGCCGCAGACGTTACGATGTCCTTCCGGCAACATCACTCTGAGAACAAACTGTCCCGTAAAGTGTCATCGGGGTGGCACGCTCGATCCTCACATGAATGAAATCGCCGGGCCTGAGTCCGTCGGGGGGAGTGAACACCACAAGTTTGAACGTATCGGTTCTGCCGGACCAGCGCGCGGAGTTGCGCTTGCTCGGTCCCTCTGCAAGAACTTCAAAGGTCTGCCCGACGAGTTCATTGTTCTTGAACTCATTGATTGCGGCAAGGTCTTTCAGAAGCACGTCATTGCGCCTCTCCTTCTCCTCCTGCGGGACATCGTCCTTCATCCTGGAGGAAACCGTGCCTTTGCGGGGAGAATATTTGAAGATGAACGCATTGTCATAAGCCACTTCGCGCATGATCCTGCGCGTCGCTTCAAAATCCTCCTCCGTCTCGCCGGGAAAACCGACGATGATGTCCGTGGAGAAATTGATTCTCGGCACCAGTGCGCGCAGACGGTTGACGATGTTCATGTAATGAGCGGAATCATAAGGTCTGTTCATCCGTTTCAGAATCCGGTCCGAACCCGACTGCAGCGGCAGGTGAATGCACTTGCAGACTTTCGGCAGACGCGCAATCGTCTCAATCAGTTTTCTGTTGAAAAATGCCGGATGCGGCGAAGTGAAACGGATTCTGTGGATGCCGTCGATGGCGGAAATCCGCTCCAGCAGTTCGGCGAACGGGGAATTGTCATCCGCAATCGGCGGCGGCACTCCGTCAAGTCCGTATGCGGCAACATTCTGTCCCAGCAGCATGATTTCCCTGATTCCGTGTTTCGCCAGTTCCGCGGCTTCCGCCACAATGCCGTCCATGCTTCTGCTGCGTTCGGGTCCGCGCACATACGGCACAATGCAGTAGGAGCAGTAACGGTTGCAACCGCGTGAAATCGAGATGAACGCATTGAACTGTCCGGCGTCCACATTCACGCGGTGCGCATCAATTCCCGGCGTATCCGCGCCCTTGCGGTCATCGCGGCGGATTTTATGCTTTTCCCTGATAATTTCCCCGACGATTTCCGGAATTGCATGAATGTTGTCCGTTCCGACCGCAAAATCGAGATGTTCGACGGATTTCAGCAGTTCCTCCCCCCGGCTCTGCGCCATGCAGCCCATGATTCCGAAGATCATGTGCGGATGCTCGCGCTTCAGCTTCTTGAGGATGCCGAGCTTGCCGATCGCCTTGCGTTCCGCCTGTTCGCGGACGCTGCACGTATTCAGGATGATGATGTCGGCATCCTGCTCGGAATTTACGATATGATGTCCGGCGGAAACCAGCATGGCGGCGGCGGACTCGGAGTCGCGCTCGTTCATCTGACAGCCGTAGGTCTTGATATAAACGTTCATTTTACCACATACATGTTATTGCGATGAATCACTTCATCATCCGCATCATAGCGCAGAATCTGATGATTTTCAAAAGATTTGTGTCCCATCAGCAGACGGCACTCTGCCGCGGAAAAGTTTGTCAGTCCCTTTGCTATCAGCGTATTGGAACCGGACACGATTTCGAGCACGTCTCCTCGTTCAAATTCCCCGTTCACGGCAAAAATGCCGGACGCCAGCAGACTGCACCCTTTCTTCCTGAGCGCCGCCACAGCGCCGTCATCAATTACAAGTTTTCCCTTCGGACGGGAAAAAGTCGAGAGCCAGCGCTTCTTGGACTCCATTTTCTTTTTTGCATTCGCCGGCAGGAAGATCGTGCCGACGTCCTCACCGTTGAAAATACGTCTGAGAATATCCGGTTCACGCCCGGACGCCAGCCACAGAGCCTCACCGGCGGAATTGAGCGTATCGGCGGCTTTGAGCTTGGAGGTCATTCCGCCGATCGACATATTGCCGTCGTCGGTTCCGGTCGCCATCGCACGCTGCGTGTCCGTGATGCCCCGCACTACGGAAATGCGATCTCCGAGCGAACCGTCTTCATTCGGTTTCTTGAGTCCGTCCACCGTGGTGAGAATAATCGTCAGATCCGCGCGGGTCATGGACGCCAGGAGCGAGGCAAGAATGTCGTTGTCTCCGAATTTGAGTTCATCGACGGACACGGGATCGTTTTCATTGATGATCGGCAGAATGTCCTGGGAAAGCAGTGTTTCAATGCAGTTCAGGGCATTGAGGTGCCGTTCACGCGAACGCAGGTCATCCGCCGTCAGCAGAATCTGTGCACAGCGAAAGCCGAGTTTTTCACATTCCTCCTCATACATCGCCATGAGCTTGCCCTGCCCCAGTGCCGCCAATGCCTGCACTTCGGAAAGTCTGCGGGGACGTTTCGTGAGTTTCAGGCTTTTCATTCCGATCCCGACCGCGCCGGAAGAAACGAGGATGACCTGTTTCCCCGCGTCCCGGATCATTTTGATCTGCCCGATCAGAACGGGCAACGATTCGGGATCAGTCAGGAGACGGGTTCCCGCCTTGACCACAATCCGATGGCAATTCCGGATCAGATTCTTTCTCAATTCGACATTTTCCGTATTCATCTCATATTCCCGTTGATTATCATCAAATTACTTGAAAGAAGCATCTACAGATAAAAGGAGTAATATACTCCTGAAAAGCAATTTTTCCATAAACCAAACGGAAAATCCCGGAAAGTCATCCGTCCGGAAAACAGTTTCCTGCCGCTGCGGGTTTGCAAAATCGGCATTTCGTGTTATGGTAACGGAAAAGGGGGCGCTTATGGAAGGTTTTGTTTCCACATTGATTTTGTTTTTTCTCGTCATGAATCCGCTCGGCAATCTGCCGGTCTTCATTGCAGAGCTGGATGGAGTCACCGCGGAAAGATACCGTGTGATCGTCATCCGGGAATCCCTGATCGCCCTGGGCGCTCTGCTGCTCTTCCTGTTTTGCGGAGGCGCAATTCTGAAATACCTGCATCTGACACAGGCATCCCTTGAACTGTCCGGGGGAATCATCCTGTTCATGATCGCAATCAAACTGGTGTTCTCTTCGGCGGCAAAGGATGCGGACTCTCCGGCGTCTCCCGTGAAGGAACCGTTCATAGTTCCGCTCGCCATTCCCCTGTTTGCAGGTCCCGCCGCAATGTCCACGGCGATTATTGTCGGAGGCAAAGGCGGGATGGAAGCCGCCCTGTCCGGAAGCGCCGCCCTGATTGCGGCATGGGGGGCATGCGCCCTGATTCTCATGAGCGGCCGCTATGCGTGCAGGTTTCTCGGAGTCAAGGCGTTGTCCGCGCTGGAATCGCTGATGGGGCTTCTGCTTACCACCATGGCGTTCGAGATGATGATCAAGGGAATCAAACTTGCATTCCACCTGAAATGATTTACAGCCGGCTTTCGCGGAATCTCTTTCTGTAGGCGGACGGGGAGATTCCATTTTTGCCCTTGAACCAGTTCGAGAAATAGAATTCGTCATGGAAGCCCAGCATCGAAGCCAGAATCTTGACCGGATAATCCGAGTTCTCCAGATACTGGCGAGCCAGAAAGGAACGCTGTTCCTGCAGATAGGCGTAGGGAGAGCAGTTCCAGTCCTTCTGAAAAATGCGCAGCGTCTGCGCGGGAGACCTGCGGATCAGCGCGGCAAGTCTGTTCAGGGAAATGTCCTCCTGCCAGTTTGCGTCAAGATACTCTTTCAGGCGGACTCCCTCCGGTGATTTCCTGACCTCGGGATGCTCTCTGCGCCAGAGGTCGATCAGAGATATGATGCGGTGAATCCGGAGCGCGAACTTCTGATAAAAATTCCGTTCCTGCCGCCGAAGCAGTTCCGCGGTATCCAGAAACTCTTTTTCCAGACGGCAGTGATGAAAGTAGACGACGCCGTGCAGACGGTAGGCGTCGCACAGGGCGTCCATCAGCGGACCGCTCAGGTTGAACCAGATCTTCTCCCAGGGATCGGCGGGATCGGAATAATATTCATGGCTGACATGAGGCTGAAGCAGATAGACGTCCCCCGCCGTCGGCGTATAGTACTTATCCCCCCAGTGGAGATGCCCTTTGCCGCTGATGACATATTCCAGAACATAGATGTCGTCCAGCCCGTTCCGCACAATCCGGTAAGAGGCGTCTTTATGCGTGAATCCTGCCAGCAGAAGCTTCAGCGGAGCGTCTTTCGGCGGCATCGGCATTGAAAAAAATGTCTCTTTCCATGCGCACATGATCATAATCCTCATGTTTATGATTTTATCTCTATTGGAGATTTCCATTTCATGAAGTATAATTTATAAGAAAAAGGAAACAATGCAACACCAAAACAAGGAGTTTTACAGAATTATGGTACCAAGAAATGAATATCCGAGGCCCCAGTTTAAACGGACGGATTGGCTGAATCTCAACGGAGAATGGACCTATGCGTTCGATTTCTCACGCAGCGGCGACGAAAGGGAATGGAGGAAAGCAACCTCGTTTGAAGGCAGGATCACGGTTCCGTTCTGCCCGGAAAGCCGTCTTTCCGGCGTCGGCTTCACAGATTTCATCGAAATGATATGGTATCACCGCAAAGTCGAAATTCCCGCGGAATGGGCGAACAGGAAAATCCTGCTTCACTTCGGCGGAGTCGACTACAAGACGATCGTCTATCTCGACGGAACGGAGGCGGGAAGGCATACCGGCGGTACCTCGCCCTTCACCGTGGACCTCACCGGCAGGGCGGAACCCGGAAAAGCGCATGATCTCGTCATCCGGGTGGAAGACAATATCCGCAGCGGGCTTCAGCCTTTCGGCAAGCAGTGTCCCACGTTCAAGTCCCGCGGCTGCAACTATACCAGAACAACCGGAATCTGGCAGACGGTCTGGATGGAAGCCGTCTCTCCGTATGCCTTGAAAAGCTGCCGCATCATCCCGGATTTCGACAACGGCGCATTCTCCTTCCTGCCGGTTTTCCACAAGGAACGGCGCGGTCTGTGGCTCACCGTCACCCTGCTGGACAACGGCGCGGAAGCCGCATCGGAGACCGTTGCCGCAGGAAACGGCAGCATGGTCACGCTCAAACTGGAAAATCCCCGGGCATGGGATACGGAACATCCGTTCCTTTATGACGTCCGCTATGTTCTGAAAGATGAAAACGGAAATATCCTGGACCAGGTTTCCTCCTATGCGGGACTCCGCAAAATTCATATCGAAGACGGTAAATGCTACCTGAACAATCAGCCGATCTTTCTGCGTTTCGTGCTGGACCAGGGGTTTTACGAAGACGGCATCTGGACAGCTCCCGACGACAACGCGCTCAGGCATGACATCGAACTTTCCATGAAAGCCGGATTCAACGGGGCGCGTCTCCACCAGAAGGTTTTCGATGAACGTTTCCACTACTGGGCGGACAGGCTCGGCTATCTCACATGGGCGGAATATCCGAGCTGGGGAATCTCCTTCTGGCAGGGATTCGGAAAAACCCATCCGAATTACAATCTGACTTTCCGCGACTACATGGCGGAATGGACGGCGCTTGTCGAACGCGACATCAACCATCCGTCCATCATCGCATGGACGCCGCTGAACGAGACCAACGGATACCATGACCTGGACGAACACCGGAGAATCATCGCCGACATCTATGATCTCACGCGCACGCTGGACCCCACACGCCCCGTAAACGACACATCCGGCTACGTCCATGCAAAAACCGATCTCTGGACGGTGCATACCTATCACCAGACAGAGAAAGAGCTTTCAAACACACTGAACCAGTCGCCGGTTTACATGTATCAGCCGGAAGTCGAAGCGGAAGCGTATCACGGACAGCCCTACATCGTGGACGAATACGGCGGAGTCAGCTTCATCCCGGAAGACCGCAAGCCTTATGCGGACAACTCCTGGGGCTACAACAAGGAAACCCTCTCGCAGGAGGAAGTGGAAAAACGCATTGCGGAACTTACCGACTGCATTGTCCGGAACCCGAAAGCGGCGGGCTACTGCTACACACAGCTTACAGACATCGAACAGGAGCAGAACGGCATCTACAACTATGACCGCACTCCGAAGTTCAATGCGGAGACAATCCGCAAGATTTTCTCCATGAAACCCGTCTGGAGCAAGCTCTGAGCCGCCAAAGGCGACAGACGCATTGTACCAATGCGTTCGCATCGTGAAACTCCTCTCTTCCCAACTTGAAAACAGGGACGGAGGAGAGGAGAAGTGAGTTCAGATTTATTGTTTTTCCTGCTCGGACATTCCATCGCTCTTCCCGTTCCCGTCGCCTCATCCGCGGCTCATAAAAACAAGAGTTTTTCAGAAAAGCTGTCTTGATTTTGCCAACGATGGCATTTATAGTAAAACAATTCAGACCGGATTTCGGGTTCAACTCACATATTAAAGGAGATGAAGAATGACGCCTCTGTTCGGAACTGCGGTCCAGGATTATTATCTGGATCTTGTCAGGAAAAATTTCGCCGCAAGGAAAGCACGTCTTGAAGCACTGCGCACCAGGGAGGATGCGGAACGGTATGTTGCCGAGGTCAGGGCAAAGATCGCAAAACTGTTTCCCCTCCCCGCGGAAAAAACACCGCTGGATGCCCGGGAAACCGGAACCCTTGACTTCGGTTCCTATGTCATGCACAGGATCATCTACTTCAGCCGTCCGGAATATCCGGTGACAGGCAATCTCTATCTGCCGAAAACAACGGAAAAAGTTCCGGCGGTTCTCTTCCTCTGCGGTCACTCCGGAAACGGAAAGGCGTCCGATGTCTATCAGACCTGCTGCCGGGGACTTGCCATGAAAGGTTACGCCGTTCTTGCAATCGACCCCGTGAGTCAGGGGGAACGTCTTCAACTCCTTGATGTTCCCGGCTTCAAAGGCAATTGCTGCCAGGAACACAACACCATGGGAAAACAGCTTCTTCTGACGGGGGAAACCATGGGAGCGTGGCGCGCATGGGATGCAATCCGCGGAATCGACTACCTGCTGAGCCGTCCGGAAGTGGACACGACGCGCGTCGGACTCACCGGAAATTCCGGCGGCGGAACCATGACCACATTCGTCAATGCTCTTGAAGACCGTCTGACGATGGCGGCTCCGAGCTGTTACATCACCACCTGGGTGCACAATGTGGAAAACGAACTTCCAGCCGACTCGGAACAGATGCCTCCCGGCACTCTGGCTGCCGGTCTCGAAATGGGCGATTTCCTGATTGCGCGCGCTCCCCGTCCGCTTGTCGTCCTCGGACAGAACAACGACTTTTTCGATCCGCGCGGAACCCGGGAAACTTATGAAGAAGTCCGCAGAGTTTACCGGCTTCTCGGCGCAGAAGATTCGATCCGCCTGACGATCGGGCACGGCGATCACGGATACTCAAAGGAAAACAGGGAAGCCATGTATTCCCTCTTCAACGACACGGCAAAAGTCGCGGCGCCCGCCGCGGAACCCGATGACATCACCGTCTCGCCTGAACAGGACATCCTCTGCGCTCCCGGGGGACAGGTCAGAAACCTTCCGGTCAATAAATACGTCCGCGATTTCGCGGCGGAAAAGGCTTCTGAACTGGCTGCCGCCAGAAAGCCCCGCACAAAACAGGAACTTTGCGCGGTTATGCGGAATCTGCTGAGACTTGACGAGGCGTTCATTCCCCATTACCGTGTTCTGCGCGGACGCTATACGGACAAAGGCTACTACTCCCGTTTCGGACTCGAAACGGAACCGGATGGACGCCTGATGAGCGTGTTGAAACTGAAAACAAGGAATACGCTTTATTTCCATCTTCCGGAGGCGGAGAAGATCGTCCTTTACATTCCGCATCTGGATTCACAGGATGAACTTTCGGAAATGTCCTTCCCGGACGACCTCACGGTATACGGGCTTGACATCCGCGGAATCGGCGAATGCACCCCGTCCGGCTGCGACCAGCCGGATCTGCGCGATTTCTTCCATGAATATCAATTCGACTATCACTATGCATCTCTCGGACTCATGCTCGACAAGCCCTATCTGAGCGGCAAAGTCAAGGATATTCTCTGCGCCGTGGAACTGCTGGCGCAGAAAGGTGCGGAAATCGAGGTTCAGGCAAACGGGCAAGGCACAATTCCCGCCCTGATCGCGGCGCTTCTTTCCGATAAGATCACATCGCTGAAACTGATGAACGGACCGGAGTCCTGGGATTCCATGGTCCGGACGCCGGTTCCGGCGGGCAATGCGCTGTCCGTTCTGATCCCCGGAGTTCTTGCGGAAACCGATCTGCCGGAACTGCGCAGGGCAATCGCCGGAAAACTCCGCTGAATCAATGTGACGGCCGGGAGCTTTCTGCCGCTCCCGGTTTGTCACTATGTCACGGCTGTTCCTCCAGCCTTGCATCATCGAACCATGCTTCTCCGACGGCATCCCATATCCAAAGCCCGATGGCAACTTTGTCGCCGATTTCCGGGGGAGTGGTAAATTCCACGCTCTCGCGGAACCATGGATTCGTCCCGATATAGCGTCCGAATCCCCGGACAGTGAACTTCCCGGCATTGTCCGAGATATAAACGCCCGCTCCCAGACTGGAATCTCCGGACAATCTGAGTCCCCGGGTTCTGATAAAACAGGAAAAGCGGTATTTTGTATTCGGCTTTATGCCGTCGATCCAGTTGACGACATTCATTTTTCCGCCTGTCACGTTGGTAAAATGAATGCTTTTTCCGTCTGTGATGAAAATCCTGTCATCCAGTTCCGCCTTGTCATTTCCGCTTTTGTTCGATGTCCATGAGCTCCAGGAGCCGAAGCGGAATGACTGCTTCGTCACATCGAACCCGCCGTCGGGAATCAGGTTGCGTCTCTGAGTTCCGGCACGCCTCATGACGCCGAAATCCTCAACGGCATGAAAACTTCTGCCCGGAGCCGGACTCCACTGATAATAAATCTCGGATTTTTTATTCGCGAGCGCCCGATGGCGGGCAAAATTCACGGGAAAACCAGCCACTTCGATCTTCCCCAGCATTTTTTTAGGAACCCGGAACTCCGCAGTCCATGCTTTTTCCGAACGTGTCACCTGCACCTGCGCTCCACTGTTCCAGTTCACATCCGTCTGAATGCCGGACGGGGTCAACGTGCACTTCGCATCATAAAGGACGCCGTTTGCGTTGGCGGCAAAATGAAAATAGTTTCTGCGGTCGCCGGACGGATTCAGAAACAGCTCCACGCAGGAATCCGCATACAGTTTCGGCGCATCCGGAGTTTTCGCATCGGCAATGATGCCGTTCATCTCCGGTTCCTCGCACTCATACCTGAAAACAGAATGGTTGCTGTCCTCGGACAAAGTCACAACAGTCTTCACTTCCGCAATTTCCCCTTTGTAAGGGCGCAGGTAAACCCTGCCGGGAATGGTACACTCCCAGGAACCGAAGGACTGCTGAATCTTCCGGTATTTTTCTGCTTCGGCAAGGATGGGACCGAGCATTTTTTCACGCATGAAAACAATGCGTTTCCGCGCATCAGGCTCTTTCGCGGCAAGCCTTTTCGCCCGTTGAAAAAGCAGCTTGAACTGTTCCAGCTGCTCCGGAGTATAGATTTTCGTCCAGAAGTCACGGATATTCGGAAGTTCCGGAGACGGCCCATACGAGGTTTCGCGGATTTTTCCGAGAACTCTTTCCGTCCACAGCGTTTCCAGCGTTTCAAAAAATTCCCGCATCGGTTCCGCGGCGCTACCGAACATGATTCTGTAATGGTCTTCCAGCAGAGCATCCACATCGGTATCCGAATTCCATGTCACTTTGGACAAAACATAATAGTTCAGGTAATTGAAGATGAAATAATCGGTTTCCGATTCATAAAACACGCCGTTGAGCAGATTCCCGCGCTTCGTGAAATATTCGGCGGTAGATCTTGCCAGCATGGCGGGAATTCCGACAAAAGCGGCTTTTCCCATGTGTTTTCCCGGATAAACCCACACGTTGAGCTTGCGCCCGCCGAGTTTTTCGCTCCAGCGCCGGATCTGCCCGTCATGATACGTCTGGTTATGTCTTCCGGGTCCCATGACTGCAAGCTGAACCGCCACATTGTCCGGAATTGCGCACTTCGGTATTCTGTCATACGGAGAGTATGCCATCTGGGTAACGGTTCCCCTGATTCCTTCTTCGGCAAGACGGTTCGCAATGTCCGCCGTGAACTGCCAGATGAAGTCACTGACAGCCTGCTGCTGGCTTTGTGTCTGGTCGCGCCCCGGTTCCGCGATCTTCCGGCATCTTCCGCATCCGCACCAGTAGAGCCAGTCATGCGGCATGACGGAATAGTATTTTCTCGGAAAGCCATTTCCGTGAAGCCACCATTTTCCATAAGAACAATATGCCTTCCGGACATCGGCGCTCTCCCCCTTGAAATAAGATTTCGCATCCAGATAAATCTCCTCGGTGATGCCGCTGGTAAGGCAAAGCTGCGGTGCGTGCCTCGTCGCGGAATCAGTCTCCCGGATAAAGCGTCTGCCGTCGGGAAGGAGAGCGAAATATTCCGGGTGCGTCTCTCCGAAACGCTTGTCATAACTGCGGTGCCCCAATCCGTGTGCGAACGAAATGGACTGCTCCTCCATGCGCAGACGGACATAATTCAGTCCATATCCCCGCACACCGTTGTACAAGTCGTTCTCTTCATACCAGACGCCATTCGGAGAAATGTATCTGCGGGCAATATAATCAGGCCGTTCCACAATACAGAGCTTCTGCGGCAGTGTCACAGACCCTTTTCTGACGGCAACCGTCCCGATCTCTCCGGGAAAGAAGAAACGGACCCCGGCAAACCGTTCCAGGAAATCATAAACTCCGGAAAGCGTGCCCCGCCGGTAACAATGGCTCCACGGATTCTGATCCGGCGACTTCTCCGGGTCGTCCCTGCCGAGAATATAGATGGTATTTCCCTTGCGGACGATGAAATATCCCTCATCCGCAAGCTGTTCCACATTCAGCCCCGCCGCCTTTGCCGCGGCATTGTCTCCCAGAACCAAGGCAAAACCCTTTCCGGTCTGTTCTGCGGCAACCGGCATCTTTGAACCGGTCACTTTTTCCAGATAAGTCTGCAATTCTCTCGCGGCGAACTTCAGAAGCGGCGTTTTCTCCGGGACGACAATTTCAAACGCGGTAACGTTTTCCGTCTGCCCACCTGTTTCATTGATGCGCGGGAGTTCTCCCGCATAAATGCCGCAGACCAGCATCCCAAGCAAAATCGCAAAGATTGTCTTCATGGGAAAAACTCCAGCTACTTTGCGGGACTGACATCCAGTTTAACCGAATCAATCTTGAGAAAACAGCCGCCTTCGCCCGGCTTTTCCGGCGTCAGAACCGCTGTCACAATAAAACCGTCCATGCCTTTTTTACTGCGCTCACCAAGTTTTCCCGTAAAAACATATTCTTCCGGCTCGGAAGTCAACCGGTACCGTTTCTGATTGTTTTCCGTATAGACGCCTTTCTTTGTCCAGGCAACGCCGCAGCTGAGAAAACCCTTTCCTGAAGCGATCATGCGGACCGTCACCAGATCATCCGCATTCACCGGGACACTTGCCAGCCGGCGGTATGTATCATATTCCGCATTCTCCTTCAACGAGATCCGAACCGAGTTCCGTTCTCCGTCCTTTACAATCTCCGCCCTGCCCTTTGAATCCGTGTTGAACCATCCGTCGGCAGTGTTCCATCTTGTGATTTTTTGAAAATCGCCGTTGACGTCCACCTCTTCCGCGGAAAGAGCCAGCGAAGCCAGCAATGCTGCAGTGATGAGTCCTGTTTTTTTCATGCCATCTCCTTTTCCTGTTGTTCAATAATGAAATGAACGGATTTGTCACCAGCCGTTGAATTGTCCCGTATCCGGAAAGATGCCGGTCGGATGAAACAGTATGTGATACGCATTCTGCCTTGCCAGAACATAATTCCGGGCAAGGGTTTCGGTATGCCCGTCGGCAAAGGAAACATTGGCAGAACCTTTATGCCGGAAGGAGCCGGGCGCCTTCTCGGCATAATTGTATGCTCCGGTCGTCTGCATATCCAGATAATCCGAAGTTCTCAATGTGCGGGACGGATACCGGTACTGTGTTATCTTCGTGACCAGCACGAAATCAAGTCCGTAGAAATAGTTGATCGTAAAAGTCTGATCGGAGCGCGCATCCTGAGACGGACAGGCAAACCGGGAACGTCTGTCATATCCGTAGCTTTCTGTGTCACGCCCGAGAATGTATCCCACGTTGGTATCAGGCTTCTTCAGCTGAAGATACTCATTGATGAACCCGTTTGTCCGATTCCACCAGATGATCTGGGACCCGCTTCCCGAAGCATCTCCGGTCCAATAACTGTAAGGAAAAAAATAATCCTGATTGTCCGAAACGTACATCTGCGCCGCCTTGCCAATGGTATTATGATTGTTGAGACAGGAAATGCCTCTTGCCTTTTCTCTGGCGCTGTTCAACGCCGGAAGAAGCATCGCCGCAAGAATTGCAATGACCGCAATCACGATGAGGAGCTCTATGAGGGTGAAAATCTTCATTTTTACCCTCGAAGGAAGAATATTTGAACAGGGAATACGGAAGGAAGAAGTGGAAAAACAATTGAACAATTGAGAGAAGAAAGGGAAAATAAGACAGGGCGCGAATTGACGCCTTGGGAAATGAAATGTCTTTTTACAGGGTTTCTTCATAAATGCAAATATGTTTTGAGAGTTCATCTTTTCCTATTGCTATTAATTATAACACATTTTCATTCTTATGGAATGGAAAATGACATCAAAAAGATGTATAATAGTAATAAAATGAAAAATAATCAGGTAGAATATGCAATGGACAATCTTTATTCATCACTTCAGGAGCAGAGAAAAATCGGGCGTGACTCTCTCATGCAGATTTACGGACAGAAATCCCTTGAGGACGAATTTCTGAGGAATCTGGATCAGCCGCTCGTTCTTCTCAATGCGAATGAAATTCCTCAGAAGGATTCTTTTCTTTTATATGAACGTAAAAACTTCCCGTTCCTGTGCTTTGAACTTGTCATCAGAGGAAAAGGACATGTGAAAATCGAGGATGAACAGTTTTCCGTTTCCCAGGACGACATCTACATCCTGCCGCGGAACCGGAATCATGTGATTTTCAGCGAAGCCGATGCACCATGGATCAAACGTTATTTTGTCGTCATCGGCACCCTGCCGGAACGTCTGCTCCGCTGTTATCATCTGGAAAACAAGTTTTATTTCCCGCAATGCAGGGGAGAATATTTCCGCCACCTGTTTGATGAAATGATCGAACTGTTCCAGCTGAAAAGCCACGACATGAACGACCGTGCCGCAGGAGTGCTTCTGCAGTTGATCCAGTATCTTGCCAAACATGCCGCCGGAGAAAAACCGCTCTCCTCGCGGGCGTTGAAAATCCGGCATTATCTTGACCGGATGCTTTATAAAAAACTTGATCTGCGCCGGATGAGCCGCGAGATTGCCATTCCGCGCAACAGAATCATCAAGGTCTGCAAGGAGGAGCTCAGGCAAACGCCGTATGATTATTTCCTGATGCGCAAGATCGACATCAGCAAGACAATGCTTGCGGGAAAGGGAGTTCTTATTTCGGAAGTCGCCGCAAAGCTGAATTTCACGGACCAATATCATTTCTCCCGAATCTTCAAGGAAAAAACCGGGATGTCTCCCTCGGAATTCCGCATGGAAGCGCAGAAACACCAGAAGACGAAAACAGCCGGGGAGCAAGTCAAAACCACCGGCTGAGCCGGTGGCTTGTTCCAGCCCTATAAGGGCATGATACCGGCCTGCCCCTCAAGGGGCTTTGAACTTGGTTCTCCAGTCGCACCCCATCCCCGGACAACTGCTCAAGCAGTCTCCGGATTAT
>CASDPB010000121.1 GCA_949282305.1 uncultured Lentisphaeria bacterium | reverse complement strand
GGGTCTGAAGCACACCTTCATAAGAGAAAAGCGGAGATTCTCCGCTTTCGGGTAAAACGCGAGTTGAGCTCAAATTTACCCCCAAAACGAAAAAACCGACCAGAAGACCGGTCGGCGGAGAATCAAGAAAATGGTCGGGGCGACTGGATTCGAACCAGCGACCTCTACGTCCCGAACGTAGCGCTCCAACCAGACTGAGCTACGCCCCGATATCATCGCGTTAACAGAGAATAAAATATACATGCTTTCATGCAAAAGGCAAGCGGACTTCTCAACTATCTTGCATTTTTTTCACTGTTTTTGTCCTACTAAACGGCTTTTTGAACGAAAAGTTGTCTCGAAAAGTTGCCATATTCCTGAAATGACGTTATTTTATAGACCTAAGTTTTTTAACAGAAAAGGAGTCTCCTATGGGAAAATTATTCGGAACTGACGGCATCAGGGGCAAAGCCAATGTTTATCCAATCACTCCAGAGACCGCCCTTCGTGTCGGGAAATCCATTGCTCACGTATTCGGCGCCGGAGACAATACGCCCAAAGTCGTTCTCGGAAAGGATACAAGGCTTTCCGGCTACATGCTTGAGACAGCACTCACAAGCGGGCTGGTCAGCATGGGCATGAATGTGCTCGAAGTCGGACCGATGCCGACGCCTGCCGTTGCGCATCTCACAAAATCCATGGGCGCAGACTGCGGCATCATGATTACCGCCTCGCACAACCCGTCCGATGACAACGGAATCAAAATTTTCAGCGCTGACGGGTTCAAGCTGCCGGACGACGTCGAGTCGCGCATCGAACACTACATCATCGAATCCGAACACGGCAACGAGCTTCAGGGGTCCCGCAAAATCGGCAAGGCATACCGCATCGACGATGCCCGCGGGCGCTATATTGAGTTTGCGAAAAGTTCCATCAAAAATCATTCGCTCAAGGGAATCAAGGCAGTTCTCGACTGCGCAAACGGCGCCGCCTATTCCATCGCCCCCCTCATTTTCCGTGAACTCGGCGTGGAAGTGATCACGACAGCCGTGGAACCGGATGGATTCAACATCAATGCCGGATGCGGTGCAACGCACCCTGAAAACATGTCAAGACTCGTGAAGGAATCCGGTGCGGACGTCGGCATATCGCTCGACGGCGATGCGGACCGCGTCATTTTCTGCGACGCAGACGGCAATGTCGTCAACGGCGACCGCATCATCGGGCTCTGCGCGCTGGACTACAAGGCTCACGGGCGGCTTTCCAACAATGCCATCGCGGTGACAAGCATGAGCAATCTCGGGCTGCTCGCCGCCATGAAAACAGCCGGAATCCATGTCGAAGTGACGGCGGTAGGCGACCGTTATGTCATTGAAAAAATGCGGGAGATGAACCTCTCGCTCGGCGGGGAACAGTCCGGGCATCTGATCTTCCTTGATTATGTGACCACCGGCGACGGCATCATCTCTGCGCTTCATGTGCTGAACCTCATGAAAGAAAAAGACAAGCCGCTCAAGGAACTGGCGGGGTTCATGGAGGAATATCCGCAGAAGCTCGTCAGCATGCCGGTCCGCGAACGGATTCCGCTTGAACAGCTGAAGCTGCTCTCCTCCGTAATTTCCGATGCAGACAAAGCACTTCAGGCAAGCGGGCGCGTTGTTGTCCGCTACTCCGGAACCGAAAACAAGATCCGGCTTCTCGTCGAAGCAAAAGACGCCTCCGATGTCGAACTCTGGCTCGGAAAACTCACGGAAGCCGTGGAAAAGGAGCTGGCATAATATGATACGGATCTTTGAAGCAGGAAATGCAAAACTTCTCGAGCCGCTGACCTGCCGCCGGCCGGCGCTCGAAATACAGGTTGCGGGGACGACACTCAAAGGCGCGCTGGAAAAACGCTGGAACGAGCTCTATGAACTGGCGCCTCTGCTGGTGGCGAAACGGCTTTCCGCCGCAGCGGACTTCTGGCCGTCGCGTGCCCTGATTGAAATTCTCGCCCGGGGATGCGGCAATTTCACCGTCACGGCAAATGGGAAAACCGTCGCATGGCTTTCCGACAATGAGGAAGCGGATGCAAACGCGGCAACTGTTGCGGCGGATGAGAAATCATTCCATATCGTATATCCGTGGCATATTCTGGCGGTCAATGAGGATTTGCTCGGAAGCATTAAAGAAAACAGGATCGACGGCACGGTCCGCGAACGGGTCACGATTGACGGGACACTGATTCTCGGCGAAGGCTCCGTAATTCTTCCCGGCGTCTATATGGAAGGCGTGGTGATGATCGGCAGGGACTGCAAGATCGGACCGAACTGCTACATCCGCGGCACGACTTTTATTGGGGACAAATGTCATGTGGGACAGGCGGTCGAAATTAAAAACTCAATTCTGATGGACCATGTCGCCGCGGGGCACCTCTCCTATATCGGAGACTCGATTGTCTGTCCGAAAACCAATTTCGGCGCGGGCACCATCATTTCCAATTTCAGGCACGACGGGAAGAACCACCGTTCCATGGTCAACGGGGAACTGGTGGACACCGGCCGCCGCAAATTCGGCTCCATTATCGGAGACAATGTCCATACGGGTATTCACAGCGCAATCTATCCCGGCAGGAAAATCTGGCCCGACGCCGCCATGCGCCCCGGTTCCATCGTTCAGAAAGACTGGAGGGATACCAATGAAGTCAAATGAACTCATCGACTTGAATCTTCGTCATTTCTGGCATCCGTGCACGCAGATGAAGGATTGCAAAACACTTCCGCCGCTTCCGGTGGAAACCGCTTCGGGAAGCATCATCACGCTCAAAGACGGCCGCCGCCTGATCGACGGCATCAGTTCCTGGTGGTGCAAGAGCCTCGGACACGGCGAGCCGCGCGTCCGCCAGGCATTCATCGACCAGCTCAACAAATTCGAACATGTCATCATGGCGAACTGCTGTTCGGAACCCGTTGCAATGCTTTGCGAGGAACTCTCGAAGCTCTCGCCCGGACTCGAACGGGTTTATCTTGCCGAAAACGGAAGTGTCTCGGTGGAGATCGCCATGAAAATGTCGCTCCAGTATCATATGCAGACCGGACACCCGGAAAAAAATCTGTTCGCGGCGCTTCACAACGGCTACCACGGCGAAACAATCCTGACGCTTGCCGCCGGGAACTGTGAGCTGTATTCCAAACCGTTCCTTCACCTCTGCCCAAAAATTCCGAAACTCGGACCGCTCTCCTACATCAGCGGCGAAGATTCGCCGGAATGGGAGCAGATGCCGGAAGACCAGTGGAAGAAGATCGAGGCACAGCTCGAAGAACATGCGGACCGGATTGCGGCGATTGTATTTGAGCCGGTGCTTCAGGGCGCTGCGGGAATGCTGATCTACAGTCCGGATCTTCTGCGTCGTCTGCGCAAATGGGCGGATGCGCACGGAGCGCACCTGATCGCGGACGAAATCATGACCGGTTTCGGCAGAACCGGAAAGTTCCTCGCCTGCGATCATGCCGGAATCCAGCCCGATTTCATGCTGCTCTCCAAAGGTCTGACCTCCGGCTACTGCCCTCTGGCGGCAGTTGTCACAACGGATCAGGTTTACGACGCATTTTATGCCGATTACGGCACCGGGCGCACTTTCATGCACTCCACGACCTTTGCCGGATATGCTCCCGCCGCAGCCGCGGCACTGGCCGTCATCCGGATTTACCAGGAGGAGAAGATCGTTGAACAGGTTGCAGAACGCGCGGCGGGACTGCGTGCCAGGATGCAGCAAATCGCGGATCATACGGGAATGCTCGCCAATGTGCGCGGACTCGGATTTTCAACCGCCGCTGAAATCGTGAATCCCGATACGAAAAAGTCGTTTGCGCGCCGTCTGCGCACGGGCTTCCGCTTCTCGCGCCACGTCATCGACAACGGCGTGATTCTGCGCGAACTCGGCACCGGCGACACGATTTATTTCCTGCCGCCGCTGAACACACCCGAACCGCTTCTCGACGAGATGGCGGAGATCGCGGAACGCTCTCTGATTCAGGCGGTAAAGGAGTCACAGGAATTTTCGGAAGAATAAGGTTCCGTTCCGGCTTTGAGCCGGAATCCGGAGAAAGCCCCATGAGAAGGAAAGGATCGTGAAATTATGGATTGGCGTATCTGTGCATTGCTTTCGGCGGTTTTCGCCGCATTGACGGCAATTTTCGCAAAAATCGGCGTGCGCGACATCAATTCAAATCTCGCCACGGCAATCCGGGTGGCGGTTATTCTGTTCATCACATGGGGAATCGTCCTTTTCACCGGCGCAGCAAACCAGATCCGGCAGGTAACTGCGCACAACTGGCTTTTCCTTCTTCTCTCCGGCGCGGCGACCGGGCTTTCCTGGCTGTTCTATTTCCGTGCGCTTCAACTCGGAAACGCCTCCAAAGTCGCGCCAATCGACAAACTCAGCGTCGCGATCACAATTTTTCTTTCGATCCTGATTCTCCACGAACCCGCCGATCCGAAAGTCATCCTCGGCGGACTTCTCATCACGGCGGGTTCCCTTGTTCTGCTCATGTAACAATGCGAAAGAGAAACCCTCCCTTGCATTGTTTTCATAATGAAGATTCATTTTGACGTTTCCATTGCAGAGATTGCTTCAAAGCAGCTGGAAAGTGTGGAGACTGTCCTCCTGTCTTTTTGCCGATGGAAGGAAAATCGTGCCGCAATTTGTGCCTAAAAGAGCATATCCCCGTGGATTTCAACAGGTTGCACCAAAAATAAAACGCTGTGGCAAACGGCTGGCTGTCATTTGTCAGGTACAAAAAAATGGAGCGAGCAATGGGACTCGAACCCACGACCATCACGTTGGCAACGTGATGCTCTACCACTGAGCTATGCTCGCTTGCTGGTCAATGCGATGTAATATGCCAGCATTTTTTATTTTTTCAAGCAGTATTTATAAAAAATCCGTTATTTTGTTTTCAGCGCATTGTCAAAGACATTGCCGAGATTGCCGAAACTCTTTGGGGCGGGTTTCGGAAGGGCTTCATTCCCAATGGCTTTCCGCTGTTCTTCAAATAACTTGTCGAGACCGCGTTTTGCCAGATTCAGCATTGTATCCAATTCCGCGCGGGTGAACGGTTTCTCCTCGGCGGTTCCCTGCACCTCAACGATCCTGCCGGATTCCGTCATGACAACATTCATATCCACGTCCGCGGAAGAATCCTCTTCATAACAGAGATCCAGAAGACATTCGCCGTTTTTCATGCCGACGCTGACCGCCGCAACATTTTCACGCATTGGAAAGGTCTGGAGCAGTTTTCTGTTCATCAGATTGCGGAATGCAAGCTGGAGCGCGACGGACGCCCCCGTGATCGAAGCGCAGCGGGTACCGCCGTTCGCGTCGATGACATCACAATCAATATAGATCGTATTCGGACCGAGTGCGATCAGATCAATCACCGAGCGGAAGCTCCGTCCGATCAGGCGCTGGATTTCCATTGTGCGCCCGCTTTGTTTGCCTTTGGACGCTTCGCGCTGATTGCGCTGATGTGTGGAAGAAGGGAGCAGCCCGTATTCACAAGTCACCCAGCCGCCGGGGACCCCCTGTGCGCGCATCCACGACGGGACGCCGGGCTCGAAAGAGACCGCGCAGATCACTTTGGTGCCGCCGATGTCAATCAGCGCCGAACCTGCGGGATGCGCAAGATAGTCCGGGATGATTTTTACTTTGCGGAGCTGGTCGTTCAGACGGGAATCGGATCGTTTCATGGAACTTCCTTTCTTTCAAATATCGTAATGTTTCAGTCTTTTAAAAAAGAAAGAGCCGCCGACCATAGAATTTCTACAGTACCCGGTCTCCACGTTTATGGCTGCTTGGTTCCCCATCTGACCAGGTTCACGCAATTCCGATACATAGAGTCCACCGTCGGCGGCAAAAATATCAAAATTTATTTGGCTGCCTCTTTTTTCTGAGACCCTTTACTATTAGCACGCGAAGTGAAATATTCAAGGCACAAACTGATTTCCGCACGCAAATTTCTGCGATCAATGATCCGGTCGATCAGACCTTTTTTCAAAAGGAACTCGGAAGTCTGGAATCCTTCAGGCAGATTCGCCTGGGTTGTGTCTTTAATGACGCGGGGACCGGCAAAACCGATCAGGGCGTCCGGTTCCGCCACAATCAGATCGCCGAGCGAGGCGAAACTTGCGGTGACTCCGGCTGTCGTCGGATGAGTCATGATGACAATGTAAGGGAGCCCCGCCTCCTGATGACGTTCCAGCGCGCCGCTGGTTTTCGCCATCTGCATCAGGCTGATCATGCCCTCATACATACGCGCTCCGCCGCTGGCGGTTACGACGAGCAGAGGAAGTCTCTTTGCGGTTGCAAATTCAATGAGACGGGTAATTTTTTCTCCCACGACAGCCCCCATGCTGGCGCCGAGAAAACGGAAATCCATTACGCCGAGCGCATAGCGGATGCCGTTGAGTTTTGCGTGTCCGCAGATTACCGCATCGGTCAGACCGGTTTTCTTTTTACTGGCGGCAAGTTTGTCGGTATAGGAGGCAACGCCTTCAAATTTGAGGGTGTCGACGGATTCGATGTCCGCATCAATCTCCTTGAACGAGCCTTCATCGGTGAGGAGCGCAATTCTCTGCTGTGCGGTCATGGGATAGTGATAGGAACAGCGGGGGCAGAGGTTCAGATTTTCCTCGCGGGTCTTGGTGTAGATGATTTCCTCGCATTTTTTGCATTTTTCCCACAAGCCCTCGGGAATCTCTTTCTTTTTGAGCGGTTCGGCTGTCAGTCCCGCATGATGCGGTGCCGGAGGTTCCGTACGGATTCCGCTTATCGTCGAATACTTTGATTTTCTGAACAGTGCTGCTGCCATAATTTTTTAATCCCTTTGTCTTCTTGCCAATACAAGAACGTCAACCTCCGCAGCGCCGGCGCCGAGAAGCGTTTCCGCTGCCGCCGACAGTGTGGAGCCGGTTGTCATTACGTCGTCCACCAGTAATATACATCTGTTTCGGCAATTAGTCGAGTCAATTATCGAAAAAGCTTGATGTAAATTTCGGATTCTCTGTTTCCGGTCGAGCCGTGCCTGCTGTTTCGTCCATTTTTTCCGCTTCAGCAGGTTTTCCACGGGAATTCCCGTTTCCCGCCCGATGACATTGCAGAGAAGTTCCGCCTGATTGTAGCCCCGCTGGAAATAGCGGAACCAGTGGAGCGGCGTGGGAACGATGCAATCCGGTCTGATGCCGGCGTTTTCCAGGCATCCTGCCGCGAGTCTGCCAAGCGGACGCGCCAGCTCGGGGCCTTTTCTGTATTTGTACTGGTAGATCACCTCTTTGGCGCTTCCGTCCATTTTGAACAGAGCGGCGGCGCGTTTCCACGGAAACTTCTTTTCGGCATGCAGACAGTCCGGGCAGACATCCAGAATTCCGTAAAGCTCTCCTCCGCAACCGGGGCAGACCGGATTCCTGACAAACGGCAGTTTTTCAAAGCAGTCCTTGCAGAACATGTTCGGAGAACCGTCCAACGGCACCCCGCCGCACAGGGGACAGTTCAGCGGCACATAAAGCCCGAGTATCCGGGAAAACGAAGATAACTGCTGTTTGAGAAACATTCTTGACCGTCCGCATTTGAATTTTTCCGCTTCAAAAGGTATATTTCAGCGGTATGTCTATCATTATATAATAACCAACAAGGAGTAAATTACAATGGCAGAAAGTTTCCTCCAGAACAATTTTGCCGAAAGAATCGGCGGAAATATGTTCGGCAAAGACACGAAAATCTATAAATTTGAAAAGATCAAACGTGCAAAACGCGAAGCGATGGCAAAGAATCCGGGGGTTGAAATCATCGACATGGGGGTCGGTGAACCGGACGACATGGCGTTTCCGTCCGTCGTCAGCAAACTCTGCGAAGAGGCGGCGAAGTGGGAAAACCGCACTTATGCGGACAACGGCATTGCGGAGTTCAAGCAGGCGGCGGCAAGATATATGAAGGCGCTTTACGGCGTTGAACTGGATGCGGACAAGGAAATCTGCCATGCCATCGGCAGCAAATCCGCGCTGACTCTGCTTCCCGCGTGCTTCATCAATCCCGGCGACATTACGCTGATTACGATTCCCGGCTATCCGGTGCTCGGCACATGGACCGAATACCTCGGCGGAAGCGTCGTCAAGCTCCCGCTTCTTGAAGAGAACGGCTTCCTGCCCGACCTGGACGCCATTACACCGGAACAGCGCAAGCGGGCGAAGCTGCTCTACCTGAACTATCCGAACAACCCGACCGGCGCATCCGCATCCTTCGAGTTCTTTGAAAAAGTCGTGAAGTTTGCGAAAGAGAATGAGATTCTCGTGGTCAGCGACGCCGCTTATGCGCCGCTGAATTTCGTCGGCAGACCGTTGAGCATCTTCGCCGTCCCCGGCGCGAAGGAGGTTGCGGTCGAGCTTCACAGCATGTCCAAGGGATTCAATATGACCGGCTGGCGCCTGAGCTGGGTCTGCGGCAACGAGCTTGCGGTCAAGGCTTTTGCAAACGTCAAGGACAATGCGGACAGCGGTCAGTTCATGGCGATCCAGAAAGCCGCGATTGCCGCGCTGGACGATCAGGCAAACATCACCCCGATGATCAGCGAGAAGTATCAGCGCCGCCTGACCAGCATGGTCAATACACTGAAGGGGCTCGGTTTCAACGCGAAGGTTCCCGACGGGTCGTTCTATCTTTATGTCAAGGCGCCGAAAGCGGCTTCCGACGGCACCGTGTTTGCAACGGGCGAGGATTTCAGCCAGTGGCTTATAAAAAACAAGCTGATCAGCTCCGTTCCGTGGGATGATGCGGGAAGTTACGTCCGTTTCAGCGCGACATTCGTTGCCCGCGGCGGACGCGATGCGGAAGAAAAGGTCCTTGCGGAATTCGCACGCCGCCTTTCCGACGCGAAGTTCACGTTTTAATGAAGGAAAAAGATTGAAAGGAACTGAAGGACAGCGGCTTTGTGAAAGGAAGCCCTGTCCCCCCGCCCTTTCCGGTCTTTCAGGTCCTTTTCCCCTAAAATCGAGGAAAAGAAAATGAAGAAAAATGAGATCAATAAAGAAGCCGGGGTTTCCGACGCGGCGCTGAGTCTGCCGGTAATTGCGATCGTCGGTCGCCCGAATGTCGGCAAATCTTCGCTTTTCAATGCGATTCTGCGCAGACGCCAGGCGATTGTGCATTTCGACAGCGGCGTGACGCGCGACCGCATTTCCGCCTCCGGAGTTTTTGAGGGACGCCGTTTCAATCTGATTGATACCGGCGGACTTGCGATGTTTTCAGGAGAAAAGCGCAGAGTCGGATTCTGGGATCAGTCGATCGAGGCGCAGGTGGAGGCGGCAATTGAGTCCGCCGTAACCATTCTGTTTGTTGTGGACGTGCTGGCGGGATTGAGTCCGCTGGACAAGGAAATCGCGGGACGTCTCCGCGCTTCCTCCAAGAAGGTCATTCTTGTTGCGAACAAGGCGGACAATCATCAGGCGGAGCATCTGGCGGACGAGTTTCACGAGCTCGGATTCGGGAAAATCCATACGGTTTCCTGTCTGCACAGAATCGGAATCGAGTCCCTGATGGCGGATGCGCTTGCCGGGGTTCCGAAAAATACGGAAACGGGCGGCAAGTCTGAAAATGAGCCCCGCCCGCTGAGAATTGCCGTGCTGGGCCGCCCGAATGTCGGCAAATCCTCGCTTGTGAACCGTCTTCTGAATGAGGACCGTGTCATTGTCAGTGACGTTGCCGGAACGACGCGAGATGCGATTGACATTCCGTTTACGCTCAAATGCGGCGATGAGGATGTCGATGCCGTCCTCGTGGATACCGCCGGGCTGCGCAAGAAATCCAAAGTGGATGAAGCCGTCGAGCGTTACAGCATGATGCGTGCGGAGGAGGCATTGGAAAATGCCGATATCGTCCTGTTTGTCATTGAAGCGACAACGCTGGTTTCGACTTCGCAGGACAAGACCATTGCCCGCATGATTCAGGATTCCGGCAAAGGCTGCATCATCATTGCGAACAAGTGGGACGCCTGTTCGGGCGTCAAACAGAAAACGCTGGTTGAGGATTTGCGCGCCTCGCTTCCGAAGATGCTTTATGCGCCGCTGATCCTGCTTTCCGCAAAGAGCGGTTACAATCTGCGGGAACTGTTCGAGGCGATTGCCGAACTCCGCGCACAGATGTCCGTGAAGGTTTCCACGGCGATGCTGAACCGTATCCTGACCGATGCGCAGGTGCGGAACGTGCCGCCGATCATCGGCGGACGCCCGTTCAAAATCTATTACGGAACCATGGTCGGGAACTGCCCGCCGCGTTTTTCGCTGTTCGTCAATGACCCGAAGCTCTGCGCGGACAATTATAAGACCTATCTTGAGAACTATATGCGCAAGGCGTTTACATTCACGGGGTTCCCGATCCGTCTCTTCATGAAGGCGCGCCGCCGTGAGGAACTGAATGAAATTCTTGCCAGAAAGAAGATGTTCAAACGGAAACGCGAAGAGGAAAAGCGCAGGAACTTCAAGCCAGCACGTCAGGAAGACGATGACATGGTTTTTGAAGACTGATGAGAAAGGAGCCGGGGGCTCCGCGCCCTCGACTCCCTACAAAAATTCAGAGTTCCTCCGTCCCGGTGAAAATGCGATTCCCCGTTACATGGAACTGTAATGTCCGTAAAGAATCTGTTTCTTCCGGTCATACAGCATGGTCCATCCGCCGTTGTTGCGGTAGCGGTAATTGTAAAAATAATAGGATTCCGGCAGTCGTTCCAGCGACAGCAGCGTGCTTGCATCCACTTTTTCGTGATTCGTTTCCGGGTTTGTATTATGATACGGATCATTTTCCGCAAACTGATAACCGTTGCTGCGGGCAAATTCCAGAAAATCCTTTTCTGCGACATGGCACGACCAGGCTGCGGTATTCCATATGACACGGCTTTCATATTTTACGGAAACTTTTCCTGCATTGCGCGGCAGGATCCTGTCTGTAAAAGCCGTGCCGAGTGAAAGATCGCACATGAAACGGCTGCGCCAGTGCATTTCAGACGGGATCAGTACAATCAGAAGACTGCTTATCAAATAGAGCAGAGGCAGGCACAGCAGTCCGGTGACGATCCAACTTCGTCTGCACGGTTCCTCCTTCAGCGGAAGACATGCACCGGCGGCTGCGAAAATCACGATGGACGCGAGAATGAACCATAAGAAGTTCAGACTCAGCGGCAAAAACGAAAAAGCATTCAGAGTGAGAACCGAAAAGACGATCTGGAAAACCAGAGGCAGCGATGCTCCGATGATGATCCCCTTCAGTATCCCGGCAATGCGCCCGGACGGAACAGCCGCGACATCTTCCCTTCCGGGGAACAGCATAGTTCTTAGACGTTTGAACTCCCACCAGAAAAACGGAATCATGACCAGTCCGGCAGTTCCGAAAGAGACAAAAAAATGAATGAATCCGTTTCCGGCTTGGATCGGCATAAGACGGAATGACAGAAGCAGAATCAGCAGAAAACTCAATCCGCCCGCAATTGCCGATGCCGTCGCAAAAAGAATGATGAACGCCATGACCCTTGCAGCGGAATCCATGCTTTCATTCAGTTTTTTCATTTCCGGCGTTCCTGTTTGAGTAATGTCATTTCCTGACAGTTCTCACTTCAGCATCTTTGCCAGATACTGGCCGGTGAAGGATTTCGTGTTCTTTGCGACTTCCTCCGGTGTGCCTTCCGCAATGACACGTCCTCCGGCGTCGCCGCCTTCGGGACCCATGTCGATGATGTGGTCGGCAACCTTGATGACATCAAGATTGTGTTCGATCACCAGAACGGTGTTGCCTTTGTCGCGCAGACGGGTCAGAACCTCCAGGAGCTGCTTGATGTCCGCCATGTGAAGTCCCGTCGTGGGCTCGTCGAGAATATAGAAGGTGTGCCCGCGCGGAACGCGCGCCAGTTCGGTCGCGAGTTTGACGCGCTGCGCCTCTCCGCCGGAAAGCGTAGTCGCGGGCTGTCCGAGGGTAATGTAGCCGAGCCCGACATCCTGCAAAGTTTTGAGTTTACGGTAGACGGACGGCACCGCCTTGAAAAAGTCCGCCGCCTCATCCACGGTCATGTCAAGGACTTCGGCAATGTTCTTGCGCTTGTAGGCAACGGACAGAGTTTCCTTGTTGAACCGTTTCCCATGACACGCGGAGCAGGTCACATAGACATCCGGGAGGAACTGCATCTCGATTTTCTTGATGCCGTCTCCCTGACACTCTTCACAGCGTCCGCCTTTCACGTTGAAGCTGAAGCGTCCGGGACCGAAACCGCGGATTTTGGATTCCGGCAGGGTGGAAAAGATTGTGCGGATTGTGGAGAACAGTTCCGTGTACGTCGCCGGATTCGAGCGCGGAGTGCGTCCGATCGGACTCTGGTCGATGACAATCGCCTTGCCGATATGTTCCAGTCCGCGGATTTCCTTGTATTTTCCGGGTTCCCGTTCATCTTCAAGCTGGAAATGTTTTGCCAGGGCGGCGCGCAGGATTCCGTTGACCAGACTGCTTTTTCCGGAGCCGGAGACTCCCGTCACGCAGGTGAAAGTGCCGAGCGGAATCTTCACGTTGACGTTTTTCAAGTTGTTGTGACGGGCTCCGAGGATTTCGATGAATTCACCGGTTCCTTTCAGACGTTTCGCCGGAATCTCAATCTTTGCCTCGCCGGTCATATACTGCGCCGTCAGGGAACGTTTTACCTTCATGACTTCCTGCGGCGTTCCCGCCGCGACCAGTTCGCCGCCGTGGACTCCGGCACGGGGACCGAGGTCCAGCAGGTAATCCGCCGCGAACATGGTGTCCATGTCGTGTTCAACCACAATGACCGTGTTGCCGATGTCGCGGAGTTTGCGGAGAGTGGCGAGCAGACGGTCGTTGTCCCGCTGATGCAGTCCGATGCTGGGTTCGTCGAGAATGTAAAGTACGCCGACGAGTCCGCAGCCGAGCTGAGTCGCCAGCCGGATTCTCTGCGCCTCTCCGCCGGACAGCGTTCCGCTCTCGCGGGAGAGTGTCAGATAGGAGAGCCCGACGTCGGAAAGAAAGCGAAGCCGGGAGGCAATCTCGCGGATGATCTCTTTTGCAATTGCCGTCTTCTCCTCGTCGAGCTTCAGGGTCGTAATGAACTCATAAGCCTTTTCCACGGACAGTGCATTGTATTCCGCGATGGAGAGTCCGCCGACAGTGACGGCAAGACTTTCCGGCTTGAGCCGTTTGCCGAGACAGTCCGGGCAGATCCGGTGCGTCATATATTCCTTGAGCCGTTCCCGCACCGCCTCGCTTTCCGAGTCGGACTGTCTGCGCTGCAGATTTGCCAGCACGCCCTCGAACGGAGCGAAAGACTTGTAAAGTTTCCCGCGGATCCGGAAACTGAAATCAATGGGTTCCTCTCCGCTTCCGTAAAGGATTACGCGGCGGATGTGTTCCGGCAGATCTTTGAACGGCGTTTCCAGCATATCGGGCATCTTGAAGTGTTCCGCAAGACAGCGGAGCATGTGGTTGTAATAGAGAATCAATCTGCGGGGCCCGCGCCGCCAGCCGGGAATTGCCCCCTTGCGAATGGAAAGCGTTTCATCCGGGATTACAAGCTGCGGGTCCATTACAAGAAGCGAACCGATGCCGTTGCAGGTCGGGCACGCTCCGTAGGGACTGTTGAACGAGAAATTGCGCGGTTCCAGTTTTCCCAGGCTGATGCCGCAGTCGGTGCATGCAAGATATTCGCTGATCCGTTCCTCTTTCCATTTCTTTGCGGAGCCGTCGGCTGTTTTGTCTTCGATCATCACGATCAGGTTGCCGCCGCCGAGCCGGAGCGCTGTTTCCACGGAGTCGTTCAGACGCGACGGTTCAAGCCTGCCGCAGATGAGACGGTCGATTACGGCGTCGATGCTGTGGCGTTTTGTCTTTGCCAGCGGTTTCGGGTCGCCGTCCAGAGTCACGATTTCGCCGTCAATGCGTGCACGGACAAAACCGTCGTGTTTGATTTTTTCGATCACATCGCGATGCTCGCCCTTCTTCCCGTTGATGTAGGGGGCGAGGATCATCATCTGCGGACCTTCCGGTAGGCGCATCAGCCGCTCGCAGATTGCCTGTGCGGACTGCGCCGAAAGCTCTTTCCCGCACTTCGGGCAATGGGGAACTCCGGCATGGGCGTAAAGCAGACGCAGGTAGTCGTAAATTTCAGTCACGGTCGCCACGGTGGAACGCGGATTGGAACCTGCGGAACGCTGTTCGATTGCAATTGCGGGAGAGAGTCCTTCGATATGTTCGACCTTGGGCTTCTGCATCCGGTCGAGGAACTGACGCGCGTAAGCGGAAAGACTCTCGACATAGCGCCGCTGTCCCTCGGCATACAGCGTGTCGAAGGCGAGAGAAGATTTCCCGGAGCCGCTGAGTCCGGTGATTACGGTGAGCGTATTTCGCGGAATCCGCACGTCGATTGATTTGAGATTGTGCTCCTCCGCGCCTTTTATGATAATGTCGTCCTTCATGATGTAAAAAGCCTTTTGGTTGAGCTGATTAATTTACTGCATCATCGTTCAAAGTGCAAATTGATTTGCCGTTTTCCCCTCGCGCATTGGAAAGGAGAAAACGGAAAAAGTCCGGAAAAAAAGACCCGGCAGCGGGGGGACTGCCCCACCAGACGGAGGTGTTTTCATCGCGTAAAAGGCAAAAGATTCTGCAATATCTTTTCTTGGGAACTTGAAGAAACGGCATAGAAAGTGTATCTTTTCCATCTGATATTGTTTCAGATAAAATTCAGGAGAAAACGCGATTATGGCAAAATTTTTACCATTTCATGCTCTGATGCCGACACCGGAAAAGGTCGCGGCGGTTGCCGCCGTTCCGTATGATGTTGTGAATACCGAAGAAGCCGCCGCGCTTGCGGAAGGCAATCCGCTGAGCTTTCTCAGAGTGTCCCGCCCCGAAATCGAACTCCCTCCGGGAACCGATCTTTACTCCGACGAGGTTTATGCGAAAGCCGCTGCCAACTTCAGGCGTCTTTGCAAGGAGGCACCCCTGACGGAAGACCCCGAGGCGAATCTGTATGTATATTCCCTGAAAATGGGAGATCATGTGCAAGTCGGAATTGCCGGCGCCGCCTCCGCCGCCGATTATGATGCGGATGTCATCAAAAAACACGAAAAGACCCGCCGCGACAAGGAAGACGACCGTGCGCGCCATGTCATGGAGCTCCGCAATCATTCCGGTCCCGTTTTTCTGACATATCGGGATTCGGCGAAAATTGATGCGCTTGTGAGCGGCATCATGAAGGAAAAACCGTATTTCAGCTTCACCGCGCCGGACGGGATCGAGCATAAGCTCTGGAAAGCGGGAAAAGAGAGAAGCCTTCAGCTTTCCGGAATCTTCGATGCGGAAATTCCGTTCTTTTACATCGCCGACGGGCATCACCGCGCCGCTTCCGCCTCCCGCGCCGCAGCAACGTGCCGCGCCGCGAATCCGAAACATACCGGCGAAGAAGACTACAATTATTTCCTTGCGGTTGCGTTTCCCGCGTCCCAGCTGCGCATTCTCCCCTACAACCGGGTGGTCAGGGATCTGAACGGGCTCACCCGTGCGGAATTCATCAACAAAGTCGGCGAGAAATTCATCATCAGCGCCACGACGAATCCGTGTCCGGAAGGCAGCGGCGAGTTCTGCATGTATCTTGACGGCAGATGGAGTCTTCTGCGCCCGCGTTTCGACATCTCCTCTCTGGGCGTGATCGAACGGCTTGACGTCAGCATTCTCCAGGACAATATTCTTGCCCCGATTCTCGGCGTCGACGATCCGCGCACAAGCAAACGCATCGACTTCATCGGCGGAATCCGCGGCACAAAGGAGCTTGAGAAGCTGGTGGACACCGGAAAAGGGGTTGTCGCATTTTCAATGTATCCAACGACACTGGAACAGCTGATGGCGATTGCCGATGCAAATGCCATCATGCCGCCGAAATCGACATGGTTCGAGCCGAAACTGCGTGACGGTCTGGTGTCCCACAATTTCTGACGGGAGTATTTTGCGATGTCGATGAAAAGTATTGCGGTGATTCCGGCGCGCTATGCCAGTACGAGATTCCCCGGCAAACTGCTGATGAATCTCGGAGGCAAGCCGATTATCCGGCATGTCTGGGAACGCACAAAACGTTCCAAGGCGGATGAAGTCCTGATTGCCGTGGACGACCGGAAGGTTTTCGATGCCGCCAGGGCATTCGGCGCGGAAGTCGTGATGACTTCCCCGGACCATCCGTCCGGTTCCGACCGGATCTGGGAGGCGGTTCAGGGACGTGACGCGGAGGTAATCATCAATGTGCAGGGGGATGAACCTTTCGTCAAACCCCAGGTCATTGACTCGCTGATTGACGCAATTTCAGCGGAAGACGCGCCGGATATGGCGACTGTGGCAGTGCCGTGTCCGCGCGCGGAATATGAAAACAACCCGAATATGGTGAAAGTCGTCATGACGGCAGATGATTTCGCTCTTTATTTCAGCCGCTCCATGATTCCGTTCCTGCGGACCGGCGGCACTGAAATGGAGACCTACCGTCACTGGGGTATTTACGCCTATCGGCGTTCCTCGCTTGCCAGATTTGTCTCCCTCCCGGAAGGCAGTCTGGAAAAATGCGAAAAGCTGGAACAGCTCCGCGCGCTCGAAAACGGAATGCGGATCAAGGTCATCAAAACCGTTTATCAGAGCGTCGGAATCGACACGCCGGAAGAACTCGTGAAAGCGGAACAGTTCCTTGCCGAACTGAAACGCAGGGGAGAAGTGATATGAAAACTGCAAAGGTGAAAAATTTTGAAATCGGCGGTCCGAAATTCACACTGATCGGAGGACCGTGTGTTGCGGAAAGCAGGGAAATCTGTTTTGAGATTGCGTCTTTTCTGAAAGAACTCTGTGCTTCGCGCGGAGTTTCGTATATTTTCAAGGCGTCGTTCGACAAGGCGAACCGTTCCTCCGGCGGATCGTTCCGCGGCAACGGCATGGAATACGGACTTAAAATTCTTTCGGAGATCAAATCCGAACTGAATCTTCCAGTCCTGACCGACATCCATGAATCGGTGCAGGCGGAGGCTGTCGCAAAGGTTGTGGACGTGCTCCAGATTCCGGCGTTTCTCTGCCGTCAGACGGATCTGCTGGTTGCCGCCGCGCGGACCGGGCTTCCGGTCAATGTGAAGAAAGGGCAGTTCATGGCACCGGAAGATATGAAAGGCGCGGTTGGAAAACTTGAGGGCGCAGGATGTGAAAACATCATGCTGACAGAGCGCGGTTCGTCATTCGGATACCATAATCTTGTCGTGGATATGAGGTCGCTTCAGACGATGCGTTCGTTCGGTTATCCGGTGATTTTCGATGCGACGCATTCCGTTCAGCTTCCCGGCGGACTCGGCAATGCCTCCGGCGGACAGCGCGAATTTATTGCGGCGCTTTCCCGTGCGGCTGCCGCGGTCGGAATCAACGGAATTTTCATGGAGGTGCACCCGCAGCCGGAAAAGGCGCTTTCGGACGGCCCGAACAGTCTTGATTTTGCAAATGCGGAAAAAGTTCTTGACCAGGTGCTTGCTATTTATGAACTTACACGGAAAATGCAGTAAAATCAGAGCCATTGTCCTGGATGTGGACGGTGTGCTGACCGATGGACGGATCGGTTACGGCGGCGGAACGGAAAACGAAATCAAGTTTTTCAATGTCCGCGACGGACACGGGATCGTGCTTGCCCGTCGCGCAGGGCTTCTGGTCGGAATTCTTTCCGGGCGCAAGTCGGCGGCGAACCGTATCCGGGCGGCGGAATTGAAACTGGATTTTCTGTATGAGAGGATATTGGACAAGGATTCGGGGTTCACGACCTTGCTGAAGGATCATTCTCTTGCACCCGAGGAGTGCATGTACATCGGAGATGATATTGTGGACGCCCCCCCGATGAGCCGGTGCGGCTTTGCCGTGGCGGTCGGCGACGCCGTCAGCGACCTGGATCGGGTCTGTGACATGCGGACGAAGCACGCGGGGGGCAACGGTGCCGTACGTGAGGCAATTGAATTTTTACTGAAAGAACAAGGCAAATGGGATTCATTGATGGAAAGATATTTCGGCTGACGTTTTTCACGGCACTTTTCCTGCCGGGGATTCTGCTGTTCCTTCCGGCGGATTTACCGGCTGCGGACGATACGGGTGCCGCCGTATCGCTTTCGGACTTCGCGTTGCCGGAATACCGGAAGAAGGATCATCGGCTCCAGTTTATTCTCTACGGAGACAAGGCGACCAATCTCGGCGCGTTCATCAATCTGGTGAATCCGAAGGTGGACATTGTCAATGAAGACATCAGCAATATCAACGAAGTGATTCCGCTCGGCAATGTGCAGCTGTATCCGCTGAACACGCCGGAGGAAGAGGTCAAAAAATTCTGGGCGGACAAAAAGCACTGTCGCGCTCTGATCTCCTCCACCGCCGCGCAGTATGATAAAAATACGAAAGTGCTTCGGGGAGACACCCCCGCGTTTTTCCGTTCCCGGGAGATGGACATTGACGGCGTGGGTTTTGATGCCGACTATGAAAACAAGCTGATCCATATCCGCAGCAAGGTCCGGATGGTGATCCGTCCGGAGTACAGACAGAGCGGAATGGGCGGCGGGACGACAACGAATAAAACAAAAACAGAGGATCAAACAAAATGACCGCAAAGTCTTTTACCCTGAAAAAATGTGCAGTCGCATTGGCTTTTGTGCTGTCTGCGGTGTTCTGCATGGAGGCACAGGCGCAGTTCGCGAACCTGATGATGAACAAAACCAAGAAAAGCCGCGCGGAAAAGTCCAATATCCCGACGACGGTCAAATCCGATTCCATGGACATTGATCTTGCAAGGGACAGGATCATTCTTCTCGGGAATGTGGAAGTTGACGACCCTGAGATGAACATCAAATGCCAGAAGATGACGATTTTTCTGGAGAACAAACCCGCCGCGCCGAAGGAGGGAGAGGCGGAAAATGCCTCGGCCGGCACTGGAAATGACGTAAGCCCGGAAAACAGCAAGCAGGTGACGCGGATTGAGTGCGTCGGGGATGTGGTGATTACCCGGAACTCCGGCGAAAAGATTGCCGGAAGCGACGTCCAGAAGGCTTTCGCGGGAAAGGCGGTTTATGACCTGCCGACGGATACGATCACTCTGACGGAAAACAGTCCGGTGATTGTCAGCGGGGGAAATCGGCTTGCCGGCGAGCAGATCATAGTCAACATCAAAACAGAGCGCATCAATGTCCTCGGCCGGGTAAGGGGAACAGCCGAAGGCGGGCTTCTCAAGGATTAAGACAGGAGGAACCGGATTATGGAGGAGGATTTGCTGCTGAATGCGCAGGGGCTGATGAAAGCCTATTACGGACGGCGCGTCGTCAATAATGTGAACATCAATGTGAAGCGCGGGGAAGTCGTGGGGCTCCTCGGACCGAACGGAGCGGGCAAGACCACAAGTTTCTATATGATCACGGGGCTTATCAAGCCGGATGCCGGGACGATCTTTTTCAAAGGAATTGATGTTTCCCAGCAGCCGATGTATGTCAGGGCGCGCATGGGAATGGGGTATCTGGCGCAGGATCCCTCGATTTTCCGTAAATTGACAGTGGAACAGAACATCATGGCGATTCTGGAAACGCTGGCGATTTCTTCCAAGGAGCGCAAGGAACGTCTTCATCAGCTTTTGAATGAGCTGGAACTTGCGCACCTTGCCAAGCAGAAGGCGATGACATTAAGCGGAGGCGAGCGAAGGCGTCTCGAAATCACCCGTGCCCTTGTGACCAATCCCGCATTTATTCTGCTTGACGAGCCTTTCAGCGGCGTCGACCCGATTGCCGTATACGATGTGCAGCAGATCATTTACCAGCTGAAACAGCGCAACATGGGAATTCTGATTACAGACCACAACGTTCGAGAGACGCTGTCCTGTGTGGATCGCGCCTACCTGATGGCGCAGGGAACGATTGTCTGTGAAGGCGACAGCAATTATCTTGTGAACGATCCGAAGGCAAGAGAGGTCTATCTCGGTCCTCAGTTCACCATGTGAATCATCAGATAAAACAGTGCGGGAGTTGTTGCAGATGAGCATAAAACAGGATTTGAAGATTCTGACGATCGGAAACAGTTTCACGGACAGCCTGGCATTTTACTTTGCGGACGTCGTCAAATCCGCAGGATGCGGCATCCTTTTCGACCGCGCCAATCACGGGGGATGCGAACTGCGCCGTCATTGGAGTTATATCGACTTTGAGGAAAGGGACTCCACTGCAAGAATGTATCAGGAGCCCCGCGTCAAACTGCGCGATATTCTCATGCGTGAACCGTGGGATATTGTGACCATCCAGCAGGCAAGTCATGAGAGCTGGAATCCGGAAACGTATCAGCCGTATGCCTCCAATATCCATGCGCATGTGAAAAAATATGCTCCGCAGGCGGAGGTCGTGATTCAGCAGACCTGGTCTTACCGTGCGGATGATCCCCGTCTGATGCCCGGAGGAGCCTGGGGCTTCGATCAGGACAGCATGTATGAACGTCTTACCGGAGCCTACCGGAAACTTGCATCGGAATTGAACCTCCGCATCATTCCCACCGGGTATGCGGTTCAGCTTGCACGCCGGAACCAGCCGTTTTCCTTCCGGAACTATGATCCCGCGGTTCTTGAAACACTGCATTGGCCGGATCTGCCTTCCCAGGCGGGGTCGATTGTGGGACAGATGTGGTGGCGGAAAGAGGAGGACGGGGAATTGAAGATAAGACGCGATACCATTCACCTGAATGCGCGCGGACAGTACCTTCAGGCATGTGTCTGGTTTGCATTCCTGTATGGACGCAGAACCTCCGAAATCACGTTTGTGCCGGAGGTCATCGGAAATTCCGATGCGGAGTTCCTGCGTGAAACGGCGCAGAAAGCCGTCGATGAGTTTGAGCAGGTCGTCAGGTGACGGCTTGTTTTCCTGCTTTTCAAGCAGATTTTTTTCTTGAAAGTCAATTTAAACGTTTCAATAAAAAACAAGGTGAAAAAATGAACAAGGAAGACATCCAGGCGTTTTCTCGGATTCCGCAGCCGCCGCATGAATCAATGGCATTCATCAATGACTTGAAAAGCCCGTTGTCCTATCATTTTACGGAAGGAAACGGATGTCCTGCGGGCGAAACGCAGGACTGCATGAAAAACGGAGCGGAACTGCAGATCGAATTCCCGGATGAAACCGGCAATCTGGAAACGGCGTTTCTGTCACTTCGCCGCGTCTTGAAAGCCAAAGGGATCGCTGAGAAAACCGGGACATATCCGATCCGCTTTCTGCCTGATGCGTCTCTGGGACGGGAAGAATACTCCGTTGCCGTCCATGCGGATTCCTGCGTTGTAAAAGCCGCAGACAGGGACGGAATGCGCCGGGGCGTGTATTTTCTGGAGGATCGCATCTGCGAAGCGGAGGGTCCCTCCGTCACTGCCGGCGAGTGGAGACGCCGCCCGTTCGTGAAACATCGCATTTCCCGCTGTTTCTTCGGTCCGACTTACCGTCCTCCATTTTTCATCGACGAACTGACCAATGACATCAACTACTATCCCGATGAATATTTGAACAAGCTGGCGCATGAAGGAGTCAACGGCTTGTGGCTTACGATGTATTTCCGGGATCTGCCTTCAAGCGTTTTCCCGGGACGCGGCGGGGAGTCGGAAAAGCGTTTTGAGAAACTCCGTCTGACCGTGAAACGTTGTGCCCGTTTCGGAATCAGGATCTACGTCTTTTTCAGCGAGCCGAAGCTGTTTGGGAATACGCCTTTTTCCGTTCCTGCGAAAGACGCGGAGAATCACCCTGAACTGATCGGCGACAGTCATGACGGATTTGGCTTTTTCTGCACTTCGACGGTAACAGGCAGGAAATATATTGAAGAGTCGCTGACACGGCTTTTCAGCGCGGTGCCGGATCTGGGAGGCGTGATCAACATCATGTTCGGTGAGGACAACGGGGCGTGCATCAGCCACATGCTCTATGACGAGGTGCATTGCCGCTGTCCGCGCTGTTCCGGACGCGATCCCGCCGATATTTACCGCGAGCTTGCCGAGGTGATGACAAAGGCAATACACAAAGTCAGCCCGGAAGCGGAATTCATCGGTTGGTTTTACGCTCCGGGACAGCGCGACGGTTCCGATTTCATGAAACGGCTGGAGGAAGCCGCCTCCAAATGGCCGGAGGAAAGCGGTATCATGTTCAATTTCGAGTCCGGCGGCATTGTGGAGCAGCTCGGCAAAGGACGGCATGTGTTCGATTATTCCCTGGCTTACATCGGGCCCTCCGAACTGTTCCGGCACATTGCCGCGCACAACAGAAAGGCGGCGGCCAAACTGCAGGTCGGCTGTTCGCACGAAAATGCCTCCGTCCCGTTCATTCCTGTTCCGGGCAATCTTTATGAAAAGTATAAGGTCATGCACGAACTCGGCGTCTATGCGGCGATGCAGTGCTGGTATTTCGGAAATTATCCGGGACTCATGAACAAGGCGGCCGGCGAACTCTCGTTCGATCCGTTTCCGCAGTCCGAGGACGAATTCCTGACAATGCTTGCGCGTCCGGACTGGCGCAAAGACACGCCGGAAGTCGTGAAAGCGTGGAAGTACTTTTCGGAAGGCTATCGGAAATTTCCGGGGAACATTGCATTCGAGTGGTTCGGACCGCTTCATCATTCCATTGTGTGGCCGCTGCATCTTTTCCCGGTGGACGAACCGATTTCCCCGAGCTGGATTCTGAAGAATTTTCCCGAAGTCAGCGGCGACCGCATCGGAGAATGCCTGATCTACCAGCATACGCTGGAGGAGGGACTGACGCTTTGCCGCGAAATGTATGAACTCTGGCAGAAAGGAACGGACATTCTGGAATCTCTGCGCGCCAAATATGCCGATGATCCCGCCAGGAGTGCGGACATCAATCTTGCGCAGGCGATTTCACTTCAGATGCGCAGCACCTTGAATCTGCTGACATTCTATTCCCTGCGGGAAGAGATGTTCTTCGAGCGCAGGGACAATCTGAAGGCTCTGCGTGAAATTGTGCTGGACGAGATACGGAATTCAAAAGCCATGAAGCGGCTCTGCGAGCAGGATTCGCGTCTGGGGTATCACTCCGAAGCGGAAGGGTATCTGTTTTTCCCGGAAAAGCTGGAGGCTCGTGTCGCCCTGCTGGAACAGCTTCTTGACACGGACTTTCCGAAATTCAGCCCGGATGCTCCGTTCATTGCGGAATATACCGGCGAAAATCCGACCGGTGCAAAGACCGTCTGCCGGAAGGGTGCGCCCGCGGAAACAATGGAAAAGGCGGGGAACACCGGCATCAGCTGGACCTCATATTACGACGAAAAAACACTTTCCATTGCGGTGGAAGGCAGCGAAGGCAAGGCTTTTTCCCTGGAAATTGAACCATGCCGTCTCTGGCCGCCTGTCCGCATTGATTTCGACCAGTCCGGCAATCCGGTTCTTTACTCCTTCGTGTTCCGGCAGATCCCGGTCTTGGAGTATGTGCGTGAAAACGGCAGGCTGACAATCCGGATTCCGATGGATGTTTTTGAAGGTTTCCGCCGCAAGAACTTCCCGATGCGGTTCAACCTGTGGAGCGGAACGGACGGCTGGGTAAAGCGTGAACCATGGACAAGCCGTCTGCTTCACCGGGACTATAACCCGAAATGTGCGGGCTGGCTGATTTTTGAATGACGGTCTGCCGCGCCTGTATGGAAGCGGATTGGAAAGCAGGTCTTTTCCATTCCGCTTTCCATGTACTTTCATGTACGGGAGACAAAACGGCAGATGCGGGATTCTCCCTGTTTCCGGAAAACGCTTTTGCATTTGCCTCTCCAGATGTTTGATGCTATATTATTCACTTTATGCAGAATCATCCTAAGAAACCGGAATGACAAATGACAACCGATAAATATCAAATTGACATGTGCCACGGGCCATTGTTCGGAAAGATCGTCCTTTTTGCCCTGCCGCTGATGTTCACCTATATCCTTCAGCTGCTTTTCAATGCCGCGGATCTGATCGTGATCGGGCATTATGCCCCCCATGAGGCGATGGCGGCGGTCGGTGCAACGATGAACCTGAATTCCCTTGTCATCAACATATTCATCGGCATTTCCATCGGGACAAACGTTCTTGCCGCCCGCTTTTTCGGAGCGAAGGACCATGACGGAATGAGCCGCACGGTTCACACATCCATAACGGTTGCAGTTTTCGGCGGAATTGCGCTGATGATTCTCGGGCTTGCAGTCGCCAGGCCGCTGCTGGTGCTGATGGATACCCCGGAAGAGATTCTGCCCATGTCCTGTACCTATATCTGGATCTGCTTCTGTGCGATTCCGTTCATTATGCTCTATAATTTCGGCTGTGCCATTCTGAGGGCGGTGGGCGACACCAGAAGGCCGCTCTATTTCCTGATTATTGCGGGAATTGTCAATGTCCTGCTGAACCTCTTCTTTGTAATCGTATGCGGCATGGATGTCGGAGGAGTCGCTTTGGCAACGGCAATTTCCCACGGCATCTCGGCGTTTCTGATTTTGAAGACTCTGCTTTCCGCCCATGACGTCTACCGCCTTCAGCTCAGGAAGCTGGCAGTGGATTTCACGATTTTCAGGGAAATGCTGAAGATCGGCATTCCCGCCGGACTTCAGAGCTCCTGTTTTGCCGTTTCCAATATGATTATTCAATCATCAATCAACTCGTTCGGCTCCCTGGCGATGGCGGGGACGACGGCGGTGCTGGGACTGGAGGGAATTGTGTATGTCGGCTCCTACGCTTTTCACCAGACCGCCATTTCATTTGTGGCGCAGAACCTGGGCGGCAGAAAGTTCAAGCGCATCCTGAAAAGCCTTTACGGCTGTTTTCTATGCGCCGCGGTGTCTTGTCTGATTATGGGGCTGGGATTTTATTTTGCCGGAGAATTCCTCCTTGCCATATTCAATCCGGATCCGAAGGTAATAGCCTGGGGCATGCTGCGGATGAAGATTCTGTTCACGACATACGTGCTCTGCGGTCTTATGGACGTGGCAAGCGGCGGATTGCGCGGACTCGGCTATTCGCTTCTTTCGGCTGTCATCTCATTCTTCGGCGCCTGCGCGTTCCGGGTCTGGTGGGTTTTTGCCGTATTCCCGCACCACCGGACAATGGAAAACCTGATGCTTTCCTATCCGATCTCATGGTTGCTTGCCGCGATGGTCAGCGGCGGAATGCTTTACTGGATCTGCCGGCGGATGATCCGCAGCCAGTGCAGCAGCCGTTCCGTTGCATGGAGCAGGCTGGGACCGGGTGTTCCAAGAGGCTTCCGTTATCTGGGCGGTCCGAAATAATCCCGCGGCAGCTCTGCGTGATGCCGTTCCTTTCCGGGGAAGCCGCCGTTCATGGAAAAACGGTTCGAGGGAACCGCCGATTTTCTCCGTTTCTTCCGGAACCCGGATTGAAAATCGAAACGGAACGCTTATAATAAGGGAATTCATTTCAAGGTTAACAGGGAAAAGGAGTGAAAATGAAAAAGTTGACCATTCTGGGCAGTGCCGCGGCAGAGGGAATTCCCGCGATGTTCTGCAACTGCCGGGTATGCGCGGATGCCTGGAAAAACGGCGGCAAAGACATCCGTATGCGCACAGCCTACAAGCTCAATGAACATGTCCGCGTGGATTTCGGGCCGGACACCATGGCGCAGGAATTCAAATACCGCCTTCATTCTGAAAATCTCAGGCATCTTTTCATTACCCACAGCCACGAGGATCATTTCTATCCCTGGCTTCTTGATTACCGTATGCCGGGATTTTCCATCGTACCGGAGGACAGCGTCCTGAACATCTACGGCAATCCGGGAGTGATGGACGCAATCAATGTCCATTTCGCAAAACACCGCTGCGATTACGGAAAATTCCGGCTGAACCCGGTTCTGATCACGGCATTTGAACCCGTGGAACTGCCGGAAGAGGACATGACATTTTATCCTATGCACGCAAATCACATGCCGACGGAAAAACCGATGATCTATGCAATCCGCTATGAGGACAAGTGGATTCTGATTGCCAACGATACCGGCGTGTTTCCGGAGGAAGACTGGAATTTTCTGGCGGAGAAGAAGTTCCGGTTCGATCTGGTCATCAGTGACTGCACCGGCGGAATTCAGGACAACCGTAACGGACACATGAGCGGAAAATTCGTTCTGGAAACGAAACAGCGTCTGGAAGCGATGGGGTGTATTGATGGCAGAACAAGGTATGTCGTCAATCATTTTTCCCATAACGGCAGAGCGACTCACGCGGAACTTGAAGCACATTATAACCCGTACGGAATCGAAGTCGGTTTCGACGGAATGGAACTGGAACTTTAAGCTGACAGGAGAAGGAGAACAATGGAAGAACCTGTAATCATCATGCCGTGCCTCGACATGCGCAACGGACGTGTCGTCAAAGGGGTGCACTTTGTGGATATTGCGGACGCCGGTGATCCCGTGGAATGTGCGCGCGCTTATTGCGCGGCAGGCGCCGACGAGCTTGCGCTGCTGGACATTACGGCAACCGTGGAAAACCGCGGTACGCTGCTGGACGTTGTCCGGCGTGTTTCAGAAGTCTGCACTGTCCCGTTTACGGTCGGCGGCGGCATTTCCGATGTTAAATCGGCGGAACTGGTGCTCCGCGCCGGAGCCAACAAGGTGTCGACCAGCAGCGCGGCATTCCGCAAACCTGAAATTATCCCCGCCATGATCCGCGAATTCGGCGCCGCGGCGGTCACTGTTGCAATTGACGTGGACGTCAACAAGGCGATGCCGTCCGGTTATGAGGTCTATATCGACGGAGGACGCACCGCTACGGGATTCGACGCCCTGGAGTGGGCAAAACGGGTGGACGATTACGGAGTTCAGGTGATTCTGCCGACCAGCAAGGCGGGGGACGGCGCCAGAACCGGCTATGATCTGCCTGTCATCAGAGCGATGGCGGAAGTCTGCAAGGCGAAAATCGTCGCTTCCGGCGGCGCAGGTAAAATGGAGCATTTCCTTGACGCGGTCAAAGCGGGAGCGCAGGTTCTGCTTGCCGCCTCCGTGTTTCACTTCCACATGATCGACATTCCGGAATTGAAGAATTATCTCAAGGAGAACGGGGTTCTGGTCAAGCCGTAATCCAGTTCAGGGAAATGAAAATCCGCAGGGTTTCCGTCCGTATGAAGCCCTGCGTTTTTTCATCAGGATTTTGCCGTTCAATATTCTCATCAGATGAAGACATGCGGGCATATAGCCGTTTCGCCGCAGCTGTGTTTTCTGACGGATAGACTGTTTGTCAAGGGTGGCATCACACTGTTGCGCATGGACATTATGCTCCTCACCGAAAGCCATCCGGACGCGCTGATACTTTAACCGAAAGCCCCTCAATTTTATATTCTACTTTTTTCTGATTTTTGAGAAAACTTCCACTGATTGTAATATCGTAGATCGCTTCCCTATTGAAAATAAAAAAATCATTCATCATGATAGAACAAGTATGACTGGTGTGAGGTTGCACAGACAGAATGATCCTCCTGAAAAAAGATGTCTTTAAGAAAGCCTGACCTATATGAGTAAGTTCAATAGGCTGTTTCGTTTTTCTGTTCTTGATTTTCCAGGAAAAATTCTGCATAACATTGGTGTCCATAAAAATTATCTTTGTAGAAGAGTTATTTTCTAAAGTAATAGTCAAAATAATCTTCTCATCAGGTCGATATGTCTTTTGTTTCATGTGCGCCTGAATGTTTATATTTTCTTTGGTCAGTAAAATGTTTTGTTCCATTCCGTCATCCCCATTTGCCGATAAAACAGAGAAAAAATATAGAAAAAATATCTGAATGACACAAAAAAAACAGTTCATATCATTCTCCTGTTCTCATTCAGGCTGCATTGAATAAGCTATTTATTGAAAGATCGGTATAAGGGACCCCCTTGAGTTTACTATATCCCGCAGTCTGCAGATTGCAAGTGTCGAAACAGGTTTCATCATCTGAATGCCATAAGCCCGGGAATTCCGCTAAATCAAAACAGCAGCAAAGGTCTGCGGAAAAACAAAATGCCGCTTACAGCATGAAACAAGAAGAACATTTTTTCAACAACGATGAAATACCCGTCGGACGAACAATCGACACTGATATTGATTTTGTCCCCGCCAGTCCCCGCATGATCTGCGAAAACCGTTTTCCTCTCCCTGCGAAAACTATTTGCAATACGATAGAAGAACTGCCGGAAATCAGATTTTTCAAAAAAAACATCAATCTTCCCTTGACACTTAAGTATACCGGAGTTTATACTTGATAAGCAGACAAGGAAGAGAATTATGCGGCCGCCGGCAAAAAGAGACAAAATCGTAAACGAATTCAGAGCGAGGATTCTAAGCGGAATCGCCGCTCCGGGGAGCCGTATGCCGACGGAGCAGGAACTTGCACGCCGTCTCAATGTCGCCCGGGACACACTCCGTGACGCACTCAGGATCCTTGAGGATGAACAACTGATAGAACGCATTCCCGGAAAAGGCACCTTCATCCGCGCACAGGAGAAGGAACAGGACAATGTCATCACATTCCTGCTGCCGTGCGCAGACATCATCGCGGACAGAATCGGTTACCGGACTTCGCTGATCACGCGGGAAATGCTCTGCGGCGCCATGACGGAAGGCGGCAGGCAGAAACTCCGTATTGAGACAATCGCGGTATCGCCGACAAACAGAAATGACGACATCGACTGGCATTCACTTTCCCATCTGAAGGAATCCGGCAAAGTCATTGTATTCACACTCTGGTACCGCCCGCTGTTTCAATTTCTGAAAGAACGGGGAACGAGCGTCGCGCTGATCACGCTCGGCAATGAAAACCGGTGCAGAGGATGCCGCGAATTCACGGACCGCTGGATTCATCTCCATGACGATGTCGCCGCCGTCATGAGGGAGGCGGACACCTTTCTGCGCACGGAGTATGAATGCGGAAAGACCTGTATCATCGCACAGAATTACGCGGGGGAAGATCAGGGAGGATTCGATTTTTTTCCGGACGCCCCCTGTCATGAAACCGTCTTTTTCACAAAAGAGGAACACGACCGGAAATACAAAAGAGAATTGAATGCGCTCTATCGCCGCCACCGGTTCGACGGTTTGTTTTTACAGGCGCCGTATCTGCATCGGTTCGACTATTCGCGCACATTGAATGAAAATCTCGGGCTTCCGGAAAGTGTCAGGATCCTGACCTACTGCGAGACACCTTACAGCACACGTCTGCCGCGGCGGGTGCCCGGCATCAACTTCAATTTCCGCGAGCTGGGAGCGGAGGCGGTCCGCAGATTGAAGAATTTCACAGGAGAGCCGGTTGATTATGCCATCAAACCATTCATAGATTCATTTCAATAACCAGAGGAGCACTTCAAGATGAGAACGCACGCAATGGGCGAAATGACCGTCAAGGAGATACGCGAGTATCTCAAAACCAACCAGACCATCATCCTGCCTTACGGAGTCGTCGAACAGCACGGCTATCACCTGCCGCTGAGCATGGACATTCACAATGCGGAGGTTCCCTCGTATGCGCTGGCGGAAAAGCTCGGCTGCATCGTCGCGCCGCCGCTCAACTACTGTTTCTCCGGCGGTCAGCTCCCCGGCACGATCAATGTGCGCCCGACCACTTTCTGCGCCATGATCTGCGACATCGTGGAATCGCTGGCGAACCAGGGATTCCTGAACATCCTGATTTTCCCGGGGCACGGCGGCACCGAGAGTCTTGAGCAGCTCAGGGAATCGCTCCGCATCCTGAAATGGCTCAATCCGGCATTGGAAAAGGTCATGATTATGATACTCCGCCGCGGTGAATTCTGGCAGCGCCCGAAAGAACCGGGCATGACCGGAAGCGATTTCCACGCCGGAGACGCGGAAACCTCGCTGATGCTGGCATACCGCCGGAATCTGGTTCAGCTCGACCAGCTCGAACTTGACGAAAAAGAACTTGCGGAAAGAATGCGCCATGATCAGGACGCCTACCAGATATGCACGACGCTCAGCGGAAAGCCGCAGGAAATCGCAACGACCCGCCAGCGCCCGGAAATCAAGGTCGGCGTCATGGGCTACCCGGAATACGCCACGGCGGAACGCGGCGTCGAAAATCTGGAAAAGTCAATCACACCGATGGCGGAGATGCTGAAGCAGGCAATTGCGGAAGCGGAGGAAAACCGCAAAACAGGGAAACGCATTGAGGTGAAATCACCGGTCCTCGGCAGAAGCGGGCACTGAATCAGCGGGAGTGTATCCCGGCACTCCCGGGATACGCCTGCCGTCGCAGCCCCGTCAGACAGCAGACAAACCGTCCAGCGGCAGCCGGCAGTTACCGGAAAGCCAGACCGGAGGAGAGATCCAAAACTGCGCGGAACAAACCGCTGCCCCGCCGCAATCCGGGGAATGCAGCCGGAACAGCGGAAGCAGAATTTCTCCCGGAGGCAGCCGCATCCGCTCATGCGGTTCCTCCCCCGCCGGAGAAAAGTTCCGATCTGTCCTGCCTCCTGTTTTCATACGCCGTTTCAAGCGCGGACTCTCTTTCTGTCCCAATGTCTGAAAAAAACTTCTCATTTTTCTTGCTGTTCATCTGTGAAAATCACTTGACAAAGCAATAAAAACAGTTATATTTGAGCTCAGCAGCAGTAAAATACTGTCCTTTTTCATCTCCCAGGCAGCATCCGATGAAAAAGGTTCCAGATTTCGGCTGTGAAAGTTATCACATTTAATCAATGACAACAATACTGCTTTTTCACTATTGAATAAGGCTATAAGTAAAATGAAGAAAACAACTCCAATCCCGGCAAGAACCATTGAACGGATGGTTCTTTACAAACGGCTTCTCATTGATCTGAAATCCAAGGGGGTCCATACACTTTTCTCGCACCAGCTCGCGGCATTGGCACACAATACATCGACGCAGGTCCGGCGCGATCTCATGGAAATCGGGCACAGCGGAAGCCCGCGCAAGGGGTATGACGTCACCGAACTCATCAGCAATATATCCGGCATTCTCGACGGTTCCAAAGAACGCATCATCGCACTGGTCGGGGTCGGCAACCTCGGGCGCGCCATTCTTTCCTATTTCACTTACAGTCATCCGGGGCTCACCATTGCCGCGGCATTCGACACGGATGAAAACAAGGTGGACCGCGTCATCTCCGGCTGCCGCTGTTTTCACATGTCCCAATTTGAGTCGAAGATCGCGGAAATGAACATCAACCTCGGAATCATCACCGTTCCCGCGGCACAGGCGCAATTCGTCGCGGACCGCATGATCGCGGCCGACATCAAGGGCATCCTGAACTTCGCTCCGGTTCCGCTCAAAGTGCCGGACGGCGTTTTCGTCGACCGGATCGATATTGCAAGCTCACTGGAGAAACTCGCCTATTTTGCGGATCTTGTCTGAGCATTCCCGGGCTGGTAAACAAGACATGAAAACAGAAGACAAAATAGAAAAAATCCTGAAAAAGTATCCAAACGCCACACGTGACACGCTTGTCCCGATTCTGCAGGAAGTGCAGAAGGAATACGGCTGTCTCTCACGGGATGCGGTCATACGGATCGGCGCCTATCTCGGACTTCCGGCGAGCAGCATTTACGGCGTTGCCACATTCTACAACCAGTTCCGGTTCCGTCCGACAGGGAAATATCATATTCTGGTCTGCCGGGGAACCACGTGCCACGTCAAAGGAGCATCGCATCTTGTGACAAGACTTGAGGAGAAGCTCGGGATTCGTGCAAACGGCATTCCCACGGAGGACGGGCTGTTCAGCCTGGAGGCGGCGCCCTGCATCGGGGCGTGCGGGCTCGCTCCCGTCATGAGCGTCAACGGCAAACTTTACGCAGGCATTGACTCGGATGAAAAGCTGGATGCCGTTCTCGACGAATACAGACATCTCAAATCCATAGAAGACGGAGTCCTTGAATGAGTCCCGACCGGAAAATTTTCACATCTCTTCTGCTGGCGCCGCTGACTCACAACGGAGTCAAGCAGACGGTCATGCCGCCGGAATATGAGTCGCTTGCCGCGCGGCTCCGCCGGGATGACCCGCCGAATCCGGTTCTGTATCTGGGCGTGGCAAGCTGTTCCATCAGCGCCGGAGCGGAAGAGACCCGGGAAGCGGTCCGCGAATGGCTCGACCGGAACCAGCCTTCCGCCGAGCTCGTGGAAGTCGGCTGCCTCGGGCTCTGTTCCGAAGAGCCGATTCTTGACGTCAAACTTCCCGGAAGAAACAAGCTCACTTTCTCAAGAGTCTCCGCCGGCCTTGTCCCCGAACTCCTGTCGAATCTGTTCAGCGAAAACCCCGCCCCGGCACATTATCCGGTTCTGGGACAGTCCCGGGAAGCCACGGCGCATCCCTGGCCCCAGATTCCGTTTCTGGATGAACACCCTTTTTTCCGCATCCAGACGCGCCGTGTTCTGCAGAACTGCGGCATCATTGATCCGTGCAGCATCGCCGAGTATCTCGCGCGGGACGGATACAAGGCGTTCGCAAAAACTCTCCATACCATGATTCCGTCGGAGGTCTGCGATGAGGTGCGGGACAGCGGGCTGCGCGGCCGCGGGGGAGCCGGTTTCTCCACGGGACGGAAGTGGGCAGCCGCCCTGAACACGCTCAGCAACCAGAAATATATGATCTGCAATGCGGATGAAGGCGACCCCGGCGCGTTCATGGCACGGGCAATGATCGAAGGCGATCCGCACCGTCTGCTGGAGGGGCTCGCCATTGCCTCCTATGCCATCGGCGCAAGCAAAGCCTATATCTATATCCGCGCGGAGTATCCGCTTGCAATCGAGCGCCTGAAAAAAGCCATCGACCAGGCTTCGGCATACGGACTGCTCGGAGAAAATATTCTCGACAGCGGATTCGACCTCAAAATTATCGTCAAACAGGGGGCAGGCGCGTTCGTCTGCGGTGAAGAAACCGCACTTCTGAACTGCATCGAAGGCAAGCGGGGCATGCCGCGCCCGCGTCCCCCCTACCCTGCGGAAAGCGGACTTTTCGGCAAACCGTCCGTGGTCAACAACGTGGAAACCCTCGCCAATGTCCCCGACATCATCCGCAGAGGGAAGGAATATTTCGGAGAAGTGGGAACGGAGCGCTCCAAAGGCACCAAAGTCTTCTCCCTTTCCGGAAAGATCGCCCGTTCCGGTCTGCTTGAGGTGGCATTCGGAACGAAATTGGAAGAACTGATCCTAACCGCCGGCGGAGGCATCCCGAACGGCAGGAAGTTCAAGGCACTCCAGATCGGGGGTCCCTCCGGTCCATGCCTGCCGGAACAATATCTCAATCTGCCGCTCGACTACGAATCGCTCCGCGAAGTCGGTGCAATGCTCGGTTCCGGCGGATTGATCCTGATGGACGAGGACAACTGCATGGTGGATGCCGCAAAGTTTTTCATGGACTTCATTCAGCGGGAAAGCTGCGGAAAATGTGTTCCCTGCCGGGAAGGCACGCGGCACATGCTTGAGATTCTGATGCAGATCACACGCCCGCGCGAAGAGGAGAAAGGGTATGACGCACTGAGACGTTTCAAAGGGATCATGATGCTGCCCCGTCTTGCCCGCGTGATTCAGGACACCAGTTTGTGCGGGCTCGGGAAATCAGCCCCGAATCCGGTGCTGTCCATTCTGCGCTGGTTCCGTGAGGAATTCGATGCACATGTTTATGAAAGGCGATGCCCGGCGGGGGTCTGCAGGGGAATGGTGAAATACCGGATCGAAGAGAGAAAATGCAAAGGCTGCGGCGTATGCGTCCCGAAATGCCCGGCAAACGCAATCCGCGGCAATCACAGAGCCCCGCACACCATCGACTCCCAGCTCTGCAACGGATGCGGAGTCTGCGGGAACGTATGCAAATTCGGAGCCGTAACGCGGGACAGCGGCATCGGGAGAGCCAGCCATGTTTGAAATCACGGCAAACAACAGAAGGATTGAAGCGGAACCCGGAGAGACAATTCTTTCCGCGCTGACCCGTGCCGGCATTCATGTGCCGACACTCTGCCACATGAAAAAGCTGACGCCGACCGGAGCCTGCCGGCTCTGCGTTGTGGAAGTCCGGGGAATGCCGGGGCTTGTGCCGTCCTGTTCGACTCCGGTGGAGGCGGGCATGGTGATTTCCACCAATTCGCCGCGCGTGATTGAAGCGCGCAAACTCATTATCGAACTGCTCCTCGCAGATCATCCGGACGACTGTCTCTACTGTGTCCGAAGCGGAAGCTGCAAGCTGCAGAAATTCGCGCAGGATTACGGAATCCGCGAACGTGTTTTCAAGCCGCGGCGCGGGGGGAATACCCTGGACGTCACCAGCCCCGCGATCGTCTTCGACCAGGCGAAGTGCATCCTCTGCGGGAAATGCGTAAGGGTCTGCAACGAAATCCAGAAAGTCGCCGCAATCGAGTTCACCGGACGCGGCAGCAATATGAACGTCGCACCGGCGTTTCATGACAGTCTGAACGTCTCCAGCTGCATTTACTGCGGACAGTGCATTCTTGCGTGTCCGACAGGCGCACTCCGTGAAAAAAGTTCTCTGAGCGAAGTCGCCGCGGCGCTCTCCGATCCGGAAAAGACCGTCGTAATCCAATATGCACCCGCGGTTTCCGTGTCCCTTGCGGAAGAGTTCGGCATGAAACCCGGAACCGATATTTCCGGCATTATGAACGCGGCATTGCGCCGCCTCGGATTCCGTTGGGTATTCGACACCTCATATTCCGCCGACCTCATGATCATGGAGGAAGCAACGGAGCTTGTCAGCCGTCTTAAAGCCGGCAAAAACCTGCCGCTGTTCACAAGCTGTTCCCCCGGATGGGTCAAATTCGTGGAAGAATTTTACCCGGAATTCATCCCGAACCTCTCCACCTGCAAGAGTCCGCAGTCAATGCTTGGCGCACTGATCAAAACCTATTTTGCAGAAAAGCAAAATCTTGATCCGCACAAAATATTCAGCGTTTCGGCAATGCCGTGCACCGCGAAGAAATTCGAGGCGGGCAGACCGGAAATCGGGCGCGGCAACATGTCAGACCTTGATGCGGTTCTCACAACGCGGGAACTGGCGCGCCTGATCCGCATGAGCGGAATTGATTTTGAACAGCTTGAGGCGGAAGAGGCAGATCTGCCGTTCGGAGAACGCAGCACCGCGGGGAAACTGTTCGCCACCTCCGGAGGAGTCATGGAGGCCGCCCTCAGAACCGCACACAAGCTGATTACAGGAAAAGAGCTCAAGTCCCTGAAAATTGATCAGCTGCGGGGCATGGAGGGACTTAAGGAGACAAAAATCAGGATCGGCAGCATGGAGCTTGGCGTCGCAGTCGCCAACGGAATCGGAAATGCGCGGGCGCTTCTGGATCAGCTGAAGGCAGGACGGCGCGATCTTCATTTCATAGAAGTCATGACCTGCCCCGGCGGCTGTGTCGCAGGCGGCGGACAACCCATCAGCATTCTGGAAAGCGACCGGATCAAGGCGCGCATGAACTCGCTCTATGCCATCGACCAGAGCGAGTCGCTCCGCACTTCCCATGAAAACCGGGATGTCCAGCTTCTTTACAGGGAATATCTGAAAAAACCGAACAGCGAAACCGCCATGCGCCTTCTGCACACAAAATATGAAAAACGCAATGTGCCGGTCTGAAAGGGCAGTTCTTATGACACATCAAAAACAAAACGCATCCATTCTGCTGGTTGAAAACGATCCGGCGCTGAGTGGCGAAATCCGCCGGCATCTTCAAATGCGCGGATACGATGTCGTCTGTGCCGCATCTCAGGCGGAAGCGGAAACATGGATCGGGAAACAGCCGTTCGATCTGCTGATCACGGCCCTGATTCTGGAGTTTGCCGACAGCGGATTCATCATCTGCCATCATTTCAGGAAAGCATACCCGGCATCCCGCGCAATCATCCTTTCGGACGTAGCCGCAAAAACCGGGATACAGTTTGATCTCTCCGGCGACGACGCGCACAACTGGATTCACGCGGACGCCATCATGGATCAGACAATCCGCATGGAACAGCTGGACTGTCTGCTGTCGCGCTTTCTATCTTAACTCAAAGGGACATCATGGATAAAATCTTCATCCGGAATCTGGAACTTCGCACAATCATCGGTCTTTATGAACAGGAACGCAGCGCGAAACAGGCTCTGATCTTCAATCTGGAACTGCGCGGCGACTTTTCACACGCTGGCAGAACCGATACCCTCGACCATTCGGTCAATTACCGGGAAGTCGAGGAAAAAGTAATCGAACTTGTGGAGGCCTCCTCCTTCCGGCTGCTGGAAGCTCTGGCGGAAGCGGTGGCGGATCTCTGCCTCTCTTTTGATGAAGTGGTTTCGGTCAGAGTCGCGATCGACAAACCCGCGGCAGCGCTGCGGGCGGACTCCATCGGGCTGGAAATCGAACGCCGCAGATGAACATGCCCGAAACGCAGCCGCCGTTCAGAAAAATTCCATCTTGAGAAGACTTTTTCCGGGTCAGTCAATCTTGACCGTATCGGTCATGCCGTGCTTATGCTGCTCCACGATGTAGTCATAGGCCTCCTGCGCCGTATCGACCAGTTTGAACAGCGCCATGTCCTCTTCGTGAATCGTCCCGTCAACCAGCATCACATTGCGGAACCAGTCGATCATCGGCTGCCAGAAATCGCGTCCGGCCAGAACCAGCGGGACCCGGTTCACTTTGTTCGTCTGCATCAGAGTCAGCGCCTCGCTGAACTCGTCCAGCGTCCCGAATCCGCCGGGATACGCAACCACGGCAACAGCGTATTTCATAAAGCAGACTTTGCGGATAAAGAAATAACGGAAATCCAGCGCCACATTCTGGTATTTGTTCGGATGCTGTTCCATCGGGAGTTCAATGTTGAGCCCGACGGAAATCCCCCCGTTCTCGTATGCCCCTTTGCTCGCCGCCTCCATGATGCCGGGTCCGCCGCCGGAAAGAATGCCATATCCCCGCTTCACCAGCATTCCGGCAAGTTCTTCGGCGCTCTGATAATATTTTGTCTCCGGTTTCAGGCGGGCGGAACCGAAAATCGGAATCAGAGGTCCCTGTTTGGACATCGTTTCAAAAGATTCCACGAATTCCGCCATAATGCGGAACACGCGCCACGGATCCTCTTTCGTGAAATCCAGAAATGCGGTCTTGTGATCGGGGCGCTTCTCCCCGTGCAAAACTTTACCTTCCATATCATACCCTCCTTGTATCATGAGATTCGATTTTGAGGGACAATATTACCGGAAGGACGTTTTTTCAAGGCAGACAACTTGCTTTTCCCCGAAAAACTACTATTGTATTGAACTCAGAGAACAGAACAGAGGACAGTGGAATGGACAATAAAAAACCGGAAAAACTTTCAGCTCTTGTAAAGAAATTCAAAGGGAAAAGAATCGCCGTAGTCGGCGACCTGATGCTTGACGCCTATACCTGGGGCAAGGTCAGCAGGATTTCGCCCGAAGCGCCGGTTCCGGTCGTCCAGATTACGAAGCAGACCTACTGTCTCGGCGGCGCGGCGAACGTCATGCGGAACATCGTAACGCTCGGCGGCGAGGTCATGGCTTTCGGCGTCACCGGCAGCGATCACAGCGGGGAAAAGCTGAAAGAACAGCTTGCTGAATACGGGATCGAGCACTCCGGCATCTGTTCCGATTCCACGCGCCCGACGATCCTGAAACAGCGGGTCATGGCGGGAGCTCAACAGCTTCTCCGCATTGATGACGAACTTCTTGCGCCGGTGGCGGACTCCATCCGCGATGAAATTCTTCACGCCATTACGGCGCTTCTGGAAAACGGCGGAATTGACGCGCTTATCCTGGAGGATTATGCCAAGGGGCTCTTTTCCGAAGCCTTTGCACAATCCCTGATCGACGCCGCCAACCGCAGCCATGTCATGGTCGCGCTTGACCCGAATCCAAAAAATCCGATGCGCCTCAAAGGGCTTACCATCATGAAGCCGAACAGGGCGGAGGCCTACGCGCTTGCATCTTTCAGTCCGGCGCAAATCGCGACAGAGGAGGAACGGAGGAAGGAACTGATTCAGGTTGCGGCTGTAATCCGCAAAGAATGGCAGGTCAAATATCTGCTGATCTCGCTTGCGGAACAGGGGATGGCGCTCTTCACGGAAAATGAAGCCTGCTCCATCATTCCCACACGCGCCAAGGAAGTGTTCGACGTCTCCGGCGCGGGCGATACGGTCATCGCGGCAAGCACTCTCACGCTTGCCGTGGAAGACGATCCCATCGCCTCCGCAGAGATCGCCAACTATGCCGCCGGAATTGTCGTGGGCAAGCTGGGAACGGCAACAGTATCCTCCGATGAACTTCTCGCAGAACTTGCAGACGCCTGACCACTCCGGCGGGAAAACGTCTGCTAAAACTCAGTTGCCGTCTGTCTTTGCAGAATATTTCCGAAAAAAGGAAAGAACCATGAGATTGATTTCCGGCTCGATGAAAACGGCGCCGCAGACGATCAGCGCTCCGGCGAACTGCCACCAGGTCAGTCCTTCGCCCAGGAAAAGACATGCAAAAAACGCGGAAAACAGCGGAGTAAAATATTCAGACAGACTCAGCAAAGCCAGGGAAATATAGTTCTGTGCCTCATTCCATGCAAAAAATCCGAGGGCAGTCGGAAACAATGAAAAGTAGAGAATCAGTCCCCATGCCTCTAAAGACGAGGGCAGGATAACCGCGCTGAGCTGAAAGAACTCGGCGACGAACAGCCAGACGGCACCGATCAGCATAGTCCACGTAGTAAAAAGATAACCCCCGATGCGCCCCACCGTCGGCCGGGACCAGACCGTGTACAAAGCCCAGCAGAACGACGACAGAATGACCAGCAGATCCCCGAATTGAAAGGAACTCAGATGAAATCCGTTCCCGTCGACCACACGCAGAATCATCAGGCATCCCCCGAATCCGAAAAACAATCCGAGCGCCTGCAGAAAGGAAAACTTCCTGACGGAAATCAGACCCATTATAAAAATCAGCAGCGGAGAAAGCGCCTCCACCATGGAAGCGTTGACGGCGGAAACAGTCTTCTGCGCCGTAAACAGCAGATAAACCATCAGTGCCGTGCCGAGCAGACCCTGCCCTGTCATGAGAAGCCAGTCACGGGGAGCGATATTCAACGGATGTTTCTTTGTGAAGAAGCGGGCACATGCAAGCATGATGAGCCCCGCCAGCAGAAAGCGCACCACGCCAAGAGTGACCGGATCGACCATCTGTCTGCTGATCAGTCCGCGCGCGACCGGAAACGAAGTAGACCAGCAGATCATGCTGATCACCGCCCACAGAATTCCCTTCAGTTTCAAGTTTGACATTCCAAAAGCCCCCGATTTCAATCATGCCGCATATTATATCAGGGAAACTGTTTTTTTCAAGATGAAAAGAACAGGATCGCCTTTGAATTCCTCCGGTGCGGTATCAACCTGTTTTTTGAATGCAAGTCAAAACAAAATCCGTTTTCATTCACGGGAAACTCAACAGGCGCATTGCACAGGAAAAGGCGATTGACAGAAGAGGCGGAAACAGAAAAGAGGTTTTCCCGACATGCAGGCTCTGCCGCTGCGGGAGTCCGAAATATAAAAAAGCATACACGGAGACTGGAAAAAAAGAAATTGCATGGTATGTTACCTTTCCGGACAATGTAAATTTAACTCAATCCGGAAAGAACGGTGAACATGGATTCCACTCCAGACAAAACCCACCTGATGGATGCGGACGAAATATCCGCACTGATCGACAAAATCGCGCAGGAGATCTGTGAAAAAAACAAGTATGCCAACCAGGATGATTTCGTATTCATCGGCATACACCGGGGCGGAGTCCCCCTTGCGGAACGCCTTGTGAAAAGCATTGAAAAGAAAGCCCGTTTTCTGCCGCCCCTCGGCACGCTTGACATCTCCATGTACCGCGACGACATCGGGATGCGCAAAACCCTGCCCTATATCTTTGAGACAAGGATTCCGTTCGACATCAACGGCAAGGTCATTATCCTTGTCGATGACGTTCTCCAGAGCGGACGTTCCATCCGCGCGGCTCTGGATGCGATTACCGATTACGGACGCCCCGCCGTTGTGCGTCTCGCGGCTCTGCTTGACCGCGGGCTGCGTGAATTCCCGATCAATGCCGATTATGTCGGCAGGTTCGTGGATGTGCCGCCGGAGGAGCGGATCAAGATCAACTGGCATGAATACTGCGGCGAAAAGGACTATGTATATACGGTGCGGAACAGGAAGGAGAGCATTTCATGAACAATCCGTGGACAAAAAAAGATCTGCTGAGTCTCTATGACCTCTCGGCGGAAGAAATTGCATTTATTCTGGATACGGCGGAGGAGTTCAAAAAAGTCTCCCAGCGCAAGATCAAAAAGGTGCCCGCGCTGCGCGGAAAAACCGTTGTCAACCTGTTCATCGAACCGAGCACGCGCACGCGCATTTCCTTCGAGCTTGCGGAACAGCGCCTCAGCGCCGACATCATCAACATCAGCGCGGAAGCAAGCAGCCTGCGCAAAGGGGAAACACTGCTTGACACCGTCAGAAACATCGAAGCGCTCCAGGCGGATCTGGTCGTGCTGCGCCACTCCGCGGCGGGCGCTCCGAACTTTCTCGCCCCGCGCGTCCGCTGCGGCATCGTCAATGCCGGAGACGGCGCACACAGCCATCCGACGCAGGCTCTGCTCGACCTTTTCACCATGCGCGAAAAGAAAGGCACCCTGAAAGGACTGAATGTGTCGATCATCGGCGACATTCTTCACAGCCGTGTCGCAAGAAGCGACATGTGGGGGCTTCTCAAGCTCGGCGCGAATGTGACCTTCGCCGGTCCGTCCACTCTGGTTCCGCGCGAATTCGCAGCCGCCGGAGTCCGGGTCTGCGACAACCTGACAGAAGCGCTGGAAGGCGCTGACGTCGTAAATCTTCTGCGAATTCAGCATGAACGTCAGCGGAGCGGTTTTTTCCCGAGCACAGGCGAATATGCAAAAATCTTCGGCCTCAACAAAGAGAGCCTCAAATACATCAAACCGGACGCCTTGATTATGCATCCGGGGCCGATCAACCGCGACGTCGAACTGGCGTCAGCGCTGGCGGACGGTCCGCAGTCGGTCATTCTTGAACAGGTAACTAATGGACTTGCCGTCCGCATGGCGGTGTTGTTCCTCGTAGCGGGGTGTCTGAAATGAGCAGAAAAATTTACAAAGGCGCGCGTGTGGTCGATCCCGCGCGGAATATCGACGAAGTCATGGACATCGGGGTGGAGAACGGCGTGTTCGCCGATCCCGCAGCATTAAAGGATGCGGAAGTCATTGATCTGGCGGGATACGTTCTCGCCCCCGGATTCATTGATCTGCATGTCCATCTCCGGCAGCCCGGAAAAACGGATGCGGAAACCATTCATACAGGAACGCTGGCGGCGGCGGCAGGCGGATTCACGTCCATTGTCTCCATGCCGAATACAAATCCATGCGCGGACAATCCCGGCACCATCCATTACATCAGGACTTATGCTCAGGCGGAGGGCGTTGTCAAAGTGCTTCCCTGCGGTGCGATCACCAAAGGACTGGAAGGTCAGGAAATGGCGGGCATCGGAGGACTGAAAGCCGCCGGAGTCGTTGCGCTTTCCGATGACGGGAAATGTGTTCAGAATCATGAACTCATGCGTCATGTGATCGAATATTCCCGCACATTCAAACTGCCGATTCTCGACCACTGCGAAGACACGGTTCTTGCCAGCGGCGGCGTCATGCACGAAGGACACTGGTCGGTATTTCTGGGAATGAAGGGCATGGCTGCGGCGGCGGAGGAGCTCATCGTCGCCCGCGATGCGATCCTTGCCAGAACCGCAGACTGGAAAGTGCATATTCAGCATGTTTCCACAAAAGGTTCGCTGTCAATCATCCGCAAAGCGCAGAAAGAAGGCGTTCAGATTACGGCGGAAGCGACGCCCCATCATATTTCCCTGACGGATGTCGAGATCAAGAAATTCGACACCAACTACAAAATGAATCCGCCCCTGCGCTCCGAGGAGGATCGTCTGGCGGTCATTGAAGGCCTGCGCGACGGAACGATCACGGTCATAGCCACGGATCATGCGCCGCACACGAACACCGCCAAGGCGGTGGAGTTCGATTACGCTCCGTTCGGCATCATCGGACTTGAAACGGCGGTTCCGGTCTGCTTTACGGAACTCTATCATAAAGGATATCTGGACCTGTCTTCCCTGATCTCCAAATTCACCAAAGGACCCGCGGACGTCCTGGGAATGCCGATCGGCACCCTGGAAAACGGGCGTCCTGCGGATATTACAATTCTTGATCCTGAAAGGGAAGGCGTTGTGGATGCGGATAAATTCTATTCCAAGTCACGCAATACGCCGTTCAACGGCTATCGCTACAAAGGACTTGCGGTCGGAACAATCGTGGACGGCAGATGTGTCTTCAGTCTGCTGGACAATCTGAGGAAAGGGTGATCCGCGGATCCTGTGACCGGGCGGTCAGCCCCGGCAGAACAGTGTATTGGAACGGATTACGGCATCTTCCCCGCAGACGAAAGAAAGCGAGGGAATGTCGTGCCCGAAATTGAGCCCGGAATAAACCGGCACCTCCATGTCTCCGGCAAAACGTTCAAAAATGCGCCGGTGTTCTTCCTGTGTGCCGCAGTCCGTATAATCTCCGAAGAGAACCGCCGATGCGCGGGAAAAAGTTTCCGCCAGCCGGAGCTGAACCAGTGCCCGGTCGAGCTTGCGCGGCGGTTCGCCGACGTCTTCCAGAATTACAATCTTATTCCGGAAAGACGGCAGATACCCGGTTCCCATCAATGCAATCAGCATGGTCAGGTTCGCACAGATGATTTTGCCCCCGGCATCTCCGGCGCTGCCGACGGGGGAAAGGGCTGCGACTTCCCGGAAAGATGCGGTCCCGGGATGAAGTGCCAGACCGATCGCCCGTTCCATGGAGTCCGCGGTCCGCCTGTCCGCAAGCGCCGTCGAAAGACGCGCCGCCATTTGCGAAGCAATCGGAATCCCGGCTTTTTTTCTGAGCATCGCCAGATGAACCGCCGTGATGTCGCTGAACCCGACAACCGGAAGATTACGCCGTCTCAGCGTCTCCCAGTCAATCAGGGGCAGGAGCTGCATGGAACCGTAGCCGCCGCGTGCGCAGAGAATCAGGTCAATGGACGGATCATGAAGAAAAGCATTGAAATCTTCCGCCCGGTTCTCTTTGGATGAGGCGAAGTAGGACTCCTCGGATTCGGCGAAGATATGTCTGCCGGGAACCGTTTCAATTCCAAAGGAACGAAGCAGGGCAAGTGAATCGTCCAGCCGTTTCCGGTCGGGAAGACCGGCGGGCGCGGGAACGCCGATTCTGCGGACAGAGGAAGGGAAGGGATTTTTCACCATTTTCCGCCAGCGTCCTTGATTTTCCTGAGTATTTTAGTGATGTCGACAGGTTCGGGACTGTAATTCGTGACAGCCTCTTTCCAGCAGCGAACCGCGTTCTTCACATCGCCGAGAGCGTGGTAAATATCGCCCGCATGATCGTAAATGGTTGCGCTGAATGCTTCTTCCGGTCGGGACGACATCGCCTTTTTCATCCATTCCAGCGCTTCCTTATATTGTTTCCTGCGGTAGAGCAGCCACGCCATGGAATCCTGATAATCCCGGTTTTCCGGCTTGAGTTCCAGAGCGCGGCGGATCAGTTTTTCCGCCTCATCCAGATTCGTATTGCGCTCTGCAAAGGTGTAGCCGAGATAATTCAGGGCGTCGGGAGAATCCGGATTCTTTTTCAGGCAGTCGCGCGCAATCCGCTCCGCAAGCTGATACTTTTCCGCCTTCTCCGCATTTTCAGCGTAAAACAGCAGCATGTAATCCGAAACGGAAGGATCGGCACCTTTCGGATCGGCAAAGAACGCTTCAAAAAATTTCAGGGATTCTTCCGGTTTGTTGAGGAAATGGCAGCAGAGCGCCGCAAGATAACGTGCTCCGGACGTCGGAACTTCACGGACGGCATCCAGCGCATCCTGATATTTTCCCTCGCCGTAAAGAAGCTGTCCGATCCGCAGTTTGAGATGATCGTCCGCGGGAGCCATGAGCCGGGCAAGTTCGTACAGGCGGATAGCCTCTCCGGTCATTCCGGCGGCGGAAAGGGCATTTCCATAGGCAAGGTAGAACCAGAGCGGCTGATTCTGCGTCATTTGAAAAATCTGTTTCCAGGCACGCGCCGCCAATGCCGGTTCCTTCCGGCGCATATAATGTTCCGCCAGATAAAGCATCGAAGGTACATCCGCCGGATTGTTCAGAAGATTTCCAAGAACTGCGGAATCCGCTCCGGGATGATTTTCCAATGCAAGAAGACTCAATGCGGCGTTGTTTTTTCTGAGATCGACGTTTTCCCCCTTTTGCTGAATCGCGGCAAGCCCCCGCAGATACTCTTCCGCAGTTTCGTTGAACTTTTCACGCATTTTCTCCTTTTCAGAGGGGAAAATCCACAGGAAACGGCTGTCCGAAGCGTTTTTGCACATCGCGGCGTAATTGATGAGACTCAGCTGCCTGAGAAAGAGATCGTCTTGGAACAGCTCCCATGAGGCTATCTCCTGAATCAGCTTTTCGGAATTCGCATAATCCTTTTCCACGGCAAGCAGAATCGCGTACTTCAGAAGAACATATTCCGCATAGTTCGACTGTCCTTGAAGCAGCTTCTCCCGGTTTTCCGCATCCATCAGACAATCCGCGGCTTTCCGGAGCAGGGAAAGGGCGTCCTGATTGCGCTGCTGCATCTGAAGCAGATCGGCGGCAACCGCCGTCAGCATGAAACGGACGGGATGCTTCTGCGCAAGAGCGAAAAATTGTTCCGTCAGCAACTCCGCTTTCCTGCCCGGCCGGAATTCAGAAAGCAGATTCGCGATGAGAAACGGCGAGTCCGGAGTCCTGTCGAGCACTTCAAAAAGTTTTTTGATCTGAGCGTCCGTGAAAGTGTGTGTCCGGCTCAATTCATTGAGCACGGCATAAAAAACGGTATTGTTTTCAATGGAACGTTCCTCCTGCTCCGAAAGGACAATGTCCCAGACGGCATCCGGTTCCTCCTGCTGCGTGTCGGAAATAATGTCTGAAGCCGAAACTGTACACGAGAAAAAACCGAAAGCCGCAATAAAAAACAGTAAAAACACTTTTCCCGGCGGATGTACAAACATTACGGTATTCCTTCCATAACAGAAAGCACTCCATCAGGACGGCCTTATGAGAAGGAATACCGCAGATACGCGCCAAAAGAGAGACTGCGCTCTCCCGCAAATTTCATGCGCTGAAGAAAGACACGTATTACTTGTTCTTGTGACGCATAGCCTTACGCATTTTTTTGCGTTTATGCTGAGCTATTTTCGTGCGACGTTTTTTTCTGAGGTTTCCCATGAAAGACTCTTTTCCTAAATAGATAGTTTCCTGTTAAAAAACAATGGGATTAAATTTAATGCGGAATTTTAAAATCGCAAGTCCCAAATCAATAAAAACTCATTTTTTTTAATTTTTCAATATTTCCACCCCCGGATAAACCTGCGGGAGACACTGAACAATGCCGACATGCGGAAGCGGATGAGAAATCCGGCATACCGGCAGAAGACCGCAGTTCCTCCATACCCGCCTCCGCGAAAAAAAGAATCTTCGGAAAAACGGTTGACAAGACTGCTCATGAATGTATATTACTCTTTCCGTGTTACAACAAGGAAACCAGGGAGTTTTTCTTATGCCGCTGCCCAGTATTTTCGAGGCCCTCATGCTGATCTGCTTCGGTTTCAGCTGGCCTTTCGCCATTATGAAGACTGTCAAGGTCAAGAATCCCGCGGGAAAAAGTTACATTTTTCTCTGCCTGATCATCATCGGATACATCGCGGGATGTCTTTACAAGATCACCGGAAAATTTGATTTCGTCTTCTGGCTCTACCTCCTGAACGGGCTCCTTGTGGCAACCGATACGGTGCTCTGCCTCTATTACCAGCACCGGAACAAAAAGAAGGCTGGTCTTGTCAAAGCGGAAGGACAAACCGTTTGACAGGAGAAATACAGAACCCATAACGCAGGAAGCATTCTCACTCAATGCTTCCTGCGTTATCCTTTTCCGCAGTTTTTCAGCGGATCTCCAGGCGTTCCGACGCATATTTTTTCAGTTTTACGCGGTCGGTCTCAATGCCGGGTCCCGGCTTTTCCATCGTTTTCACCATGCCTCTCTCTCCGAACCGATACGGCTCCCGATTCAGAAGGATAATTGTGCAGGACTTCCAATGCCGCCGTTGACCAACTGCGCAAGACGGAAACTCAGAAGGCACGGCATTTTCGTCATTTCCAGTTGAAGAAGGAGAGGAAGCGTTTTCCGGAAAACAAAAAATAATTAGATATTTCTAAATTATCAGCTTGAATTCCTTGAAAAGACCGATACATTAATACCGCAAAAAATCAGAGCCGGACATTCGGCCCGGATTTTTTTGAAATCATTAAATTAGTCAAAACTAATTAATTTACTTAAATATGAAGGAGATCAGAATTATGAAACGTGCAGCTTTTTCAAGTTGCAGCAGAATGAATTTCACCCTTATCGAGCTCCTGGTCGTTGTGGCGATCATTGCCATTCTGGCAGGGCTGTTGATGCCGGCGCTGAGCAGCGCAAGAGCACGCGCAGTGTCCATTTCATGTGCATCAAGGCTGAAACAGATCGGAACGGCGGATTCATTTTATCAGAGCGATTATGGATATTTCTGCCCGATGTCTCATGGCATGAGTCCGGGAATGACTCCATCCGCAGACGGAATTTTCCGGACGTGGTTCGGGGCGGGTTCTCCCAGCACCGGTTTCGACTACACCCAGGACGGATACCTGGCCGCCTATCTGAAAAGAGTTGGACAAGATGCGAAGATGCAGGCACAGAGGACAACCAACATATTCTTCTGTCCTGATCCCTCCATTGAAAAACTTATGCTTCTCAAAGGGGATGATGTCACGAACGCTTCGGGAAGCGGTTATGGCGCCAATTCCTCCCTGCACGGATGGGTCGCGGGATTTTCCATGGGAGGGATGTCCGTAAACTCTCCGATGGTCAAGGCGGGAAGAGTCAAAAGGCCTTCTTCGCTTGTCAGTTTTGGCGATTCCGCTGGAAAATCAATGTCCGCCGACTCGATTTCGGCAGGTGATGTCATTTTGCTTCACCTGATTGACAACTGCCAGACTTGTTTCCGCCACAGCGGCAAGTCAGCCAATATAGCATGGGCGGACGGTCATGTCTCCAATGAAAAACCCGCCTACATCGGTGTCAGCTCCAGTGACTCCGGACGTCTCGCATACAGCATCGGGGGACTTGATCCATTTGACGGAGACACGAACACCTCCGAATCATTTGCTGTAGACTATGAAGAAAACACAGACAACAATTAAGAACAGATTGAAAGGATCGGATTATGAAATGGAAAGTCATTGTTCCTGTTTTCCTGATGGGTGCAGGATTCGTCGTCTGGGCAAACTTGGACAAGGAAGATAATTCAAAATACATCGTTCAGGAAATCAAGGCGCAAACCGCAAAGCATCCCGAACTGAAAAAAGCCGTCAAAGCGACTCTTGATCTGCATAAAAGGAAAAAAACCAAAACTCTGGAATGTATCTTTGCCGCAACCCCTCAGGAACGCGCAATCATGCGCGAGATCAACGGCAGCGACCCGCTCAGGGAAAGTCTGGAAGTTCTGGACAGGCATTCCGCATCTCTGAATCTGAATGACATGCAGTATCTTCAGCTTGCCCGGAAGCAGAACTGCTACCGCGTGATCGCCAGATCCGCCGATGAAACGCAGGTGTGCTTTTCGTTCCGCAAGTCCAAGTCCGGATATAAGATCATACGCATCGCGGAACTTTAATTCCTGTTTTGACAATGCGGCATCTTCCGGTGCCGCGTCTTTCAGTTAACCAGACAGTGTCCCGTGGAAAGGGGACAGCGCCATGCAGAAAAAAAACAAAATACGCCTTGCCGTCCTGTTAACGGCAGCAGTTCTGATATGCCTCGGAATCCCGGGATATCTGAAATACGCTTCGCCGACCAGAATCGCTTTTGTAAATTATCCGGAATACGTGCTTGCCGAAGATCTCGACCAGCCCATCAATCCAGCGATTGAAGTTTCCGTCCTGCCCTGGGGGCCGGACTCCGGTGAGGAGCTGCGCAATTACGACGCAATTCTTTTCTTCGGCATGGGAACCAATATTTCCGAACGCCAGCGGGCGATTCTCGACTCGCTGGAAAAACCGATCTACCTGACTTCGACGCCGAACAACGAAACCGCGAAAAACACCATGACGCCTGAACAGCGGAAGGTCATTGCGGACTATATGCGCAACGGCGGCAAGGACAATTTCCGCAACATGCTGAATTATATCCGGCGCGAACTGGACGGCAAGCGTCTGCGGGCGGGCAAGATCGAACCCGTCAAAATCGTGCCGCGCAGCGTCTTCTTCCACGTCGACGAAAAAGCCGGGTTCATGACCTACAAGGAGTATCTGGATTATTACAAATCGATCGGCCGTTACCATCCGGAATCCTCCACGGTTCTGCTCTATTCCGGCAACGGCGGCGGCGACCTCGGAAAGCTCATCGAAGCGCTTGAGAAACGCAAACTCAACGTCGTGGCAATCAACGGCATGGGGCGCCTGAACGAAATGATCGAAGAGGCGAAACCGGATCTCATCATCTACCAGCCTCACGGCAGGCTCGGTTCGCGCGACCCGGAGGGAGCGGTTGGAATTCTCGCGAAATACAACATTCCCCTGCTCTGCCCGATCAAGAGCGACCAGCCGTATGACGTCTATCTCAAAGACCAGCGCGGCATGGACGGCGGAATGCTCAGCCAGAGCGTGACCATGCCGGAAATCGACGGAGCCGTCGCGCCCTTCGTGCTCTCCGCCCTCTTCCGCAATGAACGGGGCCTGCTCGCCTACAAGGCGATTCCCGACCGTGTCGAACGTTTCGCCGAGCTTGTCCGCAAGATTACGGCAATGCGGCACAAGAAAAACGCCGAAAAGAAAGTGGCGATCATTTACTACAAGGGACACGGGAAAAACGCGCTGACCGCCGGAGGAATCGAAGTCGGCGACTCCCTGCTGAACCTTCTGCGGCATCTGCAAAAAGCGGGTTTCAATACCGGCGACCTGCCGGAATCCACCGAAGAACTGCTCCGCCAGATTCAGGACAACGCCGCAGTCTTCGGCGCCTACGCGAAAGGCGCGATGCAGGAGTTCATGGAAAAAGCGAAGATGGAGAAAATCTCGCGGGAGGAATATGAAGAGTGGATACGGAAAAGCATGCCCGCCGATCTTTATGAAACCGTGACGGCGCGCTACGGCGAATTTCCCGGGAAAACCTTCCGCACTCCGGACGGCAAACTTGCGCTCGGCATGCTCCGGTTCGGCAACATCGTGCTGATGCCGCAGTCCATTTCCGGCGAAGGAGAGGACACGGACAAAGTCGTGCACGGCGTGAAAATGGCCCCGCCGCATCCCTATATCGCGACCTATCTCTGGATACGGCACAAATTCGACGCCGACGCCCTGATCCATTTCGGAACGCACGGCAGTCTTGAGTTCACCCCGTGGAAACAGGTCGCGCTCTCCAGCTACGACTGGCCGGACGTGCTCATCGGCGAAATGCCGCACTACTATCTTTACATGATGAACGACATGGGCGAAGCGCAGATTGCCAAACGCCGCAGTTACGCGGCGCTCATCAGCCATCTGACTGCACCGTTCATGTATGCTGATGGCTACGGCACGATCCGCGAGCTTGACCGCAAAATCGAAATGCGCGCACTGGTCGAGGACGCGCGGCTCAAGGAGGAATACGGCAAGTCGATCATCGAACTGGCGAAGAAGGAGAAGTTCGATCACGAGCTCCAGTTCAGCCCGGATTTCGCCGTCGGCAAACTCAATGAAGCCGATCTGGAACTTCTGCACAATTACCTGCACGATCTTCAGGGCGAAAAGATCAACCGCGGACTCTATGTGCTCGGACGCTCCTACACGAACGCCGAGGCGGAGGAAACCGCAAAACTCATGACGGTGGACATGGTCGCCTACGACATGTTCCAGGCGGACGTCAAAGCCGGCAAGGTCGACAGGAAGAAACGTTCCGACAGCTTCTTCTACCACAGCAACTATCTGAAACCGGCGGGGGAACGGATCGACCGCGCCTTCGCCGACGTCCGCAGCGGCAGACAACTGCTGCCCTCCGTCCGGATCGCACAGGAAAAAGCGCGGAAAGCGGCGGCAGCGAAGCGGAACGCCGGGGCACAGACAAAACCGGAAACTCCCTCCATACCCAAAGCCGGCGGAATGCCGATGGGCGGCATGGGCATGGGAATGGGAATGGGCATGGGAATGGGAATGGGCGGACGCCGCGCCTCCGATGAAAATCCGCTCAGGAAATTTGCGCCGGAACTGCGGGCGGTGGAAGCGTATGAGAATCTGCTGAAATCGACGCCGGCGGAACTCGACGCATTCGTCAACGCGCTCTCCGGCGGCTATATTTTTCCGTCGCCGGGCAATGATCCGATCGGCAATCCGGAAGCCGTTCCGACCGGCCGCAATCTCTACGGCATCGATCCGGAACGCACTCCGACGCCGGAAAGTTTCGCAGTCGGGAAACAGCTTGCCGAGGAACTGATCGCGCAGAAACGCAAATCGACCGGGAAATATCCGAAAAAGGTGTCGTTCACAGTCTGGGGCGGCGAATTCATCAACACCCACGGCTCGGACATCGGGGAAATCTTCTACCTGCTCGGCGTCGAGCCCGTCTGGGACGCGCGCGGCAGAGTGCAGGATGTCCGCCTGATCCCGCTTTCCGAACTCGGACGACCGCGCATTGACGTGGTCGTGCAGACCTCGGTTCAGTTCCGCGGGGCGGCGACCAGCCGGATGCGCCTGATCGACCGCGCCGTAAGACTCGCCGCGTCGGATCCGTCCACAGACCAGGAAAACTATGTCGCGGAAGGCAACGTCATTGCAGCGAAAGCGCTGATTAAGAGCGGTTTCTCTCCGGAGGAGGCGAAGAAACTTGCAAACGCCAGAATCTTCGGTGGCGGAAACGGCGAAGACAACGGACCCGGAGTCGGGCAGATGACGCAGTCCGGCGACAAATGGGAAGACCCCGCGGTCGTGGCGGAGGCGTTCATCCGCAGCCGCGGCACTCTTTACACCGAGGAAAACTGGGGCGTGAACATCCCCGGAGTCTACCGCGCCGCACTCCAGAATACGGACACCGTCGTCCAGTCGCGTTCGTCAAGCGCATGGGGCCCGCTTTCGCTCGACCATGTCTATGAATTCACCGGTGGCGCAAACCTCGCGATCCGCCATATTACGGGAAAGGAACCGGAAGTCTATTTCAACGACCTCCGCACTCCGGGACAGGCAAAAGTCCAGACCGGCGCCCAGGCGGTCATGTCCGAAGCACGGACCACCGTGCTGAACCCGAAATACATCAAGGAGATGATGGAGGAGGGACCCACAGGGGCGAACACCTTTGCCGCCTATTTCAGCAACACCTACGGCTGGGAAGTCACCAAGCCGGACATGATTCAGGATTATCTCTGGGAAGAATATAAGAAGGTCTATGTCGATGACAGCCTGAAACTGGGCGTGAAGGAGTATTTTGAGAAGAAAAATCCGTATGCCTATCAGGAAATGACGGCGATCATGCTGGAAACGATCCGGAAAGGCTGCTGGAAAGCCGACGAGGCGACCGTGAAGCAGATTGCGGCGCTTCATGCGGAACTGATTGAGAAATATGCTCCGGGATGCAGCGGTTTCGTCTGCAACAACGCAAAACTCAGAGACATGATCGCGGACAAGCTGTCCGACGATCCGCAGACGGCGGCAGCCTACAAGGAAGCGACCAGGCAGATCCGAGAAGCACCCGCCGGAAGTGAAAAGGTCGAGGGGCAAGTCTTGAAAGAGCAGCGCCTCGATCCCGTTCCGCAGACCCATGCGAAAAACAGCGCCGCCGTCAGGCAGATCGCCATCGGAGCGGTCATTCTTTTCGCACTCCTTGCAGTCTTTGCGGGAAGCCGCCGCAGAAAACAGAAATAGTCCTCCGGAACCGGGGAGAATTTCCCGGTGTTTTCATCCGGGAAACCAAAGCGGGAAAAAACCGCACTGTCCTTGCGGACGTGCGGTCTTCTTCTGCCTTCAGGAATGTTTCAGTTCTTTGCGGCTTCCCTGCATTTCTCAAGAAGTTTCTCGAACCGTCTTCCATATTCAATGTAACTTGAGTACATGATCTTCCGGCGTGCATCCGGATCATCGGATTTCGACTGCGCGTGAAATACCGATGCGACATGCGGTTCCATGGAAAAGCCGCCGTCGTAACCGCGCCGGATCAGGTCCGTCACAATGCGTTCCACATCCCCCTGTCCGTCGCCCGCCCAGCAGTAATTCTGTTTGACCGAGCCGTCTTCGAGCACTTCGCAGTTTGCATCTTTGATGTGAACGTAGGTGACGAACTCGCGCACGTTGGAATAGAATTCCCAGCTGCTCTGAAGTTTGTAGGGTTTCGGTCCGAGACGGCTGAAGTTGAAAGTCGGATTGCCGGTGTCGAAAATCAGCTTGAAGTTGTCGGAATTGATATTGTCCAGCAGACGCAGGGTGTGATGCCAGGACTGACCGCCGTAATTCATGCAGTTCTCATGACCGTAGATGATCCCCTCGCTTTCGCAGATGCGCACCAGTTCCCTGATCTTTGCGAAAATGACCTTTTCAAGATCGGGATTGTCGAAAGTCTCCTCCGTTGCGCGCTTGAAGCTCATGCCGCGGACCATTTTGATGCCGAGTTTGTGCATGCGCGGAATGGCGGTGAGAAGCTCCTTCCTGCTGGCTTCAAAATCCGCATCGGATCGCGGTGATTTGCCCCAGTTGGCAATGTTGCTCCCATAACAGTTGAAACGGACATCGGTATGCGAAAGAATTTCGAGAACCTCTTCAAACTCCGCGTCACTGAGCGAGCCGAGATTCTTCTCGCCGATTGCTCTCGTCTCAATGAACTTCCATCCGAGTTCCTCCGTCGCCCTGATCTGTTCCTTCAGATCGCGGGACGCCTCATCTGCGAATCCTGTCAAAAACATATACGCCTCCATGCGTTTCTTTGGTTCAATGGTATAAGGTATTGTTTTTTCAATCTCTTGCAAGCGGGAAGACCATTTTATTTCCGAAAAACTTGCCTCCTTTTCCCATATTTCCCGGAAAAGACCTTGACTTTCAGGCTGCAATAAAGTAAAATATACAATGATTGTCTTGTATTCTTTTCCAGTTACGGGGAATTTTTCACCATGAACAAATCGCTGATGCTCCAGAACATGATCCTTGCCGAAATCCGGGTCGGACGGCTCAAGGTGGGAGACCCGATTCTCTCCCGCAACCAGCTCTGCAAAAAATACAACTGTTCCCGGAACACCGTGGAGCGGGCGGTTCACGCGCTCAAAGAACGCGGCTGCCTTGCCTCGAACCAGGGGGGACGCACTTATGTAAGTTCCACTGGCGGGGAAAGCCGGAAAATACGCGAACTGTTCATTATTTCCTGCTCCTTTCCGGATATGAACGACCGTTCCCTGCGGGAGATTTTCTTTCCCGAGGTCGGACCGGACACACCGGTACACCGGCTCCGCGAACATGAAGTCCTGAAACAGCTGGACGCGCTCTGCTCCCCCGGTTCCGCGGCGATCTGGGTTACGCCCGGCATCGAATCCATCCCGATGATGGATCACCTGGAACAGCGCGGAGTCCCGCAGCTGCTCATCAACCGCAACTATAAAAACTTCAACTGCGCCTGCACGGATACGAAAAACAGCATCCGGGAAGGGTTGTCATGGCTGCTGATCGAGGCGGGACGCGACATTGCGCTGGTGTCGCCGACTGCAAATCTCGGAAGTCCCTTCATTTCGGAACGCCTGATCGCCTTCTACGAGTGTGCCGCCGAACTGGGCGCACGCCTGCGTTCCGATACGATTTTCATGCGTGAGTTCAAAGACATTCCGGCGGAAATGTCGGAAGTCGGAAACCGCCTCTTCGCCGCGAAACATCCCCCGCGGGGGATCGTCGTCCTGCACTCCGCCCTGACTCTGCCGCTGGTCACATGCGCGCGCCTTTACGGAATGCTGCCCGGAAAGGATTTCTTCCTGCTGACTTATGATGTGATTCCGGAACTTTCCGCTTATCAGGGAGTGGCGATGATGCACCAGCAGCTGGAAAAAATGTTCCGGGAATCCCAGCGCTGGCTCCTCGACGGTTATGCGGAACACCGCCGCCCGTTCCATTCCGCCATCAAGACGGAACTCCAGCTTGTGTGAAGCGGAACGAAAAGAAAATGTGGTCTCCTTTTGATAATTTTCCCTCATTTTCTTCCCCGCGGATTTGCTTTTCCCGGAGAAATGATATAATGTATTCCCAAAGTCCAAGATAGGTGAAGGTGAATAAGATGAATTGCAGAAAAGTTAAACTCTCCCTGCTGCTGTCACATTTACAATAGTAAATTCATATGCCTCAGACACAAAATCATCCGCACTGGAAAAAAAGAGAAAAAACATTATCGCTGCTCTGTGCCAAAGACGGTGACAAAGTCATACAGAACAACAGTCTTACCGCGTTCGGTGCTCCCGTGGATCGCTTCTCACAGACTGCAGACCACTTCTTTTTTACCGGGAAACCACATATTGGTGAAATGGGATATGCATTTCTGTTCCGTGCCTATCGCCCTGAACAAGGGAAATGGCAGACCAGTGACCCCCTCGGTTATCCCGACGGCTGGAACAATTTTGCATATTGCAATAATTGGGTTATAGATTATATAGATCTGCTTGATGCCGCATGTATAATAAATAGACCACTTCAGCAAGGCGGATGGGGTTCATATATAACTTATAGTGTCTTAGGGCAAGATGCTCTTTTAAAATATCTTGAACTCAGTCCGGCACATTATGCTTTTCTTTTTACCGACACAGGAAATATTACAGGATACCCGAATTACAGCGGTGAAAACCGTACTGATTATGCCTACACCGATTATACCTACTACGATGATGATTTATTGCGGAAAGCTATAAAAAATACAGATGCCACAGGAGCTTGGACAGAAGATCAGTATCAAACTTTTGGGCATAATTGCCAAACTTATATTTCAACAGTATTATCGGAATATGAGAAATTATTTGCTACACTGTCAGATGAAGACAAACAAAGAATTTCCACTGAAAAAGAAAAGATTGAAGAGTATTGGCGTAATCATTTTACGAAACGGCTTATTGATTCTAAACGTGCGGCATTGGAGTAAGTTTTATGATCTTGTTCTTCTATGCAGCTCCAATTGCATTGATCATTCTCCTGCTCTTATATGACACCAGTATCTTCAAAAAAAATAAAATCAACCACATCGCGTTTATTATTTTGTTTAATATCGTTCTTATATCTTACTGTTGCGGAACATATAAGATCTGTCGTTATGCAAGCGATATTCGATTAAACGGAAAAATAAAGATATATCTCAACTCCCTGCTGCAAAATCAGGAGGATTCCATCCTATTTGCTGCGCACTCCCAAACAATTTCAGTTTTTCCAGATTCAAACAATTATTTTTTATTACTTTCAGGCACTGCAGTTTTATTTCTTATTATTCTCATTTTATTGTTTTTTTCATTTCATAAAAACTACTTAAGATATACAGCAGGAATTCTTTCGTTATTCTGCATGTTTCTAATCTTCATACTCTTTGAGAAAAGCCTTAATTACTATAATAACTGTTGTCTTTATGTCGAAATGCAGAAAATCAGTAATATTATTGCAGAAAACAGTCAAAAAGGGATGAAGATATCCATGCTTCATGATAAACTGGCAACAGCCATTTCAAAGTTTGATGCACCCTGCCGTTATGGGGAAACACCAATATCGCGTTTAAAAATGTTACAAGCAGAGATAATGATGTGGAATAATCCGGAAACGGAACCTTCTGAAAAGCCGTCTGCGGCACGACTTGACAATCCAAAGACAAGATGATGTGTTATGCAATTAATGACAAAGCAGATGCAATGGTTGCTCTGCAGATGTGCATTTCCCTCCAGCAACAAGATTCCAAACGTCTAAAAACAGCTAGGTATAATTGCCGTATTATTCAGGATTTTTCATCTAAAAAATAGAAAAGCAACATTGAAAAAACAATGTCTCATTGTATAATAAGATGATATGAATCAAGATAGGAGATGAAAACTATGAAACGTCAATTTTTTACTTTGGTGGAGCTCCTGCTGGTGATAGTGATCATTGCCATTCTCGCAGGCATTGCGGTTCCTGTAGTCGGAGGCATGAACAAGAAGGGAAAAGAGACAAAAGCACGTGCGGAAATCAATGCGATCGTCACGGCAATCAAACAGTATGAAGCAGATTACGGAACATTGCCGTTCATCCCGTCCAGTAATCCGGAAGATGACGCATTCATCACAAAGACCGATCCGCCGGACAAAACAGCAGGCGGGGGATATGACTATGCTTATGATGAAATCATGGCAATTCTCATGAATCTGCCGCCTGACGGGAAAGATTACTCGGATTCCGCTTACAAACGTATCGGCAATTCCAAAAGAAAACGCTATCTGGATCCTCCGGCAAAAAAAGTGACAGTGGACGGCAAGGAGGGTTATTATTTCGTTGACCCGTGGGGACGCCGTTACAATATCGCATTTGATACCGGATATGACGGAAAAGTCAATCTGGCAAACTGCAAGGATAAAACCGAAGACAACAAGGAAAATTTCGGAGGAGAGACCATCGGCACGGCAAGCGATCCCAATTATCTCATGGGAAAAGTTTTTGTATTCTCCTACGGACACAAGGGTCCGGCGAAGAATATCAATGACGCTCAGAAGAACTACATCACCTCCTGGAAGACAAGCAAATAATCTCCGGCATGTCTTCTGAATCCATCACCTTTGCGCCGGTCGGAACGGTTCACTGCGAGTTCAAATACCGTTTCGAGACGGCGCGGCAGGGAGTGTTCGCAAAAAATCGCGGGTATATCGAACTCCTGCCTCACCGCAATTATGAACAGGCGTTGGAAGACCTCGACGGTTTTGAACGCATCTGGGTCATTTTCGCTTTTCATCTCAACCACGACTGGAAACCGAAGGTGACTCCGCCGATAGCGCCCGGACAACGCCGTTTCGGTGTCTTCGCCACACGTGCGCCCTACCGTCCGAATCCCGTCGGCATCAGCTGCGTGGAGCTGGAAAAGGTGGAGGGGCTGCGTGTTTACATCCGGAATTTCGACATGCTGGATCAGACTCCCGTTCTCGACATCAAACCTTATATTCCCGAAGCGGATTCCTTTCCGGAATCGCGAGCGGGCTGGCGCGACGAAATCCGCAGGGAGGAATATTCGATTCAGATTGAAGCCACGGCACGGAAGAAAATGGCTTTCATTCACGCGCTCTGCGGTCTGGACATGGAAAATTTCTGCAGGGTGCAGCTAATCCGCGAACCCACCTCAAAGGAGCGGAAACGTGTGGAACCATATCACGGCGGACTCTGGACCATCGGCTGCCGCACATGGAGGATCGCATTCCGGGTAAAGGACAGAACAGTGGAAATCCTTGACGTGTTCTCGAATTATTCTCCGGAGGAACTCCGCGCAGGGCAGCCGGACCCTTATCACGACAAAGAGTTTCACCGGCGTTTTCAGGAGAAGCATCCCGTATGAGCGGAATCGTATACCTTGCCGCCAAACGCGGTTTCTGTTCCGGGGTGGAACGTGCCCTGCGGATGGTCGGCGAAGCATTGGAACGGGGTCCTTTGCCAGTCTATGTCCTGCATGAGATCGTCCACAACGAACATGTGGTGGAACAATTGAAAGCCCGCGGCGTCAGGTTCATCAACGAACCCGAAGAAGCCGGAAGCGGAACTTTGATTTTCAGCGCGCACGGAGTTTCCCGCGAAATCGAAGAACGTGCACGCAAACTTGGAATTCATCTGGTTGACGCCACCTGTCCGATCGTAAAATCACTGCATCGCAAAGCGGAGGATTTTGCCGCGCATGGGTTCCGCATTCTCCTGTTCGGGAAAAAGGGACATCGTGAAATTGAAGGAGTCCTCGGGCGCATCTCCTCGGAAGTCGCCGTTCTGGACTCGGAAAAAGCGGTTCGCGAGTTTCTCGCCTCGCTGTCCGAAGAAGAAAGGAAGAACGACCGTTTTGCATGTCTTTCGCAAACCACTCTCAACGCGGATGACGTCGCCGGAATGCGTAACCTGCTTGCCTCCTCGCTGGCTCATCTGGAGATCAATGCGGATGTCTGTTTTGCGACGCGCGACCGGCAGAATGCGGTCAAGGAACTGGCAGAGAAGTGCGAATTCATCATTATCGTAGGTTCCGCCGGAAGTTCCAATTCCAAGCGTCTCCGCGAAACCGCCGCCTCCTGCGGTGCACGGGCGATTCTGCTTTCCGATCCCCGGGAATTCGATGTGTCATTACTGAAAGGAGTCACGACCGTCGGCGTAAGTTCCGGCGCATCGGCTCCCGAGGAACTTGTCTCCGAACTGCTGGAAATCCTCAGAAGGGAAAAGTTTGAATTAGTTAAGAGTTAAGAATGAGAAATGAGTAATGAGTAATGTGTAATGTGTAATGAGAAGTTGGGATATTGCTGAGTGAATACGCTGGATTAGATACAAATTCCAGAGAGCATATCACACAAAAAATTAGTGATCTCCTGATGCGGGAAAGAGAGCCTCCGGCGGAATGACCGGAAAGTATATCACAAAAAAATTAGTAATCTCCTGATGCGAGACAACTAAAAAAGAATCTTTGCTATAAAAAATACTACAGGCGATATTGCTGAAAGTACGGGATTAAATCCAAATTCCAAAGAGCATATCACACAAAAAATTAGTGATGTTTTATTGCAAGAACGCTAAAAAAAATCTTTGCTACCTGTACCAAATATCCCAATCAACTTCCCCGCAACTCTTAACTCTTAACTCTTAACTCTTAACTCTTAACTCTTAACTCTTAACTCTTAACTCTTAACTCTTAACTCTTAACTTCTCATTTCTCATTCCTCATTCTTACCTAATTTCCCGCCCGACGAATCCGCGGATTTCCTCTTCCGCCTTTTCGCTGACAGGAAGCAGATAGAGAAGCAGTTTCGCGCGGGATGCCCCCACATAGAAATCGCGTCTGCTGAATCCCGGCGTTCCGGTAACGGGAAGATCCGTCAGGAGAATATGATCCGATTCCAATCCCTTGAACGCATGGATGGTTCCGCCCCAGATACACTCCCCATTCCGCCACTTTTCCAGCGTCCGGATCAGTTCCTGAATCGAACATTCTGCTCCGCTCCGGATATGGCACTCGCCCAGCAGGGGGGTATGCAGTTTCGCGGCAAGCAGGGGAAGCGAACAACGCGAATCGGTATAATCCCACGGGGAAAGAACCGCAATATTGGCAGGGGAAATACCGGAGCGCAGCAGCTCATTGATGCGGCGCGCGAGAAACTCCGCACGGGTTTCCGTATCCGCAATCGCCGGGTAGACCTCCGGACGGCGGTAACTGATGTCATGGACGGCGGTTTTTTCCAGCGTCCCGTTCATGCGCTGGCACATTTCCGCGATCTCGCGCGTGTTGCGGCAGTTCTCCCGCAGCTCGAACAAGGTGAACCCTTCAAAATCATTGTCCAGACTGTTCTCGAAAATTTTCTGGTTCGGATCTCCGAAACAGTAAAGTTTGGAATGTTCCGGATCGCGGAGCAGTCCTGCGAGAACCGGAGCCCACAACGGATCGAAATCCTGCGCTTCGTCAATATAAACCGCGTCATAGCAGGAAGTTTCGGAATGTTCCTCCAGAAGCGACGGCAGTTCATCCAGCCAGAAACGTTTTCTGATCTCCTCCGAAGCCGATTCCGGCGGGACTTTCATTTCGGGAGCCAGCTTTTGCAGCAGTTCCGCGCAAAGAGCCTGAAAGGTCGTAATCTCCAGATTGTCGAACGTATTTTCAATGGAAAAATATGCGGCAAGCACCGGGCTGTAACTCAGAAGCAGGACTCTGCCTTTCTTCTCCGCGAGCTGCTGCGCCTCATTCATCGCCGCCCAGCGCGCGAGCATGGTCTTGCCGGAACCGGCGGGTCCGAACACCATGACGCGGCGGTTTCGCGTAAGACTCGAAAGCAGACGGATCTGCTCCTGCGTAAGCTGATCCAGAAGATGCGAATAATAGGTGTCGGTGAAAGCGCGGTAGGGCTCCAGCGTGTAATTGTCCTCCAGAAAACGGACGACGGTGTCCATCTCCTTCTGATTGAAGGCATTGCGGCGTATCTCCACCAGATCGTGATCCCCGAACAGCGTCAGCGTATGTTCCAGATGCCTTGCAAGAGAACGGTTCCGGACATCCCGCACCAGATCATAGCCCGTCATGATAATGTCGGGGTCCTGGGACGAGGGCGCCGCATTCTCCCCCGGAATCCGGCGCGCGTTCGGAAATACGACAATGCTGCCGAAAAGTCCGGAGAAAGATTTGTGCATGTAATCCTGCATCTTCCGTTTCAGCTCGAAACGTGTCGCACGCGCCTGCGAGAACGGGTTTCCCTCCCTGACATGACGGCACTCGGGGTCGAAATACCAGACGCCGTTGCGCAGTCCGTAGCTCTCGCTCGCCTTGACCTCAAGAACAAGAACGCCGCAGCGCGGGATCACCACCACGAAATCCGCTTCGTGCTCAATCAGTTCATCCGTCCGGCGCGTGAACTCGAAACTGTAACGCACGACCCAGTTGTCCGGCAGCAGATCACGCAGAAAGATATAAAGTTCCTTTTCCGTCTGCCGCCCGCGGTCCAGCTCGGGATTGCCGGTCTTGCGGAACGGCGGCGCCTTGTCAATGTGATGGCTGAACTCCGGGATCATGCGTGCCATAAGGGTAAAACTCCTTGACCGTGTTGTTTTCCGGTCCCGGCGCAGAACCGGAAAACCATCCGGTCACTGCTCGTTATTGTTGAAGTTGACAATATCGTCGCCGAGACCGAAGTTATTACAATCATCTTGCTCAATATCATTATTCTTCGTTGATTGGAGTTTCATCAGTTGAACAGCGGAATTATCTTTTACTGCCTTCGGTTTCTTTCCGACATCACCAATTACTTCGTCCTCTCCGACTGAACCTAAATCAAAAGAACCAGTATTGAATTTACCGGGACAAATATAAATTAACGGATTTCCTTTTGCATCAACAACATAACCACGGAATATTTTCTTAGTGTTTCCTGAATCAGTAGGATTAAGAGACGCTTTTACATGTGTCTGCCGGAAATTTTCATCAAAAAACTGCCACATATTGTTTGTTACGACTAAAGGATCATCCGCATCATCTTCTAAGCTAAAAGCATCCATAAAGAACAGTTGGGGATTTTCCCCTGAATTCGGGTAATAGCCGTATTTTGCCTTGTATTGTTCCAGTGCGATTTCGATCATTTTGATGAGAGCCAGATTTTTGGATTCATGCGCTTTCCCGAAAGCCAGTTTGGTGACGCCGAGGGAGATTCCAGCCAGAATGGCGAGGATTGCGATTGCCGTGAGGATTTCCACAAGAGTGAATGAATGTCTTTTTTTCATGGTGATTCCTTTGTTTTTCCCTGCTTTTTTCCTTTTTTTTACTATTATAACACAAGATAGTTGGAATGCAATCGATTTTTTATTTGAAATTGCCGGGAACATGGTTTATTATTCAGTGTTCAAAGATCCGTTGTGTCCGGATCAGCTAACAATTTTAAGATTTTTGAAGGATTGATGAAGATGGACTCAGAAAAATGCCCTTGCATGTCAGGCAAAACCTATGCGGAATGCTGCGAACCCGTAATCAGGGGAACGCGCAAGGCCGCGACACCGGAAGAACTTATGCGCTCCAGATATTCCGCTTATGCAAAAGCGGAAATTGACCATATCATAGATTCCACGCACAGAACCCAGCGCGACAACAATGATCGCGAGGAAATCCGCAAGTGGGCGGAGAAATCCCGGTGGAACGGTCTTGAAATCCTCCGCACGGAAGCGGGCGGACCGCAGGACGACACCGGCATCGTCGAATTCATCGCCCGTTACAGCGACCGGGGAGTCAACCTGGAACACCATGAAATCGCCGAATTCAGAAAAGAAAACGGCGAATGGTTCTTTTATGACGGCAAAATGGTTCCGCAGGCTCCCTACGTCAGGAGCGAGGCAAAGATCGGCAGAAACGATCCCTGCCCCTGCGGAAGCGGTAAAAAATATAAAAAATGCTGCGGAAAGTGAGTCGGTTAAATGATTTACGATGATATCAGCAATGCTTCCACCTACAAGTTCGGGCCAGCCTTTGTCAAGGCGGTCAGCTTCATCAGAACCCTGAATGCGGACACCCCGCCGGGACCGTATTCCATTGATGGCGACAGAATCACGGCAAACGTCATGACGTATGACACCGCCGATGCGGCTCCCGACCGTCTGGAGGTTCACCGGAAGTATGTTGATATTCAGGCAGTGCTTTGCGGGAACGAGGCGCTGTATGCCTGTTCCTGCGGCGGGCTTGCCATTCACACATCCTACAATGAGAAGAATGACTGCGGCTTTCTTGCGCCGTCCGCCGACAAAGCCCTGGTCAAGCTGGATATGGTTCCGGGCAACTTCGCCGTGTTCTTTCCGCAGGACGCCCACATGGGCAAAGGCGCGGGAAGAACCGGAGCGCAGCACATCAAAAAGGTAGTTGTGAAGATCGCCGTGGAACTGTTCTGATCCGCCGGCACAAGTTTTTTCCGGACATGAAAGCTCTTCCGCAGGGCTTTCATGTTCCTTCTGTTTTTACGAGGTGACCATGAGTCTTGAAGTTCTTATTCCGGATTTCGGTGAAATTCCGGTGTTTCCCGTCACAAAACCCGACCCTTACGACTGGAAGGACGGGGTGCTGGTCCGCACTCCGAACTGGCTGGGAGACGTTGTCATGACTCTGCCGGCAATGATGCAGCTCCGCAGGATCGTGCCTGAAAAATGCGGCATCTTCGCGGCATGTCCGAAAGGGCTCGCCCCTGTGCTCCGCGCTCTGCCGGAGCTTGTGGACAAGGTGATCGAACTCCAGGACGCCCATCGTTTTCCGACATGGGGGGAAATGCGCGAAATCCGCTCGCTGTATGCAGGAATCGGCATCCTCTTCAACAACTCGTTCCGGGACGCTCTCTGGATGAAAGCGGCGCGGATTCCGAAACTTTACGGTGCCGCCGCCCGCAACCGTTCCTGGCTGCTGGCCCGGGCTTTCCAGTTTCCGAAACGGCAGGACCGGATGCTGAACCGTCCGCACCATGCCATGAAGTATCTTTCCATGATTATGGCGCTGGGCGCCCCTGCATGGGACGGTTCGCTTCCGGAATTCCGGATTCCGTACGAGCCGGAATGCGCCACGGACGATGTTCGCAGGGCGGTGGAAGCGGAACATCTCCTCGCCGTTGCTCCCGGTGCGGCTTACGGAGCCGCCAAACGCTGGGATACGGACTGCTTCCGGGAAGTCTGCCGCTGGTGGCTGGAGGAGAGAAAAGGATACGTTGCTGTATTGTCCGCAAAAAAGGAAGCGGAACTGGCTTCGGCGGCGGTCAAGGGGCTTTCCGGCGATCATGTCATTGACCTTGCAGGGAAGACGACATTGGTTGAGCTGATGCAGATTCTGCAAAATGCCGAGATGTGCGTTGCGAACGACAGCGGCAACATGCACCTGTCGGCGGCTCTGGGAGGCAGAGGAGTTGTTCCGTTCGGTCCGACCGATCCGGCGGCAACCTCTCCGATTTCCGCAAAATGGCGTATCCTGTTCGACAAGCAGGAGTGTGCCCCCTGCTTCAAGCGGATCTGTCCGGACGGCTCCAGAAAATGCCTTTCCTGCATTGCGCCGCAGGATGTCATTGCCCAAATTCAGTCCCTGCTTCAGAAGTGAATTTTCCCGATGCAGAACATGCGGTCGGGAAACTCCGTCTGCGGCGACCGGCATTTCCGGCGCAGTCGGATTGCGGCATGGCTGGAAGCCCTGCGCGTTTCTCCTCCGGCGGACAAGGCGCCGCGGCATCCAGCCTGTTTTTCCGAACAGTCAATTCTTCCATTGACAGGCATCAGCTGATCTCCGTTATGCCTTTGCAGAACTCGGTGAAATCAATGCGCCGTTTCCGGCGCCTCGCTTCATCGGCGGCGAACACCAGCAGATGCCCTGTCAGCGAATCCGTCAATGCCGTGCAGGAAAGCGATGCGGGTTTTCCCTCGGAATAATTGACAAAATCCTCCACCAGACGCAAATCTCCGCCGCCGTGGTCTCCATAGGCTCCGGTCGTATCCCCGAGATCGCCGGTATCGACGACCTCCTCGCCGTATTCATGTCCGGGACGCAGATCACGATGCCGGACCACAAAACGGTTGTCATCGAAAACGCCCTCGATTTCCCCTTCCGTGCCGATCACATGAATCCTGCGCATCGGGCGTGCCGTGTCGGCGATCATGCTGTGCGTCGCAAGGGAACCATCTTCAAACTCAATCATCACGCTCTGCCGGTCCGGCTGGTCGTTGTCGCACTTCCAGACACAGCGGGAATATGGATGCGCCGGATTGCACAAGGCGGCTCTCCGCTGTTCCGGCGTATTGCGTTCCGGGAGGTAAGCCAGCTCCGGCCAGATGTACGCCGCCCAGCGGACAGGGTGATCCAGATGCAGGCGTTTCACGGAGAAATCGCAGGTATCGACCAGCGGGCAGTCCAGCAGACAGTGCGTCCCGGAATGCTCCGGCGCATTCTCCCGGGTGAAGTACCGGAGACTCCCCATGCTGTCTACGGAAACAGGGCGGATACCGCTTTTCAGCCAGGCGATCAGGTCAAGGTCGTGACTGCACTTCGCCAGCAGGGAGGTCGCCCCGTTGCAGGCGTCCTGCCGCCCCCATTTTCCGCGCACATAACATGCGCTGAAGTGATGGTAACTGACATGCTCGGCTGTCTGAATGTCGATGATCTCCCCGACGGCACCGGCGGCGATCCGCGCCTTGATCTCCCGGTAGAACGGGGCATAGCGCAGGACATGGCAGATCATGACCTTGTGTCCGGTCTTATGCACTCCTTCCGCGAGCTTGCGCAGTTCCCCGGCATTGACGGCAAACGGTTTTTCCAGCAGGACGTCATACCCTGTTTCCAGCAGCGGAATGGTCGTGGCGACATGCTGATGATCCATCGTGCCGTTGATGGCGACATCGGCGATTCTGCCATGCGCCAGCATGGCGTCAAGAGAGTTGAAACAATGTTCCGGAGGCAGGGAATAGAGCCGCGCCACGGCCTGCCGGCGTTCGGGGAACAGATCGGCAACTCCGACCACCCGGAGCCGTTCCGGGTGAAGTTCCGCATATTTCGCATACCCCAGGGCACGGTGTCCCGCGCCCACAATCACAGCGTTCAGCATACTGAAAAAAACTCCTTCAATTTGCAGTTTTCCTGTCATTTCCGAAGCGGTATCTCTTCCGCACGCCCCTGCCCGGCATTGAAAAGCCCGAGCATGAGAGTCCCGAAATTTTCCGGTTCCGCATAACGTTTCTCGCCCAGTCCCCAGTTGCCGTATTCCGGCTCCCTGCCCTGACGCGAGCGGCAGAGATTGAACTTGATCTTCTTCCCGGCATCCGGACTGTCGATTTTCAACGTCGCCCACGGAACAGCGATGAAGATCACAAAGCCTTTTCCGGACATAATCCGGCTGCATACCTTCACTTCGTCGCAGTTCACCCCCTTGTAGTTGACACTGGCGCGTTTTGCCCCGCGGACATCGGCGACGACCTGGTAAACGGAACCGTCCGGACGCTCCCAGTATGCTTCAATGCAATCGTTCTTCCAGATATTGTAAGGGTCATCCGCAAGCACCTTGCGCGCCCGTTCCTCTCCGATGACGCCGAGATAGCAATACCGGTCATCGTAGGCAAGATATCCCCAAGTCTGCTGGGTTACGGGATTCTTCGTCATGGAGAGAGCACGCAGCGGCGTGGTTCTGCTCCAGTTGCGCCATTCGGACGGCACCGGCTTCTGGAGGGAGCGCGGCGTGTAAAGCAATTTCGGCAGATGAAGCATATCCGGCAGTCCGGCCCTTCTCTCCAGCGGTTCCAGAAAATTTCCGGCGTCCGCCCGGTTGAAAGAAAGAATCTTCACATCCAGCAGACGGTTCGGATTCAAACGGCTGGTCCCGACGCTGAAAAACACGGTGCCGTCCCAATTTTTCGGCGCCATACGCGCAAGATCAAGCGAAAACACATGTTCGGCTCGTTCATCGACAAGCTGCCCCAGATCGTATGCGCGATCCTGCACCCTGCCGCAGCCCCACGGCGGCAGGGGATTCCGCAGCTTGTCCGAATAAAGGCCGACGGAACAGGTGACACGATGCGTGTATTTCCCTCCGACACGATAATCAATGATGAACCCCGCAAAATCCAGTGCCGGATTCCTGTAATTATACATGACATGCCCCTTGAACTGCGCCGGATTGTCAAAAAAGGTATTCTTCAGCTTCAGTTCAATCTGCCTGGCTCCGCTCAGCTCAAAGCCTGCACAGGTATTCACATAGAGTGAGACAAAGTTGCCGCGCTCCCTGGGGCTTGTTCCCGCTTTCAGCTCCAGAGTCTGCGGATTCGCCCCGACAATGTAAGGAAGCTGATTTCTCTGCAAGTCGAACGCGTCGTCCCAGTCGCTGACATAAGTTGCCCCTGCGCTGATCGAAACATTCTGATGTTTTACATCGGCAGGAACCACGTTCCTCTGTGCGGGATGGCGTTTCGGAGACGCCACCGGCGCGACACTGCCCGGAACTCCTTCCGGCAGCCGGAATTCCCGGTACTGATCCGGGACACCGGCAAAACGCAGCCGGTAGATCCCCCCGGGACGCCGCTCCGGCAGTTCCGCCGGAAGTGTCCCCGTATAGACGGTCCGCCCTTCAAACTCAACGGCATAAAGTTGTGACAAGTCCCCCGACGAAACACGAATCCGCCTGCCGTCCGCCACATCCGCCGCCGGAACCGCATGGACGGCAGCAGGTTTCCGCTTCTCCTTCTCCCACCGGATATGATGAGTCCCCGCAGGCAGAGTAATCAGCTGAAAAAGCTGTCCCCCGACATCAACAGGGCGGTAAGTCACTTTTTTGCCGTCCACTTCAACGGAGGTAAAAAAACAGTCCCGGTCGGCAAGCAGGATCTCCACAGCCTCCCTCTGCGTCGTGACAGTCGAACCGCTGATTGCGGTATGCCTTGATTTTGTATAAAAATAATTGCAGGGCAGGCTGTTCTCGGAAAAAATCGACAGCGGGGATGGCGTAATGACGAATTGAATCATCTGATCGCGCCGCCAGTCCCTCCGGGTATGGCGGAACACTCCCCTGGCGGGACCCGAATAAACAAGTTCAGGCGCACCGATGAAGCCGCCCTGCCAGTTGTTCCTCCGGTAAAGTTCCCGGTAGTCACGATTGCTCAGGAAGTATTCCTTCCGATCCTTTCCGTACCGTTTGACCGGCATAGCCCAGATGTTGATCCGCTGTTCCTCCGGGAATTTCAGGGAAGCAAGATCCAGCGTGAATTCCTGCGATACTGCCGTCCGGTTCCGGTTGATGAAACTGACCAGAATATCATCTGTTCCCAGGCGGCGCATCGCATAACTTTCCACATTCGTCTTTGGATCGCTCTTCCAGTCCGGAGTGTAACGGACGTCCACCGGATCGGCGTTGCCTGTCTCGTAGGCTGCGCGGACAGGCGCAAGCGGCTGTTCCCCGTCATATTGAAATGCAGGCACCCAGCCGAGCGCAAGGAAACGGTTGGAATAATCGTTCACCGTCGTCGGCTCCCAGTAAAGCGGGCTGATGCGGGAGTGCGGACGGAATGCGGAGAACAGTTCCAGTCCGAGCGCGACACCGGCATACTCCCGCCAGTTCTCCGGAGCCATCATACGTGCGTTTTCCATGTAATTGAGATCCGCGAACGGCTGTCCGCTTCCATTGAAGAACAGCAGTTTTCCCTCCTCGCGCGCACGGCGGCGCAGTTTGTCCCAGAACATCACAAGATGGTCATCGCGGATCAGTTCGTCGCGCTGCCAGTTGATCGTATTGTTCTGCTGCGCTTCATCAATGTAGACCATCCGGTTTCCGAGATCGTTTGCCATGCCGAGCAGAGAATTCATGTAAAAATCTCTTACCTCCGGCAGGTTCATCATGGACTGGAAGTTTTCACTCAGACCGGGGAAAAGAGAATCCCTGCGCCCCTGACGGTCAAGCATGCGAAACCACTCGGGTTTCTCCGCAAGGATCGGCGCGGAATGATTTGCCGCAACGGTAATCCCATAGTTCGCAGTCAGGAACCGCGGCGAAATATTCCGGATCGACTGAAAGAAATCATGCAGTTCTTTCGTGGAAATCCGACCGCCGCACCAGCCGCGGTTGTCCTCCCGCGCACGGTAATCGCCCCAGCTCCCCAGCAGATTCGCAAGGTAGACAACGTTGCCCTCGTCAAGCATTTCCGTGTGATGCCTTGCAACATCGTTGGCGCTCATCGAAAGGATATAGGAAAGGTCATCCGCTTCCGGAGCAACCGGGGGAATCGCCGCAAGCGCTTCCTGAAAGTCCCTGTCCTTTCCCAGAACTTCCGAAAAGAACGTAAAAAGATTCCCGGAAAAGACAGTGAGAACGTCCGTATACCGGATGGAACCGTCATCCGGCGGCAGGTCAAGGCAGCCGAGACTCATGCGCCAGCCGTCGGGCGTATAATAAAGGCGGTCTTCCTGTTCGCGGTAGCGCCCGATCGTCGACTGCCACCACGGGTAAACCACTGTATCATTGATCTTCACACGGTAGTTGGCAAAGCTCCCCTTTCCCGGATCGGAATGAATCAGAACCATGCCCTTGCTGCTCTGCACATACTTGTCCGCTTTCGTCTCTCTGGACACCTGCGGAGCGGGAATGAACGGACCGAGATAGCCGGCGCCGAACCAGAAGGAATCCCGTTTGAATTCAGGCGCAAAGGCAACCCTCGTGAACGGGATCAGATAGCGCTTCCTCGAATCCCGGTTCTGAAATGTGAGCTCCCGCCTCAACCCGTTGTTTTCCAGCCAGTAACGTTTGGATATGATCAGCCCCGGCAGAAGCGGGTTGACGCAACGGTAGCAGATGGAGCCGCCGTTCTTTTTCTTTTCGATCACCCTGTCCTGTGCCTCAAACGCCGTTACATCTTTTTCACCGTGCGCCATCAGCAGATAAGAATTGCAAACAGCGGTCACGACACGTTTTCCCGACGGCAGGAAACGGATCCCCGAAACGCTTCCGGTCGCATCATTGAAGCAGTATGCTGCCGCAGAGTTCTCCAGCATCTCACCGGCAGATGCCGAAACGGAAAAACAGAACGGCAAAACAGAAAAAAGCAAAATAACACTGTGAAGAAAATAACTCATTGAAATCCCTTTCCATCCTGTGATTTTCAATCGGGCAGACATTCCACCTGCACATCATTGCCTGAAACCGTGATTTTGAGCTTTACGGCTTTTTCCATGCCCGACTGCACGAACACGGCATCGGCATAATAGTGATTCCCCTCCTGCCGGGTAATCACAGGCAGAGTCGTGGCGATTTCACGTCTGGAAGTATTTTCGATACAGGCTTTCGCCTTTTCCGCAATTTTTGTTCTTTCGGAACTGCATCCGGCGATGCAGCAGAGAATAAGAACAGCGGCGATGCACTTTCTTTTCATAGTTTTCCTCCTCAGTCTTTCGCTCCGCGCGACTGCATGATTTTATCCGGCGCTTTCCACATCAGCTGATAACTGTTCGTCGTTTTCATGTAATTCTCCGTGTCCACATACTGAGCGGCGGAACCGTCGGCAAAGGTAACGTTGAACTTATTCTTATGCGGCACTCCTTCCGGATTGATCGCCGCCCAGGAGTAGGCGAAATCCAAAGCCAGAGGCATCGCACTGGCGCCGGCGGCGCGTTTATTGCTGCCGTTGACAAAATACGGATACGGCCCGGTCAGCTTGAAGCTCTCATAATCCCAGGCATTCCCCTGATCCTTCCACAATGATTTCCAGTAGCCGATATATCCGCCCATGCCTTCGCCGAGATTGGCGGGCCAGTTGCCCGCATAATTGGGATTTCTAAGACTGGGGCAGTAAAAGACTTTCGGATCCTTGACATAGGAGAGACGGAAAAGCGCCCCCAGGCAGCGTTCACTGCCTTCGATGCCGATGGCATAGACGTCATTATGCTGAATGGTCGTAATCCAGTCCCGGTAATCATTTGCATAAGCAACGTCACCCAGCCCGAGCTGTTTGAGATTTGACAGACATTGCGTGCTTCTTGCCCGTTCCCTTGCCGCTCCCAGCGCAGGCAGCAGCATACCGGCAAGAACTGCAATAATCGCTATTACTATCAGAAGTTCAATCAATGTAAATCTTTTCACTTTATAAGCCATGACTCATGCCTCCTTCTTAATTGTGGTTGTGTACTATTTTCCCGCTGATTTTTATGTCTTTGAACGCACTTTGCGCGCCGTGCAGCCTGGCAGTCAGAATATCCACCGCCTTTGAAGCCATCAGTCCGGAATCAAACCGGAACATCGGAATGGACGCGGGAACAAACCGGTTCTGGGAATAACTGATTCCGATCCAGGGCTCCATCTGCGCGGCGGAAATCCCATGTTCCAACATGGCGGAAAGCGTATTGCTCAAGTCCTCATCCGATACGAAAACAAGCAGCCGCCGCTTCCCACATCCCAGCTGCTCAAACGGAATCTCTCTTTCCCGGTAGGACACCACTCGCACGCTTTCCCGGGGAAGATTGTGCTTCGCCGCCGCCTGGCAAAGCCCCTGCACCCTCTGCCGGACACTGTCATAATGCAGCCGCCAGTCCGCCGTGAGGAGAACGGCTTCCCTGCCTCCGGAAGCAAAAAACTCGTCACCGATCCGGTATGCGGCCCCCAGCCCGTCGTAAACTACCGCATCATATTCCCGATGCCTCACTGCGGGACTCTCATTCATGAACACGACAGGCCAGTGCGCCGGCTGCTTTTCCAACACCTTCCCGATGACTTCGTTGCTCAGGATCATCCAGACCAGAGCGCCGTTGCAGTCCGGGTTCAACATGGCGTCCAGCAACTGCCTTTCCTGCTGCGCCGGACGGTTCCCCGCGCTCTGCAGAAGCACGCCGATGCCAGCTTTCTCAAGATTCTGAAGCAACTCCCTGATGAATTCGGAACCGATTGTCTGCGAATTGATGTCGTCCAGCAGAAGAGCCACCATTTTCCGGCTGTTCTCCGCCGATGTCCCGCGGATGTTCTCCTTGGGCGAATAGACGAATGTCCCCAGAGAGCGGCTTCTCTGCACCAGGTCTTTCTTGCGCAACTCATTCAGGGACTTTGCCAACGTGATATGGGAAACGCCGATCTTTTCCGCAAGAACGGAATCGGGAGGCAGACGCTGGGCATCTTTCCAGACCTTGTCACGGATCAGTCTTTCCATACACTCCGCAAGCAGCAGAAACACCGGCTTCCCGCAACGGGACCGTTCTGCGGCAATGCGCCGAAGTTCCTCAAGACTCTTATGATCCATGAAATACCATCCTTCTTATCTCTTTACTATAGTATACTAAAAAATAAGTTTTTGTCAATAGGCAAACGGAAAAATTTTCCTTTTTTCTTTGCGGTTCCGATGAAAAAACGCATTTGTTCAATCCCGGCGCAAGGTGTCCGGCTTTTGCAGCAGACGGGGAAACAAAGGTGACTCCTCCCGCTTTTTCCTGAATCCGCAACAACAAAAATATCAATAAAGTATTCTTTTTTCAAAACAGGAGTTGCGAAAACGCAGAGGACGCTCTATAATTTCCGGACAACCAAAAAGGAGTTTTTTTCATGTTCACTTCAAAACTGGGAATTCAAAGCTGGTGTTTCCACACCTACAAGGAAACGGAAAAGGTCATTGAGGCGCTCGGGAAGTGCGGAGTCGATAAAATTGAACTCTGCGGAGTGCATCTTGACATTCATTCACCCGCAGACACATTGCAGCAGTACCGTGACAACGGCATTGCCGTAACCTCTTTCGGAGTCCATTATTTTTCAACGAATGAAGCGGAAGCGCGGAAAGTCTTCGAGTTCGCCTGTCTTGCCGACTTTCCCGCCATCAGCGCCGACCTCGATCTGAACGCTCTGGATATGGTGGAAAAACTCTGCGGGGAATACGGAAAGAAGATTGCGATTCACAATCACGGACGCCAGCACAGACTGGGACCGGTCTGGGCACTGGAAGAACTGTTCCGCCGTTCCAGCGAAAATATCGGGTTCTGCCTTGACACCGCATGGATGCTGGACGCCGGGGAAGATCCGCTGGCAGTCGCCAAAAAATTCCGGGAACGTCTTTACGGAACTCACATCAAGGATTTCGTATTTGACCGCGCCGGACACCCCGAAGACGTCGTGGTGGGAACAGGAAATCTTGATTTGAAGGCTTATCTGGATTATCTGCGCGCCACGGACTATCAGGGATACCTCACACTCGAATATGAAGGCGATGCGGATTATCCGATCCCCGCTCTTGTCAAGTGCGTGAAAGCGATCCGCGAATCCTGAATCCGGTTCACGGCACAGGCTCCCGTTTCCGCCGGGAGCCTTTTTGACTCATTTGCATGATTTCCTTCCATTTTCCTGAAAACGGAATCCGGTTTGCATAAGCATTTTCCAAAAAGAAAAAACGCACCATTTGAAAAAAGCGCGCCGGAATCATATTTTTGAGGAAAGCTCCGGGAACAGCGTGAAAAGACAGCGGACTGCAAGCCGGAGATTCCACAACTCAGGAGGTGCAGAATGAATCAATCCAGGAAAGTCCTGGTGCTCGGCGCCACGGGCGCCATGGGGCAGTATCTGGTTCCCGGACTCGCCGCAATGGGATACCGGGTCGACGGCGTATCCATCGACGACAAGGCAGACAACATCCCGAATGTCAATTACATCAAAGCGAATGCCAAAGACAAAGCTGTCCTGGAGCAGCTTCTCTCAAACAACTATGACGGCATCGTCGATTTCATGATATACAACTCGGGCGAACTCCCTTATTTTCTGCCCGCTCTTCTGGAACGCACGGAGCACTACATTTATCTCTCAAGCTACCGGATTTATGACAACAAGGAGCACCCCGTCCGGGAAACTTCGCCGCGGCTGATCGATTCCTCCGACAATCTTCTGCTCCGCAATTCAGACGACTACTCCATTTTCAAGGCGCGCGGCGAAAACGCAGTCCGTTCCTTTCCCCGGAACAACTGGACGATCATCCGTCCCGCCATCACTTATTCGTTCATGCGTTACCAGCTGGTGACTCTGGAAGCCGCAAATACCGTCGGCAGGGCTTTCACCGGCAGGAAGGCGGTTCTTCCGGAACAGGCGGAAAATGTCCAGGCGACCATGAGCTGGGCGGGAGATGTCGCACAGATGATCGCAGGACTCCTGTTCAATGAAAAAGCGCGCGGTGAAACCTTTACCGTGTCCACAGCCGAACATCACACATGGGGGGAAATCGCCGCATATTATAACGACATCTGCGGACTCGAAACGGTATGGGTGGACAAGGAGGATTACATCCGCATCCTCGACCCCCACCGGTATTTCCCCGGAGTCAGGTGGCAGCTGGAGTATGACCGGCTCTTCGACCGGATCATCGACAACTCAAAAGTCCTTGCGGCAACGGGAATGACGCAGGCAGCCCTGATGCCTCTTCATGACGGCTTGGAAAAAGAGATTGCGCGCTGTCCCAGGGATTTTCAATGGCACATCGACGAACGGATGGACGCCTATCTGGAAAACATGCGGTAAAAAAGCGAAGCGGGAACGAATCCCAAACCGGAGGCGTTTCCGCTTCAGAGCGACAGAAACAGAGCAGGGATCACCCCTGCGCATCCGTCCCGGCGAATTTCTCCTGAAGCCTCTCCTGGAAAAGTTTTGCGGCGGAAGAAAACACCTGGTATTTTTTCCAGACAACGCAGGAACGGGATTCCAATACCGGATTCAAGGGACGGAAACACAACTTGTCGCGCGCAATATTTCCGAAATCCAGCGTCAGAGCACAGCCGAGTCCCCTTTCCACCAGCAGCGAGGCGTTGAAGATCAGATTGTGAACCGCCGTCACGTTCAATTTCTCAAACTTTCCGCCAAACCATTCGGCACAAGGGTTACGGACATATTTGCTGCGGACATCATAGCGGGAGCAGATCAGCGGGAGATGCAGCAGATCCTTCGGTGTAACGGAACTCTTTTCCGCCAGCGGATTGTCCCGGCGCATCAGCACCCCCCATCGGTCACTGACCGGCAGACTGATGCTGTCGTATCTGGCGATGTCAACCGGCTGGAGAAGAACGCCGAAATCAAGCAGACCGTTGTCAAGACGCTCCATGACATCTCCCGCAACGCCGGTATACAGGTGATAGCGGATGTCGGGGTAATCCTCATGCAGTTCACAAATGGTGTCGGCGATCAGCTTCATCGCCTCCGACTCTCCGCCGCCGATATAGACATCGCCGGAAACAGCCTCGCCCATGGAATTGAATTCCGCCTCGGTCTTGTTGACCATCTCCAGGATTTCCTCCGCACGTTTGCGCAGGAACATTCCTTCCTGCGTCAGTAACATTTTATGACCGCTCCTGTCAAAAAGTTTCTGCCCGAGCTCCTCCTCCAGATCACACAACTGACGCGAAAGCGTCGGCTGGGTCACATGCAGAAAACGCGCGGCTTTGACAACACTGCCTTCGCGGGCAACCGCCAGAAAATAACGCAGAACTCTGAGTTCCATGAATAAGCCTCCTTGTCTTGTTCCGGAACTTAACATAACAGTTCAATGATGCTTTTCAAGCATTGTTGATGATAGAAAATAAGTATTTGCTATTTTTATGATTCACGGTAAATTGAGAGATGAAAAATGAAAACGACATCAAAAGCAAGGAGGTTCCGAATTGGATACGCTTCAGGAAAAAGATGTTCTTCTGCTCCGCAACCTGAAGGATGCAGGCTGCGACACACAGACAGTGGAACAGTTTTTTCAACTGCAGAATGAATGTAAAATACAGCAGCAGCTTCGTCTGCTGTCGCGTCAGAAAAACCTCCTGCTCCGGAAAGTTCATGAAAATCAGGCGAAAGTCGATTGTCTTGATTACCTGATTTACTCCATAAAATCAAATGCGGAGGCAATGGAAAACCGCCGCAGGAAAACGGAAGGCCGCGTTACGGGGAAAAAATAACAGATTTTTTTCAGGGGAAGGATTGACTTACAGTTACTCTAACTGTTATCTTGAACCATAGAGAACGGTAAATGAATCAGAAAAACCTTAAAAAAGGAGGAATGAACGATGAAAAAAAGAACTGTGGCACTGGCAATGGCAGCATCAATTTTCGGAGCCTGCGGATGTTCTGCGGAAAACGCAACCCCGGCGGCAAAAGTGACGGCGGAACCGGCAAAAGTGTTGATCGCCTATTATTCCTGGAGCGGCAACACCCGCGCGGCGGCGGAACAGATTCAGAAGATCACCGGAGGGACGCTCTTTGAAATCAAGCCGGTAAAAGCGTATCCGACCGATTATCAGGAATGCGTCGATCAGGCGAAGAAGGAGTGCCGCTCCGGGTTCAAACCGGAACTCTCCACAAAAGTCGACGACATGCAGAAATACGACGTGATCTTCGTCGGCAGTCCGAACTGGTGGGGAACGATGGCTCCGCCGGTGGCAACGTTCCTGACGTCCTACGATCTCAAGGGCAAAACCGTGGTTCCGTTCTTCACCCACGGCGGGGGCGGCGTGCAGAATTGTGAACGCGACGTCCGCAAGCTCTGCAGCGGTTCCAATCTGCCGCAGGCCGGAGTCTTTTCCGGTGGAAGCGTCAGACGTTCCGGTGACGCCATAGCAAACTGGGTCAGCAAAGTTGTAACCGTCAAAAAGTGAGGTGAAGCATGCGTAAAATCGCATTGCTTGGAATTTTTCTCGCTCTCTTCTGTATCTGCAATCATACGGAGGCAAAGGATAAGATGAATGCTTTGAACACAAAAGAACAGAAAATCGTCAACATCGGCATGTATACTGCGCGCGGCGACATGCCGAATCTGAAAACAGCGCTGAATGAGGGTCTCGACGCCGGATTGACCGTAAACGAAATCAAGGAAGTTCTGACTCAGCTCTATGCCTACTGCGGATTTCCCCGCAGCCTGAACGCACTCGGCAACTTCATGGCACTGGTCAAGGAACGCGAGGCAAAAGGCATCAGAGACGCACAGGGAAAACTCCCCGGTCCGCTTCCGGCGGGAAAAAGCATCGACTTCGGAACGGACAATCAGACGAAACTCTGCGGCGCACCGGTCAAGGGAGCGCTCTTTGAGTTTGCACCGGCAATCGACGAATATCTCAAGGCGCACCTGTTCGGCGACATTTTCGGGCGCGACAACCTCGACTGGAAGACCCGCGAAATCGCCACGATCGCCGCACTCGCCGCAATGCCGGGCGTGGAAAGCCAGTTGAACTCCCACATCGCCATCGGCAAACATAACGGCGTCACCAATGCGCAGGTCGCGGAAATTCTCTCAACTGTTCAGGAAAATTCTCTCGGCGTGCCGTACCTCAGTCCGTTTCCCGTCGGGAAAGAGAACACCGCCTACGCGAAATACTTCAGCGGCAAATCCTACCTCGCGCCATTGACGCAGGATAAACGCCTGAACGTCCCGGTCGCCAACGTCACATTCGAGCCGGGATGCCGCAACAACTGGCACAGCCACACCGGAGGACAGATGCTGATCGCGGTCGGCGGAGTCGGCTACTATCAGGAGCGCGGCAAAGCGGCGCGGAAGCTGGTTCCCGGCGATGTGGTGGAAATTCCGCCGAATGTCGATCACTGGCACGGAGCCGCTCCCGACAGCTGGTTCTCGCATCTGGCGATCGAATGCAACCCCGCGACCAACAAAAACACCTGGCTGGAACCGGTCAGCGACGCCGATTACAAGGCGGCAACCACCGGCAAGTGAAAAGGACGGCGGCGGAATGAGACTTTTTTCGATAAAATGGCTCCTGACGCTGTCGGCGGCGGCCCTCCTGCCGGCGGCGGCGCAGGAACCTTCCCCGAAATCCGCGGTTCATTCCGCCGGAATCCGGAAGAACAGCATACAGGAGGTGCGCATGAATACGGTGACGTCGAAAAGTATTGTACGTTTGTCCAAAATCATTGTTGATCCGGAACGTCTTCCCGAGTATCTTGCATTTGCGGCAGAATGCGGAAGGCAGTCCATGGAAAAGGAACCGGGCGTCCTGATGATGTATTCCATGCAGGACAAGGCACACCCGGAGCGGATCACCATTCTGGAGATTTACGCGGACCGCAACGCCTACGAGCGTCATATCCAAACTCCGCATTTCCGGAAATACAAACAGGGAACATTGGATATGGTCCGAAAGCTGGAACTGCTGGACCAGACGCCGCTGATCCCGGAAATGAAGATGAAATAGGTGGATTATGAAAACATTGGGAAGGATTGTTCTTATGAGCATATTATGCACTTTATGCGGGGCAATGGCACAAGAAGAAACAGGCGAGTTTCTGAAACTCCCAACGGTCAGCCCGGAGCGGGGAAGTTCCACAATGCAGGCACTTCAGAATCGCAAATCCTGCAGGGAATTTTCCGACAGGGAACTTTCCCTGCAGGACCTTGCCGACCTGCTCTGGGCGGCAAACGGTTTAAACCGTCCGGACAAGCATACCAATGCCAGCGGAAAGAACAAACAAAGCATTGAAATCTACGTCTGTCTGAAATCAGGTGCCTATCGCTATGATCCAAAAGCAAATCTCCTGCACAAAATCACAACGTCCGACCTGCGTCCTGCTATTGCCGATTGGCAGGAGTTTGCGGCAAAAGCTCCTGTAAGTCTGCTGGTGGTTTCCAATCTCAGTGATCCGTTGTATAATGAAAAAGAGTGGCAATTACTGCCTGCCTATGATGCAGGAATCGTCTCGGGCAACATCTATCTTTTCTGTTCTGCCAACGGACTCGGTACAATCTGCCGGACCACAATGGACAGAAACAGGCTGAAAAGCGCGCTGAAATTGACCGATAAGCACATGCTGCATTTGAACCATCCGGTGGGATTTCCGGCACCCCCGATGCAAAATAAATGAAGCATAAAAGGACTCCGCCAGTTCATGGGAACAGCAAATGAAAAAGAGGAAAGGTGCGTGCAAATGAAAATACTGTATGCCCTGCTGCTTACGGGGATGCTGACAACCGGACTGACCGCCTGCGGCGACACGGCGGCAGTTCCCGAGGAGATGAAGATGAAATTACAAATCCAGGCCGGAGAACGGATTCTGACGGCAACACTGTATGACAATCCCGCCACAAGGGCTCTGATTGTCCAGCTGCCGCTCACTCTCACGTTGAAAGACTACAACGGGACGGAAAAAATTGCCGATCTTCCTGAAAAACTTCCAACAACGGGAGCGCCGGATGGTTTCGATCCGGAAACGGGAGATATTGCCTATTATGCCCCGTGGGGAAATCTGGCAATCTTCTATAGGGATTTCCGTTATTCGCAAAATCTGGTTCTGCTCGGGAAGATTGACGGAAACGGGGTCGCGGCATTACAAACGGCGAATGATCTTAAGGTTACATTTCAAAGGATGGAAAAACCGGAGGAGAAGAAAAAATGAACCGGCGGGATTTTCTTAAAACATCTCTGACGGTAACGGCGGCAGTCGCCGGAGGCGCATTCCTCGGCGGCGCCCTGACGGGTTTCGGTATCTCCGGCAACTCAAAACATGGAGGAAAAAACGGAAAAATGAAAATACTGGTCATTACGGGCAGTCCACGCAAAAACGGCAATTCCAACACTCTCGCGGAACACTTCATCAAAGGTGCAAAGGAAACCGGGCACGAAGTCGTCCGCTTCGATGCGGCGTTCAAGGAGGTTCATCCCTGTATCGCCTGCAATCACTGCGGCATGAACGGCCCATGTGTTTTCAAGGATGATTTTGAATTCGTCCGCAGACATATCGTCGACGCGGATCTGGTCGCCTTCGCAACGCCGATGTACTACTTCGGCATTTCGGCGCAGATCAAGGCGGTGATCGACCGCTTTTATGCAATCAACGGACAGATTCATGTCCCGAAAAAAGCGGTTTTGATGATGACCTATGCGGACAACTCCAAAAAGAAGGAAAACGCGATCATCAGCCATTACGAGGTATTGCTGGACTATCTCGGCTGGAGCGACGCCGGGCAGATCATCGCCCCCGGTGTCTGGCCGGTCGGCGCGATCAATCATACAAAATTCCCGGAACAGGCATACCAGCTGGGAAAATCCGTTTGAAACAGAAAGACGGTTGCCGGAACTCTTCCGGAAGCAAACACGCAAAAATGGTAAAGGAGAAAAACAATGGCAAACGAACCTGTCAAATTCATGTATGACACACATTACACGGAAGGCAAGAAAGTTTCTTTCAGAAAACTCGGCGTGAAAATCGCGGCACTGCTGTTTCTGCCGGACGACTTCGATGAAAAGCGGAAATATCCTGCCGTTGTAGTGACTCATCCTGGAGGAGGAGTCAAAGAACAGGCGGCATCTCTCTATGCCTGGAACATGGCGCGGGCGGGCTACGTCGGCATCGCATTCGACGCATCCCATCAGGGGGAAAGCGAAGGAGAGCCCCGGTATCTGGAGGATCCCGCCTCCCGTGTCGAGGACATCCGTTCCGCGGTGGATTATCTGGTTTCCCTGCCTTATGTGGACGAAGAAAAAATCGGCGCCATGGGAATCTGCGCCGGAGCCGGTTACACAATGAGCGCGATCCAGACGGAAGCCCGGATCAAGGCGGCTGCCGGAATCAGCACATGGAACACCGGCTACAGTGCAAAATACGGCAATCCCGGCGTGACCGATCCGGACAACATGCAGAAGACGCTTGCCGCAGTGGCGGAACAGAGAACGCGCGAAGCAAAAGGAGGCGAACCGCTTTATGTCGGTTACGTTCCGCAGACGGAAGAAGAATTCCAGAAGGATTACTATGGAAAATCCGTCATCATGCGGGAAGCCTATGAGTATTACAAGACACCGCGCTGCGCCTATCCGACCTCCGTCAACAAGGTTCTCTTCACCAGTCTGGACAAGCTGGCGGCATTCGACGCATTCGCGCTGCTTGACACGGTGTCACCCCGTCCCATCCTTCTGATCGTCGGAGAAAAAGCGGACACCATTTACTTCAGCGAAATGGCCTATGCCAAGGCAAACGAACCCAAGGAGCTCCACCGGATTCCCGGCGCCACCCATATTGACCTTTACGACAAGACGGAGTTCGTTTCACAGGTCGTCGACAAACTGAAGCAATTCTTCGGAAAATACCTGAAACAGCAGGAGCAGTAATTTAAATTGTTTGAATTGCAAATCGGGATGACGGCAGAAAAGTTGACGCATACCGGGAAATATCACGAAAAATCAGGGATGTCAGAGATGAATGGAAAAAATGGATTTACCCGGCGGGATTTTCTCAAAACAGCCGGAATGATTGGCGGAGCGGCGTTTCTCTCCAACGTGGTTCATTCACGGGAACCCGAAAACAGCATGAAAGGAGCCGCCGGCAGTCCGGACAGACTGCTTGCGGGAGTCTGCGACATTCATATTCACTGTCTGCCGGACACCCGTCCCCGCTGCATTGACGAGTTCACACTGGCAAAACAGGCGAAGGAGACAGGTTATCGGGCGCTCATGTACAAGTCGAATGACTGGAGCTGCCACGACCGCGCTTATCTGATCCGGCAGGCGCTCCCGGGTTTTGAAGTGTTCGGGAGTCTCTGCATGAACCGCGTCCATGGCGATAAAGTCAACGTTTACGCGGCGGAACAGGCGGTCAAGACCTCCGGCGGACTCTGCCGCTGCATCTGGATGCCAACCCTCTCCGCGGCTTACCAGCATCAATGCGACAAGCTCCCGGGACCGGGCATTCCGGTGCTCAACTCGCAGGGAAAGGTTCTTCCCGAAGTTGTCCGGGTGATGGAAATCTGTGCCGAAGCGGACATCATTTTCGCATCCGGGCACAGTTCCCCGCGGGAAAGCCTGATCCTGGCGGAAAAAGCGCGGGAAGTCGGCGTGAAGAAATTCGTCGTCACCCACGTCAATTCGCTGATCTGGAAAATGACGCAGGATCAGATCAGACAGGCAGTCGATCTCGGCGCATTTGTGGAATACTGCTATCTGCCGCGGCTCTGGGGACCCGGCACCGGGAATCCGCAGTTCGCGCGCCAGAGCCGTGAGGAATTTCTGAACTACGTCAAAACCATCCCGGAGCGCAGTTTCATCTCGACCGATCTCGGTCAGCGGGGAAATCCGAATCCGATTGACGGAATGCGCACATGTATTCATGAACTTCTCAATGCCGGGATTCCGCAGAAGAGCATCGACCTGATGGTGCGGAGCAATCCGGCGCATCTGATCGGTTTGAACCAATAAGAACCAATAAGAACAAGGAGACAAGCCTATGAACAGACGTGAATTCCTGAAATCAACCGCAGTGCTCGGCGCCGCACTGAGTCTGCCCTCCGTATTCGCCGCCGGAACAGCAAAACATCCGGCAGCGAAAAATTCAACGGCAAATGGAGGAAACGGCTCGTCCGAACTGCCGGTCCGCACACTGGGAACGGGCAGAGCGGCGTTTCAGGTATCGGCGCTTGGATTCGGCGTGATGGGCATGACCTACAACCGCAGCAGCCACCCGGACAGAAAGCAGTGCATCCGTCTGCTTCACGAGGTGGTGGAGCGCGGCGTAACGCTTTTCGACACCGCCATCATCTACGGACCGCTCACGAATGAACTTCTTGCAGGCGAAGCGTTGTCCCGCTTCAAAGACAGAATCAGCGTAACCACCAAATTCGGACATGAAGTCGTCAACGGAAAAGGAACCGGACGGCAGGACAGCCGTCCGGCAACCATCCGCCGCTACTGCGAGGAATCGTTGAAACGTCTGCGCCTCGACGCAATCCCGCTGTTCTACCAGCACCGGTTCGACCGGAATGTGCCCGTCGAGGATGTCGCCGGAACGATCGGAGAACTGATCCGGGAAGGCAAGGTTCTGCGCTGGGGCATGTGCGAGGTAAGCACGGCAACCATCCGCAAGGCTCACGCGGTCTGCCCGCTGACCGCCATTCAAAGTGAATATCACCTGATGCACCGCGACGTGGAGACGAACGGCGTGCTTGACGTCTGCCGCGAACTCGGCATCGGATTCGTGCCGTACAGCCCGATCAACCGCGGTTTCCTCGGCGGCAACATCAACGAATACACCCGGTTCGATCCGGACAACGACAACCGCCAGACGCTCCCGCGCTTCACGCCGGAGGCGATCCGCGCCAACACCCGGATCGTCAACGCCCTGCAGGATTTCGGACAGACGCGCGGCATGACAGCCGCGCAGGTCGCGCTGGGATGGCTGTTGCAGAAGGCACCGTGGATTGTGCCGATTCCCGGAACGACCAAACTCTCCCATCTTGAAGAAAACCTTCATACGCTTGACTTCACCTGCACTCCGGCGGAATGGCGGGAACTTGAGCTCGCCGTCGCCGCGATTCCCATTGTCGGCAGCCGTTACAACGCCGAACAGCAGCGTCAGGTGGGACATTAATCTTCGCAATTTGAAAGGAATCTCCAGTTATGAACAGACGCGACTTTCTTAAATCGGCGGCGCTGATGACAGCCGCAGGAGCAGTATTCGGCAAAGACTCCCTTCTGGAAGCGGCAGAAAAACCTGTCGTGAGGCAAAAAAAGCCGATTCTGAATTTCAACCCGGCAATGCAGTACCGTCCGATGGGGCGCACCGGAGTAAACGTTTCCGCGCTCGGGTTCGGGCTGCTCCGGCTTCCGATGCTCGCCGACGGAAAAACCGTGAACTCCGATCTGAGCGTTGCGATGATTCACCGGGCGATTGAAGGAGGCGTGAACTATATCGACACCGGGCGCGTCTACCTCGGCGGACAGAGCGAGGCAGTCGCGGGAAGAGCGCTGAAAGGAAACTGGCGCGATCGGGTCTACATCACCTCAAAATCGCCCTGGTGGGTCATGGAGCGCCCGGAGGATTTCGAGAAACTCTTCGACGAGTCCCGCCGCACGATCGGCACCGACGTCATTGACTTCTATCACATTCACATGATTATGCACCGGGGATGGAAGGAAAAGGTTATTCCATTCAAACTCATCGACAAAATCATGAAGCTCAAGGAGCAGGGAAAAATCCGCTTCGCCGGTTTCTCGTTCCATGACCGGCTCCAGCTTTTCAAGGAGGTAGTCGAAGCCGCGCCCTGGGACTTCTGCCTGATTCAGCACAATTATCTCGACTATGAGTATGAGGCGGGATGTCTCGGTCCGAAATACGCCGCCGCAAACGGCATGGGACTCGCCGTGATGAAACCGGTCCGCACCGGATTCCTGGCAAATCTTCCGCCGTCAATGCGTGAAGCCCTGCGCTCGACCGGCGTCGTGAAGCCGGATACGGAATGGGCGCTTGATTATCTGTGGGACATCCCCGAAGTCAGCGTGGCGGTCAGCGGCATGGGAGCCATGGCGGACGTTGAAGCAAATCTGCGGTATGCGTCGAAAGCGAAACCGAATATGCTCACGCCCGACGAGCGCAAGGCACTCGGTGCGGCAATCCGGGCATATCGGCAGGCTCCGGGACACATCGACTGCACTGGCTGCTATCAGTGCATTCCGTGTCCGCACAACGTGGCAATCGGCTATATCTTCGCCTACGTTTACAACAACTATCTGCTGCACCGGAACAAAAAACGGGCACTGCTTGATTATACCGTCTCCATGTCGCCGGTTCAGCGCGGTGCGCCGGCATCGGCATGTGTGAACTGCGGAGCCTGTCTGCCGAAATGCCCGCAGAAGCTCAATATTCCCCAGCTGCTGAAACGGGTCAAAAATGATCTGGAATCATAACTCCGCCTTCCGGAAGCGGCAGTCAGCCGCCGCCGGAACCGGCAAACTTTTCCCGAACTCTTTCGAGGAAAAGTTCGGCTGCGCTGGAAAACACCTGATATTTTTTCCAGACGATATTCAAGCCGGACTCCAGCTTCGGTTTCAACGGGCGGAAGCACAAATCTCCGGAACCGGTCACATTGACGAGTTTGTCGAGAGTCACCGCATAACCGATTCCCTCATTCACCATCAATGCGGCATTGTAAATCAGGTTGTAGGTTCCGACAATGTTCAGCTTTCCGAAATCCTCTCCGAACCATTCCAGATATTCATTGACGCCGGAAATCTGCCGGAGCACCTGCCGGGAACAGATCAGCGGCAGATTCAGCAGATCCCCGCGGGTGACAGCCGTTTTTTCCGCCAGCGGACTGTCCCTGCGCATGATCACACCCCAGACATCTCTGGCAGGCAGTCCGACATAATTATACTTCGCAAGGTCAACAGGCTGAATCAGAATGCCGAAATCCAGCCGTCCCTGATCCAGCCGTTCCGTCACATCCTCGGCATTGCCGCTGTAAAGATGGTACCGGACTTCCGGAAATTCCTCCCGCAGTTCCCGGATGATTCCCGCAATCAGCTTCATCGCTTCCGTTTCACCGCCGCCGATGTAAACATCTCCGGCGACAACTTCGCCCATCGAACTGAATTCCGATTCCACCTTGCCGACCAGTTCCATAATCTCCTCCGCACGCTTGCGCAGGAGCATCCCCTCCGGAGTCGGAATGGCATTGTGGTTGCTCCGGATCAGAAGCGTCTGCCCCAGTTCATCCTCCAGTTCCTGTATCTGACGCGAAAGCGTCGGCTGGGTCACATGCAGCTGACGTGCGGCTCCGGTAATGCTGCCCTCACGGGCGACGGCGAGAAAATAACGCAGAACTCTGAGTTCCATTCCGACCTCCTTGTCGTTTGGAAGAATAATATAACTCTCCTTGCCATGCTTTTCAAACATATCCAGTCATTGGAAATAAGTATTTGCTATTCCATGGTCCCATTGTAAATTAAGCGGAGGATACAAAGAAAGGAGGCTGTCCGGTTGAATAAAAATCAGGAAAAGGATTTTCTGCTTCTCCGGAATTTGAAGGATGCCGGATGCAATGCGGAACAGATAGAAAAGTTCCTTCAACTGCGGCGGACAGGAAAAACGGGCGGACAGCTGCGCATCCTGTCAGAACAGAGAGAGCTCCTGCTGGAAAATCTTCATGAGAGTCAGCAGAAAATCGACAGTCTGGATTATCTGCTTTATTCCATGAAGGCAAACTTATCAAGGAGGAAAAATGAACCATACGAGAACATTCGCACTGGCGACGGCAATGCTGTCCGCCGTCAATCTTCAGGCACAAACAGAAAGGACAACAGTCATGAACAATAAAATCACTCCGCAGAAACTTGAACTCACGCAGGAATGGGACAAGACCTTTCCGAAAAGCGACAGGGTGAACCACCGCAAAGTCACTTTCGTCAACCGTTACGGCATCACGCTGGCGGCAGACGTATATGAACCGAAAAATGCAGACGGCAGATTTGCCGCCGTCGCCGTAAGCGGTCCGTTCGGCGCAGTCAAAGAACAGTGTAGCGGACTCTACGCGCAGACGCTGGCGGAGCGGGGGTTCCTCACCATCGCCTTCGACCCGTCATTCACGGGCGAGAGCGGCGGCACGCCGCGCCGGATGGCTTCGCCGGACATCAACACGGAGGATTTTCAAGCCGCAGTCGACTTTCTCTCCACTCAGCCGAACGTCGATCCTGAACGGATCGGAATTCTCGGAATCTGCGGATGGGGCGGCTTGGCGCTGAATGCCGCCGCGCTGGACACGCGGATCAAAGCAACCGTCGCCGTCACCATGTATAACATGAGCCGCGTGAACGCAAACGGTTATTTTGACGCGAACAACAGCGAAAAAGACCGTTATGAAATGCGGAAAAAACTGAATGCGCAGCGGACAAAGGAATATGCGCAGGGCTTTTACGAACAGGGCGGCGGCGTAGTCGATCCGCTGCCGGCGGATGCACCGGCATTCGTGAAAGATTATTACGATTACTACAAAACACCGCGCGGCTATCACAGGAGATCCGGCAACTCCAACGACGGATGGACGGTCACAGGCACAATGTCGTTCCTGAACCAGCCGATTCTCGCATACTCAAAAGAGATCCGCTCGGCAGTGTTGCTTATCCACGGAGAAAACGCGCATTCGAGGTATTTCAGCGAAGACGCCTACCGGGATATGTCCTCCTATACGAACTACCGCGACAACAAGGAGCTCCTGATCGTTCCCGGCGCATCGCACACGGATCTTTACGACGGCGGAGGGAAAAATGCGATTCCGTTCGACAGAATCGAAGCGTTTTTCCGGAAAAATCTGAAATAAAGCACTCCTCCGGAAACGATGGAACAGCTTTCACAGATTTTTCTCTTTTCAGGAAAAGCATTGCCCCGCAGCCGCTGCGGGGATTATCTTGAGAGATGCAAATGAAAACTCCGGCGCAGATTACGGCGGACATTCGAGCCGTTCTGAACTCCTGAGACGTCATTGCGTCTGCCGGCGGACAATGCCGCAGAGTACAGCATATCACATACTCTGCGGCATGTTTCCTCTTCCCGAAATCTGTTTCCCTACCGTTCCGACACCCGCAGAAAGACCTGCATGGAGGACTCCCCGCGATTCTGCCAGAGAGCATACGGGACTGCGCATACTTCCACGTTCCGGTATTGCGGAGGAGTGCTGCGGTAAAGCGCATCGTCCCCGCTGAACTCCATCTTTGCGTTGCAGCGGAGCGCCACTGTCCCCTCCGGCAGTCCGTCAACTTTGCCGAGCCTGAAATCCGGAACGGACGGCAGGAGCACGCTTTGCAGCGGAATGCCGGGATTGTCCACGCTTTCCAGACAATAAACCACGGGGCCTCGCTGAATCGCAGCTTTTCCGGCATCGGCGGCAATCGACGGATGCGGGTAAATCAGTTCCGGTTTCATCGCCAGCACTGCCGTAATCCGGTCTCCCTGCCGCCATTCACGCTTCATTTTCCAGTATCCGGACTCCATTTCGCCGTTCACGGCGCTTCCATTCACTTCAACGGAATACTCTTTGCACCACGCGGGGATTCTCAGCGCGACGGCAAAGACGCCCCCGCGCAGAACTGTAAGCGCAAGACTGCCGTCATAAGGATATTTACCGTCAATCCTCACCTCGTAATTCTCCGTGGAAACGACTGCCGCCGCCGGAATGTCAATCCGCAGAAGTTCCGGCGAAACGGAACAGCAGAACGTCCCAAGCTGAGGCAGAAAGCGGCAGTAGTTCGTGGGACAGCAGGAACAGCCGAACCACTTCTGCCGTTTTTTCCGGGTGACTCCGTGCTCATATGTGGTGCCATTGACTTCCAGCAGATTCGCATAGAAGAATTCATCTCCGGAAAGACTGATTCCGCTCAGTCCGTTGTTGTAGAGGACACGCTCCAGCACGTCCGCATATTTCGACTCTCCGGTGGCGTCAAGAAGACGTTTTGCCAGGAGGGCAAGCCCGATCGCGGCACAGCTTTCCGCGTAAGCCGTATCGTTCGGAAGCCCGAAGTCATGCGTAAACTCCTCATTGTGGCTTGTCGCGCCGATTCCGCCCGTGATATACATCTGTCTCTGTGTCACATTGTCAAACAGCCGGACAGCGGCATTCAGCAGTTCGGCGTCCTGTGTCTCGACGGCAACATCCACCATTCCGCAATAGAGATAGACCGCACGCACCGCATGTCCCACGGCTTTTTCCTGCAGACGAACCGGTTTATGAGCCTGACGGTTCGGAAGCTGGGCGCGATCCAGGCTTTTTTCCACATCCGCAAAATAACTGGGTTCGGCGCCGCGCTCGTCAATGAAGAACTTTGCAAGTTCCAGATACCGTTTCTCACCGACCGCACGGTAAAGCCTGACCAGCGCGAGCTCGATTTCCTCATGCCCCGGATAACCTCTCTTCTGCCCCGGAGCGGGGCCGAACACCGATGCGATATAATCCGCATAACGGCACATCGCGTCAAGGAACCTGCGGGAACCCGTCGCCTCAAAATGCGCCACCGCCGCCTCAATCAGATGTCCGGCGCAGTAAAGCTCGTGCTGATTCCCGAGATTGCTCCATCTCTTTTCCGGCTCGACAACGGTGAAATGAACATTCAGATACCCGTCTTCCTGCTGCGCTCCGACAATCAGGCCGACCAGTTCATCCAGTTCCTTTTCCATTGCGGGGTCGGGATGAATCATCAGCATTTCCGCCATGCCTTCCAGAACTTTCGCCACATCGGAATCCCAGAATACATGAGGGGGATCCGGCTCTCCCTTCTTCCATTGAAGTCTGAATGCTTTCAGCCGCCCCGTTTCCTCGCAACGCCGGATACAGCTTGGAATCGTGACACGGTACCCTGTTTCCTGTCTTGGCGCGAAAACAGGATCCTGCAGTTTGATTTCCTTCAGCGAAATGCCGTCATTTTTTCTCATGGCAAGCTCCTTTTCTGACATATCTTCCGTTTCACTGCAATATTATAACAGAAATATCCGGAATCCGCAAGCTGACGGAACAGTAGAAAACAGATACGATTCCGACTTTCATAATGTTCCGCCTCTCTGTTTCTTCTTTCATTTTCCACTGAAAAAGATTGACTTGAAGGAATCTCGGCATACAGTACCGAAAGAAGATAAAACCGACATAAGAAGGAAGTCATTTCAATGCGGATTCAGTTGAAAGCGAATAATGCGGGTCGTCTCATTTCGCGCGGCCGCGGAAAGCATATTTCGCGCACCATCATGGACTGGGAACTGATCTTCGTATTGAAAAGCAGACTGGAGATGTTTGTCGGCGAGGAAAATTTCGACGTCACGGCGGAACACTGCCTGCTTCTTCCGCCCGGAATCCGCCATGGAGGAAGGAGCGGATATACGCCGGACCTCTCCTTTTTCTGGATTCATTTTCTTCCGGCAGACAGAAAAAGTGAACAGTGTCTGAAAAAACTGCCACGGTGTTTCAAGGCAATGAATCCGGCAAGACTGAGCGAATATTTTCAGCTCTTCCTCTCCCTTCAGGAAGATTCTCCGGAAGACAAGGAGGGGCTGGACATGCTGATGCAGCTCATTCTCCACGAAGCCTGCCGGAAAACCGCAGAAAGCAATATGCCCAAAGAGCTGCCGCCGCTGATGCAGCAACTCAGGAAGGCTCTGTTCCTGCGGTTCCGCGAACCTCTTTCCACTTCCCTTCTTGCGGAGGAACTGCAATGCAACCCGGATTATCTGGGAAGACTTCATCGGCGCTGTTTCAATGAATCCATCACGGACGCCCTGAACCGGATCCGGGCTCATCACGCGGCGGGACTGCTTCGGACCAGCTCCCTGAATGTCGCGCAAATCGCCGATGAAGTCGGATTCAATGATCCGGCTTATTTCCGCCGCCGCTTTTTCCGCTGTTATGCAATGTCGCCCGGAGCCTACCGGAAACTGAAAATGCAGGAATACGTCAACACGGAATAACAGACCGCATCCGTCTTTATCGGGCAAAAAGTCTTCAGCGGACTTTTCTTACGGGCTTTCCCGTGCTATATTGACAGGCTATGAAAACTGATTCTGACACCCCGGAAACGATTTTCCGTAAAATACAGGAAATTTTTCCATCGCTTCTTATCCGCGACCAGGCGAGACTCGGACGGCGGATGCGTGCGTTTGCGCACTCGAAAGACACCGCCGCATTGAGTTCGTTTCTGAACTATCTGCAAAATCTTTCGGGGCACTCCCTGCACCGTTTTGCAGACTCCCTGACCTGTGAATTCCCGGAAGAACTGCCGATCTCCGCAAAGACAGAGGAAATCTCCGAAGCCCTGAAACAGCATCAGACGGTGATTGTCTGCGGTTCCACGGGATCGGGCAAAACGACCCAGCTTCCGAAGATTGCGCTCAGAAACGGATTCGGACGCACCGGACGCATCGGCTGCACCCAGCCGCGCCGGATTGCGGCATCCGCGCTGGCGCGGCGCGTGGCAGGCGAAACCGGCTGCCAATGCGGCGGAGAAGTCGGTTACAAAGTCCGGTTCGATGACCATACCGACCGCAAAACGGTCATCAAGTTCATGACGGACGGCATCCTGCTTGCCGAAACGCGCGACGATCCAGATCTGCTCCAGTATGACTGCATCATCCTCGACGAAGTCCATGAACGCTCGCTGAATATCGACTTTCTGCTCGGTTACATGAAACTTCTGCTTGCGCGCCGGAAAGACCTGCGGATCATCATCTCATCCGCCACACTGGACGCGGAACGCATCTCCGATTTCTTCTCCAACGCTCCGGTCATCGAAGTCGAAGGGCGCATGTTCCCCGTTGAAGACTGTTTCCTCGAACCGGAGGAGGACGAAGAACTGCCGGAAAGCGTGACGCGCGGCGTGGAATTCCTGACGGAACTGGACGAACGCGGCGACATTCTGGTTTTCCTTCCCGGCGAACGGGAAATCCGCGACTGTGCGGAAGTGCTGTCGGGACGTTCTTTCAAACATACGGAAATCCTGCCGCTTTTCGGGCGTCTCAGCAGCGGGGAACAGCAGAAAGTGTTCTCGCCCGGCTCCATGCGGAGAATCATCCTTGCAACCAACGTTGCGGAAACCTCGCTGACAATCCCCGGCATCCGTTTCGTTGTGGACTCCGGACTCGTCCGTCTGAGCCGCTACAATCCGCGCACACGGATTCAGGAACTTCGTGTGGAACCCGTGTCGCAGGCAAGCGCAAGACAACGCCGCGGACGCTGCGGACGGCTCCGCGACGGCGTCTGCGTGCATCTTTACAGCGAGGAGGCGCTGAGCGGATATTCCGAATTCACACCGCCGGAAATCCAGCGCTCTTCCCTTGCCGGCGTCATTCTCCAGATGGCGGCATTGCGCCTGCCTCCGCTGGACCGTTTTCCGCTGGTGGACCCGCCCGCGCCGATCCAGATCCGTGAAGGAATGCAGATGCTGAACGACCTTCTGGCAATCGACGAACGCGGACGCCTCACCGAATGCGGCTGGAAACTGGCGGAAATTCCGCTGGATCCGCATCTCGCAAAAATGCTCATGAGCGCAAACCGCCACAAGGTTCTGCCGGAAATGCTGGTGATCGCCGCGTTTCTGAGCATCGCCGACCCGCGGGAGCGTCCTTTTGAACACGCAAAAGCCGCCGATGACGCGCACAGAAAGTTCGACTGCGACGATTCGGATTTCATCGGGATATTGAAGTTGTATGATGCCGTGGAGAAAACGCTTGCAGAACGTGGTTCCAATCAGGCGCTCAAACGCTTTGCACAGAAAAACTATATCAATTACCGCCGTCTGCGCGAATGGAGAAACCTGGTTGAAGACCTGAAAGACATCTGCCGCGAAAGCAGATGGAACTTCGAGCGCAGAATTGATCTGGAGCGGCTCTCCCCGGATGCAGTCCACAAGGCGCTGATGAGCGCCCTGCCGCGCCAGCTCGGAATGTTCGACAAGGAGTCAAAGCTGTTTTCGGATATGAAGGGGAAAAAGTTCACTCTGTTTCCCGGTTCCGCGCTGGCGAAACGGAAAAATCCGTCGCAATGGGTTCTCTTTTTCGCGCTGGTGGAAACGAGCCGCGTGTTTGCGCGCGGGAATGCCGTGATCCGTCCCGAATGGCTGGAACAGGTTGCGCCGCATATCTGTTCGGTAAGCTATGACCATATTCACTGGGATGAGTCCAGCGGATTCGTTTATGCGCGGGAGCGGATCACCGCCGGACAGCTTCTGATCCACCCCGGCCGCCGCTGCCATTACGCAAAGGTACGTCCCGCGGAAGCCCGGGCGGTATTCATACGCGAAGGCCTGGTTTCCGGTCTCGCGAATCTGCGCGGGACATGGCTGGAAGAATACAACTATCTGCTGAATGAACTCAAGTCCCTGGAAATCAAGATGCGCCGTCCGGACTCCATTGTCGACTCGGAAGCCATTTACCGCCATTTCGACGAGGTTCTGCCTCCCGGTCTGCATTCCGTCAATGCGGTCAAGCTGGACTGGCAGAAGAATCACAGAGACTACGCGCCGAAAGCCGAAGAGATCATGCTGATCCCGTATGAAGAACTGCATGAGGAGGATTACCCGGACTTCATCACAAGCGCCGGGCAACGTTTCAAACTGCGGTATCAGTTCGATCCCGGAGAGGAGGAAGACGGCATTTTCCTGGAAGTCCGGGAGGACAACCTCAATCTGCTGGATCCGTATCTGACGGATTATCTGGTGCCGGGCTATCTCGCCCAGAAAGCCGGTTTTCTGCTGCGGTCCCTGCCGAAGAGTCTGCGCAGGAATTACCTGCCGCTGGATGCCGCCGTCGAAGGATTCATGGATGACTACCGTGCGGGGAAAATCTTCACCGGGCAGAGTTTCCCGGAGGCGTTCGCGGATTACCTCAACGGGAATTACGAAGAGCAGATCGGCGTTGAAAGTCTCGAATCCATTGAACTGCCGGAATATCTGCAGATGAAACTGGTGATTCTGGACTCCGGAGGCAGAGTCGTCAAAGTTCATCGCGGTATGCCGGATGGCTTTGTGAAGGACTCCAAAGTCAGCCATGCCGTTCCCGCCGCAAAGCGGTGGTTCCTGACGGGATTCCACGACTGGCCGGGAACGGAGACAATGCCGCTCGAAGTCAGGCTCTCGGAAGAGACCGGGGTTTCCGCCTGTCCGGCGCTGGTCGATGAAGGGGAAACGCTGGGACGTGCCCTGTTCCTGAAAGAAAGCGAGGCGAAAGAACATCATCGCCGTGCGCTTCTGAAACTCTGGAGGATGCGTCTGCCGCAGATTCTGAAACCGTTGCGGAACATGATGAACGCATCGCATCAGATGGAGCTCAGTTTCTTCCTGAAATACCGTGATTGGAAAGAAGACGCCATCGACAACGCCGCGGAAAAAGCGCTCGGCGCAGACCTGTGGGAAATCCGTTCGGAGGAGGAGTTCAATCTCCGTCTGGAACAGTCGCGCGACCATGCCGCCGCCATCATAACGGACCTGATGGATGAGCTCGAACGTGTGTTCCGGGCATACGGCGAACTTGCGCCGCTCCTGCGCAAACTTGATGAGGAGTCGGAAACTTATGAGGACATTGAGGAGGAACTCCGCTTTTTCTTCCGCCCCGGTTTCCTGAAGACACAGGAGATATTTGAACGCTGCGCGCGTTATCTGAAAGCCTTGAATATTCGCATTCAGCGCGCAATAGCCTCTCCGCAGAAAGATTTGACGAAAGGCGAAATCATCGCCCCTTACATCAGGAAATTCCGCATGGCGCTTGAAATGGTGGAGTCATTTGAAAATTCCGATGATCTGCGCGCTTATTGTCTGCTGCTGGAAGAGGCGCGGATCGCGGCCTACGCGCCGGAAATGCGTCCGCTGGTCAAGTGCGGTGAAACGGTTCTGAAAGACCGCTGGGACTCCCTGCGTTTCACCCGGGATTAAATTCATGAAATATGAACCTGCCTCAACCGGCGGTCTCTCCCGCTCAAAACCGCCGGCTCCGCCTGAAATGCCGCAACGGCGGATCAGTATCACAGCGCATGCCGGTAAATGTAGTCATCCATGTAAAAGCCGCCGCCAATATCCACTTTGACTTTCTCATGCAGCTTAAATCCGTTTCTTTCATAGGCGCGGATTGCGTCCCTGTTCTGTTTGTTGACGTTCAGGCGCAGGAACTTGTATCCGGCGGCACGTGTTTCCCCGATGACATGCCGGAGCGCCATGGAACCGATGCCCTTTCCATGGTAATTATAATCCAGATAAAGTTTATGCAGCTTCGCCTCCCCGTCCGCATAAGGTCCGTAGGAAATAAATCCAATCGGTTTTTCTCCATCGCAGATCAATTCAAACTTGACACCGTCCTTGACTTCGCGCGTTGTCACGGACAGGTCATACATCATTTCCAGCATGTATGCCATCTGCTCCTGCGAAAGAATGTCCTTATAAGTGCGCGACCAGATCTCCTCCGCCAGCACTGCCACAGTCTCAAGCTCCTTTTCCGCCTGAATCAAACGGATTGTAATGCTCATACCCACAAGTCTCCTTTAAAAATACGCTTCGGCAAGATCGTTCCAGAAAGCCAGCCCCTTCTCCGTCGGGCGAATACAGCCCGGACTCTCCTTCAACATACCGTCTGAAATTTGTTTTTCTATTATTTTACCCCACATTTCCCGCCAGGACAACACGGAAAACTGTGAAAATTCACTTTTTTTCCAGCCGCGCACCGTCCGCAGCCCCATCACGAATATTTCACTCAGCCGTTTCCGGTCTTCGATGACGTCCGGTTCGGCGGGATCTCCTTTCAGCCACCGGACCAGGGAAGGAATCTCCGTTCTTCGCACCGCCCCGTCAAAGGAGCAGGCGCCGGGGCCGAGCCCCAGATAGGTCTCCCCGTGCCAAACATTCTGATTGTGCCGGCATTCATATTTTTCCGCCGCATAATTCGAGATTTCATAGCGCGGCATACCATGTGCGCCCAGGAATTCCTGTGCCGTCTGCCACATTCGGAAGGAAAGTTCGTTGTCCTCCGGCGGAAAATCACGGGCGGCAAGCTCCGTTCCGTCCTCAATGATGAGAGAATAGGCGGAAACATGACGCGGCGCATACCCGAGCGCGGTTTCCAGTTCCCGGCTCCAGTCGTCGAGAGTCTGTTCCGGCAAAGCATAGATCAGGTCGAAACCGATATTCGCAATTCCGCTGGAGTGCAGCAGGTTCAACGCCCGTTCCACGGTTTCCGCGCCGCCTCCTCGCCGCCCGATCAGACTGCGGAACTTCGGATCGAACGACTGCACTCCCATGCTGACCCGGTTCACGTAGCGTCCGAGGACAGCGGCTTTCTTCTCCGTCAGGCTCTCCGGATTGCATTCCGTGGAAATCTCCGCGTCTTCCGCAAGAACAAAATACGTTCCGATCATTTTGAAAAGACGCTCCAGCGATTCCGGGGGAATGGCGGTCGGAGTTCCGCCGCCCAGATAGACCGTATTCAGCGGAACACTCTGCGGGGCATACTGTTTTGCGTCAAGTTCCAGACGGCACAGCCACGCATCGACAACCTCCTGTTTCACCTCCGGTTCGGAGTAGAAAGCGCAATAGGCGCACTTGCCGTTGCAGAACGGCACATGGATATAGAGATTCTGATACGGGTGGACTTTCATTTTTTCAATGCGTTCAGAGCCTCGGAGAAGACCTCGCGATAGGGGATGCCGTATTCAGCCGAGACTTTCCGGCAGTCCTCATATTCCGGTTTTGCGGAAATGACCATGCCGTCCAGAAATGCGCGCTTGACATGGACTTCCGCACCGCAGGAAAGATTCACCGCAACCATGTCGCGTTCAAGAATCCGGCGTTCCGTACGGTTCACGCGAATTCCGAGCGTCCCGGATTCGCGGAACACAAGTTCGGAAAAACGGTCCAGATCAGACTCGAAGCAGAGCACATGAAGGACATACCCCGGACGCTGTTTTTTCATGACGGCGGGAATCATCCACACATCACGCGCACCGTTTTCAAAAAGTTTCGCGGACAGGGCGCCCGCCGCCTCCGGCGTCACATCATCCAGGTTCGTTTCCAGTTCAATGCAGGATTCCGCAGTCCATGCCGCATTTTTCCCCGATGCAATCAGAGTCGCACGCAACGCATTCGGACGCCCGTTGAGTTTGCGGCTGCCAAAAGACAGGGCGCTTGAAACGACTTTGCCGGAAACACCTTTGTTCTGTCCGCCCGGAAGCGTCGTCAGGAGCGCGGCGCCCGTCGGCGTAATCATCTCGAACGGCTCGTCGGTCTGTTCCATATCAATGTCCTTCAACAGCCGGAGCGTGGCGGGAGCCGGTATCGGATAAATCCCGTGCCTGCACCGGAAGGTTCCCGTCCCCTCCGGCAGAACGCCGAAGGAAATGGAGTCCGCCCCGAGCATCTCAAACGCCCAGCAGGAGCCGAGAATATCGACAATCGAATCGACTGCGCCGACCTCATGGAAGTGCACATGATCCGCACGGCATCCGTGAACTTCCGCCTCGGCATGTGCCAGACGCTGAAATACGTCATGCGCACGTTTCTTTGCCGTCTCCGGCATGGAAGTGCGGTCGATGATTCTCCCGATTTCCTCAAGCCCCCGCTCAATCCCGGAACTTTTCGTGATCTTCACGTCGAGTTTCACTCCGTTCATCCCGTAATCGGAAAACGGCATGGTTTCCAGTACGAACTCATCTTCCGGAATGGCATCGTTCAGTCCCCGTTCCATCACCTTCAAATCGGCGCCGAGCCCCGCCATCGCGGCAAGAACCATATCGCCGGAAACGCCGCCGACACTGTCAAAACGAATCTGTTTCACTGAAATCACCGCTCACTTTTTCTTTTGCTTGAGAAACACCGCGCCGAGCCAGGGAAGACGCAGCCTGATATGCTGTGCCTGTCCGTGGTAAATACCCTCCTCCGTCTTCATGACGCCGGGATTGAGCAGACCGGTGCCGCCGTATTCCGAAGCGTCGGAGTTGAAAACCTCGACCCATTCGCCGGGGAACGGCACGCCGGTGATATAGTCATTGCGCACCACCGGAGTCAGATTCAGGATCACGACTACGGCATCGGTATGATCCCGGTTCCAGCGGATATAGGAAAGAATCGACTGCCGGAAATCGCCTCCGTCGAGCCACTGGAAACCGGATGCGGTGAAATCAACCTCCCACAAGGACGGATTCTCGCGGTAGAAATGATTCAGATCAGCGGACAGCCGCTTCATCGCGGCGTGCTGCGGATAATCCAGAAGCATCCAGTCAAGCCCGGCATTGCAGTTCCACTCGATCCACTGTCCGAACTCACCGCCCATGAACAGGAGTTTCTTTCCGGGATGAGTCGTCATGTAAGAGAAAAGCGCGCGCAGGTTTGCGAATTTCTGCTGATAGTCGCCCGGCATTTTGTCAAGCAGGGATTTCTTCCCGTGAACCACCTCGTCGTGGCTCAGAGGCAGAACGAAATTCTCCGTAAAGGCATAGAAAAGCGAGAACGTGATCTTGCCGTGGCTGAAACTGCGGTAGATAGGATCCAGGGCGAAGTATTCCAGCGTGTCGTGCATCCAGCCCATGTTCCATTTGAACGTAAAGCCCAGCCCCCCGAGATATGCGGGACGCGATACGCCGGGCCATGAGGTCGATTCCTCGGCAATCATCATAATGCCGGGGAACTGTTCATGCGCAAGCTCGTTCAGGCGGCGCAGGAACGCGATTGCCTCCAGATTTTCATTGCCGCCGTATTTGTTCGGAATCCAGTCTCCGTCATTGCGGGAATAATTCAGGTAAAGCATGGATGCCACGGCATCCACGCGCAGACCGTCCACATGAAACTTGTCAAACCAGTAGAGAGCGCTTCCGATCAGAAAATTCCTGACCTCGTTGCGTCCGTAGTTGAAAATATAGGTTCCCCAGTCGCGGTGTTCCCCCTGGCGCGGATCGGCGTGCTCATACAGCGCCGTGCCGTCAAAACGCCCGAGGGAAAAGGAGTCCTTCGGGAAATGCGCCGGCACCCAGTCGAGAATCACGCCGATTCCCTTTTGGTGCATATAATCTATGAAATAGGCAAAATCCTCCGGCGTGCCGTAGCGCGCAGTCGGCGCATAGAAGCCCGTGACCTGGTATCCCCACGACTGATCGAGCGGATGTTCACAGACCGGCAGGAGCTCGATATGGGTGTATCCCATCTCCCGGATATAGTCGGCAAGCGCATGTGCCAGTTCGCGGTAATTATGGAAATCATCCTTGTTTTCCGGATCAAGTTTCCGGAGTCCCGGTCCGCGCCACGAGGCGAGATGCACCTCGTAAATGTTGACCGGCGATTCCAGAATATTGGTCTTCCCGCGCCTTTCCAGCCATTCCGCATCCGTCCACGGATACGGTTCCGCGGATGGGATGCGTCCTGCGTTGTGCGGGCGCAGTTCGGTGCGCTGCGCACAGGGGTCAAGTTTCGTCAGGATGTCACCGTTCCGTGTGCGTATCTCATACTTGTAAATGTCGCCCGGCTGAAGCGCCGGGATGAAGAGTTCCCAGATACCTGAAGACCCCATGAGACGCATCATATTGCGCCGTCCGTCCCAGCAGTTGAAATCGCCGATCACGGAGACCCGTTCCGCATTCGGCGCCCAGACGGCGAAAAGAACGCCGTCCACAGTCCCCATTTTGCGGGGATGCGCCCCCATGACCTCATACACCTTATGATGCTCGCCGGAATTGAACAGATACATGTCCATCTCCCCGATGCCGGGCAGAAAATGGTAGGGATCCTCGGACGAGAACACCTCGCCGTTCCCGAAATGTTTCTCCACGATATAATCGAAATGCTTCTTCTTCCCGGGAAAGGTTACGGAGAAAAGCCCTGCGCCCGCGATTTTTTCCGCCGGGAACCTCCGTCCACCGGCAAGGATAAAGATTTTTTCTGCAGCGGGGTCGTAAACTCTGACAACAATCCCGTCTTCCACGGTATGCATTCCGAGTATGGAATGCGGATCCTTGATCCTTCCGTCAAGCAGCATCCGGCAGGCGTCGGAATCAACGGCATCTGGTTTCGCAGCGGCTTTTTTCATAATCATCCTCCTTATGCCTCAAGTATAGCACTTCTTTGGCAAAACGGCAAAGATGAAAACATCTTTTTCCTGAAAATAAGCAAAGGAAAAGACATTGCCGGAGCATCAGAGCCCGGATCGCCGCCGGAGCTTCACTTCTGGATGATCGTCCTCAGGAAATCTCTGAGACTTTCCCGCATGTCGTCATAGCATTTTTCATTTTCACGGTTCGGCTTCACAATTTCCTCCGCACGGCAGAAACACTCATACAGACGTTCAAAGGGAATCCCCTCCACGGTGTGAGCCACACGGATCGCGGCGCCGAGCCCGGCGGAATTTGTGACGGAAATCGTCTCTATGTCCGCCTGGAACACATCCGCAAGGATCTGCCGGAACCCTTCCGACTTCGAGCCGCCCCCGGTTACGCGGATTCGATGAAATTTCTCATCCAGCCATTCCGAATGCAGACGCAATGTCAATGCCTGCGACTCCAGAACGGCGCGGATTTCCTCCGCCGGATCTGCCGTCTTATAATTCCGCCGAACGCCGGGTTCCAGCAGAAACGGCGTGCTTTCCGGTTCAAAATACGGCAAAATCAGCCGCCCGCCATTTCCGGGAACAGTTTTCCGGCACGCTTCACGGTCGAAAAATTCCCAGGAAACCTGCTGCTCTTTCCTGATCTCCTCCCGGGCCAGCGAACCGTTTGTAAAACAGATCAGACTCATAAACCCGCCGGCGGGATTGCCGAAAACATGACCGTAACCGGCAGGATCGGTCTTAAAATCCGCCATCGGCGCAAAAAACGTATCGCTGGTTCCGAGACTGATTCCGGCGTTTCCGGGCGCTCCCGCACCGACACCGATCAGGCTGTTCGGATTATCCCCCGACCATGCGGCAACCGGAATCCCGGGGGTAAAACCGAACTTGGAAAAATATGCGTCAAGTGTTCCGGCAAGCGTGGAAGACGGCACAACTTCCGGAAGTTTCCCCAAAAGTCCCGGCGCGGTGAATTCCGCAATCTCCCGATCCCATTGGAGCGTCTTCAAGTTCAGAAGGTTCATCCCCGCGCCGTCTCCGAAATCAATCGGGGCATCTTTCCCGCAAAGAACGGAGCAGAGAAACGAACTGACCAGATGAATCCGCGTGGTCTCCGCATACTCCTTCGGACACTCTTTGGCGAATTTACGAATCTGGGGACCGGAAAAACGTTCAATCGCCGGACTGCCGGTATCACGCTGAATTCTCTTCCCGAAATATGCGTCAAGCTCCCGGCATTCCGCCGCGGTAGAACGGTCCATCCAGATCGGCGCACTGCGTCTGGCAAGTTTCGGGCGTATCTGTTCCGCAAGAGTCCGGTTCGGATGAAGCGCGCTCATTTCTTCCTTAAGATACACCGTGCCGTGCTGCTGCCCCGAACCGGAAATCCCCTGAATCTCCGAAAGAGGGACTCCGGCATCCGCCAGACGGCGGAAAACCAGTTCAAGCGCGTCAAGCCACATCAGCGGGTCGGCATGTTTCACAAGCGGATTCTCATGCGGCAGAAAACCGTTCGGCGATGCGTAGTGCGGAAGATCCCTTCCGAAATTCACAGTGCTTTCCGCTGCGATCCGGCCGGAAACAGTATCAATGACAATACATTTCATACTTTGCGTGCTTGCATCAATTCCAAGGTAAAGTCCCATGGCAGCTCCTTTTAAACGAAATTGTTTTCACTTCTCATGTCATGTCAAAGATAATATAGCATGTTTTTCAGAAAACATCGGCAAAATCAGAAAAGAAAGCCATTTATTTCTGACACGGAAAAAGCATCCTCCGGCTGCAGAAAAAACGGGGAAAACCGGTAAAAAACCCCGGTCTTCCCCTGGTGGTGAAGAGTCGATTCCGTTACTTCTTTTCCTGAATCAGAACAGCGACGAAATTATCACAGTCCACATTGACTTTCAAAATATCCCCGTCGATCTGTCCGATCCGGTTGCGCGCCATACTTTCCATATCATACGCCTCCAGTTCTGCCCCCGGAGCAAAACCAAGTTTCTTTCTATCCAGTTGAATCGTCGCCTGAGCCTCTCCCGCATAATTGTTTGGCGCATCTCTCACTACAATCAGGAGCGCTTTGCCCGGACGCAGATACGAGGCAATGTATCCCTTGCTTGCCCGATCGACATCCGTCGGGTCCGGCATAAAACCGAACTGCAGCAGTTTTGCCCCGTTGTCCAGATCCCAGTAGCCATGAAAACTGACATCGTCTTCGGCAATTCCGAATTTGTCGAGCCACATCATGCGCAGTTCTTCCAGTCCGGAAGTAAAAGCACTCTGCAGATGAATATCGTGCAGGAGCAGCAGCGCCCACAGCTGGCGCTGGTTGTTTGCCAGCAGAATCTTGCCGGAACCGCCATGATCCAGAGTCTTTGTCGTGACATCATGAAAACCGGGGACAGTCCCAAATTGACGACCGGAAAACAGCATCCGGAAAATATCCATGCGGTAGGTGTCAAAGTAGCGTCCTTCCGGCGGAATGCGGTCGCTCCAAACCATGATTTCGCCATCGTAAGTAATGTCGGAGAAACTCAATATGGGAAGAATCGGACAGCCGCTGACATGGATGTAGACGACTCCGTCTTTGGGACGGTACTGTTTGACCAGCGCATAAACCCGTCTGTGGATTTCACGCTGATTGCGGATGTCGCGCGTTGCTCTGCGGACTCCGCCTTCCCCGATATATCCCGACCCCGCGAGTTCATTGCTGGAAGCGCCGGGAAGCCAGTCGTCGTAATAAAGTCCCCGGACACCGGTCGTGCGGAACAGTCTGTCAACAGTCCATATATGCCACTCGCCCCAGCTGAACGCCTTCGTGTCAATCGTCTGCTCATTCCATCCGGGATCCGTAATCAGGCGCTGCGGCAGACGCTGCCATTCCTTCTCATAGCGCCGCCATTCGGGAGTGCGTTTATTCAGATCCTTTTTCTCCCGCGTTTCGCGGTAGCCCCCGAAGTGCATGCTCACACATGGAATCTTGTCTTTCAGAACCGAACGGTCCGGTTTTTCCGGAAAGCCTTCTGCGGGGATCGCCTCGCCGGGAGACCGCGCCCACCAGTCGTAATTGTAATTGACTCTGTTGTGCAGCCGGGGATCTATATAGCGCCGTCCCGCCCGCGTCCAGCCGCGCCAATGCGCCGGACGTGCCTTGACTGGTCCCGCCTGGAGCATCCAGGACAATGTGAAAGGCCTGTCGATCTTCTTTTTCGCGCCGATCACCTCAATCGTAAAAATCCGTTTCCCGTCTTTTTCGGAACATTGCAGAGTCTCCGGATTATCCTCCGGATAGTAAAACTGATCGGACTCAATCATCCATTGCAGACACCGGTCGGGGCTTCCGATCGTAATGACGCCCTTGCTGCCGAGCGGTGTCACCGGAGAACGCCAGCCGTTTTCCCAGGTGGCGGAACGGCGCGCCTCGTGAAACAGAAGCGACGCCTCTTCAGAATGGAGTGGAATATCCATCGCCAGACAATCCACATCCGTCCCCTGCCGCGGAGGAACAAAAGTAAGGGAATAATCCATGAATCCGTCATATTCCACCGTCACTTTTCCCGTCACTTTCAGATCCCCAAGTCTGCCTTCCCCCTGCCAGACGGCACGGGTCGGAGTCGCAGACACCTTGCGGATCGAATGGAACGCCAGAGTCTCTTCTTTTCCACCGGCGGAGACCCGCCAGCGGACAGGTTCCGCCAGAATCTCATGTCCCTGATTGATGATCTGCTGCGGCATCAGCGAGTTTCCGAACCGGTAGGTGCGTCCCCACATGGATGCGTGGCTGTTTCCGGTTTTCAACGGCTCAAATCCGGGCAGAACCACATCCGCACTGCCGAGCGTGTTTCCGACCCATGGAAAATCCGGAAGTTTCTTATAAGCGGCAGACACTTTCCGCCCGGTCTTTTCAAGTGTCGCCTCCAGACGGTAATCCCCGGCGGAAATCGAACCATACTTCAGGTTCAGCGGCTCAAATCCCCCGGCTCCGGCAACTGCGGCAGCCTGCACAATGATCTTTCCGGCGGCATCATGCAGTCTGACCACTGCCTTGTCCCCGGGTTCCGCCAGAAGGCTGTTCAGCATGACCCGGAGGAACTGTGCGGAAACCGATTCTTCAAAGGTCAATGCCAGCTGATCCTCCGTCTGCTGCGGCATCTCCTTTCCCTGAGCCAGCGCCGCAGCCTCCGACGGAGTCAGCGCCCTGCTGAAAATGCGGAAATCGCGAATGCCGAATGCGCCGTAAGGCTCTTTCCCGATCTTCATCTTTTCCGCCTGCTGAGGAGCATCGTAAATGATATGCCGTCCCGTGTAAAAATCGTCCTCCGCGGGATGCCCTTCCGAAGGACGGCCCACAGTAAAGAATTCGCCGGGATTGCGGAAATTGAAATTCACGGGAAGCAAAGTCTGCTGCTCGCGCCCGTCCACATAAAGCCGCACCATCTGCTTCTGCCAAGAGAAGGCGATATGCCGCCAGACTCCCTTCTCCGGAGTTCCGGCGGGACACCATACAAGACGAGTCCGTCTGCTCCAGAGTCCGCCTCCGACTTCAAACGGCTGCCAGAGGCGGAGCACGGCAAAAACCTCGTCCTTCCCCGCCCATTGAAAATAGGGATTCCATACACGCTGTTCCCGTCCGGTGTCACACTCCTTGACAAAGAAAGCGACGGTTCCCTGTTCCGCCCGAATGTTCCCTTTCGCGGAAAACCGGAGGAAATCGCCTTTCTTGCCGAACAGGAAATAAGGCGTGCCATCCTTTTCCCGGACAGTCTTCACACTGCCCGAAGCATGACATGCGGCATCGCCTCTTCCCCATGTCTGCGGTCTGCCGTCTCTTCCGACAGTAAGTTCAAATGTCTGATACGGAACATGCGCTCCATATAAATTCAACAGTCCTGCGCAGCAGAACGCCATGACAAAAAAATGTTTCATTTCAATATCCCCATTTTACAGTTCTCTTAACGGTCTCCGAATCCGGCATTGATCCCCCAGACAACATCCTGATTGGTCTGATGCCGGATCAAGGCAACGGGGGCATTGCCGACATGACCGTCCAGAAACAGAATATTGGCACGATTGAAATGACGGCCCGCATGGTTCTGCCAGTCATCAAACGAGGCATAATACTGTCCGCCATCCACTCCATCGCCTGCGACATCAAGAATATGAACCAGACGCGACGGCTGTTTTTTCACCTCGCCCGCTTTTTTGAAAGAGTACCAGTCCCACATGATCGGCGCGCCGAAGTCGCAGTTGGATCCATAAGAATAACGGTCATATTTCGCCAGCGGCTTGGGATTGGTATTGGACGGACACCGGAAAAGAGTCTTGTTTTTTTCATAATTGGCTGTGCCCCGTGTCAGATAGACGGATGCCCAGCCGACTTCATCGCACCACGTGTTCTCCCCGTTGTTGGTATAAGGCAGATAGTCCTTATTGTCATCCGTGTACATTGAACCGACGATTCCGAACTGTTTCAAGGTATTGACGCAGGAAATGCTCTGCGCCATTGCCTTTGCCTTGCTCAGCGCCGGCATCAGCATTGCCGCAAGAATCGCGATGATCGCAATTACGACCAGGAGCTCTATCAAGGTAAAAATTTCCCTGAATTCCCTGTGTGCCGGTAAAATCCTGAAATACTTCCCCATTTTCAATCTCCTTGTATCATTCAATTTGTTTATAATGTATTCAAATCGCAGAAATGAGCCGGATAATAACGACAGACCGCTTCAAAGGGCGAACGGTTCCGGTCTATCGCAAAATTCAGAGCGTCACGGATGATTCTCTCAAAATCGAATGTCATGAACGAATGGCTGCTCCTGTCTTTCGGAGACTCCATGATTGATACGACGCCGAAATCCTTTCTGATCTCCATGCCGATTTCCCGTGCGCAGCGGATGGCACCGCTTCCCATCTCCGAGTCCAGACAGACGACCGCAGTCCGTCCGGGCATGTTCTTCAGGAATGCCCTGATCGTTTCCGGATCGCGTGTCGCCGGAGCATGTTCAAGAACAGCAAGGGAGATTTCATCCGCAATCTGCCGGATTCCCTCATCCACCAGCCGGCTGAACGGCGCCCTGCTTTCCGCCGGGAAAAATGTAATGTTCCGGTATCCCGCCAGTGCCGCTTTCACTGCCGCCAGCAAACCCGCGGAACGAAAATCCGGCAGAAAAGCGCACTCCGCGGACATATCGTCAATATACGGGGAAAGGTGAATGACCTTCATGCCGTCGCTACGCATACGCCGGAAGAAGTCTGTATTGACCGGAGCAATCGGCGACGCTTCTATGATAATCGCGGAAAAGGCAAGATCCTGAGCTTTCTGCAGAAAATTCCGTTCCCGTTCCGGCGACTGCGCGTCAGGAGTGGAACGGTAAACGCTGAACATCCAGCCCTGGCTTAAAAAATCCTCTTTGCATCGCTCCAGAGTATCCAGAAACTGGTCGTCAAGGACAATGGCGCCGATTTGCTGCGAACGTCCCTGCGCGGCGCCCTCCTCCTGACCGGTGACAAAAGTCCCGCGCCCGCGGATCACCCGCAGCAGGCCGAGTCTCGCCAGGTCGTCCACCATCCGCTTGACAGTCGTAACACTGCAGCTGTAACGCCGGGACAAATCGCGGAACGTCGGAATCTGTCCGTCCTCCACGATGGTTCCGGACTCAATTTCCTTTTGAAAGGTTTTAACTAGTTTCTGCTGTACCATTTTTGTTTTTTCTGTTTCTTTTTTGTTCCTTTATATTATAAGATAAAATGCGGTTCTGTCAATAGGGAAAATGAAATTTTTCCGTTTTTTTTAAAGAAAAAACGATCTGTCCCGATGCAAAACATGCAGGAACATCGGAAGATTTCACCTGCGGCTTCCGGTCTTTTCACACAGAATCCCGGCGGAACCGGAAGCCCCCCTGTGCGATTTTCTTCCGGCATCGTCAGGGCAGTTCTTTTGAATGGATGAGATTCGGCTTGACATGCCCGTTTTCCGGCTCTTTTCCACCCTTTCGTCCTTTTCCTCTGATTTTTGGTGGAAAAATCTTTCATTATTTCTCCATGAGACTTTGATAAAAATGCAAAATGTGGTATTGTTCGAGATACTTTTTTGATCTCTCTCAAATCAAATCAGGACAGGAACAAATGACGAAACACATCTTCATCACAGGCGGCGTTGTATCTTCTCTTGGAAAAGGGATTACGGCGGCCTCCGTTGCCATGCTTCTGAAGCAGCGCGGCTACCGCGTGGCAATGCAGAAACTGGATCCCTATCTCAACGTGGATCCCGGAACCATGTCCCCGTATCAGCACGGAGAAGTCTTCGTGACCGACGACGGGGCGGAAACCGATCTGGATCTCGGGCATTACGAACGTTTTTCCGGTATCCGGTGCTCCCGGGCAAGCAATTACACGACCGGCAGGATTTACAGCGCGGTCATCTCGCGGGAACGCCATGGAGGCTATCTCGGCGGAACGGTTCAGGTCATCCCGCACATCACCAATGAAATCAAGTCGGCAATCGCCTCTCTCGATTCTCCTGATCTTGACATTGCAATCACAGAAATCGGCGGCACGGTCGGCGACATCGAGTCCCTGCCGTTTCTGGAAGCAATCCGCCAGTTCCACCAGGACGCGGGCGAACACAACTCCATCTTTCTGCACCTGACGCTGGTTCCCTATATCCGCGCCGCCGGTGAACTCAAGACAAAACCATCCCAGCAGTCCGTCGGCATCCTGCGCAGCATCGGCATCATCCCCGACGTGCTGATCTGCCGCTGTGAAGTGCCCATGGAGGAGGAACACAAGAAAAAACTGGCGCTTTTCTGCAATGTCAGGCGGGAAATGGTGATCGAGGAACTTGACGTCAAGAATTCGATTTACGAGGTGCCGCTTGATCTTGAAAAACAGGGAATGGACAGAAGCATTCTCAAACTCCTGAATCTCCCGGAAAACAATCTGGATCTGAGCGACTGGCAGGCAATGCTCGGGGCGGTGCTCAATCCGGTAAACGGCATCGTGACGATCGCGGTCGTGGGAAAATACATCGCCCTGCGCGACGCCTACAAGAGCATCTACGAGGCGCTTTCCCACGGGGGAATCCCGAATCATGTCAAGGTGAAGATTCATCCGATTGAAGCCGAAGAGCTCGATACCCGCAATCCGGATGAACTGCTCAGGGGATACAACGGCATTCTGGTGCCGGGCGGATTCGGCGACCGCGGCGTTTCCGGCAAAATCAAGGCGATCCGCTATGCGCGCGAACACAATATTCCGTTCCTCGGGATCTGCCTCGGCATGCAGTGCGCCGTAATTGAATTCGCACGCGATGTCTGCGGCATGGAGGATGCTGACAGCACCGAATTCAACTCTTCCACGGCACATCCTGTAATCGCGCTGATGGAGGAGCAGAAAAACATTACAGACAAGGGCGGGACGATGCGCCTCGGCGCATATCCGTGCATTCTGGCGAAAAACACCAGAGCGGAGGCCGCTTACGGCACGGAGCATATTTCCGAGCGTCACCGCCATCGTTATGAGTTCAACAGCGATTTCCGCGCCGCCCTGGAGGCGAAGGGACTGAAAATCGCGGGAACCTCTCCCGACGGTTCTCTTGTGGAAATGGTCGAGATCGAATCCCATCCGTGGTTCGTCGCCTGCCAGTTCCATCCGGAATTCAAATCCACTCCGCTGGAGGCTCATCCTTTATTCAAAGACTTTATTAAAGCCGCAATGGCGGCACGAGGCTGATTTGGCACAATGATAAACGACCCAAATAACCAGGATCGATCCCTGAGCGGCTTTCTTGCTTATCTGGGCAACGAACGCAACGCATCGGAACACACGCTGGAAAGCTACAAGATGGACATCGTGCAGTTTTCCAAACTGACTCTCAACATGGATGCCTCGGAGCAGACCGTCGACTGGGATTCAGTCAGCGTGCACGATGCGCGTTCCTTTGTCGTGGCGCTTCAGGGCGAGGATCTGTCCAAAACCTCCATCGTCCGGAAAATCTCCGGACTCCGTTCCTTTTACCGCTACATGGAACGCGAACATATCGTCGACTCCAATCCGTTTGCGGGACTGGTCTCGCCCAAAAAGCAGAAACTGCTTCCGAAATATATGACGGTTGCCGAGGTTTCACGGCTGCTGGATTCCGCCGACACATTCTGGAACGGCGCCGTGGAAAAGGGGATTGCAAAATCCGAAGAGGGGGCAAAACTCTCCGCCGCACGCGACGGCGCAATTCTGGAGGTGATCTACTCCGGCGGTCTGCGCATCAGCGAGGCGCTCGGCTTGAATCTCGGTTCCGTGGACCTGCTCGGAGGTGTCATGAAGGTCCGCGGAAAAGGGAAAAAGGAAAGAATCTGCGGACTCGGCGGGCCTGCGGAAAGGGCATTGAGGAAATATATTCACGTGCGCGCCCTCTGGACCAGCGACGCGCGCCGCGAAGCACCTCTGTTCATCAATCAGGACGGCGGACGGCTGACTCCGCGCAGTTTCCAGCGCAACTTCAAACTTTACCTCGCGGAAGCGGGACTGCCCTCCGACATGACGCCGCACAAACTGCGTCACTCCTTCGCAACGCATCTTCTGGATGCCGGCGCGGACCTGCGCAGCGTTCAGGAACTTCTCGGACACGCAAATCTGAGCACCACGCAGATTTACACTCACATCAGCGCGGAACGGCTGAAAGCCGTCTACAGCAAAGCGCATCCGCGCGCATAACCCAACCAAGGAGTCGGCATGGATACTTTCCGGGACAAACTCGCATTTCTGCCACGGGCGTTTCTTCTGTTCCTCACGGCAATTCTTCCATTGAAATTCGCTTCAACGGTCGGTGTGCCGGAAATGCCGATGATCTACTGGACGGAACCCGTCGGAATCCTCATCGGCTCCTGGTCCGTAATGCTGTTTCCCGCGTTTGCGGCATTTGCCCTCATTCTCTGCATCCTGCTGATGCCGCCGCCTGAAATTAAAAATCCGCTTTTGCGCGGATACGCCCTTCTCTGGGCGCTTTTTGCGGCTGCCTCACTGCCCGGATGGATTCACGCATCCACATGGGACTTCGCCATGCAGAACACCCTCCACTGTTTCGGGCTTGCCTGTTACGCCATGGCGCTCTGCCTGATGCTGGAACGTGACCCGAAACACTTCGCACGTCAGCTGTTCATCGCGATTCTTACCGGTGCGGCATTCTCCATCTGCTCCGCACTGAATCAATACTGGAGCGGATTTGAGGAAACGCGCAGATTCATCGAAGAAAAGGAGCGCGCCACCGGACAGCAGATCATGACCGGACAGTTTGCGACGCGCCTGATGGAATCGCGTGTATCGGGTGATTTTGCGGTCTGCAATGTCTACGCCGGTTATCTTGCGCTGGTATTTCCGCTGATTCTTGCAGCTCTCTATAAATTCGGCGGCAGAGTCACACCCCCCTGGGCGGCGCGTCTGCTCCTCTGCGGCGCAGGCGGCGCATTGTATCTGTTTCTGCTCAAGGAAACCGGGAGCCGGGGCGGAATTCTTGCCCTGATCGTCGGCATCGCCTTCACGATTCTTGCCTCCCGGCTTCCGCGCAAAATCCGTCTTTTCTGTTATGCGCTGATTCCGGTCATGCTGGCGGGATTCGTCATTATGGTAAAAATGTGGCGCGGATTCGCCTCCATGCTGTTCCGTTTCGACTACTTCAAGGCGGCATTTGAAATGATGCTGGCGCATCCGTTCGCCGGCGCCGGATGGGGAGAATTCTTCCATGAATATCTGATCTTCAAAGACCTGATCAACGACGAGGCACCGCACGGACCGCACAACTTCATCCTCGCCGCAGGATCTCAGGCGGGTACCGCTGCATTTCTGATTTCGACAGTTCTCCTCCTGATTCCGCTTGCCGTGGCGCTTTGTCTGTTTCACAAGGCATCGGTTTCCGGTGATGACGCGGACGACAGGATCATGAAATGCGGCATGACGCTTGCCATTGTCGCCTGGACGTTCCACTCCATGGTTGAGCTGAATTACGAGACGCCCGGTTCCACGGCAACCGCAATCGCCCTCGGTTCTCTGATTCTGGTTTCCAAAGGGGCAGATCGGATTGTCAGACTGCCCGTCCCGGAGACAGCGGGGAAAAAGAAGCTCTGCACCATGCTTTTCCTGCTGATTTCCGCCGGACTGGTTCTGTATCCCGCGCTGAAACTTCCGCAGGCGGTCGCGGGTGAAATGCACTATGAACAGCTCCATTCCTCTACGGATATGCGTTTCGGAACACCCCGTAAAGGCAATTCTGTCACACCGGACGAGGTCATGCGGATGCTTCAGAACTGCGCCCGGATCACGCCGGACTCTCCGTTCCCCTATGCCGCCGCTTCCAGTTATTACCTGACTCTCGGCCCGTTCCATGTCAATGAAAGTCTCTCCCTGCTGGACGAGGCGATCAGACGCGCTCCGAAACGTGCCGCCTATTACTACCGGAAATATCTGATTCTGAAACATCTTCCCGGCCGTTCCGCCGAAGCGGAACAGGCATTGAGGAAGGCACAGGAACTTTCTCCGAAAAATCCGGAATATTTTGACCGGAATCAGGCAGGGAATCCCGTTCCGCGCCCGTAGCCTGATTGCTGCCGGTCTGTTCATTTCCGGCTCAGCTCGTAATGACCTGCATTCCAGCCGCCATGCGTGGGACAGTCCTCCTCTGCGTTTGCTGCGTATCTTCTTCGGGAAGGCAAATTCCGCTTACGAGCGGCGCCACTCTCAAGTTGATCGGCAGCGATCAGACAGACCTTCTGCTGT
>CASDPB010000120.1 GCA_949282305.1 uncultured Lentisphaeria bacterium | reverse complement strand
GACGAGTCATGTTCTGGCTCTGGTCTTCGGACAGCTGACGCATGCCCTGGGGCTGAACGACATCTGCGATACGCTTCGAAATCATTGCGGTCTGGTAAGCAAAATTCGGGATTGCGTTCCCCCGAGCCGTAATGGTCTGTCCCACGCGAACCGGAACCGTGACGCAGGCATGGCGGAAAAACTGTTCTGGGAAGTTCTTGCTCATCTGAATGAGATCAGTCCGAACTTTCGGATTCAAGGCAGACGCTACTCGCGTTTTGCCCGAAAGCGGAGAATCTCCACTTTTCTCTTATGAAGGTGTGTTTCAGACCCTCTCCCGGTAAATTCTCCGGGGGAGTAAAAGTCCAGGCTTTTTGATTGGAGAAGCAATAGTCGGGGAAACATACAAAGCAATCCGACTTTTTGATTTTCAGCATTGAAAAATAAAGCTCTCCGCTTGCGAAAAATATTTTGCAACAGCTTCATTCTCAAGTAATCAATATATTTTATATATATTTATATTGGAGATTGATCGAAAGGACTTTCAAGTACGTCTGACATAGAAACATCAATAGAAACTTTTTTCATTTCTTTCCAGCATTTTTGAAAATCATAATTCAATGATCTTGCCCCATGGTGGATCAGCATGAATCTCATATATTTTTCTGCCGCTGATTGTTCTGGACAGTCTGTGGGGAGAGCGTCATATTGCGCTTCTTCTGCTGATGAATGTCGGCTCCACGATCGGGTTCTGGACGATCGGCATCCTCACGTTCACCGGATTTGGCAGTCTTCGGGAGACCGTCAAAAACATTTTTTCCATCAACCTTGCCGCGGTTGTCATTGCGCTGGCGTTCTGCTTCCTGCGGATTCCGATTCCGCACTTCATCGCCTCCACCTCGGAAATGATGGGGAGCATGGCGGTTCCCTTCATGCTGATCCTCACGGGAGCGGCTCTTTATTTCAGCGCGGGGAACCTGCTGAAGCATCCGCTTGACGCGGCATATCTTTCCGTTCTCCGCCTGCTGGTGCTTCCTAGCGTGCTGATTTTCCTTCTGAAACTCTTTCCGCTGGAAAAAGAGATGTTCGAAGTCAGTATAGTCGTTGCTCTGATGCCTGCGGCGGCAAGTTCGGTCCTGATTGCGAAACGATACGGGGGCTGTCCCGATTTCACCGGACAGGCGATCATCGTCACCACGCTTCTTTCTCTTATCACGATTCCGCTCTGGCTCTGGATTCTCCTGTGATCTTTCCGCACAAGCTTCTTGCCTGCACTTCGGCAATAGAAGGAAAAAAGGTGAGGGAAAAACCGGAAAACGCTTCGCGTTCTTTGCTTTACTCTTTTTTCAGAGCCGCAGTCAGTTCATCGGCGATCACGGAACCGATTTTTCTGTAATCCGCACGGTCGAGCACTTTTCCTCCGGCCTCGAAATAACTGGTTTCCATGCTTGCAAACGGAACCGAGAGCGTATCGAAACAGAACTCGCTGAGATTCGAAAACATCCCCCACGCGGAATAAGGCTTATAAGAGCTAGTCCGCAGGAAAGGAGATGCCGCGTAAGGCGCAAGCGCATTCCCCAGACGGGTCAGAATGGATTCGGTTTTCCATGCGGGCTTCTGTTCCCGGACTTTTTCCAGCCAGAAGGCATAAATGCCAGTCTCATCCGCGCCGGGACTGTGAAGATCCAGAACGAAAGAGCGATCGGGCATCACCCTCTGATACCACAGTCTGAGATCCGCAGCGATCACCTGCGTTTCATGACGCATCAACGCATGAGGTCCCCAGGAGCGATTCATATCCTGCGGAAACGAATCCTTTCCATAATCGCCCCGCATGACGCCATCCGGATCAGCGAACGGAACACACCAGACAGGAAATTCAGGACGAATCTCCGCCAGACGCCGCAGAATTCCGTCAAGTACCCATGCCCCGGACACCTCCGCGGCATGCTGACGCGCCAGCAGATACAGTCCCGGCACCCCCCTCTGCGGATCTCCGTAATGGTTGGAAAGCCGAATCATCAGATGGTCATCCCCAGTAACACCGATCTCATCTTTTTTCCAGTAGCCGGAAGTCTCCTTCATCATCTGCTCCAGCTCTTCCGGATCATAAGGATAGCAGAAAGCCAGCTCCAGAAAAGCGCCGGAAGCCGGAGTTTCCGTTATCCACTCCAGCTGAATGCGTCCGTCCGCAAGAACGATCCGCGTCCCCCTTCCAAGACGAACCCAGTCGGAATGATCTCTTCGAATCACCGGAATAAAGCGACCGGTGTCACAGCAGAGCATCCCCTGAATATTCTTCAGGACAATTTTTGTTTTTTCCGGAAGTCTCTCCCCTCCAGCATTCCGCACCCGGCAGCGAAACCAGAGTTTGGCGATCCCGTTATGAGGCGATGGAGTAAAGGCGATCCGGCAAATTCCGTTTTCGATATCACTCTCAGCCGCAGCAAAATTACTGTTTCCGTCTCTTAGAAACTCCAGCATTTGCAGAACTCCCTTTTTTCCGCCGGCAGAAGCGTTTCTTTTTCTCAAAAGAATGTTTTTTCCGGCAAATCTCTGATTTTCGTTTACTGTCATGTGCGGGAATAAATGGTTCTGTTTTTCAATAAAAAACAGGTGACACTTTTCTCCATGTTAATAAATTGACAGTCAATAAGATGCAACAATGCATCATATTCTGTCAATAAGAATAAAATAGCATGAAGAAATGTGATTGCAAATCAGGAATATTTGAATGACGGATTAAAATTGACCGACGCTGGAGGATCGGCTTTCAAAGAAAGGCGATCCGGAAGAGTGGAAACGTCCGCAGGACGGAGTGAATGCTGAAGAAAAGGTCGTTTGTTCTGGAAGGCGAATTTTGCAAAACTCGAAAAATTCTCTGAATCAAAAAGACTTTTGTTATGAATTGGGCGAATAGAGTACCGACCTCTGGATTTTTCGAACACATGTCCTCTGCAAGTTTATTCTTGCATTATTATCTGATTACAAACATGTTACCTTAATAAAAGATTACAAATTGAATGTATAGCAGAGAAAAATTGACGATCAAAGGTCGAGCTTCTCGACGTGTGTTTCCTCCCAAAAATGCTCTCCGGACCAAAAGACCGGTCTTTTACTCCCCCGGAGAATTTACCGGGAGAAGGTCTGAAACACACCTTCATAAAGAAAAGTGGAGATTCTCCGCTTTCGGGCAAAAGGCGAGTTGAGCTCAAATTTACCCCCGAAACGAAAAAACCGACCAGAAGACCGATCGGTGGAGAATTTTGAAAATGGTGGAGCCGAGGGGAGTTGAACCCCTGTCCTGTGACGTCATCATGACGATGTCTACATGTTTATTCTGTCTTTGGGTTTTCTCGTCCTCCGGCTTTGCCGACAGACAGGCGGCTTTCAGACTGGCTCATCTGAAATCTCGCACGCGGACCGATGAGTGAAGTCTTTGTGCCAGGACACTGCTGTCGCCCTCTCTCTTAGTGTCCGTCGGAGAGAGGACGTCGCCGTCAAGCGGCGAGTGCGTACTCTTCGTTCGCAGTTATTTTGTTTGACCGGTGATTAACGAGGCAAACGATCATCCTCGACATGCAATCGGCACTTTGCTCGCCCAGTCGAATCCGGAACGGCCCCTTGCCAGAAGTTCTGTAATATATCATTGCGCAAGCAATTTGCAAGTATTCTTCTTGGACACCGGGAAATATCTTTTGTTCCATCCCTCAAAACCGGCTTGGCGGCATGACGCATCATATCGCAGAAACAGTTCCAGAGCGGGAACTTTCCGCAGTTCCGCCGGGGCACTGTCTGTCTGCAATAAAATATCCGGCATACGGGAAAAAATTTTGACAAACTGAAAATAATACGGTATATTGACTCATAACAATACAGGGAGGGTTGGAACATGATGATCGTAAACACGGAAACGGTTCCCGGAAAAAGAATTGTGGAGGTCAAAGGACTGGTTCAGGGCAATACCGTAAGGGCGAAACATGCGGGACGCGACATTGCGGCATCGTTCAAAAATCTCGTCGGCGGTGAGCTGAAAGGCTATACGGAACTGCTGGTGGAATCCCGCCGTGAAGCAATGGCGCGCATGATTGCGCAGGCGGAGGAGCTTCAGGCGAATGCGATTGTCAATGTCCGTTTTGCCACCAGCAACATTACCGCCGGGGCTGCGGAGCTTTACGCATACGGAACCGCGGTTGTGCTTGCTGATGAACCGCTTTCCTGATCCGGAGGCAGTTTATGGTGGAACTGATTCTCAATGTCGGGCTGCCGCTTCTGCTTCTTGCCACGGGGATCGTGACGAATATCCTGGTCAACAGGAACCGCACCCGTTTTCTTGCCGCGGAGGAGGCGAAGTACAGGGGACGGATCGAACTGTTGAACACGAAACGTTTTCCTGACGACCTGATTTGCGAACAGGCGGTTCTTGTGACTGGTTCCGTCGTTGTGGCAAACAACTATTTTGTCGAGTTCATCTCATCGTGGAAAAATCTGTTCGGCGGTGAATTGAAAGGCTACACGAAACTTTGCGAAGATGCGCGCCGGATTGCGGTCGTGCGTCTGCTGGAGGAGGCAGACCGTTACGGCGCGGACAAGGTTTACAATCTCCGTGTTGAAACAGTCGCAATTCAGGGGCAGCGGAAGAATGTTGCCGGCGGAGTCGAACTGATTGTCTACGGAACCGCGGTCGTCACCGGAAAGCAGCGGGTTCATGAAGAAAGAATATCTGAGCACGGAATATGAACCTGCCTTGAATGACAGGCTCAGAACCGGAACGGCTCCCTCGGAAAAGAGTGTCGCTCCGGTTCCTGCCGCCGGGTCGGAGCTGGAACGAATCCGGCATTCCATCGGGCAGGAGCCCTTTTGCCCGGACGGTTCAAAGCGTGCCGAATATCTGGCTTACATCACGGAGAGGGGAGCGGAGCATTCCTGTGTTTTTCTGCTGCTGGTTTCGCTCGCCGCCGGATTTGCCGGTGCCTTGTTTGCCGTGCCGGGATGTTTCGTAAATACCGGAGCTGTTGCTTCCTTCCGCTATTTCACCCTTGCAGTGTTCGCTCCGTTTCTGGAGGAGGTGCTGAAGCAGAGCGGGATGCTCTGGCTGCTGGAGAAACGTCCGTGGCTGGTGCGGTATTCGAAACAGTTTTTTCTTTCCGCTTTTTTCGGGGGGCTGACCTTTGCCGTTCTTGAAAACCTGATTTATTATTATGTCTATCTTGCCGTGCTGCCGCAGGAGCGGCGTTTGCAGGTTATTGCGTTCCGCTGGGCTGCCTGCACCACGCTTCATGTCTGCTGCACACTGATTTCCTCGCTGGGACTGCGCCGCGCATGGAAGTCCCAGTATGCCGCAGGCAAGCCGTTCGAGATTCAGAATGCGCTTCCTTTCTTCGTGATTGCCGTGACGGTTCACGGCGCTTACAATCTTTGCGCGGTTCTTTTCCTTGAGCGGCTTTTCAGATGACCGGCGATTCCGACATTTGATTTTTCCGCCTGACATCTTGGTTTTTTCTGCGGAACACTGCCGGAACGCGATATTGGAAACAGTGGAAGGGGCGGCGGCGTCTGTTCCCGGAACATCGCGCATCAAAGAGCCGTGATATGCTCATTTTACAGGCGTTCAGTCATGATTCCGTTTTTGCTGTACCAGTGGGAGACCTGCCAGTATTGATAGATATTGTGCGGCCATGCGCTGTCTCCGGCAGCCAGCGGGCGAGTGGATTTTTTCCCTATTTCGCGTCCGGGCATTGCCGCCGCATGACCATCGGCAAATCCGACGCAGGCGCGCGCCGTGACCATGGTGATATATGTTTTTTCGCTCATTCCAATGACTGATGTGCCGAAATAGTCCTGCCGGCTGCCATGGCGGAAGCGGATTCCGCTGGTTGTCCAGGCGGGAGCTGTCATCATGAAGCCGCGTGCATTACCCGGCGTTTCATTCCAGCCGTTATGATCTCTCTGCGTGGAACTGTCCCCGACCAGAATTGTCTCACTGGGATAACGGATTTGTGTCTGCTTGATGGACGCCTCATAGGCATTTCCAAACAGATCGCTTGCTATTCCGTAGTGTACATAGCCGTAATCCATGATTTTTTCTTTGGCTTCGGGACACCCGAGCATCAGTTTCCTGCCTGCACTCACTGCATTGTACCAGAAAAGCGGACTGTCGCTGTCTCCGGCGGTGATGGATACTTTATTGAAAGAAGGGGGAAGCCACTGTCCGTTTTCATCCATATAATTGATGACAAGCATGGAAAGCTGTTTCAGATTCCCGACGCAGGAGATTTCTTTTGCCTTCGCCCGCGCCTTGTCCAGCGCCGGCAGCAGCATTGAGGCTAAAATCGCGATGATCGCTATTACAATGAGGAGTTCCACAAGGGTGAACGTTTTCACTTTATTCCTGAGGTTTCCCGGGACACGATTCCCGCGTCTGCCTGTTCTCTCCGTTTTTCCGTTTACCCCTTGAACCGCATCCCTGTTCCGCAGTCTTCCGGCTTCCTTGTCCGGATGTTCAGCGGATGTTCCGTTCTTCCTTTCTTTCGTGTTCTCCGGCCGTCTGTTCCTATTTCTCATTTTCCTGATCTCCTGTTGCCATATTTTGTATTCTGAATTAGTCCGAATTGATTTCCCTGCTGCGTTCCTTGCGGAAGACACCGGGGGAAAATCCGGTTTTCGCCTTGAACTGGCGGGCGAAAAAATAGTGATCGGAATATCCCAGGCGTGCGGCAATTTCACCAATGGTCAGTGTGGTGTTCACCAGCAGACTTTTCGCATGGCTGATCCGGTAGTTGATCAGATATTCCTGCGGGGAAATCTGCCAGTAGTCCGTGAAGATTTTCGTAAAACGGTTTCTGCTCAACCCGAATTTTTTTGCCAGTTTCCCGACCTCCAGAAAATGGCTTGACGCCTCCTCAATGTACATGGCGGCATGAAGCGCGGTTGCCGCGCTGTGATCGACGACCTTTTCCTCTCTCAGCTTGAGGATATTGTAAAAATCAAGCGACATCAGAAGTGCCTTCAGCATGGCGGACGCCACGGAAAACTTGTCCTCGTTCCGGCATCCGTGGGGGAAACATTGCGGATTGCGTTCTATGGAATTTCCCAGGTTCATAATGCGGACGATGTTCTGCCCCATCTGCCTCCATTGCGGAATATTGAAACTGTGGAGCGTTTCCGGCATCTGTTCCGGCGTCGGAAAGAAATGTCTGCCGAGAGAGTCAATCAGGTCGAAATGAATGTAGGTATGCCCGATCGGGTCGTCCGGGTCCTGAGTGACATCGTAAATATGCCCGGGGCGCATCCAGATGATGGAGTCTCTGTTCAGCTTCGTTTTTCCGCCCGCCATCTGCATGGTGCACTTCCCCGTGTCGAAAATCCAGAGGTCGTTGTCCGGGATGACGCGCCTGACCCAGGTTTTGGAACATGATACGCCGCTTTCCCACAGGGAATAGCCGGCGGATACGATTCTGACTTCCAGATGCTCCCAATCAAGATTCATAGATTCCGCCCTTTTCTGTTTGATGTTCCGGGTGTCTGTCCCGATCTCCGTGATTTACTGTGCAAGACAAACGCATTCCTCGATGATGCGCATTTGTTCCAGGGTTTCATGAAACGGCACCAGCGGTTCCGCTTTTCCTTCGGTCCAGTCATGAAAATTGAGCAAGTGACCGTCAATCGGGATGTGTTCCGGCGGCGCCGGACGGAATGTTTCCGTTCGGAAGGGAATGTCGGAACTCGGATATTTCCGATCCTGTGCCGCCATCCGTTCATCCGCGGAGACCGGTTCGAGTTCCGCCGGATCATATCTGCGGATCTCCCAGTCGTTTCCCGTGCCGCGGACCATTGCCGTTCCATATCTGCCGTAGATGCACCAGCGGTAGGGCTGGAGCGCCGAAGCCTGATTAATATCCAGGTCGAGCAGAATTCCGCTTTCGGAGCACAGGAGCATTTTCACCACATCATCGGCATCGCCGAGAGAAGCAATGCGGTCCGTCGAACATGCGAGAAGCCGGAGCTTTTCATGCAGCAGACAGAGAAACTGATCCACATAATGCGCTCCGTAGTTGCGGAGCATTCCCCCGCCGTTTTTCCGGAAAGCCTGCCAGTCGTTTCTCCGCGAATAGTTGCCGACGTAAAGTTTGAGCTGATAGATTTTGCCGAGGACTCCCGATTCCATCAGACTGCGGACAGCAATCGTGTCTGAGTTCAGGCGGCGCGGCTGGAAGATCATCAGCTTTCGCCCGTTTTTCCGTGCCGTTTCATTCATCAGACGGGCTTCCTGAAGAGTCATCGCCACGGGCTTGTCGCAGAAAACATGACAACCATGTTCCAGAGCTTCGATCGTATTTTGCGCATGGTAGATCGTCGGCGACGCCACAATGACAAGATCCGGCGTCTGATGTTCCAGCAGTTCTTCGAGGGAGGCATAGGCGGCGGGAACGTGAAACTTCGCGCAGGTGTCTTTGCGTCTCTCTTCGATGGGATCGGCAACCGCTGTCACCTGAAATTTTTCCGGATGCCTGAGTAGCGCCGGAAGATGGTCGCTCCATGCGATCCTCCCGAGTCCGACTACGGCTGTCTTCAGTATTTTTTGTGTCATTTTGTTGATCTGCCCTTTATTGAGAAGAATTCAGTTTCTGTTATTATTATATTGCAAAAGTGTACTTTCAAAAATGGATTTGAGCAATATTTTATTGTGTTTCTGCACTATTTTGGATAAAAGATGCAGCGCTGGCATGATTTTTTTACATCGTTTACGCCCACGTCATGGAGTTGTCGGCAACGTTCTGGAAATTGTGCACATTTTGAGAAAGGATACTTGAAAAAACTGTATCCTGCCTGATACGCGGCCGGACTGTAAATAAGGAAACGGCACGTGGAAAATGTAGTGCAGGAAAACGAAAAGGCAATCCCGGAGCGCTGAAAAATGATGAAAAAGAGTTCCGGACGCATCCTGACGGTCTGCCGGGAATGCCGGAGATTGCCTCTTGAATTTTGAATCGCTGCCGTTGCGCGCCAATAAGACAACACGCCGGAACAGCGTTGTGGAACGCCTTGAAGATGCCTCCGGCGAAGCCGTGTCTGCGGCACCTGTGCGGGGGGCGGCGGAACGTTTTCAGCGCGGCAGGTGGATTGAATCAGAAGACTTACGGCAGGACTGAGGATGGCGGAGCAGCCGGTTGCAGACGGCATTCCCCGGAAAATCACTTCGGGCGGATGGAAGCCGCGTGATACGGGGGGTGGACGAGGATATGATATGCGCGTATGCGCGCTATCGGGAGTGCGGAAAAGAGGATTTTGAACAGCGTCAGTTCAAACGGCGGGGGGAACAGTCCGGCGACATCTTCCGGGGATTGCCCTTGTCTCGCCTCTGTGTGGGGAAAGCTGAGGAATACAAGTTACAGCGCCGATGCTGTAAGCTCTCCTGTTTTCCCGGCGTGTTACGATTTCTTTGCTTTTTTCTCTTTTGGGGGGAGATAGCGGTAGAGGCGGAGCTGTTTCTTTTTGCGGCGGTTGTGATACTGGGATGAGAGGAGTGTCCAGTTTTCCGGCGGCAATCCCAGAGCGGCTCCTGTCAAGGGGGCGTTCGAGCTCAACTCGACAATGAAAAGATACAAGACGTCACATTGTCTGGAATAACGTTTGAGTTGGGATTTGATCACTGCCGTGTTTACGGTGTCGCCGGGGAAATCAAGGGCGGGGATTCCAAAAGTCTTGATTCCGGAATAGTAATGGTATCGCCTGTGTTCCCGCGGATCGGAGAGAGCCAGCGGTTTGGCGAACTTCGCGGCGTCCTGTTTTGCGACGGCGCTGTTGTAACGGATATAATTTTCGTAGGGATTATAATGGAGCGTCTTCACCAGGCTGGCGATGGCGAGTCCGATGATGAACAGCCACGGGACTATATGCCTGAGTTTCTCCGGAAATTTCGGGATCAGTTTGCAGAGATCCTCCAGTTTGAAGCAGAAATAGACACAGAAAAT
>CASDPB010000119.1 GCA_949282305.1 uncultured Lentisphaeria bacterium | reverse complement strand
CCGTTTTCGTTTCTGATGCCTTCGAGCCTCTCCTTGAGAGCGGACAGGATTATGGATGGATTTGTCATGTGACCTCCTTCTGTTTTCCGACGGAACCCCATGTTCCGTCTTTCCACCATATCCCAGGCGTCAAACAAAAAGTCGGGAAAATTCTTCTCTTTACTTCAGTTCACGCTCATTTTTCCCTGAAAAAAGCGTCAAAGAAGCCGGAAGGGGGAAGGGGAAGGGGAAGGGAGGCTTATGAAAAAATACGATCCGGAAATGGAGTTTACGGGCACCAGTCCATAATGCCTTCCCCTGGATGGGATTGACGCCATTGCCGGAATTCCTCCCAGCTTTTCACACCGCCTTCGATGACCGCGCGGCAGTATTCAATTCCCATGATGTGCTCCGTTTCCGGTGTGATGTATTTCAGATTCCGGATTGTTTTACGGCTTTCCGGGGTAAGAAGCGCCGTGATCCGTTCCGCGACTCTCTCGAAAAAGCCGTCGTAACGGGAACCTTTCCGGATCTGAATCATGTCAAGCTGCCACTCCGTATGATCTCCGGCGCGATATGCCGCATGCCATTCCAGACATGCTTCTTCCGTATCGGCGAGATTCCGGAAGGTGCAGCCGCATACCGCCGGGTTCGAAGCAAACAGCCCCACTGCACGAAAACTTTCGGCAGGATTCAATTCCGGAGTATAGATATGAAGATCAATATCCCGGTGTCTTGTAAGCAGTCCTGTCCGGAGCGAACCGACAAGGCGGATTTCCGCGCCGATGGATTCCCATGCCCGGAGCACGCCGGAATTTCTGATGATGCGCCATGCCGTCCGCTGGTTTTCCGCAGCCAGATGTGCCGCGGGATCTTCCGGTTCATCGAAAAAATCTCCGGCAAGAATCTGGGAGGAACGCAGATGTTTTTGTCTTGGCGGAAATTCCGCATCGAACCGGCAGATATCTTCCGGGGAGATACGGTAAAGGCTGTTCTCCTCCAAACATCCTGCGAGACAAATTTCCCGTTTCAGCGGGAGAAGCTGCAAAGATTCGCGGAAGACGCCTTCCGCATCCGTTACTCCGTATTTTTCTCCGGGCTCGAATCCGAACCGGGAATAATAAGCAGGGCTGCCATAGATGACGATTGCCGGGTAGTCCAGGGAATGTGCCTGTTTAACGGTGTGTTCCATCAATGCTTTCCCGACTCCCTGTCTCTGGAATTCGGGTGCCACCGCCAGCGGCCCGAAAGTCAGGACACATTGCCCGCCCCCGTCTTTCCGCCTGATGACCGCCTTGCTGCAAAAGATTGCACCTGCGAGTCTGCCATCGACTTCCGCTGTGAAGCTGAGTTCGGGAAGATGGATTGAACTGTTTCTGAGACGGTGAACCAGCAGGTGTTCGTTACAGCCGGGACGGTAGACATCCCAGAATGCCTCCCTTACCAGATTTTCCACGGTGCGGAATTCATTTGTCTTTTCTTTACGGATCAGAATGTGTTTCATCGGCAGACTCCTTAAGTGCAGTTTCAAGGATAGAAAAATGAAGGGAGGACGGACTTTCTGTCATTGGGATTTCGTCTGTTCTGTGTTTTCTGCTGCCTCTGCTTTCCTCTTTGCGGCTTCGATTCTACGGGCTTCCTCGGCATCAAGTTTGTCGCATTCCCCGTTGAAAATACGCTGAACCTGTTTCTGCCTGTCCCGAATCCGCCGGAGTGCCCGTTTTCTGCGCTCTGAATTCATTTTGCGCTTTGCGGACGGCTCTTGCAATTCCGTTTTCAGTTCTTCCAGCGCCGCCAGCTCCTCGTCTCTCTTTGCCTTCAGAATTCTGATTTTTCTTCTTTTATCCAGACTGGTGGCAAAAATTTCCGTTGTCAGCGGATCGCCCTTGTAATTTTCCAGAAAGTCGTCCGGCAGTTCTTTGAAAAGAACCGTCGCCTTCCTGAGTTCCTCGTCTTTTTTGTAAGTGATGCGGATGCCGATGGAACCGACGTCTGCGATATGATAATCCTGATAGACTGTCCCATTTTCCGTAACCAGATCGTCCGCGGGAATGCAGAACGGAAGCGCCAGCAAGGTCAGCAGTACCGCATTTCTCATTCCCCGTCTCCGCTAGAATTTCTGGTGGTAGGGATTCGGTTTTCCTGTTGCATCATCCCGCAGAATGAACATGGCGCCGTAATGGAATTCTCCGCCTTCCCGGACAAACTGCACCAAAGTCCGCTGGAGCGATGTATGAATGGGAACGGTTTCCACTCCGTTCCGGTCGGCTTTGATGCCGAAAACCCGGAAAACCGTATCCGCTCTGCCCGGATACGGAATCAGATAACCCGCGCGCTGAAAAGCCAGAATATTGGATGTCTGCGGCAGGATCTTTTGAAGCTGCGGGTCCAGAAGCCAGGATGCGCAGAAGAAAGCCTTCCAGTGATAGTCCGGTTCGTAGCGTTTGAAGAATTCCATGGCGCGGAGCATGGAGTCCCTGCAGAGCTCATGCGTGAGAGCGCCGCCTTCGGGAATGTGAATGTTCAGGACGGGATCTCCGAAAGACAATACCAATTCCCAGTCGTTTCTGGGCAGGGAGGTCAGTTCCCGTTCCGCCCGTCCATCCGGCGTGATGCGGTTGCCTGTATAGGAGCTTTCGTTTTCACGGTAGACACTGGTCCAGCTGTCAGGGGAGGGGAGTTCGTGCAGGTCGTCGCGGATACCGTCCGCCGTATAGCGGAATCCGGCTTCGGACAGCGCCGTGACCTCTCCCGTCAGACTGTTTCTGAATACGAATGTCCTTGAATGGAAAGCGTGGCGGAGATTGAACTGGAGACGGCCGAAACTCAAGATTCTGCAATTCAGGTGTTCCTGGAGCCAGACCAGGATCATCCATGCGATTCCGGGAGTTCCGAAATTGCGCTTGTAGTGCGCGACCCAGACCGACATGTCACGGAACGCCGAGTCGCGCATTGCATTGTCCCAGCCGCGTTTTTCATAATTCCCGATGCCGAACGGAAAACCTGAAAGAACCAGCAGAAAGTAAAACACTCCGCACTGTTCTTCGCCGAGAATCCGTTCCAGCTTCGGGTCTTCCGGAAGCACCTCTTCAAACTTCAGTCCCTGAATGTAAAGCAGGTCATGCAGATCCCACAGCAGCCGCATGAAAGAGGCACGCTGCAGAAGCGCCTCCTTGACCGTTATGATTTTACCGATGTCAGCGTCATCAAGTCCCGCCATATTCGCATATTTCACGATATAGGCGTCTTTCAGAAACTGAATCTTTTCAATTCCGGGAAAAGTCTTCGAGGCGGTCATGATTCAGCATCCAAGCGCTTTTTTCACCGCGTCCAAAGTCGGCGGAATCTGGACAGGCCTGTTGGCGAAAGTTCCTCTGATTCCCATTTTGCCGAGCTGATCCTGATGGTAGCCGATGACGGCGTCGGGATCCTTGAGTATATTGCCCGTCAGGATGCCGACGACTTTGTCCTCCGGCTTGATAACGCCCGCATCTGCAAGTTTTTTCGCTCCGGCGAGGGAACAGCAGGAAGCCGGCTCCGCACCGATTCCCGCCGCATCCAGCTTTGCTTTCGCATCCATGATTTCCTGCTCCGTGACCTGTTCGACGGTTCCCCCGCTCCACTTGACGGCGCGCAGTGATTTTTCCCAGGAGACAGGATTGCCGATTTTGATTGCCGTCGCGATGGTTTCCGGATTTCTGACCGCTTCATACGGGGTGTGCTGCGTCCACATTTTGTAAAGCGGATTCGCCCCCGCCGCCTGAATGACCGCGATTTTCGGAATTTTTGAAATGATGCCGAGTTCATGAAGTTCCATGAGGGCTTTTCCCATGGCGCTGCTGTTGCCGAGGTTGCCGCCGGGGATCACGAACCAGTCCGGCGCTTCCCAGTCGAGCTGCTGGAGCGTTTCAAACGTGATTGCCTTCTGTCCTTCAATGCGGAACGGATTGATGGAGTTCAGCAGGTAGATTCCCAGTTCATGGCAGACATCCTGCACCAGACTCATGGCATCGTCGAAGTTTCCGGAAATCTGGAGCGTGATTCCTCCGTATGCCAGCGCCTGCGCAAGTTTTCCGTAGGCGATCTTGCCTTCGGGAATGAAGATTACGGATTTCATGCCGCTGACCGCCGCATAGGACGCCATGCTTGCGCTGGTGTTTCCCGTGGAGGCACAGGCGACCGTCTTTGCATGGAAGAGTTTTGCCGCGCTTGCGCCGCAGGTCATGCCGCGATCCTTGAAGCTGCCGGTGGGGTTTTCTCCCTCATGCTTGAAGTAGAGATTTTCGAGACCCGCCCATTTTCCCGCGGAGCCTGCCGGGTAAAGCCGTGTATTGCCCTCCTGACGTGTTACGATCTTGTCGTCCGGGGCATCCAGAACGAGTTCGCGGTATCTCCATACACCGGAAGATTCGATTCCGCGTTTCATGCCCCATCTCTTTTCCCAAAGCGCCTTGAGTTCCTCTCCGTCGATTCTGGAAAGGTCGCGCTTTACATCCAGAACGCCGCCGCAGTCGCAGGTGTATCTGAGCTGGCCGATGTCATAGGTTCTGGAACATCTTACACACTGAAGATATGACTCTGTCTTTATCATCTTTATTTTCCGTTGCTGTTAGGTTATGTGAATTTAAAACTGAAGGATCATCGTTTTGCGATCTTGAAGATATAAAACGCCCCGAATATCTGATAGAGGGCAGGGGGAATCCAGACGATGTACTGCGGGAAGAGCTTCGGGGATTCCCGCAGCGCATCCGAAACAAGAACCGCGCCGAAATAGAGCCCCGCCAGAAGCACGCTTAAAAAGAGTCCGACGGAAGTTTCCCGGCGGGAGGTCCGGACAGCGAGCGGCATACCAAGAAGCAGGAAGGCGATCGGCGCAAGCGCAAGCGCCACGCGCTGATTCAATTCCACTTCCAGCTCCGTCGTATCAACGCCCCGTTTTTTGTCCAGACTCATTCTGGCGAGTAGCTCCATTGCCGTCAGATACTTGTCTTTCCTCGATACTCTGTTTGCGTTGAATCCGCGTCCGTAGTCAATCTGGAATGTCAGTTCCCGGCTGAAAGTCCGCCGCATGGTCTTGCTGCCACTGCCTTCGTAAGCGGCGACCGTGGCGTTTTCAAGAATCACATTGAGAAGCTGCTTTTCCTTGTCCACTTCGACGACTCCGCTTGCGGCGGTGACGTCCTGTTCCCATTTTCCGTTTTTCCCCATGCGGTAAACCTGAATATCGTGAATCTGATTTCCATCTTTCGAGCCGATGTAGATGTAAAGATCGCTGTATCGGACAGGGATTCCCGGTTCAAAGATGGCGGTGGGCTGCTCCACCAGCACGTTTTTCACCAGATTTCTTGCCTCTCCCAGATAATGCGGCCCGATCTGAAGCTGAAGGTACAGGCAGGTGCAGGTGAGAAGGAAGGCGATCACGATAATCGGCGCCACAATCTGAAGGATGGACACCCCGCACGCGCGCATCGCCGTGATTTCATTGTCTGCGGAGAGGCGTCCGAAGACAAGCATGACGGACACCAGCGCCGCCCAGGGGATCGTGAACGCCAGCACAATCGGCAGCACATAGAGCAGGAAGATGAATGCGTTTTTGACGGGCACACCGCTGGAGATATATTCAAAGACTTTCATGAGGTGCGAACCTGTCATGCCGAAGGTCAGAACGCCGATCGCCATGAGAAAAGTTCCCATGAAACTTCTGATTACGTAAAGATTCAGTATTTTCATTCAGATACCATTTACAGATTTTTATTAAAGTACACACATCAATTTAGCACGCGAAGCGTATAATATAAAGTCTGAGAACGAATGTTTTTCAAGAAAAAGTTCAGATTTTATTTCAGGATTGCGCCGTTTCACTCTGGCAAAATCATAAAAATGTGGTATTTTATATGCTTCCAGTGAAACGTTAACAATAAGGAGACTTCTCTGATGAAGGTATTCAATTTCAATGCAGGGCCGGCCATGCTGCCGACGTCCGTTATGGAAAGAGCTCAGAAAGAATTCTGCGATTATCACGGCACGGGATGCGGTATTCTGGAGCACTCTCACCGCGGAAAGGATTTTCAGGCGGTTCTTGACCATGCCAATCAGAACATCCGCGAAGTTTTCGGCGTGTCCGATGCGTATGACATTGTCTACATCCAGGGTGGCGCAAGCATGCAGTTCGCAATGATCCCGATGAACCTTATGAACACCGGCGCGGCGGATTATGTCGATACCGGCACATGGTCCAGCAAGGCGATGAAGGAAGCCAGACTTTTCGGAGAAGTCAGAGTCGCCGCCCAGAGCAAGGACACCAAATACGATCACATTCCCGCGTTCGACACATGGAAGCTGTCCGACGACGCATCCTATGTGCACATCACAAGCAACAACACGATCTATGGAACCCAGTATCAGGATTTCCCGACCACCAAGGCTCCGCTGATCGCGGATATGTCCAGCGACATCATGTCCCGCAGAGTCGATGTCTCCAAGTTCGGCATGATTTACGCCGGAGCTCAGAAGAATCTCGGTCCCAGCGGACTTGCACTGGTCATCATCCGCAAGGATCTTGCGGCTCGCACACAGGAAAAGGTTCCCACGATGCTCAAATACAGCACCTATACCGAGAACAACTCCCTTTACAATACGCCTCCGACCTTCGGAATCTACATGATCGGGCTTGTGACCGACTGGATCAAGGAAGTCGGCGGACTGGAAGCCGTTGAAAAGATGAACGACGCGAAAGCCGCTCTGCTTTATCAGGCGATTGATGAATCCAACGGCTATTACAGCACGCCGGTTCAGAAATGCAGCCGTTCCAAAATGAACGTCGTATTCCGTCTCCCGAGCGAAGAACTTGAAGCGAAGTTCCTTGAAGTTGTGAAGGCGAACGGCATGATCGGACTCAAGGGCCATCGTTCCGTCGGCGGCATGAGAGCCAGCATTTACAATGCGATGCCGCTGGAAGGAGTTGAGAAACTCGTCGGCATCATGAATGATTTCAGAAAGAACAACTGATTTTTTTTCAGTGATCTTCTGAGTTGTGCAAGGCGGAGGAGGTTCACCGGCCTCTCCGCCCGGTTTTCAATCTGTCCGGAAAAGAAGGAGCGGCACTGTGCTTCAGAGTTATTCAGTTATCAATGGAAGGATCGCCAAGGGAACGGAAGGGTTCCCGCAGATTGAAGTCTATATCCTGCCGGATGAGACGGAGCGCAGTCATCTGATTAATGATTACGGCGTGGACGAGCATACGCTCCTCTCTTCCACCGACCCTGACGAAACGCCCCGTATTGAGTTCGAGGACAATCATGCGGCGGTTATTCTGAAATATCCGAAGAACTATTCCGCCGAGGATAATTTCCTCTTCAAGGTCAAGTCCATGGGAATTTTTATTTTCCCGCCGGAACGCATCGTGATTGTCCTTGACGACAGTGTGCCGCTGTTCACCGGGCGTCTCGCCTCGAATGTCAAGGCGGCGCAGGATGTTCTGCTGAAGACACTGCTCCAGACAATCCGGCATTTTGAAACCCATCTGCGCGTGATCAACATGTGCAGCGACGAGATCGAGCACGAAATCAACAAGTCCTGCGGCAATAAGAATCTTCTGAATATGTTCACGCTGGAGAAGGGGCTTGTCTATTATGTCAATGCCCTGAACGGGAACCGCCGCGTGATCGAGCGCATGAAAGTCAACGCCCAGAAATTCGGCTTTACCGAAGAGAACATCGAGCTGCTGGACGATCTTGCCATTGAGAACCGCCAGTTTCTGGATCAGGCGGAAGTCTATTCGCAGGTTCTTTCAGGGCTTATGGACGCGCGCGCTTCGATCATCAACAACAATCTGAACGTCATGATGAAGAATATGAATGCGATTGTGATCGCAATTTCGATTCCGACGTTCTTTACCGGAGTTTTCGGAATGTCCGAATTCACGGCGTTTCTGACCGGCTCCAAATGGTATGTGGGGTATCCGCTTTTCATTTTTGCGATGCTTCTGCTTGCCTTGTTTGTCTACTGGCTGATTACACGATCCGATAGAAATGGTTAAGGAGTTCTGAAGATGCCTATTTATGAATATGTCTGCAGGGATTGCGGCAATGATTTCGAGGTGCTGGTGAGAAATTCCGATGCAAAGCCGGAGTGCCCGAAATGCGAATCGAAAAACCTGAAACGCAAAATGTCCACTTTTTCCGCTTCGGTGCCCTCGTCGGGCGGATGCCCCGCGGCGGCGTCATGCCCGTCCGCCTCTTCCTCCTGCGGTTGCGGCTGCGGCTGCGGGCATAAGCACTGACATCCCATGAAAAAAGCCGAACTTTCAGCCTTGATGAATTCACTCGGGATTGCCCCGAGCAGGAAACTCGGTCAGAACTTTCTGATCGATGATAATTTTCTGGATTCGATTGTCCGCATTGCCGATGTCAAACCGGAAGATAAGATTATCGAGGTCGGGCCCGGTTTCGGCGCCCTGACGGAACGTCTGCTGAAAACAGGCGCTTCGGTTGCCGCGATTGAATTTGACCGCAAACTTGCCGCATGGCTCCGTCTCACTTATGCGAACCGGGGACTCTGCCTCATCGAAGGGGATGCGTGCAAGGTGGACATTGCCGAAATTTACGGTCCGGACACCCCGTTCCGTCTGATTTCCAATCTGCCTTATTCGGCGGGAACCGTGATCGTTGCAAACATGCTTGCGCTGAAAACTCCGCCGTCCGAGATGTTCATCATGCTGCAGAAAGAGGTCGGGATGCGTTTTTCGGCAAAGGAGGATACCGATGATTACGGCGCGCTGACGGTTCGCATTCAGGCAATGTATCAGGTGGAGCTGGTCAAAATGGCTCCGCCTCAGATGTTTTATCCGCAGCCGGAAGTGGATTCCTGCATTCTGCGGCTGACTCTGCGCAGGGATGCTTTGGAACCGGAACTTTTTCACCGTCTGACACGTCTTGTCCGCGCTTCTTTTGCGCATCGCCGTAAAAAGATGTTGAAACAGGCAGCCTCCATGTTTGATATGGAACAGGTGAGAAATGCGATGGTTTCGCTCGGCATTGATCCTGACATCCGGGCGGAGAAAGTGACCGTGAAACAGTTCATCCGCATGGCGGAGATGCTGGGCGGCAGACAGTGAAAGGATGAAGAGATGAGGCGGAAGCGTTCCGCACTGCCGTGATTTCAGCGGCTTTTTCTGTCCCGGCGGGGGAATGCCTTGTCGGAATGCCGTGAACGTTTTTCCGCAGTCTGCTCGCGTCAATGTAAGGGAACGTGCCTTTTCCGGTTGCATAATGCCGGGCGGGAAGGTAAATTACGGAAACGGAAGAAGGAAGAAATATGACTCCATTGCTATTGGCTCCCGCCGGGAATTTTGAATCGTTGAGCGCCGCCCTGAATCACGGGGCGGACGCCGTTTATTTCGGCGTCGGCTCGCTGAATATGCGGTCGCGTGCGTCCGTGAACTTCAGGGAGGAGGACTTGCCGCAGATTGCCGGAATGTGCCATGAGCGCGGCGTCCGGGCATGGCTGACGATCAATACGGTCGTGTTCGACGAGGAGCTTGATTCCGTGCGGCGTCTCTGCGGAGCGGCGAAAGCGGCGGGCATTGACGCCGTGATTGCCGCGGATACCGCTGTTCTGATGATTGCGAAAGAACATGGACTCGGCATTCATCTTTCCGTGCAGGCGAATGTCAGCAACCTGGAGGCGGTTCGCTTCTACGCTCAGTTCGCGGATGTGATGGTGCTTGCGCGGGAACTCAGGCTTTCGCAGATCAGGAAAATCTGCGACGGCATCCGGCGGGAGAACATTACAGGACCCTCCGGGGAGCTCGTCAGAATTGAAGTGTTTGTGCATGGCGCCTTGTGCGTGGCGGTTTCCGGAAAATGCTACATGAGCCTCGCCGTTTTCAATTCCTCCGCAAACCGCGGGGACTGCTATCAGCCCTGCCGCCGCTCCTACACGGTGCGCGATTCCGTCAACGGGCAGGAGCTGGCGATTGACAATCACTACGTGATGTCGCCGAACGATCTCTGCACCATTGACATTCTGCCGCGCATTCTGGATGCCGGGGTGTCCGTTCTGAAGATTGAGGGCAGGGGACGTTCCGCCGATTATGTCGCCGCGGTGACACAGGTATACCGGGATGCCGTCGATGTGTGGAAAAACGGGATCGTCCCCGAAGCGGGGCAGCTTGAACGGTGGAAGAAACGTCTGTATGAAGTGTTCAACCGGGGGTTCTGGCACGGCGGCTATTATCTGGGAGAAAAAGTCGGGGAGTGGACTGCCTCTTCCGAAAACAAGGCGACTCTCGTCAAAGTGTTTGCCGGTCTGGTGCTCCATTATTATCCGAAGGCTGGAGTTGCGGAGGTGCGCCTGACTTCGGAGGGAGTCTGCAAAGGAGACCGTTTTCTGGTCACGGGTCCGACAACCGGGGCTGTTGAAGGGGTGATTGCCTCTCTGCGTGTCGATGATGTTCCCGCAGATTCCGCCGGCAAGGGTGCCGGGATCACTTTTCCTTTTGATACGGTGGTAAGGAAAAATGACCGTTTTTACAAACTGATCCTGCGGCATGAACCGGACTGATTGTCGGAATCATGCCCGCCGTCTTGCGTTGTCACGGAAGATTTCAGTTCCGTTTGGAGAGGACACTCTGTTCATAGGCGCGGAGATCGTTCAGCCATGCGACGGAAACCGGAACGTTGTGTTTCAGACAGAAATAATCCCATACCGCTCCGGCTGGAAGCGATTTCATCTCTTCCATCAGAGCCAGCATTTCCGCTTTGCGCCCGTCGCGCTCCAGCGATCTGTAGACCGCCGCCGGTTCGAGCAGAGCATTCAGAAGCGCTTTCTGTGTGCTGCGCATGCCGATGACCCAGGCGCCGATGCGGTTGACGGACGTGTCGAGGAAATCCGTCGCCAGATAGACTTCCCCGATGGCACGTCCCCGGACAATCTCTCTGGCGAGATTTTCCAGATCGTCGTTCAGAATCACCACATGACCGGAATCCCGGCGTATCTGACGGCTGATATGCAGCAGGACTTCGGGCATGAATGCCAGCACTGTGGAAAGTTTGTCGTGAACCGCCTCCGCGGGGTGGCAGTGTCCCATGTCCATGCAGAGGAGTTTTTTGCGTGTGAGTGCATAGGACAGGCAGAAATCATTGCTGCCGACGACATATTCCCCGCTCCCGAAAAGTTTTCCCTCCACGGAGTCTTTCACTTTGGAGCCGTATTTCTTGCGGAAAATTTCGTCCAGAGAGTCGATGAGTATTTCACGCGGATTCCAGCGGTCGGCGGGAAAGTCTCTGACTCCGTCGGGAATCCATGTGTTGCAGATGACAACGGAATTGAGTTCTTTTGAGAAATATTCCGCAACGAAGCGGCAGCGTTTCGCATGTTCGATCCAGAATTTGCGGACAGCCTTGTCCGGGCTGGAAAGGGTGAAGCCGGAGGCGGATTTCGGGTGGGAGAAAAAGGTCGGATTGAAATCCAGCTGGATCCTGAGCGACTTTGCCCAGTCCGCCCAGCGTGCGAAATGTTCCGGTTCAATCTCGTCCCGGTCGACGGATTTGCCGCCGGTTTCAAGATAAACCGCATGGAGATTGAATCTGTGCTTTCCGGGAATCAGGGAAAAAGCCTTTTCCGCATCCTGCCGGAGCTCGTCCGCATTGCGCGCCCTGCCTGGTTTGGAACCTGCGGCGGGAATTCCGCCGGTTGGGGGCTTGCTTTCTCCGCATTCAAACCCGCGGGCGTCATCTCCCTGCCAGCAGTGCATGGAAATGCGTATCTTGTCGAGCTTTCGCAACACCGTATCCGTATTGATGCCGAAATCATCGTAGATTTCCCTGGCATCGGCATAACGTTTTTCAATCAGTGCGTCGGAATAGTTCGGATACTTCATTGCCGGCTCCTTTCTGGAATGTCCTTTTTTCCGAAATTGTATTTGATAAACGGGCGGATCAGATAGATCGTGAGGATGGCGGGGACTGTGCAGAGCATGATCCAGAGGAAGAAGAGTTCATAATTGCCGCATGTGCCGGAAAGCAATTCCGGGAACAGGGAGGCGAACCCTGGAATGCGTTCCAGTATTGCCCCCGAGACCATGCCCGGAAGCATGAGGCTCAGCGCCATGATCCCCGTCATGAACGCATAATGCGTGGTGCGGAATCTGCCGCTGTCCTCCGCAAAGTGAAGCATGAAAACGGTATAGGCGGTGAATCCGAACCCGTATCCGAACTGTTCCAGCACGACACATGCGCTCACGATCCAGGGGGAACCGGGTTGCGCGGAGGCAAGATAGACATAGACCGCATCCGGCAGGTTGAGCATGAGAGCCATCGGCAGAAGCAGTTTCCCCAGTCCGTGCCGGGCGATCAGAACTCCTCCGATGATTCCTCCCGCGAGGAGCGCCAGCATTCCGGCGGTTCCGTAGATGTTCGCATACTGCGCCGGATTCAGCGCGATTCCTCCGTGCGCCCGCTCATCGACCAGGAACAGGGCGGAGACTTTTGTCAGCTGGGCTTCGGCAAAACGGTAGAAGAGAAGGAATAGAATTGCGGGAATGATGTGTCTCTTGCGGAAAAACGCGGAAAACGACTCCAGAAAAGAGCCGCCGACAGACTTTCGCGCGTCACGCTTCTGCGGCTGGTCCGTCAGCGGACGGGGCAGGGCGGTCAGATGAAAAAAGAATAGAAGCATGAGCAGTCCGCCGGAAAGAAAAAAGAAAGCAGACCACTGTGCGTGGATGTTCCAGTGTTTCGTCAGGGTGAAGACAATGGAGAGAAGCACCCCCTGCGCCGAGAGGAGCGCCAGACGGTAAAAGGTGTTGCGGATGCCAGAAAAAAGAGCCTGTTCATGTTCTCCCAGCCCTATGATGTAAAAACCGTCCGCCGCCGCGTCATGTGTGGACGAAGCGAATGCCGCAGGGAACAGCATCAGGATCAGCAGGGGCGTTCCCGATGAAAGAGGAACGGTGAACGCCATCAGGAGAAACAGGAGCCCCATAAGCGCCTGGCATAGAAGAATCCATCCGCGCTTTCTGCCGAAAAGATCAATGCACGGCGCCCAGAACGGTTTCAGCACCCATGGCAATCCGAGCAGACTGGTCCAGAACGCGATGGCGGTATCGCTCATGCCGGAATCAAGTGTCTTGAACATGACGACGGACAGCGTTGTGATTACGGCATAGGGAAAGCCTTCCGCAACATACAATGTCGGCACCCATGACCACGGTGTTTGTCTTAACATGATTCCGCTTCCTCATTATGAAAAAAAACAGTTCCGGCTGATTCCGCCGGATTCAAACTATACATACTTAACGCTTATTTTCAATGCGGATTTGCAATTTGCGGAGAGTTAAATTAAATTTACTTGAAAAAATAATGCAATTCAAATCTTCCGGAAGGGTGGTCATGATGAAGTCCGCAGTAATTCTGTTGTGTGCCGTTGCCTGGGGCTGTTCCGGCATGGAGCCGTTGACCGGAACGGTGGTGCCCGAATATCTGAACATCCGCTCCGGTGCGGGACTCGGATACCGGATTATCGGGAAACTGCGTGCGGGAGATACGGTGAAAATTCTCTCTTCGCCGGACAGCGAATGGTGCCGGATTGTCATGCCGGACAATGCATCCGTCTGGATTGCGGCGTCCATGCTGGATGAGGACGGCATTCCGCAGAAGGGAGCGGTGCTTCGCTCCGGGCCGGGAGCTGCGTATGAAGAAATCGGGCCTGCCGTCCCAGGAAAAATTGAAATCCGCGGAAAGGCGAAAAACGGAAAATGGCTTCGGATCAAACCGCAGCGGGGACTTACCGCGTATGTCGGTTCCGCCTACCTGGATATTGGACAGGCGGGCAGGGACGACGGGAAAACTGCAGAGCAGCCCGTGTTGAAACCGCAGCCGGAACCGGTTGTGATTGCCGATTCGGAGAGTGTGGTTGCCGCGGAAGGCATTGTGAAGCGCATCGCCGGGGAACGGGGAGACGTCGCCTATGCCCTGATTGTGAAAGTGAACGAGGAAGAGTTCATTTCCGCTTATCTGACCGCCCCCGGGCTTAACCTGGAGCTGTGGGAGAAACGTCAGGTCAGAGTGAACGGAAGAAGACATTGGGTGCGCGGCTGGCACCGTCCGCTGATTACGGTGGATAAGATCATTCCCGCATGGCAAAGGTGAAACATGAACCGGAACGATTATCCTGCTCCGCTTGAAACGGGAAAAGCCTACGATGAAATCGCGGACTGGTTCAAGGCGGGGATGGAGGCGTCCCCGTGCGGAATTCCGTTCTTGGAGGAGCTGATGGCGATGCTTCCGGTCGGTGCGCATGTGCTGGATCTGGGATGCGGATTCGGACGTATGATGCGCGTCCTGTCGGATCATGGCTTTCAGGTAACGGGCGTGGATGTTTCGGAGAAGATGATCCGGCTTGCCCGGGAATATGTCCCGGAGGCGTTGCTGGTGCACGGCGATGCTTCGGTGTTTTGCACGGATGAAACTTACGATGCCGTTCTCGCCTGGGATTCCCTGTTCCATCTGCCGCCGGAACGTCACCGCGGGATGATAAGCCGGGCAGCCGCTTTGCTGAAGCCGGGAGGTGTCCTGCTGATGACCAGCGGCATGAAGGAAGGATACGCTTCCGGGCTGATGAACGGAGTCATGTTCCGGTATTCGACTCTTTCGCAGGAGGAAATCCGCAGGGTTCTCCGGCAGAACGGGTTTGTGATCCTGAAAATGCTGCAGGACCAGGCGCCGGAAGAACATCTGGTGACATTTGCAAGAAGGAAGTTGTTTTAAGTTGTGCCGCCGGCAGCTCTGCGCCGCATGGGGGAGAGGTCGGATATTGTCCTGCGTTTTTCCTCGTTTCCTCTTTCCGGGTTCCGCTGCTTGCTGGCGGTTTCTTCTGCCGTGAATTCGGGAGATGCCTTCACGGATCGCTGCGGATGCAGCGCATTTTCCGCATTCCATCATAATTTTCTGATTTTTTCTCTTTTCGTTCTTGAATTATTCTCTTAAATTGCTATAATAGTAATATTATGAATAAACTGCCTGCACAAAAAGTGGATGGTCTGATTGACGGGATGGCGCTTCTGGAAGAGCTTGCGACTCATAAGGAGCCTGTCGCCGGACTGGATCTCGCAAGAAAGCTGGGGATGAGCCCCGTCAGGGTCAATCGTCTTCTGAAAACTTTCGCCTATCTGGGGTATGCCTACCGCACGTCGTCGCGGAAGTATGCGCCGGGACCTGCTCTGCATGTGCTTGCGGTCGAGAGCATGGCATCCTCGGGGCTTCTCCGCAGCGCATACCGGTATCTGGAATCCTTGAGCGAGGCTGTCCCCACGGTTGCACTCGGGGTGCTCTGGAAGGAAAAGGTCTGTTACCTGTTTCATCGCAGCGGCGGCAGCGGGATGGGCAGCGGACTGAGCCCGAATTTTCTCTATGACTGGGAGCGTTCCAGCATCGGACATGCTTTGATGGCGGAACGGGATTCTGAAGACATTCCCGGACTGACGCCCGAACTGGAAAAACAGCTCAGACATACCCGCAGGAACGGTTATGCTCTGGTGCGGAACTCGGGACATTATACGCTTGCGGTTGCAATCGGAGAACCCGCGTATGCCGCACTGGCGGTTTCGGGAATGAAGACGCTTGACGAGATTCCGCCCCTTGTCAGAAAGCTGAAGGAGTATGTCCGGCAGATCGAAAGCTAGAATGAGGGCTTCCCGGCATTTGCAGCATGTCATGCGGTTTTACAATACCAATTAAAATAAGGAGAAACAATGAAAACAATCAAACATCAGGCGGATTTCTGTGTGATCGGCGGAGGTCTGGCAGGAATGTGCGCCGCGATTCAGGCTGCGCGGCATGGCGTCAAAACTGTTCTCATGCATGAACGCCCGGTGCTCGGGGGCAATGCGTCCAGCGAGATCCGCATGTGGGTCTGCGGCGCTACCGGCTGGCTTGAAACCGGACTCATAGAGGAGATCCGGCTCGAAAATCTTTACCGGAACAACTATCCGAATTTTTCCGTATGGGACAGCATTCTTTATGAAAAGGTGAAGTTTCAGGACAATCTGACCTGTCTGCTCAACTGCTCCTGCCAGGACGCGGCAATGGACGGCAGCAGAATCAAATCCGTCAAGGGCTGGCAGATGACGACGCAGACCTTCCATGAAGTCGAGGCGAAATATTTTGCGGACTGTTCCGGAGACAGCATTCTTGCGCCTTTGACGGGCGCGCAGTTCCGCCATGGGCGCGAACCGGGAAGCGAATTCAATGAATCGCTTGCCCATGAAACGGGAGACAGCCAGACCATGGGCATGAGCTGTCTTCTGCAGGCTCGCGAGACCGATTCCCCGCAGAAGTTCATTCCGCCGAAGTGGGCGAAGAAGTATCCGGACGACTCCTCGTTTCCGGATCGGAACCACATGTTCACGCCGTGGCAGAATTTCTGGTGGCTGGAACTCGGCGGAGACCAGGATTCCATCGGCGATACGGAGGAAGTGCGCGATGAACTGATTAAGACCGCGTTCGGACTTTGGGATCACATCAAGAACCACGGGGATCACGGCGCGGACAACTGGGTGCTCGACTGGGTCGGCTTCCTGCCGGGCAAACGGGAAAGCCGCAGGTATGTCGGCGACTATATCATCAATGAAAACGATGTCCTGTCCGGCGGAAAGTTCGACGACACCATCGCATACGGCGGCTGGCCGATTGACGACCATCATCCGGGCGGATTCAAGCATTTCGGTCCGCCGAATACCAATATTCATCCGAAACAGCCTTACGGAATTCCGATCCGCTCGATCTATTCCGTCAATATCGACAATCTGCTGTTTGCCGGACGCAACATCAGCGCAAGTCATACGGCGCTCAGCTCCACGCGCGTCATGGCGACCTGCGCCCTGCTGGGACAGGCGGTCGGCACTCTGGTCTGTTTCGCCTGCCGGGACAATGCAACGCCGCGGGAAGCCGCACAGAAGAACATTCGCGGGATTCAGGCGATGCTGATGGACGACGACTGCTATCTGCCCGGTTTCAAACGCCCGGTCGGAGAGCTTTGCGCAAACGCCGGACTGACAGCGACATGCGGCAATCCGGAACCGCTGCGCAGCGGAACGGATCGCGATATTGAAGGCGAAGTCAACGCATGGGAAGGCGGAGTCGGAGACAGTGTCGAATATGATTTCGGAAAGGAAACTTCCTTCCGGGAGATCAGGATTGTTTTTGACAGCAACCTGAAACGCGCTCCGCATAACATGGTTGCCAATTATTTCGCCGAGGCGGTGAAGTATGAACCTCCGAGAACGCTTGTGAAAGCGTTTCACATTGAGGCGGACGGCAGGGAAATCTATCGTGAAACAGACAATTATCAGCGTTTTGTCCGGGTGAATGTTCCCGCTTCCGCGACAAAAGTGCGTCTGGTGATTGACGGTGTTTACGAGGAAGGCAGAAAGAAAGTATTCGCCTTTGAAGTGAAATAAGAACGCATAGGGGACTGTCGGGATTTTCCTGCCTGGCAGTCCCCGCATCCGGTTCCGGCTGAAACGATTGGAACCTTGATTGAAATGCAGTGCGCTTTCCGCAGACAGGGGCGGCAGTCCTCCGGGATTCCGGTTCCGTGTGCATTGCAAATCTGGAAAGCGCTGTTTTTCTGCATATCCCCGCCGGTCTTCTGAAGGGACATGACTTTTACAGAAGGTTCAGATGCTTTTTCATCATTTGCAAAGCGTTTCGGTGATAGCTTTCCGGCAGATTGAAACGTTCACATACGGAACGCAGAAGATCCGCCGCATGGGAAATGTAGCCGCTGGCAAGGTCTGCCGCGGTTCGGGTCTGATAAACGGTGATTTCCGGAATCCGGCAGACATAGCGGTCGGATGCGGGACGCTCAATCCTGAGCTCCAGATTTTCCACGTGATTCAGCGAAAGAGCGATCTGGAGAGACTGCACGTCAAAGCCCAGCCCGGCGTAAAGTCCTGATGTGAACTTTATCGCGTCGGCAAAGAAATCCAGGAGAAATCTGTATTCCACGGAACCGCTCAGGGGATATGCCGCCATGAAGTGAAAGAGTCCCGACTGGTAAATCTGCCAGACTCTTGTCTCCGAGGCGAAGCGCAGGGAGACGTTCGTCACATAGGCTTCCCGCAGGTCTCCCGGGGCGATGAAGGCGGAATTCGGATGGAAGTCGTATGCCGCTTCCGCCTGATGGCGCAGTTCGCTTAAAGTGAAACGTTCCGCGACATATTCATCGGGTGTGACGGTAAGCTCAATTGTGAAACAGGAGCCCGGGATGTTTTTTCTGCGCTTCATGAAAAAGTTGTGGGAGTGTGCCGTCTCTTCCGCAAAATGACTTTGTCCCTCGCCGACGGGAGTAACCGTGTTGTGTGTTTCGTAAAGCAGACCGCGGATCATGCGTCCGAGCTGTTCCCGCTGGTTCCGCATGGCCCGCTGAATGATTCCGTGGATTTCGCTGGAACGATACGCCGGACGGCTGGATGCGTCGGCTGTGCGGATGTAGAATACCCCCTGGAGAAGTTCATGTTCGGTACTTGCCGAACAGACATGCGGAAGAGTGCTGAAGCGCCGGATTACGAACACGACGTAACGTTTGCCGTCCACCACGGGACGTTCCAGCGTAAAATCAATCTGCGGATCCGCGTAACGGTTGATGAAGCTGCCGACGGTGGTCGGGTCGAAGGACTGGGCTTCTTCCGGCGTGAGTCCCGTAAAAACAGCGGGCTGCCCGGAGGCGTCCTCTCCGACGCCGACTACCACATAACCGCCTTTGGTGTTTGCCATGGCGAGACAATGACGGACGAACTTGGCTTTGCCGGAACGTGACAGTTTCAGCCAGTTCTGTGCGGCTTTGTAATCCAGTTCGTCGGATTCCACTCCGCGGTAAATAATGCTCTTCCAGTCGATGTCTGCGCTCATGCCGGCCTTATTTTGCCTTGAGGTCGAGTTTGAGCCCCAATGCTTTGTTGAAGTTGTTGTAAAGACTCATCATTGCCGCTACTTCAATCGCCGCCGTGATTTCCTCATCGGTGACGCCCGCCGCTTTTGCCGCTCCGCGGTGTGCGCTGAGGCAATACTCGCATCCGTTGACCGCGCTGACCGCAACCGCAATCAGTTCCTTTGTTTTGGGATCAAGTCCTTTTCCGGCGACTTCCCCGAGATGAAGCGCATCCTGAAGAAAATCTCCGTTTCTGCCCATCGCCTGAAATACTTCCGGAACGAATCCGAACTTCTTTTCGATTCCCTTCTGGATTTCAACCGCTTTTCCGTCGCCGTCTTTGTTGAACAATTTGATGCTTGCCATAAATCCCCCTTGTGGTTGATTTTGTGCGTTTCTGAAAGTGCCTGACGCATCTTCAGTTCTCAAATCCAAAAATAACGCCGAATTCCGATTTGTCAAGGGAAAAAAGCCGGCCTGCCGGAAATTTGGGAGGAATCAGGGCGGAAAGTCCCCCCGCGGGGAAAGAGAAAACAGCCTTTGCCGTTTCACGGAGATGCGGCACTGCCCGCTCCCCATTCAGGAACTGCGGCGTCATCCTTTGACGTAGAACCACATGCGGATGAAGCGGAGACGGGGGAGAAAGAATTTCACAAACAGACCGACGGCGAATGCCGCGATCGCGGTGCCTTCCCGGATGCCCGTAAGATGGGAAATGAACACCCAGGAAGCGAGTGCGGCACAGGCGACCAGAGAAAAATCGAAACTGATTTTAATCAGCCCGAACTCTTTTTTGAGTTTGGAGGAGAGCGCTTTCACGAACCCTTCGCCGGGTATGAACATGACGTTGGCTGTCAGCTGGCAGCTGATGCCGAATCCCAGGATTGCACAACCGAGGAAAAGCATAATCAGCTGCAGCAGATAATTGCCGGTGCGGAACGGTTCCAGAACAAACATTCCAAGGTCAATGAAAAAGCCGAACACGCCCGTGGCGGCGATCTGGAGATACTGTATTCGGTGAAAGTCCCTGCCGAGGAGAAGGTGCTGCCCGAAGACAAGGAACACATTCAGAAGCAGAGTCAGCATTCCGAGGCTGAGCGGCATGAGAAAGGTCAGGACATAAGGCAGACTGGAAATCGGAGTTGTGCCGAGTCCCGCTTGAGTCGTCATTGCCACACCGAATCCGCTGAGGCCCAAGCCGAGAATAAAAACCGATATTCGGCGTTTGATGTCGTCTTTCGTCATTTCAAGTCCTGCTGCATCTGTGAAAGCATATACTATACTCCGAAAATGCAAAAAAGCAACGGGCAATTCTCCGGATACCGGAAAAAATGCTTATTTACAATCTTTTCAGAGGTTTTTACAATAGCGTTCTCTTGCGAAAACACCGGTGAATGCTAATATGATTCTTGGAGGGGCAAACAGGAGAAAGGGACAAAGATGAAAACAGATGAGTCTTTGAAACAGATCTTCAAGGTTCAGGCGGGGAAACTCGAAGAGTGTTATGCGCGCCTGAAGAAAGTCATGCCGTCTTATTTCTTCAAAAGTGTGTCGGCAGAGGATCTTGCCGCAATTCTTCCGATGGCGGCGGAACTGGAAAACAAGTCCGGCATTCAGATGATTGAACTGCCGGATCGAATTCTGATGGTCTATCTCAAAAGCGAGACATGCAACCCGGTTTGCACCAGCCGTTTCCTTGCGGGGAAACGGATCCTGCGCTCGATTATCCACGAATCGGCACCGCTCGAAGGCTCCGGCGGGATCATTGTGATCGAACAGGTGGCAAAAGACGTCCCCGGGCCCGTGATGAAGCCTCTGTTTACCTGTGAGCAGATAGAGCAGGAATACGGGAGAATTTTCGGTGAGATACCGGAAAACTTCAGGGATACAGTGGAATCCATTTGCTGGCGTGATGTGGAAGACCTTGACCTTGAAAGAATTGTCCGGCGGCTGCGCTTGGTCTGCGAGGTCAGGAGGCGCGATTATTCCCTGACGGAAATCAAGAGAACAGACGGGGAGGAATACCGCGTTACAATGGCTGTCGCGATTGTCGCCCGTTCAGAAGGTTATTACGCACGGACTTTGGAACAGTTGGAGGCAAGCGGGTTCAAGGTGACACGTTCCTATCTCCGCAATTTTACAACGGGCGGCGCTCCCGATGATTTTCTGCGCAAGGCGGTCTGTGTCCATACATATTACATCGTTCCGGCAAAGCCGGGTGCCGACGCCCTGGGCAGAATGGGGAATCTCAGACGTGAACTGAATGAGTTGGCATGGAGCCCGCAATTTGATCTTTTTGAACGGGAATTGCTGGTGCGCAATGAATTCTGCTGTGCGTCGGTCAATCTGCTACGCGCCGCATCCGAGTTTGTTCATTCTCAGCTTTCCTTTGTGGACCGCAATGCCTATTCTCTGCAGGAAATCCAGCGTTTCATGGCGACATATCCGGCGGTTTTGCGCAGTCTTGCAGATGCTTTTGAATCAAAATTCCATCCTGATGCCCCCTCTCTTGATTTTGACGGAACAATTCAGGAGGTCCGCAGGGAGATTGCAGACATCAACAGCGGCATGGCGGAGAAGGACGCAAAAGTGAAAACGGTGCTTTTTTCCGTGACGGATTTCATTTGCCGCATCCTGAAGAGCAACTACTATTCGGAAAAGAAAACGGCTCTGGCATTCGGGCTTGATCCGGCATTCATGCGTCATTATGAATCAATTTCGGAATCTTACAGAAAGGCGTTTCCGCCGGAACGCCCATATGGTGTTTTCTTTTTCTGGCGGCGCAATGTGAGCGGTTTTCAGATCCGATTTTCGGAGATTGCCCGCGGCGGCTGGCGGACCGTCGCCCCGAAACCGGTAAAAAGTCTTCTGGAAAACGGCGATTCCTTTGAGCTGGCACGCTGTGAACTTTTCCGGGAATGTTTCGTGCTTGCCAATACACAGCATAAGAAAAACAAGGATATTTACGAAGGCGGCTCAAAGCTGGTGACACTTCTCAAAGTGACTGGAGAGTATGACTTCAAGACGGAATTGTGGGCCGCTCAGCGCGCTGTCTACGAAGCATTCCTGCAGCTGATCTGTTATGGACGGGACGGCAGACTCAAAGACGGAAAGATTGTTGACTTCACCGGCCGCGCCGACATTATTGAGATCGGGCCGGATGAAAACATGTTCGATGAGATGATCTCATGGATGGGGGATCGTGCGGAGGAAGACGGTTATACCCTCGGTTCAGGAGTGATTTCAGGGAAAGTGGATACCGGCATCAATCACAAACATTACGGAGTGACTTCATTTGGCGTGTATCAGTATTTGCTGCGCACACTTCAATACCTGAAAATCAATCCGGCACACGACAGTTTCAGCGTCAAACTGTCCGGCGGTCCCTTTGGCGATGTTGCCGGAAACATGATTAAACTGTTGAATGCCGCAGATGAAAACGGATGTTACCGGATGCCGGGGCTTCGTATCGTGGCAGTGACAGATGGTCCCGCAGCAGTTTTCGACCCTGACGGAATTGACCGCAGTGAACTTTCGCGTCTGGTTCATACTGCAAATCTGGACTCCTTTGATCCGGCAAAGCTCAGAGGCGAGGGGGCATTTATAATTTACAATCAGCCTGATGGCGACTCCTGTTACCCGATGGCTTCCATAGATAACGGAACGCTCCGGCGGACCAGGATTGCACGTGATGATTTCATGAGAATGTTTCAGACGAACATCTGCCATGAAGCAGATGTATTCATCCCCTGCGGAGGGCGTCCGCAGACTGTCAATGCCGGGAATTGCGAACTTTATGCGCCGGGCGGCAAACCGAGCTCGAAAGCGATTGTCGAGGGGGCAAATTCCTTCATTACGCCTGAAGCACGTCTTGCTCTGCAGAAACTTGGAGTCGTGATCGTCAAGGACTCTTCTGCCAACAAATGCGGCGTAATCACTTCCTCTTATGAAATTCTGAGCGGGCTCATGCTGGATAAAAATGAATTTGCCGCAATTCATGCGGAACTGGTTGCGGAAATCATGGACAAGCTGGCATTTTGCGCCCGGCGCGAAGCAGATTGGCTTTTTCATGAATTTGAATGTCATCGGAATCTTCCCATGACTGAACTGAGCGACCGGCTCGCCGACAGGATCAACGGGTATAAACAGCGGCTTTTCCAAATGCTGGACTCCCATCCGGAACTGGTGACGGACGGAGTGATATTCGCGCATCTGCCGCCGCTGTTCAGAGAAAAGTTCCCGGACCGTCTGCACAGGATTCCTCCTGCTTACAGAAAAGCGATTGCCGCAGTGGAGCTGTCGCTGCGGATTGTTTTCCGCAAAACGCTCTCGCTGGAAGACGAGGTGCGGCAGATTGTCGGTTCCATAGGGTAATCTGCTGTCCCGCACCGGCAGATGCACTTCCTGTTTTTATGGATTCTTCACCGGTGCTGAAGCCATCACGGAGTCTTTTGGGGAAAGGGGACCGCTGTCTGCGCCGTTGAATGTCCGGCTCAGGATGCGGTCGGCGGCGCAGGCTGCCATGACACAGAGGAAGGGCAGGGCGGCGAGCTGATAGCGCGGCATCGCCACGGGGCCGGTCATGAAAAGATAATATTCCGCGAGCAGGAGAAAGAGCAGGATCATCATCCAGTCTTTTTTCAAAAATGCGCGGAACAAGGTATAAAACGCCAGCAGGTAAGTCAGCGCAGCGGCAAGCAGAAGCGGAGCCAGCAGACATGGAAGCAGGTAGTTGCCGTTGAAATAGTGGCGGACTCCCGCAATGATGCCGTGTCTGTTGATGACGTCCCAGGTTCCGCGCCCGGTCTGCGTCAGTCCGAGATTCTCGAAGAAACTTGCCGCATCGGGAATCAGCACCACCGGGCGCACATGCAGGGCAAGGTAACGGAAAGGATGTGCCTTGATGATTTCTGCAAGTTTCCCTTCAAAATAGGAAAAACGGGCCGAAGGCGTCTTATATTTTTCCGGGTGCGCCTTGAATTCCGCCTCCCCATCCGCACGGTAGCGGTTCCGCAGCTCTTCGCCCGGAATTCCGGTCAGGCGGCTTTCCAGCGCGGAACGGTTGTGCAGAGCCGTGTCCGCGGAAACGGCGTCGATTCTCCAGCCCGCGCCGTGATGATGGTTGCGTATGACCCAGGGCGAGAGAATGCAGAGAAACAGAAGCAGGGAGAGCAGGGAGCCCCGCAGTTTTTCCCGCCACGGAATTTCCCTGATGCACCAGACCACGAAAAGGCAGGGAATGATCCAGAACAGGTTCAGCGGACGGACCAGCAGCGCCAGCGCCGCCGCAGCCGCCGAAACAAGCAGGAAAACAAGGCGCCGCGTCCTGATGAATTTCAGGAAGAAAAAGATCTGGAACGCAAGGACAAAACAGAAGAGCGTATCGGAAATGAACATCGGGGCAACCGCTATGGCGGTCGGATTCAATGCAAACAGCACTGCCGCCGCCAGAGCGGCTTTCCAGGAAGCGTAAAGACGCGCGGACAGAAAAAGGGGAACTGTAATCAGACCTCCCAGCAGAGCCGAAACGAAGACGCAGAATCCGAGGCTGTGCCCGCTGATTCCGAGCAGTCCCGCCAGATACAGGGGATAAAGCGGTGTCCTGACCAGCGCGGGAACTCCGCTTCCCGCCGCCGTGCTGTAAGTCCCGTCATGAAGCAGGGAGAGGGCGGGGCCGAGATAGGTGGCGGAATCAATCCGCATGACCAGCTCCGGGTTCATGATCCCCGGAATCGCATACAGCAGACGGATCAGCACCGCCGCCGCAGTCACACAGATCAGGGCTGTCTGCATTTTTCTTCTGTCATTCATGGATAACCTGAAAACCGGAAAGACCTGAAGGACAGGCATTCATCCTTCAGGCCCTTCTTTTCTGTTATGTGACGATCACTTCCGCGATCAGAATTTGAAGTGCGCTTTCATCTTCTCGATCACTGCGGGAACGGTGAACCCGAATTTCTCCGTGAGAACCTTGTACGGTGCGGAGGCTCCGAAGTGATCCAGCCCGATGGCAAGTCCCTCGTCTCCGACGAACTTTTCCCATCCGAAGGTGGAACCGGCTTCAATGGAAACACGCTTCTTGCAGGACGGCGGAAGAACGGAGTCCCTGTAAGCCTTGTCCTGTTTGAGGAAAAGTTCCCAGGAGGGCATGGAGACCACGCGGACTTTTCTGCCTTCCCTGCGGAGCTCTTCGGCGGTGTCCAGTGCGAGATTGAGTTCGGAACCGGTTCCGATCAGAATGTATTCAAAACCTTCCTCGCAGGAGACGACATAAGCACCCTTTTCGAGTGCGACTTTCGGGCGGACGCATTCGCAGAGCGGACGGAGATCCTGACGGGTCAGGATCAGCGCGACCGGGGATTTCGCCGTGATCGCGTAAGCCCAGGCATGTGCGCACTCCACCGCCTCGGCGGGACGGATGACCGTCATGCCGGGGATCGTGCGCAGCATGGCAAGCTGTTCGACCGGTTCATGGGTGGGGCCGTCTTCTCCGACGAAGAAGGAATCATGCGTGAACACGTAAATGACCGGAAGCTGCTGGAGCGCGGCAAGCCTGATTGCCGGCTTCATGAAATCGGAGAACACGAAGAACGTGGAGGAATAGGCGATTGCCGCGCCGTAGAGCGCCATGCCGTTCGCGATAAAGCCCATGCCGAGTTCACGGACGCCGAAATGGAAGTTGCGGCCGGCTCTGTTTTCCGGCGAGAAATAGGGAACCCCTTTGAGATCCGTTTTTGTGGATGGCGCAAGGTCCGCCGCGCCGCCGCAGAGGGCGGGAACAAGAGCCGCCGCCTTCTGGAGAATGGTTCCGCTGGATGCGCGGCTTGCGACCGGCTTTTCAACCGGAGCTGCGGCGACCAGTTCCTCAAGCAGATTTGCGGGAACTTCACGGTTCATCATCCTGGAGAGCAGGGCGGCCTTGTCGGGATTCGCTTCGACGAACTGCTGGAATTTCGCATCCCATGCCGCCGCCTCTTTTTCGAGTTCCGCGACACGCGCGTCAATCATGTCCCTGACTTCCTGCGGAACGTAGAATTCCTGTTCCGGGAAGCCGAGCGCTTTTCTTGCAGCCGCAAGCTCTTCGGCTCCGAGCGGTTCGCCATGGCTGCTCGCCTTGCCCGCCTTGTTCGGCGCGCCGAATCCGATCGTGGTGGACCCGATGATGAGGGTCGGGCGCCCGTCGCTTTTCTTCGCCTCCTCAAGAGCCTTTTCGACTTGTGCGTAATCGTTGGCGTTGGCGCATTTGATGACGCGCCAGTCATAGGCTTCAAACCGCTTGCCGACGTCTTCCGTGAATGCGATTTCGGTGGAGCCTTCGATGCTGATCTTGTTTGAATCGTAGAAAACGATGATGTTGTCAAGTTTCTGGTGTCCGGCGAAAGAGGCGGCTTCATGCGTGATGCCTTCCATCATGCAGCCGTCGCCGGAGATGATGTAGATTTTGTTGTCAAGCAGTCCGGTGCCTTCGAGTCCGCATGTCGCGGCAGTGTATTTCGCGGCGACAGCCATGCCGACGCCGGAAGCGAAGCCGGTTCCGAGCGGGCCGGTCGTGACCTCAATGCCCGTCGTATGTCCGTATTCCGGATGCCCGGGGGTTTTGCTTCCCCACTGGCGGAACTGTTTGATCTCTTCCATGGAAAGTCCATAGCCGAAAAGATGAAGCAGGCTGTAAATGAGCATGGAACCGTGTCCGGCGGAAAGCACAAAGCGGTCGCGCCCGAGCCAGTCCGGATTTTTCGGATTGTGTTTCATGTGATTGAACCAGAGGTCGAATGCGAAGTCCGCACAGCCCATGGGCATGCCGGGGTGCCCTGATTTTGCTTTCTGGATTGCGTCTGCCGACAGAAGCCTTACGGTGTCCGCCGCAAGTTTCATCATTTTTTCGTTTGCCATTTAACTTTCCCTTTTTTGTGTTATATTATATAGGCAGAATAGATTATAAGGTGATACGATACTTTCATAAACGGAAAAAGCAAATTTTTTTCATACAAAAAAGGTGAGCAATGGCGGAAAGATTCATTACATCCACTTTGAACAGGAAGGACGAGGAGGTGGAGACCACTCTGCGCCCGCAGTCTTTTTCCTCGTTTCCCGGTCAGGAAAAGGTTAAGGAACGCATGGAGGTCTATGTGCATGCGGCAAGGTCGAGGAACGAGCCGCTCGGCCATCTCCTGCTCAGCGGTCCTCCGGGACTCGGAAAGACGACGCTCGCCTATATCGTCGCCAACGAAAAGGGATGCGGAATCAAGACTTCCAGCGGACCCGTCATTGAGAAGCCGGGCGATCTTGCAGGGCTTCTGACCTCGTTGAACGAAGGCGATGTGCTTTTCATTGATGAAATTCACCGTCTGAACACCACGGTGGAAGAATACCTTTACAGCGCGATGGAGGACTTCTTCATCGACATCATGATCGACCAGGGGCCCGGCGCGCGTTCCGTCCGGCTCAATATTCCGCGTTTCACACTGATCGGCGCGACCACGCGGCAGGGAATGCTTTCCGCGCCTCTGCGTTCGCGCTTCCTGCTTTCACTCCGCCTTGACTATTACGCGCCGGAGGATCTCCGGGACATTGTCCTGCGTTCCTCTAAGATTCTGAATATCGAGATCGATTCCGCCGGAGCTCTGGAAATCGCGCGGAGAAGCCGCGGGACTCCGCGTATTGCCAACAACCTGCTCCGCTGGACGCGTGACTATGCGCAGGTCAAGGCGGGCGGCAAAGTCACCGAGGAAATTGCGCACAAGGCGTTGACCATGCTGGATATTGATGACCACGGCCTGGATGAAATGGACAAGCGCATTCTGGAGACGATCATCGCGAATTTCAAGGGCGGTCCCGTCGGTTTGAACTCCCTTTCCGTGGCGATCGGCGAGGAGGCGGACACCATTGAGGACGTCTATGAGCCCTATCTGATTCAGGAAGGCTATATGATGCGCACCGCGCAGGGGCGTCTCGCGACCGACAAGGCATGGCACCTGTTCGGACTCACCCCGCAGGTTCGCAGAACCCGCAATCCGAAAGATGACCAGCCGTTCCTGCTGTAAGCGGCGGACGGAAACAAAGTTCCGGGAACCTTCCCGCCGGGGTTCCCGAACCGGATAGAACAAATCCCCCTCCCGGCGACTCCGGCGGGGGATTCTCTTCTGCGGCGGACGACTTGCGCGCAGGAGCACGGCAGGACAGCCGAAGGCTCCCGCATCATTTTCCGAATCGGAAAGTCTCTCGTTTTCCCCTTTGCAGCAGATGTGGAGTATGTTTCCCGTAAAAAAGCAATCTTTTTCGCAGAAAAGGTCTTGACAAAGAAATGAAAATGTTGTATAATCAATTATAGAACAAATTTTGGACAACTTTTTGAAAGGGCAGCATGGCAGAATTCACTCCATTGCATTCAGAGCTGGCTTACGAGGCGCTGGAAGCGGAACTGCGCGCGGATATTATGAATGGGCGTCTGGCGCCGGGAAGCAAGATTTGCCCGGAAACAATGCTGGCGGAACGTTATTCCATCAGCCGGGGGTCTGTGCGGATCGCGCTGGACAATCTTGTCCGTTCCGGACTGCTGCGGAAGGTGAAGGGAAGCGGAACGTTTGTCACTCTGCCAGAAGAACGGACGGAATCCGCCGTGTCCAGACGGCAGATCGTGTTTCTCTCCTTCGCAACGGCACTGCCGCGCGATGTCTTCTTCAATCCGGGAACTTACGCCCCGATGATCAACGGCATTACAAAGGTTTGCAGTCCGAACGGCTACAATCTGCTGATCTCCCATATCGGTCCGGACTGGATGCCGCCGCCGTGTCTTTCCAACAATGATGTCGCGGGGATTGTCTTCCACGGGCCTGTGGCGCCGGAATTCTACCGGCGCTGGATTGAGCCGCTTCCGAATGTGGCGATTCAATATCGGCATCCGGATCTTGACGGTCATTGCGTCAAAGGAGACAACAGCAGTTTCTGCTATCAGGCGGTGGAGCGGCTGAAGCGTGCGGGATACCGCCGGATCGGCTTCGTCACCAATGAAATCGACATGCCGATCTCCCTGGAACGTTATTATGCGTTCCGGACGGCGCTCAAGGAGCTGGATCTGCCTTTTGAGCGGAAATATTGCGCAGTCTGGCAGCGTCCGTTCTGCAATGGACTGCCGGAAAAGGAGAGCAGCGTAACCGATTATCTGCCTTATCTGGAACCCATGTTTCATGACGGCAGTCTGGAAAAGCCCGACGCATTCGTATGTGTGGATGACTGGCGCGCCTATTGCACCATTACCGCGCTGGAGCGGCTTGGGTTGAAAGTCCCTGCCGACATCGGCGTTACCGGGGGGAACAACGGCGTTTCTTCCGTTTTGTCCCCCGTCTGCATCAGCGGTCTGGATTGCCGCCTGGAGGAAATCTGCGGAAAAGCCGTCTGGCTGCTGCTGGAGACGATCAGCGGCAAGCTGGATGGCGGAGTGACGATGCAGATCCGTCCTCATTTTACGGTAGGCAACACGCCGTCTTTCAGGAATCTTAACTCAAAACAGAACATATATGGAAATGGAGGTTGAGGGGCAATGAAGCACACATGTCATCGCACCATGCTGCCGGAGCCGGGAGTTCCGGTGAAAAACAGGGAGAAAGAGGCGGGGAGCGGAAGGAAGTCTGCGGACGGAACAATGTTTACATTAATTGAACTTCTGATTGTTATTTCGATCATCGCGATACTGGCGTCCATGCTCCTGCCTGCTCTGGGACGGGCACGCGATCTGGCGAAGGAGTCCAACTGCAGAAGCAATTTGAAGCAGATTTCCACGGCGGTCGCCGTTTATTCGGACTCATATGACGGTTATCTGCCGCAGAATGCGAATCCCGCATGGATGAGCTACGGTTTTGCCACCTACATCAAGACGGGGACGAATTACAGACTCCTGGGGCATCTCTGGGAAATGGACTTGATATCCTACAAAGTGCTTCTCTGTCCGGATGGACATCCCCGCAACAGAATGTGGATGGAAAAATACGGGAAGAACGGCGATCAGCGCTCCGATTACATGATGCGCGTCAGCCCGATGAACGGAATCGCGCGTCCCCGTCTGCAGAACGGCGGCAGCAGGAACGCGCTCGGAGCGGATTCCATCGCCATGTTCTTTGCGAATCCGTCCCTGGACATGCAGGGACGCTATCGAATCCGCGGATATGTCTACCCCGCATTCCATTACGACAAATACAATACGTTTTTCTATGACGGACATGTAAGAGCCGTGAAGTTCGACAGCGCCATGTTCAACTACGGCAGCGCGCCGTCCTATTATGATGCGGCGGGAACCTACTTTTTCAAATACATTGACAGTTTATAATTAAACAGGGAGATTTGCATGAGAACATTGCTGACGGGAACATGTCTGCTGGCTGTGATGACGGCGTTCGGAGGAATCATGAAGCCGCAGGACGGAAGAACTTTTGTCCTGCCGCCGGATGCCGCACCAGGGGGAACCGTGACTGCGGAACTGCGAAGTGACAAGCCGCTCTGCATCCGGCTGAACGGCAGGATTCTCGGATACTTCAAGCCGGACGGCGGACTCATAAAGGCGGATCTTACGCCGGCGGTCTGGTATGCTGCGGAAAACACCGTGGAATGCCGTCCCCGCGCGGTTGTAACTTCCGTTTCCTACGAAGATGCGGTTCCGGAGTTCGCCATTGCGGCAAAGCTGCGCAGGGAAAAAGTCCGCATGAATTCTTCCGCTGTCCAGACTGCGGAACGTGCGGAAAAACTGTGCGGTGCCGGTTTCAATATGGCAATGGGATGGAGCGGCATTCACAATGGAGTCACCCCGGAATCAACGGCAGGAAAAGGTGCGCTGGTCACGGAAAAGAATCTGCCGCGTCTGGACTTCCTCCGGAGGGAAATTGCGACGGCAAAAAAATACGGGCTGATTCCGATTCCGCTGATGTGGTATCATAAGGAGACTCAGCAGATCATGGATCGCACCGCGTATGAGAAATGCCGCAGCGCGGGTTACGGCGTCCAGAAAACGCCGTGCCCCCTTGATTCCGTTTACTGGGATCGGCTGATCAGACCCACGCTGAAGATTGTCGCCGGAATCTACAGGGAGCTTGACGCACCCGGCGGAATGATGCTGGACCAGGAATTCTATGCCGGCGGTTATCCGGGGTTCACCTATGGCGGCGCGGAGGACGGATGCTACTGCGACAGCTGCATGAAACATTTTTTTGAAGCCGTGGGCGAGGAGGTCGATCTTTCCGGAACGGGAAAGCGTCTGGAATATGTCATCCGGCGCGGCTATACACTGGAGGATTATCTGGGGGTGCTGGAAGTGCGCCTGGCTCGTAAACTGCGGGAAATCATGCTTGAGGTCCGTTCCGTGAAACCGGATTTCCTTGTCGGACTGATGCCGGGAATGGGAAACTGGTATACCAACGGCATTGCACGCGGAATTGCCACCCCGGGAATGCCGGTTCTGATCTCGGGGGAGGGGGAGTATTTCAGAGGCTACAACCAGCAGAGCAGAGAAAACCGGGAAAAACTGAAAAAATGGGGCTGGCCCGCCCTGTATGTGCCCGGTCTGACGATTTCAAGCTACAATGCGGAAGGACTCGGCGCAAAAGCGGTGGAGGCGGCACAGCAGGCGGATGGCTATTGGCTTTATTACGGAGAAATGTTCTTTTCAAGGAAACCACGCATCATCGAAGACCAGATCAATCCCTCAGAGTATGCGCTGCGGGAGTCCGCGGATCGTTATCTGGCGGCGATGAAAAAGGCGAACGCCTATCTTGAGAAACATCCTGCGCCGCCGGTTTCGCCCGCCGCGGTGAAACCGCTGCCGGCTTTCGACTCCCCCGATTTCGTGATCGCGCCCGGCGGGATCGCATTCCGCAATTCCGCCGCGGTTCCGGCAAATCTTCTTGCCGTGAAACCGCAATATGCCAAAGGCACGGCAGCCTCCCCGGAAGGCGGAATCATTTTCAATATGGAAAAGCAGGGTTCCAATCAGGCGGTCTGGAATATCGCCGTGGAGCCGGGCAGAAAATATAAAATGACAATGTATGCGAAGGGCTCGGGGCTTTCTCTGCCGCTTGCCGGATTCCGGATTCTGGAAGGGAAAAAGGTCGTCGCGCAGGAGCTTCTCGGGAGCGAAGGTTCCGGGGAGTGGAAAGAGCTGACGAAGGTCTTCACTCCGGAAACGGATAAGATCAGGGTGATGATTCTGGCATACGGAGAGACGGGATTTTTTGAGTTCAGGGATGCGCATCTTGCCCCTGCCGTTCCTCTGAAAGCCACATCCGTCCGCCTGACGGAAAATACGGATGCCCTGAGAGTCGGAACGGGAAAGTGCATTCATGCGGAACTGGTCAATCCCGTTACAAAACTGGCGTATTTCCGCTTGATCGATGGTGTGAACGATCTGCGTCTTCTGCGGGAGATTTACGGCGCTCTGCCGCAGGCAGTCCGGTTTACCGGAGATGTTTCCGCCAATGCCGTCTTCCCGGAAAAAACGGAATGAAGGAATGAAAAGAGTGCGGAGTGTCCGCGTATCCGGATGCTCCGCCGGGATGACGGCATAACGCCGGAACGGCAGCAGTGCCGTTCAGACGCTTTTTGTCCCCTTCAGGACAATAAAACTACCGGCTTTGCCGGTATGTTCAGTCAATCTTCAGATTCAAGTTGCAAGTAGAAACCTCCGGCCCTATATTAGAGTTTGGTTCACCAGCCGAACTCTGCATAGAACAGGAGGTT
>CASDPB010000118.1 GCA_949282305.1 uncultured Lentisphaeria bacterium | reverse complement strand
CGGGCATTCATCTGCGGTGTGAACGGCGGCAGCCTCTTGATTTGAACCCCAATAGATTCAAAAACAGAATCGAATCTCTTGTTGAAAAGCGGATCGCGATCATGGATCAGGTATTTTTTACCCAGCATGAAACCGTCCCACATATCGCACATGTTTCTGGCAATCTGAGTCGTCCAGTTGCTGTCGGGATTATGGACAATGCCTCCCAGGCATACTTCCCGGCTGCCGATGTCCATAAAAAACAGCAGACTCTCACGGACCAGCCCATGCGGTGTCAGACGCTCAATCTGTGCGAAATCTGTCGCGGCAGTCACATATTGCTGTGTTTCAATAAATTGAAACCAGTCTCCGCGTAAACGTCGTTCTGGATCAGGAACAATGCCATGAGAGTCAAGGATATTGCGAATGGTTGAGGCGCTGACATTGTAACCCAGATACCGCATTGTTCCGGCAATGTGTTCATATCCCCAGTCAGGATTGCTTTTCGCCAGGAGCAGGATTTTTTCAACGATTTCCGGAGAGACGGGCTTTCTGCCACGTTTCTTTTGTCCCACATTGACGCTGTTGTATTTCGCTCCAATCAGATCGGAGTACCATTTTCGGATTGTCCCGGGAGCCCATGTCGGTTCGACGGCAGCCAGCAGAAAATCGTTCAGCTCTTTGCCTTTCTGAGCAAGGCGACGTTTTTCGGATTCTGTCAGGACAGGACGAGCCTTGCCCGTCAGAGAAGTCAGATGTTCCTCATAGATGCGGAGTTTTTCTGCCATGTAGTCATTCATTTTCTGCATGTTCTCAAGGATTGTCCGCAGATTCCCGTCTTTCACATTCTGCATGAAAGAATTCAGTTTATTGACTGTCTCACTGACTTGTTTACTGTTCATGTTTGTAATCGCTCCATCAACGATTTGGCTGCTGTATTTTTCAGTTAATATACAGCCGCTCTTGTCCGGTTGCGAATGCAATATGAGAATCTATGCACTTCAAAGTCTTTTGCGACACTCGGATCCAGCGACGGGGACTTTCATAAGGCAGTTCCTTGAATTCACTGTATTCCTGAATCGTCAAGCCGCTGTCCCAATATTCTGACAGTTGCGCCTCCCAATAATCTCGTCCTTCACGTCCCATGCCGTCATCCCATTATTCCGGTTTGTGGAAGAACATACCACACTGTCTGACTCAAATCCAGATGGGGCTGGCTGGGCGCTTACATACGCCTCATATCCGCCCACGCGGAGAAGAAAAAATAGCAATTCAAAATGGTTGTAAAGCAAGACGCTGGATTGTTGAGGTTGCGCATTCGTGGTTCAACAGATTTCGCAAACTGCTCGTTCGATATGAAAAGAGCTACTCGTCATATGAAGCTTTGCTACACCTTGCCGCAACGGTTATAATTTATCGAAAACTTGCTGTTATTTAGGGATAGGTTCTAAGCAATCCGAATATTGCCGAATGAACTGTTTGAAGCAATTTGTCTCACCCATTCCTGAACTTTCTCCGGCGGGGTAAACGGCAACTCCAACGTATCCCGCAGGCCCAGTTGCCGCAACTTGCTGCCGCCCAGTGGATGATACGGCTCGATATCGACAGACTGGAGATGTGAGAGCGAGTCTGCCAATTGGCCTATGCCGCGAAGTTCCTGTGCCGAATCATTCAAGCCGGGAATCAGCGGGCAGCGCAAATGAATCTTTGCTCCGTTGTCGTCCAACTTGCGGAGATTCTCCAGAATCAGCCGATTATCCTGCCCGGTAAACTCCAGATGTTTTCGGGGATCGATCGTTTTGATGTCAAAAAGAAACAAATCGACAAAAGGAAGAATCGTTTCATACTGTTTCCATGCAGCAAAACCGCAGGTTTCCAGACAAATGTGCAGTCCGGCTTTATGTGCCAACCTGAGCAGGGCATGCAGAAAGTCAAACTGCATCATCGGTTCACCTCCGGAGAGCGTCATGCCTCCTCCGGAGTTCTCGTAGAAAATGCAGTCCTTCCGGACTTCGGCCATAACCTCTTCGACCGTAAAGGAACGCCCGCAGAGTTCCAGCGCTTCGGCCGGACACAGTTCGACACACTTGCCGCATCGGACGCAAGCCGCGCGGTCGAGCTCATGACGCCCGTCCGCCGTGAACGAATGAACCCCCGCGGGGCAGACCTCCGCGCAGCGGCGGCATCCGGAGCATTTGGCGGCGGTGAACAACAGCTCCGGTTCCGGCCGCCACGACTCCGGATTGTGACACCAGACGCAGCGCAGCGGACACCCCTTGAGGAATACCGTCGTCCGGATTCCGGGGCCGTCGTGAATGGAGAATTTCTGAATGTCGAAAACGATCGCGTTGAGATCCATATTAATTTATCCCGTCGAAATTTACCGGAAAGAGTGGCACAGCAGGCGTCGCGGATTGTCATGCAGCAATTTGCGGATTTGCGTCTCCGTTACGCCATGATTGCGCAATGCGGGAACCACTTCTTCGTGTATGCAGGAAAGGCCGTCGGATTCCGCCGGATTCCGTTCCGGATGCGCCCTTTCGCAGGCTTCAAGCGGATAACAGGTGAAATCGTGCGAAAGGAAGAGGCGGTCTTCGTATCCTTCCGCAATCAGTTCCGCCAGGATCGCAGCTTTGCATTCGACGCCGCTGCGATACAGCCGGTCGATGGAAACCTGGCAGCCGCGGCGGAGAAGTTTGCGCGCATAGTCTGCCGTGCCGGAGTCACCGGCGTGACCGATCACGATCCGGTCGAGATCCGCGCCGCAGCGTTCGAAAATGTCCAGCATGGCGCAGCCGGTATCCCGGGAGGACTGCGAATGGGCGAAGAGCGGCAGCCCGGTCAGTTTCTGTACCCGGGCCATGACTTCCACCCCGGTAAGCGAACCGTCGCCCTCCGCCGCACACTTGAGGATGCCGGGGCAGATTAAAGTGCCTTCGATCCCGTCGGCGCATTCCGCGGCGAAATAGTTGGCGAAGACTTCCGGAGCAAGGTATTCCAACCCGAATTCCGGGTAGTAATAGAGCCCTGATGAGGCGACGATGCGAACTCCGGACCGTTGAGAGACGGCTTCGAGCAGCCGGACGTCCCGACCGAGGCACGGCGGTGTAGCGTCTACGAACACCCCGACGCCGTGCTTCTCCTTCAGGCGCGTCAGCTGGGCGGCGGCGGCGATGACTTTTTCGCGCGGAAACCACCCTTCTCCGAAGACGCGGGAAAACGTCGGTGACACGCAGACGATGTGTTCATGGATCAGGATGTCCCCGGACTCCTGCGGATCAACCGGACCGGTAACGGTTTGGATCATGATTTCACTCCTATGATAAATTTCCACTCCGATTCGGAGTTTTTTTCTTGTTTTTCAAGTAGTTTTCAACTTAAGGGAACCTCTATCAATATCTTTTTGACAGAAATTCCGATTGTTTCTGTTTGAAAATCTCCGAATGAGATTTTTCTGTGTTTTACGTTAACGCTTTGACTTCTCTTTTTCAAGTATCCTCGACGATATCCATCCGCAGGACAAGCGTTCCATCGGAAACCGTCTTGCCGCAAACGCACTGCGGAACGTGTATCACTGTATGGATTCCGTGCCTTCCGGACCGCTGCTCCGGAGCTGTACTGCTGAAAACGGCAAGATCCGCATGACGTTTGCCCATGCCGACGGGCTGACCATGAAAGAGGATGCCGCAATGAGTTTTTATCTTGCAGGACAGGATGGGGTGTTCCACCCCGCAGCGCATGTTGTCATAGAAGGTGATTCCGTCCTTGCGGATGCACCGGAAGTGCCGAATCCACGCACGGTCTGTTATGCGTGGTCGGACAATCCGGTCAGTTCGCTTTACAATGCGGCAGGTTTGCCGGCGTCTTCGTTCCGCGCGGATGCGGGCTGACGCAACTGAAAATCAGGCAGAGTATTGCAAAGGGATCGGGGAGAATTCCGCAGGAGCCCTGATCCCTTTCCTTTGCATATCGTTTTTATCGATTGAAATGATTTTGCAATTACGGTCAGTCCGCCGCCGTGCGCAGTCGAGCTTTTCCGTTCCGAAATGTTTTCGACACGAATAACGATTATCATCAGGCGGTTACGCATGAACCGAAAAAATTAAATATGGACCGGAGTCCGGGTAAGGGCGGAAATCGTTTCGCGCCACCGGGTTTTATCGGCATCAGACGCAAATTCCGAATGGAAAACGTTCTCCCTTCCCAAAGAACGCCCTTTGTTTTCCCCCATGGGATGATATGGTTCCAGATCAATCTGCCGGACATGCGGATGTGCATTGGCAAGTGCGGCAATGTGTTTTAATTCCGCATCGGAATCATTGACTCCGGGAACCAGCGGACAGCGCAGGATGATCGAAGCCCCGGAGCGGTCCAGTTGGTTCAGATTTTCCAGAATCGGTTCCGCGGGAACGCCCGTCAGTTTCTCGTGCTTTTCCGGCACTGTTTTCACATCCCAGAGCCACAAGCCGACCAGCGGCAGCAGCTCCTGTATACGCTGCCACGGGGCAAATCCGCTGGTTTCCACAGCAGTATGGATCCCTGCCTCTTTTGCGGCTTTCAGGAGCGCCTTTGTGAACTCGAAATGTGACAGCGGTTCACCGCCGGACAACGTGACCCCTCCTCCGGAATTCCGGTAGAACACCAGATCTTTCAGGACGTCGTTCATGACTTCGTCTACACTCATCTTCCTGCCGACCAGCTTCAGTGCTTCGGATGGACAGCTTTCCGTACAGCGTCCGCACAGAGCACATTCGGACCGGGAGAACCGGTGTTTCATATCCGTGATGGAATGGCAGTGTTTCGGACAGAGGGAAACACATCCTCCGCACAGGGTGCATTTGCCGGAATCGAAAAGTATTTCTGGATCAAAGGATTGCGATTCGGGATTATGACACCAGAGACAATGCAGAGGGCATCCCTTGAGGAAGACCACGGTCCGGATCCCGGGACCGTCGTGCACTGCAAATTTCTCTATATCGAAAACGATTGCTTCTTCACTCATTTGTTCCTTGCCTTTTCAACTGATGACATCCTGAATCACCGCATCGGTCAATGTTTTTCTGATCGCCTGAACCGGTGAAGCGAGAACATGCTGAGCGTAAAAAAAGGAGACTTCCATCGATGGAATGATCGCCAGATATGCGCCCGCGGCACCGCCCCAGCCGTAATCATGAAACGTCCCATGAGGTCTGGGGCAGCGTACGCCAAGTCCGTAAGTATAATTCGGATTGCCAATCTGGTGGATGTATGCCTTGTCCGCCGCCTTGCTGATTTGCGGACAAGTCATCTGTGCGATCGTGTCCTGCCGGAGCAGGTGTCCGCAGCGCAGATTTTCCAGAAATGCGATATAATCATCCACACAGGAAATACATCCGGCTCCGCCGCTTTCATATTCCGTGCCGATCTTGAACCACTGAATTTTCGGCCCGCAGAAAACATATTGTTTTTTTTCGGCATCGAACCGGTATTGCGCGGCGATTTGAGGAAGTTCATTTTCCGGAAGCAGGAAGGTGGAATGCTTCATCCCGGCGCGGTCGAAGATATTTTCCTTCACATAAAGACCGAACCGCTTCCCGAATGCGACTTCGACCACCGCCGCTAGAACATCATGGCAGAGACTGTATTGCCAGGAAGACCCGGGCTCGAACACCAATGGATCGCAGGCAAGGTATTTCATGGCTTCGCGCGTCTGCATCCGGCCACCCGTTTCCTGCTGCCCGCGTCTGATGTTTTCCGAACCTGTATTGTAAGTCAGTCCCGCGGTCATGGTCAGCAGATGACGGATCGTCATGGTGTTCTTCACGGCTTCAAGTCTGCCGTCGACGGTCTTTTTCATATCACGGAATTCCGGCAGATATTCATATACCGCATCATCCAGCCGGATCACATCGTTTTCGACCAGCTGCATGACCGCGGTGCAGGTGATGACTTTGGAGCAGGAATAAATGTTATAGCGTTCCGTTCCGTCAACCGGTTTCGTGCGTGCCTCATCGGAATATCCGGACTTGTAGCGGAATACGCATTTCCCTTTGTGATAAACGATACAGTCGACGGATGGAATCCCCATCGTTTCGAACTGTTTCAGAAGTTTCAATACTTCCCCGTCCTGTTTCATTTTAAGAAAACTCCTTTATCAGGTTTCAATCAAAAATAATGTAATGCCGCTCTCCCTTCAAATCAAGGATCCGTTCGGGAAAGCGGCATGATTTTTCGATACCGGTCAGCACGGAGAAAGCTGTTCGGCTCCGTCCACGCGGATCAGCTGACCGGAAATGTATTCTCCGCCGGGGCCGCACAGGAAAACCGCGAGATGCGCAATGTCCTCCGGTTTTCCGACATGCTCCAGACGGCTCAATCCTTCGACCGGTTTTTCCCTGTCGCCGCCGAACCGGATCCGGGTGCTGGGCGTGTTGATGTTGCCGGGAATGATGCAGTTCACCGGAATGCCGTCATGCCGGAGTTTTTTCGCGAGCAGACGGGTGTATTGATGAATCGTGGATTTTGCCATGGAATAGGCGGTGAAACCATCGTTCCCGTTCTTGTTGCCGCCGCATCCCGCAATGCTTCCCACGGTGATGATGCGCCCGGATCCGCGCGCCAGCATATCCGGAATGACCACACGGCAGCAGAGCATGGTCGAGATCAGGTTGTGGTCGAAGATCGCCTTGACTGATGCCAGATCAAAATGGGAGGCGTAGTCCTGCGGCAATTCTTTTTTCAAAGCTGTCCCGACATTGCCGCCGCCCGCGGCGCAGACCAGATAATCGACAGGTCCCATTTTTTCATGGATCTCTCCGATGCAGCGTTCCACTTCCTCCTCGCGAGAAAGTTCTCCGCAGACCGCAATACAGCGGACGCCGTATTTTCCGGAGATTTCCGTCGCGGCCTCATCCACGGAATTTCCCTCTCCGGACGAACGCAGATTGGTCTGATTCCTGCCGGAAATGATGACATTGCATCCTGCTTCGGCAAGTTTTTCCGCAATGGATCTGCCGAGTCCCCGCGAAGAGCCCGTGACCCATGCGGTTTTGTTTTTGTAATAATCGCTCATTTTGCGGATGTTTCCTTTTTTTTGATATTTTTCGGGACAAGATCGGTCCAGTCATATTCTTTCAGCGCTCCCCAGACCGTTACGGCAAATGAGTCGTGAACAGGATCGGGATCGGTCAGCATACCGGTCCAGCTTTTCGGGGGATTTTTGAATTCCACAGAGGAAAAAAGCTGGGGTTCCGCCGCATAAGCATGAGCCGCCGCAATGCACAGGTCGCCTTCCGCACGCAGAGGAACCGGCTTGCCTCCATTGGCTTTTTTCTCTGCCAGCGCCTTTCTCAAAAACATTTCCGCACGTTCCCCGATCAGGGAGCGGCCTTCCACCGCGAGGATCGCCGCATACTGTTCCACGGAAATCCCTTCCGAACCGGAAAGATACCACCATTTGAAATCGTGCTGAAACGCTTCGGGTTCGGGCGGCAGTTGGTCCAGAGGATGGATGCCGGCATATTTCCGGACGATATCCCGCAGCCGGGAACGGTCGATTTTGCGTGATTTCTGAAGGCGGTCCGCTTCCTCCGCAATCAGCGTGTACAGGGATTTGAATCCGAGCAGATCGCGGACCTGTCCGGTCGGCGTTACAGTGCGTCCTGCTTCGGGGAATGGGATCGGCGGGGTCTGGTCGGCGATCCCGCGCAGCGCCTCAATATCCAGAACAGGCTTTCCACGGAGGTTTTTGCAGAAGCGGCTTTCTTTCCCTTTGACCGTATATTCGAGCCATGAAAGCGTGGCGGTCCGTCCGCAGAGGGGCCAGCCGTGGGAACCGTCGCTGCTGAATAAGGCAAACGGCGTTTTGATCCCGAGCTTATCCCTGAATTTTTCGATCAGGGCCGTCGTGGAACGGATCCCTGCGATCGGGAAATAATCCGAATGGCGGGCATCCAGCATGAGCGCCGTCCGCGGCTGTCCCATCGCGAGCATGACCGCATGGTTGAACCCGCGCGGGAGCTGTCCGAAGAAGAATTGTTCCGCATCATGGACGCCGCGTTCCCCGATCACTTCGCGGAGGGAGGAAACATAACAGGAAGGGCAGGCGACCTTGATCCGGTCGTCGAACGCCTGCATATAAGTGCTCATGGTTCCTCCGCCGGAACAGCCGGCCACAGCAAGTTTGGAAAGATCCAGTTCCGGACGCGTTTCCATATAGTCGATGGAACGCACAGCATCCCAGATCCGGAACCGGGCGAAATTCCAGCCGACCAGCCATGAACGCGCTCCCAGCGAAGCATGCTCCACAGCACATCCCTTCCAAGGATATTTGGCGGAACGCTGCACCCGTTCCCCCTGACTGTACGGATCCGGCGTGAAAACGGCAAATCCAGACTTCACCGCCATGACCGCCATGTCACAGTAACGGTCGTGGAGTTTTCCCGGATCGGAATGACCGTTCACCAGCAGCAGACCCGGATACGGCGCCCGGAACCGCGGGTCGTCCGGCAGATAAAGATACCCTGTCACATAGATTCCCGGCAGGGATTGGAACAGGATTTTTTCCACCGTATAACCCTCGCATCGGATCTTTCCGGTGATTTGGGGCTGAAGCGGGGTTTTCTCCGGCATGTCTCCCAGCATGTCCAGCCAGAGCGAACGCCATTGTTTCTGTTTCTCTTTCAACTCTTCCTGCGATCCGATCGACAAAACCGCGGCATCTGCCTTTTTATCGTCGTCCGAGATCTGCCGGAGAATCTTGTAACCGTTCTCCATATCCATGTGAGCCTCCATTGATATTATAATCATAGTGAGAAAAAAAACGGGAAGAAAGTGTTTCATTTTATTGGATCATCCTTACGATTCTTACACCGGATTGACCGTCCGTTCGATCACGTTGTCCTGGATGGCTTCTTCCAGAGTCACGAACGTGGCGGAAAAACCGGAGACTCGAACGCGGATGCTCTTGTATTTATCCGGATCTTTTTTCGCCGCGATCAGTTCTTCGGCGGAAACATGGTTCAGCTGGACATGCAGACCGCCCTCCCGGAAATAAATTTCGATCATGGAAACGAGTTTTTCAAAACTCTCCTCATTCTGAACCGTATTCTCATCCACGGAAAGATTCATGATGGAGTTTCCGCACATGATGCCGGTCGGATCCATGTGTGCGACTGAGAGCAGATGCGAAGTCACGCCGTCGCGGTCCTTGCCGTCGGACTGTCCGCTGCCGAACATCAGGGCGCTTCCTGCAATGCGTCCGTCCGGCGTGGCCTGAGTCAGCGCTCCATATTGAGCGAAATGCAGACGGTATCCTGTGAGGTTGCCGTAATTGAGCGCATGACCGAAAATATCGGTGCGGCCGTCGGCAAAATTGTAAACCGAAGTATAGAATCTGTGGGCGATATCGTTGGACAGCTCGTCGTTGTTGCCGAAGAATTTTCCTTTGCGCAGGATCTTCGAGCGCAAGTCTTCATATCCCTTCCAGTCGGCGTCCAGTGCGGCAAGCAGTTCGGCCATGGTGCAGAGCCTTTCCTCGTAAACGAACTGGCGAATGACGCTCAGCGAATCGATGAGGTTGGTCGACCCCATGAAATTCGCGCACCATCTGGCAAGGGTGGCGCCGCCCTGCGTCACACTGAGTGCTCGTTCAATACAGCCGGTCATAAAAAGCGAGGTCAGCACATTGCAGTCGCGCGAACGCAGCATGTTGAAGCGGTTGGAATAAGCAAGGATCGTTTCCAGATCGCGGTGCAGTTCCTGTTCGTAAATGGCATAAAACGAGTCGAAATCGGAACATGCCAGCACTTCTTCGCGGCGGTCGTTCAGAGTGTTCACCAGCGAACGCACGATGTTCGTGGTATTGCCGCCGAGGGAAATGCCGCCCTGGAAAGCCGGTTCGTTGCAGCCGACCATGATATAGTCGTATGCCGTCTCCCACGGGACTTTGTTGATCTTCATCAGGGCGTTGATGCGGGGTTCGTCGTTGACCAGCGCGATGCGTTTGTTTTTGTCCTTCCGTTCGCAGTCCATGACCTTGTAAAGCACCGAACGCGGCGTGAGTTTGTTCCAGCGGAGCGAGACCTGCGGACGGATCAGATCGGTTTCCATCAGGGAATCAAGGATCAGTTCGGAGAGTTCGTTCCAGGCGCATTGACGGTCAATGGTGTAGCCGCCGATGACGAAATGGGATTCCGCACCCTTGTCCCCGTTCGAAGTGCCGAAACGGGTCCATCCATGGATCATCACGTAAAGTTCCTGAAGCAGTTCCTTCGCGTGTTCTTTCGTGAGCGTGCCGTCCGTGATCCCCTGCTGGTAGAGCGGATAAAGATACTGGTCCGGCCGTCCGATGCTGTCCGGCTGGAAGATGAAGCAGAAATAAAGACATTGTATCGCTTCTTCAAATGTCCGGGCTGGATGTTCCGGGACCTGCATGCAGTTGGATGCCATCCGCAGAAGGGCTGCCCTGCGTGCAGGATCCTGACAGGCAGACGCCTGTTTCCGGCATTCCGCCGCATACTGCTGTGCTCTGCGGACAATGCCGCGGATCATGGCTTCCAGTCCGGCAAGGAAATTCAGGCGTGGAAGGTCGTCGGTATATTTTTTGCGCGATTCGATGATCTCCTTGCGGAATCCTTCCAGACCGATCCGGATGACTTTCCCGAAATCGGCGTTGGAGTGCTGCCACTCGAACGTGCAGAGGTTTTCCTGCGGCTTGCAATAAAATTTCTGGGATGTTTCAGAAAAAAAACGATGGCCGGTTCTGGGGAAAAGGTCGGCTTCCACGGAACAGTCGAAGTGTATCATTCCGAGCAGTTCGTTGTCCTCCGTGAAATAACACGGCTGTGCTTCCATGTATTCGGAAAGCCGCTTTGCAATGCGCAGGGGGTCCGCCAGTTTCAGATCGAACTCATCATATTCCACTTTGACGCATGGAGGAAAAATTTCGCCGCTCCGCGCGGCTTTGACCAGTCTTGCAATACGTTCATTCATGATATTCCGACTCCTTTTTGTTTGTCTGCGCATAATATAAGGCATCCCGCAAGGAATGGAATATCAAAAATCAAGGATTACATATCACTTCCTGACATAGAGCGGACCGGAAGCTGTTCTGCGCAATTGGCTCGGAGCCTGACCGGAATACTGTTTGATGAATCGTGAAAAATTGAATTCGGAGGAAAAACCGAGCTCGGCGGAAATCTCCTTGATGCTTTTTCCTGGATCATTCAAAAGTCCCAGTGCACGGGCAAACAGCTCCCGGACAAGATATTGTTTGGGAGTAATATGGAACACCGAATGAAACACCCGGGAAAAGTGCGCCTCCGACCACCCCATTATCGCCGCCATTTCAGGAATGCCGATACGGCAGTCCAGATTTTTGCGCACATACTGGAAAAGTTCCCCGAAATCCAAGGCCTTGTGCAGATCCAGCGGCAGATGTTTTGGCCAGAAATCCAGTAGCATTGCCATTGTCACAGCCTCGGCTCTCGCCAGCCGCCGCAGCGGATCCGGATCGGAAAACACCGACTTGATCTTGTCCGGAAGCTGTTTGTCTTTCAATATATAACGCTCGCGGATGCCGGAAAAGAGGTCGACGCCAGGAAAAAGTTCATACCGGAAATGGATGCAGAAATGCCGGTTTGCAGGCGTATAACGGATCCGCATCGGCGTGTCGCAGGTGGTGAAGTACGGCACATTCGCCTCATAATATATGCGGCAGTTTTTCTCCGGCAGTTCGATCCATGACGGATCCTCCGGATCATCCCGGACACAGAGAGCGAGTGAATTGAACGGCAGCTGCCAGTTCCGTTCGTATTCGGTAGTTTCTTCAAAAAAGTCAACCAGACGGAACACCGGCTGTATGTTCACCTGCGAACGGACAACATTCTGTGAATTTTTCATTGAGCCTTGCCTCTGGACAGGACTGTTTTTTGTTAAATGCCCGATGTAAAATGTTCGCGTCTAATATAACCATTGTTTCCTGACTTGCAAGCGCCTAAATGGATTTCATCCATATCTCTGTGAGCATTTACGGATTGAAAATGCCGCTTCTCAGCATTCCATTTCCAAAGACAGTCCACAGCAGCATACGGTCTTTATCCCATTCACCCCGTGATACAATCCGGTCGTTTATTTCCGCTTGACAATTTTCATGCCGTCCAGTGAATCGGCGATTCTCATCAGGAGTTCCCGGACCCGGTAATATTCGGACGGCTTGTTCCGCCGATGCCACAGCGCCGCGAAACGGGTCTCGAACGCTCGAAGATGGTCGGCAGTCTCACGCGGCTGGGATCCCGGATATTCCAGAATGGTGCCCAAGACTTCATGCACCAGAATATTTCCCCGCAGTCCGCAGAGGAGCTCCTCCTGTGCCAACGGGTCGAGGAAATCGGATCGGCGGACCGTTTCAAGGAATTGTTCTTCCGCCCTGCCGGCATTTTTCAGATAGTTTTTCAGTGCAGACCGCTTGTTCTTCCGTAAATCAAGCGAAAACTGTTTTTTGTCTCCTTCGGGGATGCCGGGATCGAACAGTCTTGCCAGATGAGCGTAACCAAAAACAGCTGCTTTATTTTCCATGCGCCAAGCTTTGACGATCCGGTCAGAACGGTCGCCGAATTCGATGGATGAAAAAGCGCGGTCGAACGAATCTGTATCCAAAGCCGCTTTGCAGTTCCAGGCGGCGGCTGCCCCCAGTGCCAGGCCATGATACGAACAGCCCAGCAGATTGACATGCCCGTAATCCCCCCAGTCGGTATTCAGCAGTCCGACGGCTCCGAATTTCAAACCGCGTACGGCATAATTGACGATATTTTGCGAGGCTTGATTGATCCGGTTCAGAAACGTATTCCAGCCGGAGACGCCGGGGCAGACATAAAAATTCAGTCCGCTACTCTGCATGATTTTCGTTTCCCGGTTCGTTGCGGCTGCCGAATAATCCCATTCCAGCGGGATGGTGTCGGACGGCAGCTTTTTAATGAGTTCCGGCGCTTTGGCGATGATGTCGCCCCAGAACATGGCGGTCTTGCCGTATTTTCTGACGGCAGCAATGATCTTCAGCAGAAAATCAACATAGAGTTTTTCTGTCGAGCCCGCTCTGGCTGCTTTCGCGGCGTTTTTCCCTCTGCCCAGATCGAAAGTTTCATCACAGCAGATATTGAAATATGAACTGCTGAACAGCGGCAGAAATTCCGCCAGCATGTCTTCCACCAGACGGATCGACTCAGGATCGGAAGCGTTCAAGGTGTAATGCATCTGCCTGTCGTGGAAGGAAAACGGCAGTGCCGGTGCATCCACATCCAGTTCGTTCAGATGTTTTTTCCGCTGACTGCGCAATCCCATATAAAAATGACCGAAAGTGCTGAGGGACGGAACCAGATCGATATGGCGTTCACGGCAGTAGTGATCGAGCCGGATGATCTCCTCGGCAGTCAGCGGATCAGCACCGTTCCACATGTCCGAGTGGCGGGCGAACGCAAAGGTGTGTTCGATATAGAGCTGAAGCTGGTTTATTTTGTAATACGCGAGTTTGTCGGCCAGCTTGAACAGTGTTTCCAGCGTCGGGACCTTGCCTCGGGTGCAGTCGTGATAAAAACCCCGGACCGGATAATCTGGAGCATCGCTGATCTCAAGCAATGGGAGCGCCGGTCCTTCGGTCCGGATCAGCTGCCGCAGAGTCTGTATCCCGTAGAAAAGCCCGGTCTCGGACTTCGCCGCGATCTTGATCTCCGACGGGGCGATAGTCATCTGATAATTTTCGGAGGCATCTTCGCTTCCGTTCAAAAGCAGTCGGATGGAAGCTCCTGCGACTTCCGAACGGACAAAGCGGATACGGTTCCCGACCGTCGATTCGAGTTCATTTGCCAGCTTGACAGCCAGTTCCAGCAGGGAATGGGAGCAGCCGGATGGCAGATTCAGATTGTCGAATTCTGAAAGTGAAACTTTGCCGGAACCGATTTTGATTTTTTTCGGCATGGGGATCAGATTGAGCATTTTGCAGGATTCTCCTTTTCGTGCAGTTTTGGGTTGCATTTGCCGTTATGCCGGAAATATCAGCTGACCGTTTTCCGGATTGCGTTTCACCTGTTCGGGTGGGACAGGAATAATGCTGAAATCCCGATGCAGTTTTTCGATGATCTTCGTATGTTCCTTTGCGATCTCCAGCGAACAGCAGAACTTCGACGGATCGTTCAGCTTGTCCGCAATGTCGTTGAACATCTGCGCGATCGGGTTGCCGAAGTCTCCCGACTCCATAATCTCTCCCGATGGCGAAGCGATCTGCCATGGATGGTTTTGCTGCCAGGTGATAGTCCCGCCGGGACATTCGATCTTCAGCTGCGGGTCGAAGACTTCCGCGCAGGTGTGCGAAAGGTAAATATCCTCGGGGTTGTTTTAATTGTCCGTAAGTGCCCAGCCAGCCCCATCTGGATTTGAGGCAGACAGCGTGGTATGTTCTGCCACAAACCGGAATAATGGGAGGACGGCATGGGACGGGAAGGACGAGATTATTGGGAGGCGCAACTGTCAGAATATTGGGACAGCGGCTTGACGATTCAAGAATACAGCGAACTGAAGGAACTTCCTTACGAAAGTACACGCCGCTGGATCCGAGTGTTGCAAAAGGCACGCCAGGATGATGCGAGCGACCCTGAATCGCTGGAGCTGG